>NZ_JAVREZ010000036.1:0-65874 GCF_031845645.1 Streptomyces doebereineriae
GCTGCGGAGCGCTCCGCAGCCACGGCGCCTGTCGTTCCCTATGCGGTTGTACCTGCCCGAGCCGTCTCCCCGAGTGGACGGCGCCGGGCGGCTCTGTGGGACCTCGCCCCTAGCTTTCCGCCAGGATGTGCGAGAGCTCCTGATCCAGATCGAAGTGCCGGTGTTCCGTGCCCGGGGGCACGGCGGCGTCCGTCCGCTTCAGGAACGATTCCAGGGCCCGCGCCGGGGCCTCGAGCAGTGCCTCGCCCTCAGGGGAGCTCAGGGCGATGCAGACGACGCCCTGACCGTGACTGCGCGACGGCCAGACTCGGACGTCGCCGGTTCCGGTGGGCCGGTGGAGGCCCTCCGCGAGGAGGTCGCGGGCGAACACCCACTCGACGGTTTCCTCGGCTCCGGTGTGGAAGGTGGCGTGCACGGCGTAGGGGTCGGCCGTGTCGTACCGCAGGCCTGCGGGGACAGGCAGGGAGGACTCGCTCGACACAACGAGGCGCAGGTGCAGCTCGCAGCTGACCGTGGTGTTCATAAGCGCCAGGGCCTTTCGCTCAGTGTGCGCTCGGGGATTCGCACGTCGGCGAAATCGACATGCCACCTACGGTGCCGTTGTAAACCCCTCTGAGTGTTTTGCGTGCGTTTACGTAACTCTTCCGGCCGAGCACCTCTTCGAGAGGTACGACCATTCCGGTGACTGGTTTCTCTCGGGTAGGGTTTGGATGTATGAATACGGGGAGTGACGAGCCGGGCGAGGTCGCCGTGTCAGCGGACGGGGAGACCGGCAAGAAGACGGACGAGACGAAGGACGGGCAGGGGCTCGGCTCGCGGGCGCCGGAGTTCGTCAAGGCGCGTCGCCTGTTGCATCTGAGCTGGCAGGTCCTCATCTTCGTGATCGGCCTGGCGGTCGTGGTGGCGGGCATCATCATGCTGCCGCTGCCCGGGCCCGGGTGGGTCGTGATCTTCGGCGGTATGGCGATCTGGGCGACCGAGTTCGTCTGGGCCCAGCTCGTGCTCCGCTGGACCAAGCGCAAGGTGACCGAGGCGGCCCAGCGCGCCCTCGATCCCAAGGTGCGGCGGCGCAACATCATCCTGACGGTGATCGGCCTCGTGATCGTGGCCGCGATCCTCGGGGTCTATCTCTGGAAGTTCGGCTTCGAGATGCCCTGGAACATCAAGAACCAGTGAGCCGCGCGGCGGTGCCCGGGCTGTCACCGCTGGTCACGGGCACCCCCTGACATGGGGTAATCTTCTTCCTGCGTCCGGGCGATTAGCTCAGTGGGAGAGCGCTTCGTTCACACCGAAGAGGTCACTGGTTCGAACCCAGTATCGCCCACCCGGACCGACGGCCCGTCTGCGAAAGCGCAGACGGGCCGTCGGCGTGCGCGGGGACCGATGCGAACGCCGGGGACCGCCGGCTCGCCCGCGTCACCGTCCGCAGTGACGCCTCCCCGCCGCCCGTACTTTTTCGGCCGCCCGCCGATCCCGCACGGCGGCCTGCGCCCCGTTCGACGGGTCGATCCCATGTCCCTCACCTGGGCAGTCGTCAGTTCCCCGACGCCGCCCGGCTGTTGGAGGCGCGCCGACGTCTCACCACACTCACAATAAATTCCTGTCCGAATCATTGACGCACCCCCGGGCCCTCCGTAGCTTGTGCCAGCAAGCGCTTACTTGAAACGATTCATGCAGGCGGCGACGCTGCGGGGAGGGGCTCGACTGTGGGAACCAGCAGGAATGTTGAGAGGCGAACGATCCTGAAGGCGGCCGGGGCTACAGCGGCGACGCTGGGGCTGGCCGCGACGACCGGGTGCGGAGGTGACAGCGGCAGTTCCGGAGACGGAACGGTGACACTGCGTTATGCGTGGTGGGGCGGCGAGCCGCGCACCATCGCCATCAAGAAGACCATCGCGCTCTTCGAGAAGAAGTATCCGAAGATCAAGATCAAGCCTGAATTCACCGACTATGAAGCGTTCTGGGAGAAGTTCCAGACCCAGGCCTCCGGTGGAAATCCGCCGGACGTTTTCCAGAACGCGGTCGGTTTCCTGCGCAAGTACGACAAGCGCGGTGTTCTGCTGGATCTCAAGTCGCAGGCCGACTCCGGGAATCTGAGCCTGGAGAACTTCCGCAACGGCGTTCTGGCGAACGGTCAGGTCGACGGCAAGCAGCTCGGCATCCCCGTCGGTGCCAACACCATGGCACTCGTCATCGACCTCAAGGCCTTCGAGAAGGCGGGCGTCGAGGCGAAGATGGGCTGGACCTGGGACGAGTACTTCGCCGCGCTCCAGACGATCCAGGACAAGCTGAAGGTCGCCGGCGACACCGGCTATTTCGCCATCATGTACCTCTACGACCTGTACCTGCGCCAGAACGGCAAGGCCTTCTTCACCGACTCCGATCTCGGCTTCACCGAGGACGACCTGACCCAGTGGTGGACGGACGGCTACAAGCGCGTCAAGTCCGGGCTGGTCGCCGACCCGAAGAAGATCGAGCAGGTCAAGCCCAAGTCCGGTCTCTCGGCGGGCCTCGCCGCGTCCGAGTTCACCTGGGACAACTTCTCCATCCGCTACGAGGGCGAGGGCGAGTCGGACTACGGGCTCGCGCCGATCCCCACCACCGACGGCAAGGACACCGGCCAGTACCTCGGCTCGCTGATGCTCAGCGCCTTCGCCGGGACCAAGCACCCCAAGGAGGCGGCGCAGTTCATCTCCTTCATGGTCCACGACCCCGAGGTCGGCAAGATCATGGGCTACGACCGCGGCATCCTCGCCACCACCGAGCAGTACGACGCGTTCAAGCCCACCGATGCCAACAACAAGGGTGTCGCGGCTTATGAGGACGAGGTCGCCAAGGCCGGTGTGCTCGGGAAGATCACGCCGCACCCGTCCGGCGCGGACGTCATCGAGGCGGCGTTCCTGCGTCTGGGCGGTGAGGTGGCGCAGGGCAAGTCCAAGCCGGCCGACGCCGCCAAGTCGCTGTTCAGCGAGGCCAAGGCCGCGTTCGCGGGCTGAGGGGACGTACGACCATGACGCTCGTCAAGGAAGCGCCCGTGCGCCCGGCCGGGAAGCGGCCCGCCGCTCCCGCCGCCGGGCGGCGCGGGCGGCGCCGCGAGAACCTCGCCGGCTACCTCTTCATGTCGCCGTGGATCGCGGGATTCCTGCTGCTCACGGCGGGGCCGATGATCGCGTCGCTGTACTACGCGTTCACCCGGTACAACCTGTTCACCCCGCCCGAGTGGGTGGGCTTCGACAACTTCACGACGATGTTCCAGGACCCGCGCTGGCAGAAGTCGGTGGAGGTCACACTCAAGTACGTCGTCGTGGCCACTCCGCTCAAGCTGCTGCTCGCGCTCGGCGTCGCGCTGCTGCTCGCGCAGAGCCGGCGCGGGCAGGGCCTGTACCGGGCCGCGTTCTACATGCCCTCCCTCATCGGCGCCAGCGTCTCCGTCGGCTTCGTATGGCGGGCGCTGTTCTCCGACGACGCGATCGTGGACCGTACCCAGAAGATCTTCGGCGTCGACGTGGGCGGCTGGATCGGCAACCCGGACTACGTCCTCTACTCCCTGGTGGCCCTGAGCATCTGGCAGTTCGGTGCGCCGATGGTCATCTTCCTGGCCGGTCTCAAGCAGGTCCCGCGGGAGCTGTACGAGGCCGCCGAGGTGGACGGGGCCGGCCCCGTGCGCCGGTTCTGGAACATCACGCTGCCGATGATCTCCCCGGTGCTCTTCTTCAACGTGCTGCTGGAGTCCATCCACGCGTTCCAGGTGTTCGGCTCCGCCTATGTCGTCTCCGACACCCGGTGCGGGCCCGCCGACGCCACCCTCGTCTACACCTGTTACCTCTACCAGAAGGGCTTCAAGGAGGCCCAGATGGGCTTCGCCGCCGCGATGGCCTGGTCGCTGGTGGTCGCGGTGGCGCTGGTGACGGCGGTCCTGTTCTGGTCGCAGAAGAAGTGGGTGCACTACGAGGAGGCCGCCAAGTGACCACTGTCAGCCCTCCTGTCGTGCGCACCGCGAACCAGCGGCGGCGCACCGGATCGATCGCCTGGCACGTGGGCGCGCTCGCCGTCCTCGCGGTCGTCCTGTACCCCGTGATCTGGGTGCTCGGCGCCTCTTTCAAGCCGAGCAAGGACATCATCGCCAGCATCGACCTGCTGCCGTCCAAGCCGGTCTGGGCGAACTTCTCCGGTCTCGCCGACGGCATCTCCGGCATCTCCATCGGCACGTTCTTCACGAACTCGCTGATGTACGCGGGCCTCGCCGTGGCCGGTGTCGTGATCTCCAGCTCGCTGACCGCGTACGCCTTCGCCAAGATCAGGTTCGCCGGGCGGAACCTGTTGTTCACCCTGATGATCGGCACACTGCTGCTGCCGTATCACGTCCTGCTGATCCCGCAGTACGTGATGTTCCGCAAGCTGGAACTCGTCGACACGCTGGTGCCGCTCGTGGCCGGCAAGTTCCTGGCGACGGAGGCGTTCTTCGTCTTCCTGATGGTGCAGTTCATGCGCGGACTGCCGCGCGAGCTGGACGAGGCCGCCAAGCTCGACGGCTGCGGGCACCTGAGGACCTACTGGTCGATCGTGCTGCCGCTGTGCCGCCCCGCCCTCATCACCAGCGCCATCTTCACCTTCATCAACGCGTGGAACGACTTCATGGGGCCGTTGATCTACCTCAACACCCCCGAGAAGTACACCGTCTCGCTGGGCCTGATGATGTTCCGCGACCAGGAGGGCATCTCCAACTACGGCAGCATGATCGCGATGTCGCTGGTGGCGCTGGTGCCGGTCATCGCCTTCTTCATGGCCTTCCAGCGCTACCTCATCGACGGCATGGCGACGTCCGGACTGAAGTGAGGCGGTCAGCATGGCGCAAGCGCGTGTGAAGGCGCGTCGCAGGGCCTCCGTGTTCGGCGGCGAGCGCTTCGCTCTCTTCGCCGAGACCCTGCTCACCGGCGTGTGGATCGCCGTGGCCTGTCTCGGACTCGTCACCTACCCGGCGGCCTTCGCCGCCGGGGCCCGGCATCTGCGGCGGCGTACCGGCCATGAGGGCGGCGGCTGGCGGGAGTTCGTCGCGGACTTCCGTACGGCCGTGCGCCGCGGGTGGCTCGTCGGGGTCGCCGGGTGGGTCGCGGCGGCCGCGGTCTGGGTGGACGTCCAGGCCGCGCGGGCCGGGATCCGCGGCGGCCCCCTCGTCGGGGCCGTCGGCCTGTTCGCGCTGATCGGCCTCGCGGTGGCCGGGCTGCGCGCGGCGGCGGTCTGGGCGCCGGGCGCCTCCTGGCGGGCGCTGCTCGCGGACGCCGTACGCCGGACCCTGCGCGACCCCGCCGGGTCCTTCCTGATCGTCGCCGGCCTGGCCGTCGTGGCCCTGTCCGCAGGGTTCATCGCGCCGCTGGCGGTCCCGGTCCTCGGGGCCGTCGCGGCGGCGGCCGTAGCCGTGGAGGAACGCTACCGGCGCCGCTGACGCGCGGTGCCCCCGACCCAGGTCGGCGCCCCGGGCGCCGTACCTCTCTCTGTCATGCCCCTGACCAGCCGCACATGGAAGGAATGGCCATGTCCCCCATCCCCCGCAGGTCCATCCTCAAAGCCGCCGCCGTCGCCGGTGCCGCCGCGCAGTTCAGCTGGGCGCTGGGAGCCAAGGACGCGCAGGCCGCGCCGAGAGCCGCCGAGGCCGACGACTCTCCCGTGACCCTGGACTGGCTGGAGGACGGCGGCCTCGGTGCCGCGCCCGGCTCCACCGTCGGTGTCCCCTGGCCGAAGGGCGTCTATCAGCAGGACCAGAAGTTCGCGGTCACGGACGCCGACGGCAAGGCCGTGCCGGCTCAGTCCTGGCCGATCGCCTACTGGCCCGACGGCTCGCTCAAGTGGACCGCCCACGCGGTCAGTTCGGGCAACGGCAAGCTGTCGCTGAGCGCCGGTGACGCCGCCGTACCGGACAAGAAGGTCACCGTCGACCAGAGCGGCGGCACGATCACCGTCTCCACGGGGGTCATCACCGCCAAGATCGGCAAGTCGGGCGCCACGCTCATCAAGTCGGTCACCCGCGGGTCGACGGAGATCGCCAAGAACGGGCGGCTCGTGCTGATCCGCCAGCCCGAGATCGAGGACGAGGACCAGGGCACGGTCAAGACCGAGCGCTTCGAAGGGGCCATCTCCGAGGTCACCGTCGAGCAGTCGGGCCCGGTCCGCGCGGTCGTCAAGATCGACGGCAAGCACCGCAAGGGCAGCCGGAGTTGGCTGCCGTTCTCGATCCGGCTCTACTTCTACGCGGGCGCCGACTCCTTCCGCATGGTGCACACCATCACCTACGACGGAACCCAGGAACCCGGCAAGGCGAGCGGCGACTTCATCCGCGGACTCGGCGTCCGCTTCACCGTGCCGATGCGCGACCAGTCCTACGACCGGCACATCCGCATCGGCGGCGAGGGCACCGGTCTGCTGCGCGAGGCCGTCAAGGGCATCACCGGTCTGCGCCGCGACCCCGGTGCCGCCGTCCAGGCCGCCCAGTACGCGGGCGAGAAGCTGCCGGATCCGGCCACCTGGGACCAGCGGGTCACCACCCGGCTCCAGTACATCCCCGAGTGGGGCGACTACACCCTCTCCCAGCTCTCGGCCGACGGTTTCACCCTGCGCAAGCGCACCAAGAAGGGACACGGCTGGGTCGGTGCCGGCGGCGGCAGGCGGGCCTCCGGGTTCGGTTACGTCGGTGGCGCGAGCGGCGGATTCTCCTTCGGCCTCAGGGACTTCTGGGAGAAGCACCCCTCCCAGCTCGACATCCGCGATGCCCAGACCGACGAGGCCGAGGTCACCCTCTGGCTCTGGTCGCCCGAGGCGCAGCCCATGGACCTGCGCTTCTACCACGACGGCATGGGCCAGGACACCTTCGCGGAGCAGCTCGAAGGCCTCAACATCACCTACGAGGACTACGAGCCGGAGTTCGGCACGCCCTACGGCATCGCCCGTACGTCGGAACTGCTGTTCTGGGCCAACGAGTCGACGCCGTCGCCGCAGGCCCTGGCCCAACAGGTCGAGGCCGTCAGGGTGTTGCCCCAGCTCGCCGCACCGCCCAGGCAGCTCATCAAGGCGAAGGTCTTCGGGCCGGGCCTGTACTCCGAGCCCGACCGCTCGACCCCGGCCAAGGCGAAGATCGAGGACCACCTCGACTTCCTCTTCACCTACTACAAGGACCAGGTGGAGCAGCGCCGTTGGTACGGCTTCTGGGACTACGGCGACATCATGCACACCTATGACACCGTCAGGCACCAGTGGCGGTACGACATCGGTGGCTACGCCTGGGACAACTCCGAGCTGTCGCCGGACCTCTGGCTCTGGTTCGCGTACATCAGGTCGGGTCGCGCGGACATCTTCCGGTTCGCCGAGGCCATGACGCGGCACACCGGTGAAGTGGACGTGTACCACCTGGGGCAGTGGGCCGGACTCGGTACCCGGCACGGTGTGCAGCACTACGCCGACAGCGCCAAGCAGCAGCGCATCGCCAACACGACGTACCGGCGCTACTACTACTTCCTCACCGCTGACGAGCGCGTCGGCGACCTCATGCACGCCAACGTGGACTCCGACGAGACGTTCCTCGTGCTCGACCCGCTGCGCAAGGTCCGCACCGACCCCTACACGCCCGACCGGCACGCCCTGTCGGTCGGTTTCGGCACGGACTGGAGCGGGCTGGTCTCGGCCTGGCTGACCGAGTGGGAGCGCAAGGGCCCCAAGTGGGAGAAGGCCAAGGCCCGCGTGCTGTCGACGATGGAGGGCATCGCCGCCCAGCCCAACGGGTTTGTGCAGGGAAGCGGACTGTACGACCTCGACACGGGCAAGTTCGCGGTCGCCTCGGCGCCCGTCGTCGGAGTCTCGCACCTCTCCGCCGTCTTCGGGCTCAACGAGTTGTGCGCCGAGCTCATCGACCTCGTCGACATGCCGAAGTTCAACGAGGCGTACTTCGACTACTGCCGTTACTTCAACGCGACCAAGGCCGAGCAGGCGGCGCGCTACGGGTCCAACTTCGGGTCACTGCTGCTGTTCCAGGGGCACTCGCGGCTGGACGCGTACGCGGCCGTGCAGACCGGGGACGCGAAGCTGGCCACGCGCGCGTGGGAGAAGTTCTACAACTCCGACGGGTACAAGGAGTCCGCGCCCTGGAAGACGGAGGCGTTGAGCGGGCCGGTTTCGCTGGTGGCGGGTAGTGAGGCGGCCTGGGTGTCGACGAATGACACCGCGTTGTACGGGCTGGCCGCCATCGAGAACCTGGCGCTTCTTGGGGACAAGATGCCGTAGCGCTTGTGTCGTGGGGAACTGCGCGTCCGTTGTGGCTGGTCGCGCAGTTCTCCGAGCCCCTTGAGTGGGTTCAGCGCATGTTTCCCAGGAAGTGCCGCATCTTTCGGGCGTCCCTCAGGCGGTGTTCGTAGGTGGCGCCCAGTGCGAGCAGGAGGAGGCCGGCCAGGGCCGGGGGCACCCAGCGGGGGAGGGCGTCGGTCACCTGGACGAGGTACGGGGCCAGTTCGTGCAGGGCGTCCAGGAGCAGTACCGAACCGCCCAGCAGGAGCGGGGCCTGGAGGTGGTGGCGGGCGCCCGCCAGAGTGACCAGCAGGGCCGCCACACCGAGGAGCAGGGGGCGCGTCCAGTGAGGGTCGCCCCAGGCCGCGACAAGGCTCGGTACGAGAGTGGCGGCCAGGCCGGGGGCGTACGCCGTCCAGGACGAGGTCTGCGGGTCGCGGCGGTGGCGCAGGGCACCGACCAGCAGCGCGGGGATCGTGACCGGGAGCGTGTAGGCCTCCGGGGTGTCCACCTCCCAGGCCGCCAGACGGACCCAGGCGGCCGCGAGGAACAGGGCCGCGGCCGCGTAGCCGACGGGGCGGCGGTCCGTACGGATCGCCGTGCCCGCGGTGATCACTCCGCACAGGGCCAGGACCGTGGCGAGCAGGGGCAGGTCTGTCGCCGCCAGTGTGATGGCGAGGACTCCGGCCGTTGCTCCGGCCGCCTCGACCGGCACGGTGGCCTTCGAGTCGCCGAGGCGCCGGGCGAGGAGGGCCGCGGTCGCGGGGACCGCCAGGACCAGCAGGGCGGTGTGCGGCGGCGACCAGTCCGCGGCGGATCCGATCGCGACGGCCAGCGCGGCACCGTAGGCGAGAGCGGTGGGGGCGGTGAAGGGGGCCAGGCGCCATGAGGCCGCCGTGAACAGCGCGACCAGGCCACAGAGCACGGTGAGTGTCGCCGGCTGGGAGGCGAGGGCGAGGCAGGCGAGGCTCGCGGAAGTGCCCAGTGCCAGGACCAGGGCGGTGAGCCGCTGCCGTTGGAACACGGCTGCCGTGAGGATTCCGGCTGTTGTGGCGCCTTGGATCAACAGGCCCGCGACGTAGGGGAGTTCGAGTACGGCAGGGAGGGTGATCGCGGTGGCCCAGGCCAGGCTCAGCGCGCCGGCCGTCGCCTTGGGCCGCCAGGCCGTGTCCCGTACCGTCAGGGCGAGTACGGCCGCGACGGCTGCCAGGACGAGCGGTGCCGCCTCCGCGTGCGGCGGCCAGGTCACGTCCACGGTCACCGCGGTGCGGGCGTCCGACGGGGCGCCGGTCCAGGCCCGCGAGGCCCAGCCGAGCGGGCCCAGCACGACGACGCCGACGACGGGCAGCGCCCACAGCAGGGACAGCGCCTGTACGGCTCCGGAGGCCCAGGCCAGACCCCGCCGTACCGTGTCCGGCAGCCGGTCGAGCCTGAGGGCCGCCAACAGGACGATCCCGAAGGCCAGATGGGCCGGAACGGTCCACAGCTCGGGCAGCAGGGACCGTGCCGTGCCGCCGAGCGCGACCACCGCGAGGAGCCCGGAGGCGACAGCGAGCCCCAGGGCCTGCCCGTTCGCCCGCGCTGCCGTACGACCGCCCTGCCACGCGGCCGCCAGCGCGATCGCGCTCGCGAGGAGGAGGAGCGCCGCCGCACGGGCGGCGGCGCTCGGGCCGGAGGCTGTCCAGGTCAGCAAGCCGGCCGCCAGTGCGCCCCAGCCGCCCACTGCGTACGCGCCGATCGCGGCGACCACGCGTACGGATCCGGGCGTCGTCCGGAGCGCCACAACCGTGTCGAAACCGGCCGTCACCAGGAGCGCGGCCGTGAGACCGTAGGAGCCCGCGTCGGCCGCGACCGCCCAGAAGAACAGCGGGAGTTGGGCCGCGACCAGGGCGGCCGGGCGGGGCAGGCGCAGGTCGGTGGCGCCCGGCAGGAGGCCGTACGCCGTCCAGAGCGCAGCGAGGAGGGCCGAGGCAACCGCCGTGTACGGCGCCCCGGATGTCTCCGGGAAGACGGCCCCGTGCAGCGCGACCGCGTCCAGGACCGTCAGTGCCAGCCCCAGACCCGCCACGGACTCGGCCGTCGAGCGCAGCCCGCGCTTCAGCAGCGGGAGCGGTGCGGCGAGGGCGGCCACAGTGACCGCGCCGAGCACCAGGGTCCGGCCCGTGATGCCCAGGTGACCCCAGCTGACCAGGGTGAACACCATCGCGGCGATCGTGAGCAGGACACCGCCGAGCACCAGGAGCACGTTCTGCACGCTCGGTGCGCTCGCCTCGGGGCGAGGGGATGCGGCGGGCCTCGGCCCGGTCGGCTGCGGTGCCTGCCACTTCGGCTGGAGCGCCGCGACCAGCCAGGCCCGGCGGGCCAGCAACTGGGCCCGGCGAGCGTCCAGTTGCCACAGCTCGGCGTCGAGGAGGCGTAGCTCCTCGGCCGGGGGCGGGATGTGCGTCATGCCCTGAAGTGTGGGCTGGGTCACGCGGCGCGACATGAGTACGCGTACTCAAAACCTACTCGGATCCGATGCCAGACTCTCTCCATGGACTGGACCCGATACCGCTTCCGCAGCCTGTGGTCCCTGCCCGCGAAGCCCGCGGTCGTCTACGACGTGCTGGAGCGCGCCGAGGAGTATCCGCGCTGGTGGCCCCAGGTGCGCGAGGTGCGACGGCTCGACGACACCAGCGGCGTGGTCACGATCCGCGCCGTGCTGCCGTACGACCTGGTCTTCACCGCGCGCGAGGTGCGGCGCGATCCGGAGGCCGGGGTGCTGGAGATCGAGATGGACGGCGATCTCGACGGCTGGGCGCGCTGGACGATCACCCCGGACGGGGACGGCAGCCTCGCCCGCTACGACCAGGTCACCGAGGTGCACAAACCACTGCTCCGGCGCTTCGCCGTGCCCGGACGGCCGGTCTTCCTGGCCAACCACCGTTGGATGATGCGTGCCGGGCGGCGGGGGCTCGTCGCGTACTTGGAAGCCGTTTGAAGGAAACCCGCGGGGACCTGTATTGTTCAGTGCGTTCCCGGGCGATTAGCTCAGTGGGAGAGCGCTTCGTTCACACCGAAGAGGTCACTGGTTCGAACCCAGTATCGCCCACCCGGAAAAAGACCGGTCTGCACTCGCAGGCCGGTTTTTTTGTGTCCAGTTGTGCGTCTTGGGGGGCGGCATGAGTGGTGGGACAGGCAGACGGAGACCGCGGAAGGCGGTCTCGATACGACGGCGCAGGGTGCGGTCTCTGATCGTCGTGCTCGTCGTCCTGGGCGCGTTCGGCGGTGTCGCCGCTCTGGCGCAGACCCTCGCGAACCGGGAGCGGGTCACCTCGATGTGGGTCGGCGCCGAGATACGTGCCGACGGCAGTGCCCGGATCACCGAGGTCATCGACTACGACTTCGGGCACTCGGGGGACTCGCACGGCATCTACCGGGACGTGCCGGGTTCGCCCTTCGAGGGGGACGACGTGAGCGTCGGCCTGGACGGCCACAAGGTCCCCTGGGAGGACACATACGGCGACTACTACCGGGACGTGACGGGCGAGGAACAACTCGCCGACCGGCTCAAGGTGGGCGACCCCGACCGCCTGGTCAGCGGCGTGCACCGCTACCGCATCCAGTACACGCTCCCCGACGTGGTGAAGGGCGGCAGGCTCGCGTGGGACGCGGTCGGCACGGGCTGGAAGGTCGACCGCTCCCGGGTGGAGATCCACGTCGTGGACGCCCACGGGTTCAGCGGTCTGCGCTGCCGGCACGGCAGTTGGGACAAGGGGACGCCCTGCACGGCACGGCAGAGTGAACCGGGGCACCTCGTCGTCCGGCTCGACAAGCTCAAGGGCAGCGAGGGTCTCACCCTCTATGCCACCGCCGCGAAGACCGGGCTCGCCGGTGCGGCCGCCCTGCCCGCGGCGCCTTCCGGCAAGGCCGTGGGCACGACCCCTCCGCATCCGATGCGCAACGGAGGACTCTTCCTCGCCGGCGCGCTGGCCTGCGCCGCGCTGACCATCTGTGCGCTGCGGATAGTGGGGCGCGACCGTCTGGCGGAGGACGGCGGGCGGGTACGCCGGGTCGAGGTCGAACGGCTCGCCCGCACCGTCACCCCGTCCGCCACACCCCCTGAGGAGCTGACTCCGGCGCAGGGCGGACTCCTGCTCACCGAGAGCGTCGACAAGCGGCACAAGGTGGCCTGGCTGCTCACCGCCGCGGCTGACGGCCACCTCACCATCCAGGGGGACGAGAAGCACCCGGTCCTGCGGCGGCGCAACTCCGGGGAGCGGATGGACCCCGAGGACCGGCCGTCCTGCGCAAGATGTTCTCCGGTCGCGGCAGCCTGACCCTCGGAACGCGTGACGACTCGTTCAGACAGGGGTGGGGCGAGCTCTCGTCGTATCTGGTGCAGTGGCGCAAGGCGAGTGGTCTGTGGGACACCGTCACGGAACGGCACGTCTTCTGGCGAGGTGTCGCCGTCATGGCCGTAACAGTGCTCGGCTTCGCCCTGGCGATCACCGGCGGGATCCTGAGCGGTCACAGGACCGTGGCCGCGATGCCCGTCCTGCTCGTGGGCGCAGCCGCCGCCGGTGCGGGCGTCGCAGCCTTGGCCCGCCTCTGGGAGCTGGACCGGCGCACCCCGCGCGGCAGCGCCCTGTGGCTCCAGGTCGAGGCGTTCCGGCGCTACTTGGCCGACCCGAGCAGCTGCCCCGACGAACTGCCCGTCGGGGAGCGGGCGGATCGCTACGCGGCCTGGGCGGTGGCGCTGGGCGTCGAGTCCGCCTGGGAACAGGCCATCGGCGCCGCCACGTCGAGACCGACCGCGGGGCGGCGCTTCTCGCTCGACCTCACCTACGTCCTGCTCGTCGCCGTCGTTCTGTCCGCGGCCAGTCCGCCCTCCAGCTCCGGCGGATCCAGCGGCTCGGGAGGCGGGGGTTCCTCCTCCGGAGACGTCGGCGGTGGGGCCGGCGGCGGAGGCGGCGGCTCCTGGTGAGGCGCGGGGCGCCCGGAGCGGGACCCCGCCACGTCACGCAGGGCCCCGCTCCGCGCCCCGTCCAGTCCCGCGGCCGGTTCCGTCACGCCGCCGCCGGCAGATCCGGGCGCAGCGGCCATGCCGGGTCCACCGACTCCTCCGACCCGCTGCGCGCGAACCACGCCTGCAGGCCCCGCGCCTGGGCCGCGTGCCACACCGCCTGCAGGTTGTGCAGCTCCGGCGGTGCCAGCCGCTCCAGCCGGGCGGCGAAACGCCGTCCCAGCGCCCGTACGACATCCAGCGAGGCCTGAGCGTCGGCCGCCGCGTCGTGCGCGCCCGCCAGTTCGACGCCGTAGTGCTCACACAGGTCGGTGAGGGTGCGGCGGCCCTTGCGATAGCGGTCCAGATGCTTGTCGAGAACCCGCGGATCCAGCACCAGCAGCGGTGCGGAATCGAGCCAGCGGTCCAGGGACGAGGCGCGGTGGCGGCGCAACTCCCGGTCCAGCAGCGTCAGATCGAACGGTGCGTTCATCACCACCAGCGGACGGCCCGCCGCCGCCTGCTCGGCCAGCGCCTGGGCTATCTCGAACATCACCGGCGCCGGCCAGCGGCCGTTGAGCTGGAGATGTTCGTCCGTCAGCCCGTGCACCGCCGTCGCCCCGGCGGGCACCGGCACACCCGGATTGACCAGCCACCGGCTCACCCGTGGCCGGGTGCCCGCCGCGTCCTGGACGACGACGGCGGCCGACACGATCCGGTCGGTCTCGACGTCCACGCCCGTGGTCTCGGTGTCGAAAGCGGCCAGGGGCCCTTCGTACCAGCACGTCATAGCTTCACAACCCCTCGTTCACCCACGGCAGCTGACGTCCCGTCTTCTGCCCGTTTGGTGATACCCGGGCTGTTTGCGCCGTACGCCGGAAGGACACAACAGGAGTACGGGTCTTTGCAGTTCAGCGGCTCGGCGCGGGATTCATGTGGCCCATGTGTGGGCATGTCACTTGGCTTGGAAGGCTGTTGGTCATGGCGATAGCGCAGCCCGAGCGGGGCGGGCTGCTGCCCGAACGCACGGGCCCTCTTCGCGGCACGCTCGCCACCACCGCCTGCATGGAGACACTGCAGGTGGGCTATCTGCACGCCGTCGCGGCGGCGGCCGGCTGCTCGTTGTCGCAACCCTTTCCGGACAACGGCATCGACTGGCACGTCAGTCACGGCTCGCCCGGACACACCGTCGACGACGAGGTCACCATCAAGGTGCAGCTCAAGTGCACCTACCAAGTCGCGCCCAACCCACCGGGCCGCTTCTTCTCCTTCACGCTCGACAACGACCATCTGCGCAAACTCGCCCGCACGCCGGTGTCGGTGCACAAGATCCTGGTGGTCATGCTCGTGCCGCGAACCCAGGACGACTGGCTGCGCGCCGGCCACGACCGCCTGGACCTCAGACACTGCTGCTACTGGGTCAACCTGGCCGGCCACGCGATCACCGGCCGGACCCGGACCACCGTGCGGATCCCCACCAACCGCATCTTCGACGACCGGGCGCTGTGCGAGATCATGACGCGGGTCGGGACGGGAGGCAGACCATGACCCACCGCCCGCTGGAGGAACCACTGCGTGCGGTACGGCCCCACCCGGAGGCCCACTGGGACCGTTCGCCGACCCCCGAAGAGGTCGACCCGGCCGTCCTGAGCGCCCTGCTGCACCGACACGGCTGGCAGCGGCGCGGCGGCGCCCCAGGCCGCTACGGCCGCTGGACGCCACCGGGGCCGGGCGCGAGCGGCACCAGCCTGCTCGTGCCCGAGAGCCGCGCCTTCCCCGACAGCGAGGACCTCCTCGGCGAGGCCCTGGTCGCCCTCTCCCGCAGCGGCACGCCCTCCGCGCGCGAGGTGCTCGTCGGCCTCGCCGTGCCCAGCGACGAGATCCGCTGGTGGCGGGACGTGCCGACCGGACCCGCCGACGCCACGTCCTGGACCGTCGAGGAGCACCTGCGCGGCGCCGCCCGCCAGACCCTGCTGGCCGGCGCGCTCGCCACACGCGCGCGTGCCGGCTACTACGGCGCCCGTCATCGCCGTACGGCGGCCGCGTCCTTGGAGAACGTCCTGGTCGGCTCGGCCGCCGGTGGCCGCCGGCTCACCGCCTTCGTGCCCGTCGGCACCACCCGCCCCCTCGCCGTCCGCCTCCACCAGGCCCTCTACGCCACCCGCGAGGCCATCGACTACCAGCGGGCCACCGGTGGCATGGACGCCTTCGACGGGGCCGTCGAGGCGGGCGTCAGCCGTGAGCTGACCGAGGCGCTGATCGCACTGGTACGCGGCACGGAGGGCGCGCGGATCGCCGTCGAGTGGGCGCCCGCGGCCGGGGTCCCCGAAGGGTGCGCGGCGTCGTCCGAGGCCGTGGAGTTCTCGCCCGGCGACCTGCCCGCGCTGCGCGAGGCCGGGGCCCGCTTCCTGCGCGAGGAGCCCTCCGTCCCGGTGCGGATCACCGGCACCGTGGTGCGGATGCGCAGGTCGGGGCCGCGCGGGGACGGATCGGTACGGCTGCGGGTGATCGCCGGCGCCGAGATCCCGCACCTCCGGCTGACCCTGGACGAGGAGGCGTACCGGATCGCCGGGCACGCCCATCTCGTCGGACTGCCGGTGCGGGTGCACGGCAGGCTGGAGAGCCGCGGTGGCTTCCGTCGGCTCACCGGGGCCACCGGGGTCGTGCCCGTACAGGTGGACGAGGCCGAGCGGGACCGGCTGATGAAGTCCCTCCAGGAGAATCTCGACTTCTTCGAGGAGGCCTGCGGAGGGGACTGAGACCGGGACTGATTTCGCGGAGGTGGGGGCGGGGTCGGTACGATCCCCTATTGCGCGCGCTCCCGGTATGGCGCCGCACCCACCTTCAGTCAGGAGAGACCGGTGTCAGACGTCCGTGTGATCATCCAACGCGATTCCGAGCGGGACGAACGCGTGGTGACGACGGGCACTACGGCCGCCGAGCTCTTCGCCGGCGAGCGCTCGATCATCGCCGCGCGGGTGGGCGGCGAGCTCAAGGACCTCGCGTACGTGCCCGCCGAGGGCGAGGTCGTGGAGCCCGTGGAGATCTCGTCCGAGGACGGTCTCAACATCCTGCGCCACTCCACCGCGCACGTGATGGCGCAGGCCGTGCAGGAGCTCTTCCCCGAGGCCAAGCTGGGCATCGGCCCGCCGGTCAAGGACGGCTTCTACTACGACTTCGACGTAGAGAAGCCGTTCACGCCCGAGGATCTCAAGGCCATCGAGAAGAAGATGCAGGAGATCCAGAAGCGGGGGCAGAAGTTCTCCCGCCGGGTGGTGACCGACGAAGCGGCTCGCGAGGAGCTGGCGTCCGAGCCGTACAAGCTGGAGCTGATCGGCATCAAGGGCTCCGCCTCCACGGACGACGGAGCGGACGTCGAGGTCGGCGCCGGTGAGCTGACGATCTACGACAACCTGGACGCCAAGACCGGCGACCTGTGCTGGAAGGACCTCTGCCGCGGTCCCCACCTGCCCTCCACCCGGAACATCCCGGCGTTCAAGCTGATGCGCAACGCGGCCGCCTACTGGCGCGGCAGCGAGAAGAACCCGATGCTCCAGCGCATCTACGGCACCGCGTGGCCGACCAAGGACGAGCTGAAGGCGCACCTCGACTTCCTCGCCGAGGCCGAGAAGCGCGACCACCGCAAGCTGGGCTCCGAGCTCGACCTGTTCTCCATCCCGGAGCAGATCGGATCCGGCCTCGCCGTGTTCCACCCCAAGGGCGGCATCATCCGCCGCGTGATGGAGGACTACTCGCGCCGCCGCCACGAGGAGGAGGGCTACGAGTTCGTCTACACCCCGCACGCGACGAAAGGGAAGCTCTTCGAGCAGTCCGGGCACCTGGACTGGTACGCCGACGGCATGTACCCGCCCATGCAGCTCGACGAGGGCGTGGACTACTACCTCAAGCCCATGAACTGCCCGATGCACAACCTGATCTTCGACGCGCGCGGCCGCTCGTACCGTGAACTGCCGCTGCGCCTCTTCGAGTTCGGGACCGTGTACCGGTACGAGAAGTCGGGCGTCGTACACGGCCTCACGCGCGCGCGTGGCTTCACGCAGGACGACGCGCACATCTACTGCACCCGTGAGCAGATGTCGGAGGAGCTCGACAAGACGCTCACCTTCGTCCTCGGCCTGCTGCGCGACTACGGCCTGACCGACTTCTACCTGGAGCTGTCCACCAAGGATCCGGAGAAGTTCGTCGGCTCGGACGAGGTCTGGGAAGAGGCCACGGAGACGCTGCGCCAGGTCGCCGAGAAGCAGGGGCTGCCCCTGGTCCCGGACCCGGGCGGCGCCGCCTTCTACGGCCCGAAGATCTCCGTCCAGACCAAGGACGCCATCGGCCGCACCTGGCAGATGTCGACGATCCAGCTGGACTTCAACCTGCCGGAGCGCTTCGAGCTGGAGTACACCTCGCCGGACGGCTCCAAGCAGCGTCCGGTCATGATCCACCGTGCGCTGTTCGGCTCCATCGAGCGGTTCTTCGCCGTGCTCCTGGAGCACTACGCGGGCGCCTTCCCGGCGTGGCTGGCCCCGGTCCAGGCGGTCGGCATCCCGATCGGTGACGCGCACGTCGAGTACCTGGAGAAGTTCGCCGCGGCCGCCAAGAAGCAGGGGCTGCGGGTCGACGTCGACTCCTCCTCGGACCGGATGCAGAAGAAGATCCGCAACGCCCAGAAGCAGAAGGTGCCCTTCATGGTCATCGCGGGCGACGAGGACATGTCGGGCGGTTCGGTGTCCTTCCGCTACCGCGACGGCTCGCAGGAGAACGGCATCCCGTTCGACGAGGCCATCGCGAAGATCGTCAAGGTCGTGGAGGAGCGGGCGCAGGTCTGACACCTGTTGTGCGCGAGGCCCCCGGGAGGCTCAGCTTCCCGGGGGCCTTTCGTCGTCCTCCCGCGCGAACACCTGGAGCAGCCAGGAGGCGAAGGTCCCAGTCATCGCGCCGAGCAGGGCCGGCCCGGTGCGGATGGTCGCACCGGGCGCGTCGTGTTCCTGCTGGTAGACGGCGAGGGCACCGGTGAAGCCAGCAGAAGGGCCGCCAGACCGGCGTACACGATCACGCGCGCGTGCAGGGCGAGCCGGGGCCGTCCGTGCCGGCGCTGCACCGTCTCGTACAGCTTCACGACCCTGAGCGGGCGCAGCAGCGGCAAGAACAGCACCACGGTGTCCAGCACGTGCGTCCGTACGAAGCGCAGGCGCTGCCCGCTCAGGCGCCGGCGCACCGCGTAGTCGACGGCGAACAGCGCCCAGGCGGCTGCCGGGGGCGTGGGCGTCGGTGTCGTCGGTCCCGTCGGTGTCCCCGCTGTCGGCTCCGCGGGTTTCGTCGTCCACCCGTCGTCCCCCTTGACCCGGGCTGCTTTTCCCACAACCCCGCCGACACGGCGCGAACGGGCGAAGTCATATGCTGCACTGCATGACGAGTGAGCCGGAGCAGCAGTTGGGAGTGGGGACGCAGGACGCGTTCCAGCGTCTGTGGACCCCCCACCGGATGGCCTACATCCAGGGCGAGAACAAGCCGACCGGCCCGGGTGCCGACGACGGCTGCCCCTTCTGCTCGATTCCGGCCAAATCCGACGAGGACGGCCTGATCGTCCGGCGCGGCCGGCTGGTGTACGCGGTGCTCAACCTCTACCCCTACACCGGCGGCCACCTGATGGTCGTGCCCTACCGTCATGTGGCCGACTACACCGACCTCACCGAGCCGGAGACCGCTGAGCTGGCCGCGCTGACCAAGCAGGCGATGACGGCCCTGCGGGCGGCCTCCGGGGCGCACGGCTTCAACATCGGCATGAACCAGGGGACGGTCGCCGGGGCCGGCATCGCCGCCCACCTCCACCAGCACATCGTCCCGCGCTGGGGCGGCGACACGAACTTCATGCCGGTCGTCGGCCACACGAAGGTGCTGCCGCAGCTGCTGGGCGACACCCGCAAGATGCTGGCGGAGGCCTGGCCCAGCGCGTGACGCAAGGGGGCCGGCGAATGCGCGGCCCCCTCCTCGCACCTACGCGTCGTACACGTCCGCCTTTCGCGGTGACACGTCCTGGACCTGCGTGCTCAGGAAGCCCGCCCGCGTGCCGAACTTCTCCGTGTCCACGCCGTTGTCCGACAGGACCCGGATCGCCGCGGAGTGCACGACCCTCAGTACCGGGGTCGCGGCGCGCAGCGCGTCGTCGGCCATGAAGCGGTGCCGCCACGGCCGGTCCGCCCAGGCGTGCCGCAGACCGAAGGGCTCGGGAAGGGCGAGCGAGCCGCCGAGCCAGTTGAGCAGCGGGGGGTAGCGGGTCAGGGGCGCCCGGGCGGTGAGGCGGACCACCTCGTCCGCGTCGACCAGCGGGAGCTTGATCTTCTTGGTCTCCCAGAACCTGAGCTGCTTGGCGACTTCCTTCTCCTTGGCCGCCGGTTTCGAGGTGAACAGCCCGTGCACGGGCCCCAGAGCGTGTCCGGTGACCTCGATGCGCAGCGTCTCGTGCAGCACGGTCACCGTGATCAGCATGGTGAGGACCAGCTGCCCCTCCCATAGCGTCCACTGGACGCCCAGGTAGTGCCGGTCGCCGCCGCCGAACTGCTGCTTGTTGCAGATGTCCTGTATCGCGTGGGTCTTGACCTGGTAGGCGTCCACGTCCGTGCCCCCGGGCCGGGACACCTCCTTCGCGCCCTCCGCGATAGGGGTGACGATCCAGTGGCGTACGGACGGCTTCGGGAAGCCACCGGTGTTGATGGTGTTGCGTTCCAGCATGCGCAGCTTGTCGTGGATGGCGCGGACGACGTCCCAGCTGCGGAAGGGATGGATCTCCCTTGTCGGGTCGGCCGACACCAGGTCCTCGGCGAGCTGCCAACTGCCCCACCGGGTGCCCATGCCGAGTATCCCCTTGGGACCGGCGTAGAAGACGGAGTTGGACTGCTGCTCGGCGCTGAGCATCGCCAGGGACTGGCGCAGCTGCTCGGCCGCGGTCTCGCCGGGGTTGCTCGGCACCGCCTCGGGCACCTTGGCGCCGACACTGCTGCCTGCCAGCAGGCTCTCCCAGCGGCCCCGCAGATCCTGCGCCGTACGCTCGCAGATCTGCTTGGCCCAGAACCAGCCGACGACGGGGAGGACCACGCACGCGCGTGCGTACCAGCCCCAGAACCCTCCGAACGGCATCTTGATCAGGAAGAGCACGGCGAGCGCGCCCATCGCGACGAGCAGCGCGGTGCCGAGCGCTCCGGCCTGCTTGTCCTCGCGCCTGGCGATGGTGGTGCGCAGCGTGAAGACCAGCAGCCAGACGAGGAGCCCAGGCAGGAAGAGCACACCGCACAGCACCATCACGGCGGTCAGCCAGTTGTCCCGGTCCCGGCGGATGTTGTTCGCCGCGAGGCAGTGCTCGACCACGACCTGCGGCTCGGCGCCGAAGGACTGGATGAGGGGCTTGCGGCCCTTGCCGAGCATGCGGGTGATCACCGCCGTGGAGAAGGCCTCGCCCAGGTTGGGGCGGAAGATCTTCGCCCAGCTGCGGCCGCCCTTGACAACCGACTGGTGCAACTCGTTGTTGGTCTTGAGGATCTCCTCCACCGGATTGTCCCGATAGGCCGCCGAGGCCAGGGCGAACGTCGCCGTCTGCGCCTCGTCGCCCGTGCGCGGCACCTGCGGACCGAAGAAGTCCGCGTAACCGCCGTCAACGGTCATTCCCGCCCCCGATCGCCGCTGGTGTCACCCACTGCGGCTTTCCCGACTTCCTTGCTTCGCACACCTGTTGATCAGGTCATCAGCGTATCCGTAGGTGCTGACATTCGTCGGCGGACGGCCGAAGCCGCCCGCCGATTCGGAGGGAAGCGTTCCACAAACCTCACTTGTGGGGCGCGGAACGCCATGTGCGCGGCCCCGGAGGCCACTTGTACGGCGCCGGCGACCGCGTGTGCGGCACCGACGGCCACTTGCCCGTGGCCCGGCGCCAACTAGGAGGCGACGCGCGCCTCTTCACGGATCCTCTCTGCGATCTGCGGCGGCATGGGCTCGTGCCGTGCGTAGGACCGACTGAAGCGCGCGGTGCCGTGCGACAGGGACCTGAGGTCCACCGCGTACCGCCCGATCTCGATCTCGGGCACCTCGGCCTTGATCAGCGTGCGCCCGCCGTTGGTCTGCTCGGTGCCGAGCACCCGGCCGCGCCGCCCGGAAAGGTCGCTCATCACGGCACCCACGTAGTCGTCGCCGACCAGCACCGACACCTCGGCGACCGGCTCCAGCAGGTGGATCCTCGCGTCGACCGCGGCCTCCCTGAGGGCCAGTGCCCCGGCCGTCTGGAACGCGGCGTCCGAGGAGTCCACGGAGTGCGCCTTGCCGTCCAGCAGCGTCACCCGGACGTCGATGAGCTGATGGCCGGAGGCGACTCCCCTCGTCGCCTGTGCCCGTACGCCCTTCTCCACGGACGGGATGAACTGCCGTGGCACCGCGCCACCGACGACCTTGTCCACGAACTCGATGCCCGAGCCACCGGGCAGCGGCTCCACCTCGATCTCGCAGATGGCGAACTGCCCGTGCCCGCCGGACTGCTTCACATGGCGCCCGCGCCCGGTCGACTTGTCCGCGAACGTCTCGCGCAGGGAGACCCGGTGCGGTACGACGTCCACCTGCACGCCGTAGCGGCTGCGCAGTCGCTCCAGTGCCACGTCGGCGTGCGCCTCGCCCAGGCACCACAGGACGACTTGGTGGGTGTCCTGGTTCTGTTCGAGGCGCATGGTCGGGTCCTCGGCGACCAGCCGGGAGAGGCCCTGCGAGAGCTTGTCCTCGTCCGCCTTGCTGTGCGCCTGGATGGCGAGCGGCAACAGCGGGTCGGGCATCTCCCACGGCTCCATGAGCAGCGGGTCGTCCTTGGCCGAGAGGGTGTCGCCGGTCTCCGCCCGGCTCAGCTTCGCCACGCACGCCAGGTCGCCCGCGATGCAGTGCGTGAGGGAGCGCTGCTGTTTGCCGAAGGGGGCGGACAGCGCGCCGATGCGTTCGTCGACGTCGTGGTCCTCGTGCCCGCGGTCGGCGAGACCGTGACCGGACACATGGACCGTCGCGTCCGGTCGCAGGGTGCCGGAGAAGACCCGCACCAGCGAGATCCGGCCGACGTACGGATCGGAGGCGGTCTTCACGACCTCCGCGACCAGCGGCCCCTCGGTGTCGCACGCCTTGATCTCGCGCGGCTTGCCGTCGATCGTCGTGACGCCCGGCGTGGGGTGCTCGAACGGCGTCGGGAAACCGCCGGTGACCAGCTCGAGGAGCTCGACCGTGCCGAGCCCCTGCCGGGCCCCGTCGGATGCGGGGGCGGCGGCCAGGACAGGGTGGAACACCCCGCGCGCGACGGCCCGCTCCAGGTCCTCCACGAGCGTCTTGAAGTCGATCTCCTCGCCGCCGAGGTAGCGGTCCATGAGGGTCTCGTCCTCGCTCTCCGAGATGATCCCCTCGATCAGCCGGTTGCGGGCCTCCTCGATGCCCGGCAGCAGGTCCTCGCCCGGCTCTGCCTCCTTGCGCTCCCCGGACGAGTAGTCGAACAGCTTCTGCGACAGCAGACCGGTCAGCCCGGTCACGGGCGCGTGCCCGTCGGGCCCCTGCGGGCCGTGCAGCGGCAGATAGAGCGGGAGTACGGCGTCGGGGTCGTCGCCGCCGAAGGCCTCCGCGCAGATCCGCGTCATCTCCTCGAAGTCCGCCCGGGCGGCCTCCAAGTGCGTGACGACGATCGCCCGGGGCATGCCTACGGCCGCGCACTCCTCCCACACCATGCGTGTGGAGCCGTCCACCCCGTCCGAGGCCGAGACGACGAAAAGGGCCGCGTCCGCCGCTCGCAGACCGGCCCTGAGTTCCCCGACGAAGTCGGCGTATCCGGGAGTGTCCAGAAGGTTGATCTTGTACCCGTCCCATTCGACGGGTACCAGGGAGAGCTGCACCGAGCGCTGCTGCCGGTGCTCGATCTCGTCGTAGTCGGAGACGGTGCCGCCGTCCTCCACGCGGCCCGCCCGGTTCACTGCCCCCGCGGTCAACGCGAGAGCTTCCACCAATGTCGTCTTGCCCGAACCGGAGTGGCCGACCAGCACCACATTCCGTACGGACGCGGGGTGGTCGGCCGCTGTTGCCCTGCCGGCGGCTCCGGGGTGTGCGTTCGCCTTGTCGCCCATGGCCTTGCCTCCCGTGCACGGTGAGGTCTCTTTGGGCGCGGACATGCGGACCCGCGTGCGGTGCGGCTCCGGTGACGCCCGCGGTCCTTCGAGCTTTCCACTCCCGTCACGGTGCGTCCATACGACGGACGCGATCGCGCCGTGACCGGGATGCCGCGGGCCCGTGACACGGGCTCCGGGTGCCCGGCCGTCGCCCACACGCGCGCGTGGCTACGATGGGCCAGCCGGTGGCCAGCAGGGGCCGAGCCGGCCACACCGACCGTCGGGAAGGCCATGCTGAACAAGTACGCGCGTGCATTCTTCACGCGTGTTCTCACGCCGTTCGCCACATTTCTGATCAGAAGGGGCGTCAGCCCCGACACGGTCACGCTCCTCGGTACCGCCGGAGTGGTCGCGGGCGCGCTGGTCTTCTACCCCATGGGCGAGTTCTTCTGGGGCACGGTCGTGATCACGCTCTTCGTGTTCTCCGACCTCGTCGACGGCAACATGGCCCGCCAGCTCGGCCGCTCCAGCCGCTGGGGCGCCTTCCTCGACTCCACCCTCGACCGCGTCGCCGACGGCGCGATCTTCGGAGGCTTCGCCCTCTGGTACGCCGGGGGCGGCGACGACATCGCGCTGTGCGCGGTCTCCATCTTCTGCCTGGCCAGCGGCCAGGTGGTGTCGTACACGAAGGCCCGTGGCGAGTCGATCGGGCTGCCGGTCGCCGTCAACGGCCTCGTCGAGCGCGCCGAGCGGCTGGTCATCTCACTGGTCGCGGCCGGATTCGCGGGCCTGCACAAGTTCGGTGTGCCGGGTATCCAGTACCTGCTGCCGATCGCGCTGTGGATCGTCGCCGTCGGCAGCCTGGTCACGCTGATCCAGCGGGTCGTCACGGTCCGCCGGGAGTCGGCGGAGGCCGAGGCCGCCGAGCCGGGCGCTGTCGAGCCGGGAGCGGCGGAGTCGGACGCCGCCGGGCGGGATGGCGTGGGTTCGGACGGAGCCGGTTCGGGGGACGCCGAGTCGGCCGCCGTCGAGGAGAAGCAGAATTCGCAGGAGCAGGGGAGCGAGGCCGCGAAGTGAGCGCCCAGGAGCGGCTGACGGACTCGCTGTACGGTCTCGGCTGGGGCGTGGTCAAGAAACTCCCCGAGCCCGTCGCCGTGCGCCTCGGCCGGAGCATCGCCGACCTGGCCTGGAAACAGCGTGGCAAGGGCGTGCTCCGACTGGAGAGCAACTACGCGCGCGTGGTGCCCGACGCGAGCCCCGAGCGCCTCGCCGAGCTCTCGCGCGCGGGCATGCGCTCGTATCTGCGCTACTGGATGGAATCCTTCCGGCTGCCCGCCTGGAGCAAGGACCGCATAAGGGGCGGCTTCGACCCGAAGGACCTCCACTATCTGACCGAGGGGCTTGCGGCCGGCAAGGGCGTCATTCTCGCGCTGCCGCACATGGCCAACTGGGACCTCGCCGGCGCCTGGGTCACCACCAAGCTGGAGACACCGTTCACGACGGTCGCCGAGCGGCTCAGGCCGGAGACGCTGTACGACCGTTTCGTCGCCTACCGCGAGGGCCTCGGGATGGAGGTCCTCCCGCACAGCGGCGGCACCGCCTTCGGCACGCTGGCCCGGCGGCTGCGTGACGGCGGCCTGGTCTGTCTGGTCGCCGAGCGCGACCTCTCGTCGTCCGGGGTCGAGGTGCGGTTCTTCGGCGAGGCGACCCGCATCCCCGCGGGCCCGGCCCTGCTGGCCCAGCAGACGGGCGCGCTGCTGCTGCCGGTGACACTCTGGTACGACGACTCGCCCGTCATGCGGGGAAGGGTGCATCCCCCGGTCGAGGTGCCCGAGACAGGTACGCGGGCCGAAAAGACGTCTGTCATGGCACAGGCGCTGGCCGATGCCTTCGCCACAGGGATCGCCGACCACCCGGAGGACTGGCACATGCTGCAGCGCTTGTGGCTGAAGGACCTCGAGCCCCGCCCGTCGGACGGGGCCCGCCCGTGAGAATCGGCATCGTCTGCCCGTACTCCTGGGATGTGCCGGGTGGCGTCCAGTTCCACATCCGCGATCTCGCCGAGTACTTCATCCGCCTCGGCCACGAGGTGTCCGTCCTCGCCCCGGCCGACGACGACACCCCGCTGCCGCCGTACGTCGTCTCGGCCGGCCGCGCGGTTCCGGTGCCGTACAACGGCTCGGTGGCCCGCCTGAGCTTCGGCTTCCTGTCGGCGGCACGGGTGCGCCGCTGGTTGCACGACGGCGAGTTCGACGTGGTCCACATCCATGAGCCGTCCTCGCCGTCGCTCGGCCTGCTGACCTGCTGGGCCGCGCAGGGCCCGATCGTCGCCACCTTCCACACCTCGAACCCGCGCTCCCGGGTCATGGTCGCCGCGTACTCGATCCTTCAGGCCGCCCTGGAGAAGATCAGCGCCCGGATCGCCGTGAGCGAGTACGCCCGCCGCACGCTCGTCGAGCACCTCGGCGGGGACGCGGTGGTGATCCCGAACGGCGTGGACGTCGACTTCTTCGCCAAGGCCGAGCCGAAGCCCGAGTGGCAGGGCGACACGATCGGCTTCATGGGGCGCATCGACGAGCCGCGCAAGGGCCTGCCGGTGCTGATGAAGGCCCTGCCGAAGATCCTCGCCGAGCGTCCGCGGACCCGGCTGCTGGTGGCCGGGCGCGGCGACGAGGAGGAGGCGGTGGAGTCGCTCCCCGAGGAGCTGCGCGCCCGCGTGGAGTTCCTCGGCATGGTCAGCGACGTCGACAAGGCCCGCTTCCTGCGCAGCGTCGACCTGTACGTCGCCCCCAACACCGGCGGCGAGAGCTTCGGGATCATCCTCGTCGAGGCCATGTCGGCGGGCGCCCCGGTGCTCGCCTCCGACCTCGACGCCTTCGCCCAGGTCCTCGACCACGGCGCGGCGGGCGAACTCTTCGCCAACGAGGACGCGGACGCGCTGGCGGCGGCGGCGCTACGGCTCCTCGGGGACCCGGCGAGGCTGACCGAACTGCGAGAGCGCGGCAGAGCGCACGTCCGGCGGTTCGACTGGTCGACCGTCGGGGCGGACATCCTGTCGGTCTACGAGACGGTCACGTCGGGCGCCGCGGCGGTGGCCGCGGCGGACGTCGACCGCGGCCCGGGACTGCGGGCCCGGCTCGGACTCGCCCGCGACTGATCGCCGCGCGGGCGTCGGGCGCGGCTGGGGCTGGGGCTGGGGGGCTTAAGGGCGACGGTGCGACCGACGCAGCCGAAGCTGCCCGGGCTCGGCGACTCGCCCGCGACCGGTCGCCGCGCGGGCGATGGGCGCGGCTGGGGCCGGGGCTGGCGGGGGCTTACGGGCGACGTGCGACCGACGCTGCTGCGGCTGCCCGGGACCGGCGACTCGCCCGCGACTGAGACGGTGCGGCCAACGCTGCCGCGGCTGCCCGGGACCGGCGACTCCCCGCGCCCCGGTCCGGGCTCGCCGGCGATGGGCCCGCCCCCCGGGCCGCCTCGCCCGCCCCAGCCGGTGCCCCGCCGCCCCCACCTCACGCCGACCGATCTCGCGCCGGTGAGGCATACCCCCGGGCGGGCCCTCATGCCGGCCGCGTGTGTCCGTTCCGTGCCTGGCCCGCACCGCCCGAACCCGCCCCGATAGCCTTGCTGCCCGTGACTCCCACCCTCATCTGGATTCTCGTCGCGCTCGTCGCGATCGGCCTTTATCTGAGCTGGACCGCGGGCCGTCTCGACCGGCTGCACGCCAGGATCGACGCCACGCGCGCGGGCCTGGACGCGCAGTTGCTCCGCCGTGCCTCCGTGGCCCAGGAGCTGGCCACCTCGGGCGTGCTCGACCCGGCCGCGTCGATCGTCCTGTACGAGGCCGCGCACGCCGCCCGGCAGGCCGAGGAGGAGCAGCGGGAGGTCGCCGAGAGCGACCTGAGCCAGGCCTTGCGGGCCGTGTTCGCGGAGCCGGCCCAGGTCGAGGCGGTCCGCGAGGCGCCCGGGGGAGAGGCGGCGGCCCACGAACTCACCGAGGCCGTACGACGGGTCCCGATGGCTCGCCGCTTCCACAACGACGCGGTCGGCGCCGCCCGCCGCCTCCGCCAGCACCGCAAGGTCCGCTGGTTCCGCCTGGCCGGTCACGCCCCCTTCCCGATGGCCTACGAGATGGACGACGAGCCGCCCGCGGCCTTGGTCGACCGGGCAGCCTAGGACCAGGGCCGCACCAAAACGATCCACCGCCTCTCCATTGGCCCTTGCAGTGGCCTGGTCCGGTGCCGTTTCCTCGGTGCTGCAGCAGTCCCTTTCACTTCAGCGAGGTCAACCCGTGTCCAGCACCGAGAACCAGGCTCCCGAGACCGGCACCGCACGCGTGAAGCGCGGCATGGCGGAGCAGCTCAAGGGCGGCGTGATCATGGACGTCGTCAACGCCGAGCAGGCGAAGATCGCCGAGGACGCGGGCGCCGTGGCCGTCATGGCCCTGGAGCGGGTTCCGGCCGACATCCGCAAGGACGGCGGCGTGGCCCGCATGTCGGACCCGAACATGATCGAAGAGATCATCGAGGCCGTCTCGATCCCGGTCATGGCCAAGTCCCGCATCGGCCACTTCGTCGAGGCCCAGGTCCTGCAGTCCCTCGGCGTGGACTACATCGACGAGTCCGAGGTCCTCACCCCGGCCGACGAGGTCAACCACTCCGACAAGTGGGCCTTCACGACCCCCTTCGTCTGCGGTGCCACCAACCTGGGCGAGGCCCTGCGCCGGATCGCCGAGGGCGCGGCCATGATCCGCTCCAAGGGCGAGGCCGGCACCGGCAACGTCGTCGAGGCCGTCCGCCACCTGCGCCAGATCAAGAACGAGATCGCCCGCCTGCGCGGCTACGACAACAACGAGCTGTACGCCGCCGCCAAGGAGCTGCGCGCCCCGTACGAGATCGTGCGCGAGGTCGCCGAACTCGGCAAGCTCCCGGTCGTGCTGTTCTCCGCCGGTGGCGTGGCCACCCCGGCCGACGCCGCCCTGATGCGCCAGCTCGGCGCCGAGGGTGTCTTCGTCGGTTCCGGCATCTTCAAGTCCGGCGACCCGGCCAAGCGCGCCGCCGCCATCGTGAAGGCCACCACCTTCTACGACGACCCGAAGATCATCGCGGACGCGTCCCGCAACCTCGGCGAGGCCATGGTCGGCATCAACTGCGACACCCTCCCCGAGACCGAGCGCTACGCCAACCGCGGCTGGTAACCACTCATGAGCACTCCTGTCATAGGCGTCCTGGCCCTCCAGGGCGACGTCCGGGAGCACCTCGTTGCCCTGGCCGCGGCCGACGCCGTGGCCAGGCCGGTGCGGCGCCCCGACGAACTCGCCGAGGTGGACGGCCTCGTCATCCCCGGCGGCGAATCCACCACCATCTCCAAGCTGGCGGTCCTGTTCGGCGTGATGGAGCCGCTCCGCGCGCGTGTGCGTGCCGGAATGCCTGTCTACGGCACCTGCGCGGGCTTGATCATGCTGGCCGACAAGATCCTCGACCCGCGCTCGGGCCAGGAGACGATCGGCGGCATCGACATGATCGTGCGCCGCAACGCCTTCGGACGTCAGAACGAGTCCTTCGAAGCGGCGGTCGACGTTAAGGGCGTCGAGGGCGATCCTGTAGAGGGCGTTTTCATCCGCGCCCCCTGGGTCGAATCCGTCGGCGTCGAGGCCGAGGTGCTCGCCGAGCACGAAGGCCACATCGTCGCCGTGCGTCAGGGCAACGCGCTCGCCACGTCGTTCCACCCGGAACTGACCGGCGACCACCGCGTGCACTCCCTGTTCGTCGACATGGTGCGCGCGAACCGGGCGGCGGAGTCCTTGTAGGATCTCTGGCGTTCGTTGTTTGGATGGGTTACGCGAAGGAGACAGGCAGATGTCCGGCCACTCTAAATGGGCTACGACGAAGCACAAGAAGGCCGTGATTGACGCCAAGCGCGGCAAGCTCTTCGCAAAGCTGATCAAGAACATCGAGGTCGCGGCCCGCATGGGCGGCGTCGACATCGAGGGCAACCCGACTCTCTACGACGCCATCCAGAAGGCCAAGAAGTCGTCGGTCCCGAACAAGAACATCGACTCCGCGGTCAAGCGCGGAGGCGGTCTCGAGGCCGGTGGCGCCGACTACGAGACGATCATGTACGAGGGTTACGGCCCGAACGGCGTCGCGGTGCTCATCGAGTGCCTCACCGACAACCGCAACCGCGCCGCCTCCGACGTCCGCGTCGCCATGACCCGCAACGGTGGCTCCATGGCCGACCCGGGCTCGGTGTCGTACCTCTTCAACCGCAAGGGCGTTGTCATCGTCCCCAAGGGCGAGCTCGGCGAGGACGACGTCCTCGGTGCCGTCCTGGACGCGGGCGCCGAGGAAGTCAACGACCTCGGTGAGTCCTTCGAGGTCATCAGCGAGGCCACCGACCTGGTCGCCGTCCGCACCGCCCTCCAGGACGCCGGGATCGACTACGACTCCGCCGACGCCAACTTCGTCCCGACCATGCAGGTCGAGCTGGACGAGGAAGGCGCCAAGAAGATCTTCAAGCTGATCGACGCCCTCGAGGACAGCGACGACGTCCAGAACGTCTTCGCCAACTTCGACGTGAGCGACGAGGTCATGGAGAAGGTCGACGCCTGAGCCGACGCTCAGCTACGAACGGGCCGACGGGACACCCCCGTCGGCCCGTCGCGTTGCCGGGCGTTGATGCGAGTCGTTGTCGGTGGCACCCGATAGCCTGCACAAACAGGCGATCGAAGGGCGGGGTGAGCGTGCGCGTACTCGGGGTGGACCCCGGACTGACGCGGTGCGGTGTCGGCGTGGTCGAAGGCGTTGCCGGCCGGCCGCTCACGATGATCGGCGTCGGGGTCGTACGCACGCCCGCGGACGCCGAGTTGGGGCAGCGGCTCGTCGCCGTCGAGCAGGGCATCGAGCAGTGGCTGGACGAGCACCGGCCCGAATACGTCGCCGTGGAGCGGGTGTTCAGCCAGCACAACGTCCGTACGGTGATGGGCACCGCCCAGGCCAGTGCCGTCGCGATGCTGTGTGCCGCCCGCCGCGGCATCCCCGTCGCCCTGCACACCCCGAGCGAGGTCAAGGCCGCCGTCACCGGCAGCGGACGCGCCGACAAGGCCCAGGTCGGCGCCATGGTCACCCGCCTGCTGCGGCTCGACGCCCCGCCCAAGCCTGCCGACGCCGCCGACGCCCTCGCGCTCGCCATCTGCCACATCTGGCGCGCGCCCGCCCAGAACCGACTCCAGCAGGCCGTCGCCCTGCACGCAGCCACAGCACGGAAAGGCCGTACGGCATGATCGCCTTTGTGAGCGGCACGGTCGCCGCACTCGCTCCCGACGCCGCCGTGCTCGAGGTCGGCGGTGTCGGCATGGCGGTGCAATGCACGCCGAACACGCTGTCGACGCTCCGCCTCGGCAAGCCGGCCAAGCTCGCCACCTCCCTCGTCGTACGGGAGGACTCCCTCACCCTCTACGGCTTCGTCGACGACGACGAGCGCCAGGTCTTCGAACTGCTGCAGACCGCGAGCGGAGTCGGCCCGCGGCTGGCCCAGTCCATGCTGGCGGTGCACTCGCCCGACGCGCTGCGCCGAGCGGTGGCCACGGGGGACGAGAAGGCGCTCATCGCCGTGCCCGGCATCGGCAAGAAGGGCGCCCAGAAGCTGCTCCTGGAGCTGAAGGACCGGCTGGGCGAGCCGATCGGCGTGCCCGCGATCGGCGCCCCGGTCACCCAGGGCTGGCGCGACCAGCTGCACGCCGCCCTGATCGGCCTCGGATACGCCACGCGCGAGGCCGACGAGGCCGTCACCGCCGTCGCCCCGCAGGCAGAGGCCGCCGAGGGCACGCCCCAGGTCGGCCGGCTGCTGAAGGCGGCCCTCCAGACCCTGAACCGCGCCCGCTGACCCACCCGACACAGAGGCACACCACATGAACTGGGACGACACCACCGACGCGACCGCCTCCGAGCGGCTCGTCGGTGCGTCCGCCGACCGTGAGGACCAGGCGGTGGAGGCCGCCCTGCGACCCAAGGACCTGGACGAGTTCATCGGCCAGGAGAAGGTGCGCGAACAGCTCGACCTGGTGCTCAGGGCGGCACGCGCGCGGGGGGCCACCGCCGACCACGTGCTGCTCTCCGGCGCCCCCGGCCTCGGCAAGACCACCCTGTCGATGATCATCGCGGCCGAGATGAACGCCCCGATCCGGATCACCAGCGGCCCCGCCATCCAGCACGCCGGCGACCTCGCGGCGATCCTCTCCTCCCTCCAGGAGGGCGAGGTCCTCTTCCTCGACGAGATCCACCGCATGTCGCGGCCCGCCGAGGAGATGCTCTACATGGCGATGGAGGACTTCCGCGTCGACGTCATCGTCGGCAAGGGCCCCGGCGCCACCGCCATCCCGCTGGAGCTGCCCCCGTTCACGCTGGTCGGCGCCACCACGCGCGCGGGCCTGCTGCCGCCTCCGCTGCGCGACCGCTTCGGCTTCACCGCGCACATGGAGTTCTACGAACCCGCCGAGCTGGAGCGCGTCATCCACCGCTCGGCCAACCTGCTCGACGTCGAGATCGGTTCCGACGGCGCCGCCGAGATCGCGGGCCGCTCCCGCGGCACGCCCCGTATCGCCAACCGTCTGCTGCGCCGGGTCCGGGACTACGCCCAGGTCAGGGCCGACGGAGTCATCACGCGCGACATCGCCGCGGCAGCTCTCAAGGTCTACGAGGTCGACGCCCGCGGCCTCGACCGCCTCGACCGCGGAGTCCTGGAGGCACTGCTCAAGCTCTTCGGCGGCGGCCCGGTCGGCCTGTCCACACTCGCGGTCGCGGTGGGGGAGGAGCGCGAGACCGTCGAAGAGGTGGCCGAACCCTTCCTCGTGCGCGAGGGTCTCCTCGCCCGCACGCCCCGCGGACGGGTCGCCACTCCCGCCGCATGGGCGCATCTCGGCCTCACCCCGCCCCGCTCGGCGTCCACAGGAAACGGACAACAAGACCTGTTCGGGACGTGACGAGATCGTGACGGCGCGGGCATTGGCCGGGTCAGGAACCCTGGTGCCATGCTGAGCGTTGTTCACTGCGCGCGGACTCGCCTAGACTCCGCCGATGCCGCCTTTGTCGGCGGCAGACATACCCCCAACCATCAGGCCGCTCATCTCGCGGTCGCGTGAAGGAAGTACCGACCCGTGAGTCTCGTGACCCTCCTCCCGTTCATCGTGCTCATCGGGGCCATGTTCCTGATGACCCGCTCGGCCAAGAAGAAGCAGCAGCAGGCCGCGAGCATGCGGAACGACATGCAGCCCGGCAGCGGCGTCCGCACCATCGGGGGCATGTACGCCACTGTCAAGGAGGTCAACGAGGACACGGTCCTCCTCGACGCCGCTCCCGGCGTCGATCTTCTCTTCGCGAAGAACTCCATCGGTGCCGTCCTGACCGACGACGAGTACAACCGCATCGTCCACGGCATCGAGCACGACCTGAAGTCCGACTCCGACGTCGTCCCGGACGACGCCTCCTCCCTCTCCGAGACCGACGAGTCCGCCGACGAAGCTGCCGCCGCCTCCGACGAGAAGTCCGTCGACCTCGGTAAGAAGGACACGGCCGAGGAGCCCGCCGACGACGCGCCCGCCAAGGCCGACGCCGAGAGCGAGACAGCCGAGGCGAAGTCGGACGACGAGCCGAAGAAGACCGACGGCGACTCCGAGGCGAAGTAGTCGCACTCCGGGGCGCGCGGACCAGCTCCGCGCGGCCCGGACCTGCGCGGCTCGCACGGGATCCCGACACCAGTCATGGCCGCCCGCCCGCCGATCCGGCGCGAGAGCGGCCCGAGAGGGAGTACGAGAAGGTGGCAGCACCTAAAAGGGGCCGGAGCGCGAGTGCCCAGAGCAAGCCAGGGCGCGCGCTGGCCCTGATCCTGATCGCCATCGTGGCGCTCACCGGTGGAATGTTCCTCTCCGGACACACCACCCCGCGCCTCGGCATCGACCTTGCCGGAGGCACCAGCATCACGCTGGAGGCCAAGGCCGACCAGGGGTCCGCGATCAACAAGGCCAACATGGACACCGCGGTCGAGATCATGAACCGTCGTGTCAACGGTCTGGGCGTCTCCGAGGCGGAGGTGCAGACCCAGGGTGATCGCAACATCATTGTGAACATCCCCAAGGGCACCAACTCCAAGGAGGCCCGCGACCAGGTCGGCACCACCGCCAAGCTGTACTTCCGTCCGGTCCTGGCCCAGGAGGCCACCGGCGGCGCCGCGGCCACCTCGCCGAGCCCGTCCGCGAGCGGCTCCTCGACCGCGTCCCCGAGCCCCTCCGCGAGCAAGTCCGGCTCCACGGGCGAGAAGGCGACCTCGTCGTCCTCCCCGTCGGCCTCCGCCACCTCGCAGGGCCGCGCCGTCACCGACGCGCTGAAGGCGGACTCCACGCCGTCGGCGTCCGCGAGCGCGTCGAGCTCCGCGTCCCCGTCGGCCCCCGCCACCGGCGGCACCGACACCTCCTCCGCCCAGGCCAAGCTCCAGGCCCAGTACACCGCTCTGGACTGCTCCAAGAAGGCACAGCGCACCACCGCGGGCGAGGGTGCCAAGCCGGCCGACACCACCCTGGGCTGCGGCGAGATCTCCGGCGTCTGGTACAAGTACCTGCTCGGCCCGGCCGCCGTCGACGGCACCGAGGTCAAGAAGGCCCAGGCGGTCTTCGACACCCAGACCGCCGCCGGCTGGCAGGTCACCATGACCTTCAACGGCAAGGGCTCCAAGAAGTTCGCGGCCATCACGGGCCAGCTCGCGAAGAACACCCAGCCGCAGAACGAGTTCGGCATCGTCCTCGACGGCGAGGTCGTCTCCAGCCCGTACGTGCAGAACTCCATCACCGGCGGCAGCGCCCAGATCTCCGGCAGCTTCACGCAGGACGAGGCCCAGAACCTCGCCAACATGCTGTCGTACGGCGCTCTCCCGCTCTCCTTCCAGGAGCAGAGCGTGACCACGGTGACCGCGGCGCTCGGCGGTGACCAGCTGCACGCCGGTCTCCTCGCCGGCGCCATCGGACTCCTCCTGGTCGTCGTCTACCTGGTGGCCTACTACCGGGGCCTGTCCCTCGTCGCGATGGCCTCGCTGCTCGTCTCCGGCATCCTCACCTACGTGCTCATGGCGCTGCTCGGCCCGGCCATCGGCTTCGCGCTGAACCTGCCGGCCGTGTGCGGTGCCATCGTCGCCATCGGTATCACCGCGGACTCGTTCATCGTGTACTTCGAACGCATAAGGGACGAGATCCGCGAGGGACGCTCGCTGCGCCCCGCCGTCGAGCGGGCCTGGCCGCGTGCCCGGCGCACCATCCTGGTCTCCGACTTCGTGTCCTTCCTCGCCGCCGCGGTGCTGTTCACCGTGACGGTCGGCAAGGTCCAGGGCTTCGCGTTCACACTCGGTCTGACCACCGTGCTCGACGTCGTCGTGGTCTTCTTCTTCACCAAGCCGCTGATGACGCTGCTGGCCCGTCGGAAGTTCTTCGCGAGCGGCAGCAAGTGGTCCGGCCTCGACCCGAAGAGTCTGGGTGCCAAGCCGCCGCTGCGCCGCACCCGCCGTTCCGGCCCCGTTGAGACGAAGGAGGCGTGAGCATGTCGAAACTCGGCAACCTCGGCGCCCGACTGCACCGTGGCGAGATCAGCTACGACTTCATCGGTCACCGCAAGCTCTGGTACGGCATCTCGATCCTGATCACCATCACGGCGATCCTGGGCCTCGCGGTACGTGGCCTCAACATGGGCATCGACTTCCAGGGCGGCGCGGTCTTCACCACCGAGAAGACAAGCGTCTCGGTCTCCCAGGCCGAGGACTACGCGAAGGAAGCCTCCGGTCACGACGCCGTCGTGCAGAAGCTCGGCAACGACACGCTGCGCATCCAGATCGCCGGCATGGACACCAAGCAGTCCGACGAGATCAAGAACGACCTCGCGAAGGACTTCAAGGTCGACCCGGAGACCATCGCCGCCGACCTGGTCGGACCCAGCTGGGGCGACCAGATCGCCAACAAGGCCTGGCAGGGTCTGGCGATCTTCATGGTCCTCGTCGTGATCTATCTGGCGATCGCCTTCGAATGGCGCATGGCCATCGCGGCGCTCGTCGCCCTGATCCACGACATCACGATCACCGTCGGCATCTACGCCCTCGTCGGCTTCGAGGTCACGCCAGGCACGGTGATCGGTCTGCTGACCATCCTCGGTTACTCGCTCTACGACACGGTGGTCGTCTTCGACTCCCTCAAGGAGCAGACGAAGGACATCACCAAGCAGAACCGCTGGACCTACAGCGACATCGCCAACCGATCGATCAACAGCACCCTGGTCCGCTCGATCAACACCACGGTGGTCGCGCTGCTGCCGGTGGCGGGCCTGCTGTTCATCGGTGGCGGCTTCCTCGGCGCGGGCACGCTCAACGACATCTCGCTGTCGCTGTTCGTCGGTCTCGCCGCCGGTGCGTACTCCTCGATCTTCATCGCCACGCCGCTCGTCGCCGACCTCAAGGAGCGCGAGCCGGCGATGAAGGCCCTCAGGAAGCGGGTCCTGGCCAAGCGTGCCCAGGCGTCCGTAGAGGAGGAGATGGCCGACGCGCGTCCCGTCTCCGACGAGCCGGACGACGACGCCGCCCCCGCGGTCGTCGGCCCGCGCACCCAGCCCGCCTCCCGGGGCCGGGGCCGTGGCCGTCCCTCGGGGAAGCGCCGATGACCGAGCTCACCGACATCACCTCGTTGCTGCTCAGCCGTATCCGTGATGTGGCCGACTATCCGGAGCCGGGGGTGATGTTCAAGGACATCACCCCGCTCCTGGCGGACCCGGCGGCGTTCTCGGCGCTCACCGACGCTCTTGCGGCGGTCGCGGCGAGCACCGGCGCCACCAAGGTGGTCGGCCTGGAGGCCCGGGGGTTCATCCTCGGCGCCCCCGTCGCGATCCGCGCGGGTCTCGGCTTCATCCCCGTGCGGAAGGCGGGCAAGCTCCCCGGGGCGACCCTCAGCCAGGCGTACGACCTGGAGTACGGCTCGGCGGAGATCGAGGTGCACGCGGAGGACCTGTCCGCCGACGACCGCATCCTGATCGTCGACGACGTCCTGGCCACCGGCGGCACCGCCGAGGCCTCGATCGAGCTGATCCGCCGCGCGGGCGCCGAGGTCGCCGGCCTCGCGGTCCTGATGGAACTGGGCTTCCTGGGCGGCCGGGCCCGCCTGGAGCCGGCCCTGGCCGGAGCCCCGCTGGAGTCACTCCTCAAGGTCTGACCCCCAGCAAGCCCCGCACGAACGGCCGTCCCTCTTCGGGGACGGCCGTTCGCAGGTGAGCCGGGCACTGTCCGCCGCGGTACCCGGGCCACCTCAGGAATCATGCGAGAGCCCCTCTTGTTGCACGTGTAGACGTCTCTCACATCGGGCTGAAGGCGATCCCCGGGCGCAGGATCGCTACCATGGGGTCTCCGGAGCCTGACCGGGGACCCGGATCGCGCACGAGGAGTCCTCTTGCCAGACGAGGCCCAGCCACTCACCGCCGCCAAGCCCGAGCCCGCCTCGGCGCCCGCGGCCAAGCCCGCGCTGGACGCGAAGAGCGCGACGAACGACGCCCGCGGGCCGGTCGAGCACGCCCAGTCGGCGCCCGTCGACAAGCCGGCCGAACCACCCCGGCCCAAGCCCGCCACTCCCGAGCGCTCCACGTCGCCGACCCCCGCCGCCCGTCCGAACGCGGGCCAGCCCGCCCGTACCGGCTCCTCCAACCGCGTCCGCGCCCGTCTCGCCCGCCTCGGTGTCCAGCGCTCCAACCCGTACAACCCGGTCCTGGAGCCCCTGCTGCGGATAGTGCGCAGCAACGACCCGAAGATCGAGACGGCGACGCTGCGCCAGATCGAGAAGGCCTACCAGGTCGCCGAGCGCTGGCACCGCGGCCAGAAGCGCAAGAGTGGCGACCCTTACATCACCCACCCCCTCGCGGTGACCACGATCCTCGCCGAGCTCGGCATGGACCCGGCCACCCTCATGGCGGGTCTGCTGCACGACACCGTCGAGGACACCGAGTACGGCCTCGACCAGCTCCGCCGCGACTTCGGCGACTCCGTGGCCCTGCTCGTCGACGGCGTCACCAAGCTGGACAAGGTCAAGTTCGGCGAGGCCGCGCAGGCCGAGACCGTGCGCAAGATGGTCGTAGCGATGGCCAAGGACCCCCGCGTCCTGGTCATCAAGCTCGCCGACCGCCTGCACAACATGCGCACCATGCGGTACCTGAAGCGGGAGAAGCAGGAGAAGAAGGCGCGCGAGACGCTGGAGATCTACGCTCCGCTCGCCCACCGCCTCGGCATGAACACCATCAAGTGGGAGCTGGAGGACCTCGCCTTCGCGATCCTCTACCCCAAGATGTACGACGAGATCGTACGGCTGGTGGCCGAGCGGGCGCCCAAGCGCGACGAGTACCTGGCCATAGTGACCGACGAGGTGCAGTCCGACCTGCGCGCGGCCCGGATCAAGGCCACCGTCACCGGGCGACCGAAGCACTACTACAGCGTCTACCAGAAGATGATCGTCCGCGGCCGCGACTTCGCGGAGATCTACGACCTGGTCGGCATCCGAGTCCTCGTCGACACCGTCCGCGACTGCTACGCCGCCCTCGGCACCGTGCACGCGCGATGGAATCCGGTCCCCGGCCGGTTCAAGGACTACATCGCGATGCCCAAGTTCAACATGTACCAGTCGCTGCACACGACGGTCATCGGGCCGAACGGCAAGCCGGTCGAACTCCAGATCCGTACGTTCGACATGCACCGCCGCGCCGAGTACGGCATCGCCGCGCACTGGAAGTACAAGCAGGAGGCCGTCGCCGGTACCTCCAAGGTGCGCTCGGACCAGCCGCGGACCACCGGCAAGGACGACCACCTCAACGACATGGCGTGGCTGCGCCAGCTCCTCGACTGGCAGAAGGAGACCGAGGACCCCGGCGAGTTCCTGGAGTCCCTGCGCTTCGACCTCTCCCGCAACGAGGTCTTCGTCTTCACCCCCAAGGGCGACGTCATAGCGCTGCCGGCCGGTGCCACACCGGTGGACTTCTCCTACGCGGTGCACACCGAGGTGGGCCACCGCACCATAGGGGCCCGGGTCAACGGCCGCCTCGTACCGCTGGAATCGACCCTGGACAACGGCGACCTCGTCGAGGTCTTCACGTCCAAGGCACCCGGGGCCGGTCCGTCCCGGGACTGGCTGAACTTCGTGAAGTCGCCGCGGGCGCGCAACAAGATCCGCGCCTGGTTCTCCAAGGAGCGCCGCGACGAGGCGATCGAGCAGGGCAAGGACGCCATCGTCCGGGCGATGCGCAAACAGAACCTGCCGATCCAGCGCATCCTCACCGGCGACTCGCTCGTCACGCTCGCGCACGAGATGCGGTACTCCGACATCTCCGCCCTGTACGCGGCGATCGGCGAGGGGCATGTCTCCGCGCAGAACATCGTGCAGAAACTCGTCTCCGCGCTCGGCGGCGAGGAGGCGGCCACCGAGGAGATCGACGAGGCGGTCCCGCCGAGCCGCGGCCGTCGCAAGCGGCGCTCCAACACCGACCCGGGCGTCGTCGTCAAGGGCGTCGATGACGTGTGGGTCAAGCTGGCCCGCTGTTGCACACCCGTCCCGGGCGACCCGATCATCGGTTTCGTCACCCGTGGTAGTGGCGTATCGGTTCACCGCAGCGACTGCGTCAACGTGGACTCACTGTCCCGCGAGCCCGAGCGCATCCTCGAGGTCGAGTGGGCGCCCACGCAGTCCTCGGTCTTCCTGGTCGCCATCCAGGTCGAGGCCCTGGACCGCTCCCGACTCCTCTCCGACGTCACCCGCGTCCTGTCGGACCAGCACGTCAACATCCTCTCCGCGGCCGTCCAGACCTCCCGCGACCGCGTCGCCACCTCCCGCTTCACCTTCGAGATGGGCGACCCGAAGCACCTCGGTCACGTCCTGAAGGCGGTCAGGGGAGTCGAGGGCGTGTACGACGTGTATCGCGTGACCTCGGCGCGGAACCGGTCGTAGAAGACATGTGAAAGGGCCCCGCACCCAAGGTGCGGGGCCCTTTCACCTACGGCCTCAGCCGCCGAACTCCTGGAGACCCTTCAGCGCCTGGTCCAGGAGTGCCTGGCGGCCCTCCAGCTCACGCTCCAGCTTGTCGGCCCTGGCGTTGTTGCCCTGGGCGCGTGCCTGGTCGATCTGGCCCCTGAGCTTGTCCACGGCGGCCTGGAGCTGGCCGGTCAGACCCGCGGCACGCGCGCGTGCCTCCGGGTTGGTCCGGCGCCACTCGGTCTCCTCGGCCTCCTGGAGGGCGCGCTCGACGGTGTGCATCCGGCCCTCGACCTTCGGCCGGGCGTCCCGCGGGACGTGGCCGATGGCCTCCCAGCGCTCGTTGATCGCGCGGAAGGCGGCGCGGGCGCTCTTCAAGTCGCCGATCGGCAGGAGCTTCTCGGCCTCCTCGGCCAGCTCCTCCTTCAGCTTGAGGTTCTCGGTCTGCTCGGCGTCCCGCTCGGCGAAGACCGAGCTGCGGGCGGCGAAGAACACGTCCTGGGCACCGCGGAAGCGGTTCCACAGGTCGTCCTCGTGCTCGCGCTGGGCGCGGCCGGCCGCCTTCCACTCGGCCATCAGCTCGCGGTAGCGCGCCGCCGTCGGACCCCAGTCCGTCGACCCGGACAGTGCCTCGGCCTCGCCGACCAGGCGCTCCTTGGTCCTGCGGGCGTCCTCGCGCTGCGCGTCCAGCGACGCGAAGTGGGCCTTGCGGCGCTTGGAGAACGCCGAGCGCGCGTGCGAGAAGCGGTGCCACAGCTCGTCGTCCGACTTGCGGTCCAGGCGGGGCAGACCCTTCCAGGTGTCCACCAGCGCGCGCAGCCGCTCACCGGCGGCCCGCCACTGGTCGGACTGGGCCAGCTCCTCCGCCTCGACGACCAGCGCCTCCTTGGCGTGCCGGGCCTCGTCGGACTGCTTCGCGCGCTGCTGCTTGCGCTCCTCGCGGCGCTTGTCGACGGTCTCCACGAGCTTGTCCAACCGCACCTTGAGCGCGTCCAGGTCGCCGACCGCGTGATGCGCGTCGACCTGCTCGCGGATGTGGTCGATGGCCGCCTGAGCGTCCTTCGCCGACAGGTCGGTGGTCTTCACTCGCTTCTCGAGGAGGCCGATCTCGACAACCAGGCCCTCGTACTTGCGCTCGAAGTAGGCCAGGGCTTCCTCGGGGGAGCCGGCCTGCCAGGAACCGACGACCTGCTCGCCGTCGGCCGTACGCACGTACACGGTCCCCGTCTCGTCGACGCGGCCCCACGGGTCGCTGCTCACAGCGCCTCCTCCACATGATGCCGAGAGGCTCCAGCGCCCCCGGGCATCGTCCACAGTTTCGTCACGGCCAACATAGGCGACCGGCGGGTTGCCTGTCCGCATCCCGCGCGACCGAAATTTCGCACTTGGCGGTCAGGATTTGCTGACCGTCGCCTTGTTGATCACGACGGTCGCGTTCGGCGCGCCGTCGCCCGCGCCGGTGCTCTCACCGGCCGCGGCGATCTTCTTCAGCACCTTCATACCGGATTCCGAGATGGTGCCGAACGGGGTGTAGCTCGGAGGGAGCTGGCTGTCCTGGTAGACGAGGAAGAACTGGCTCCCGCCGGTGTGCGCCTGCCCGGTGTTCGCCATCGCGACGGTGCCCGCCGGGTAGACGTTGCTCTTGAGGCTCTTGTCCTTCAGGTTCTCGTCCGGAATGGTGTAGCCCGGTCCGCCGCTGCCGGAGCCCGTCGGGTCGCCGCACTGCAGGACGTAGATGCCGTTGGTGGTGAGCCGGTGGCACTTCGTGTGGTCGAAGAAGCCCTTGTTCGCCAGGAAGTCGAACGAGTTCACGGTGTGCGGGGCCGCCGACGTCTTCAGCGCGATGTCGATCTCACCGCAGGTCGTGGCCAGCTTCATCGTGTACTTCGCCGACTTGTCGATGGACATCGCCGGCTCCTTCTTCCAGGTCTCCGTCTTGACCTTGCCGGCGGCGGCCTTGTCGCACGGGTCCGGCGCCTTGCTGGTCGGCGCCGCGCTGGGAGTGGTCTCCGCGCTCGCGCTGGCCTTGTCGTCGTCCTTCATGACACCGGACGTGTAGAGCGCCAGGCTGCCCACCAGGACCACGCCGAGCACCGACGCGATCACAGAGTTGCGTACACGGGCCTTGCGGCGCGCGGCCGTGCGCCGCTGCTGCTGCCGCAAGAACTTCTCCCGCGCGAGCTGCCGCTTCCGCTGTTCCTGGGTGACCACGGGGTTCTCTCCTCATGCGTCTCGTACGCCGACCGGTACGCATGCGTCCTATGAACCGACCGCCTGCGTGTGCCCCGTACCGTATATGGGTTCGCTGAGGAATCGGCAGCGCCGGTAGGCTCTGACCACTGGGGCAGCCGCCCGGAAGACCGCCCGTATCTAGACAAACCGAGGACGATCGTGCTCATTGCCGGGTTCCCCGCCGGGGCCTGGGGGACGAACTGTTATCTCGTCGCCCCCGCCGCCGGTGAGGAGTGCGTGATCATCGACCCGGGCCACCAGGCCGCCGAGGGAGTCGAGGAAACGCTGAAGAAGCATCGGCTCAAGCCCGTCGCCGTCGTCCTCACCCACGGCCACATCGACCACGTGGCCTCGGTCGTCCCCGTGTGCGGCGCGCACGGAGTACCCGCGTGGATCCACCCCGAGGACCGCTACATGATGAAGGACCCGTCGATGGGTCTGGGGCGTTCCATCGGGATGCCGCTGATGGGCGAGATCACCGTGGGGGAGCCGGACGACGTCAAGGAGCTGACCGACGGTGCGCGGCTGGAGCTCGCCGGCCTCGAGCTGTCCGTCGCGCACGCGCCGGGCCATACCAAGGGGTCGGTGACCTTCCGGATGCCCGAGACGGCCGAGATTCCCTCGGTTTTCTTCTCGGGGGATCTGCTTTTCGCCGGCTCCATCGGACGCACCGACCTGCCCGGCGGTGACACGGCCGAGATGCTCGACTCGCTGGCCCGCGTGTGCCTGCCGCTCGACGACTCGACCGTGGTGCTGTCCGGCCACGGCCCCCAGACGACCATCGGCCAGGAGCGCGCCACCAACCCGTATCTGCGGCAAGTGGCCTCCGGCCAGGGAGCCTCCGAGGCTCCCCGACGAGGAATGTGACGAGAGACTTCCGTGAGCACCTTTCAGGCCCCCAAGGGCACGTACGACCTGATCCCGCCGGACAGCGCCAAGTTCCTGGCGGTCCGTGAGGCGATCGCCGCGCCCCTGCGCGCCTCCGGCTACGGCTACATCGAGACGCCCGGCTTTGAGAGCGTCGAGCTGTTCGCGCGCGGGGTCGGTGAGTCCACCGACATCGTGACCAAGGAGATGTACGCCTTCGAGACCAAGGGCGGCGACAAGCTGGCCCTGCGCCCCGAGGGCACGGCCTCCGTCCTGCGCGCGGCGCTGGAGGCCAACCTGCACAAGACGGGCAACCTGCCGGTCAAGCTCTGGTACTCCGGCTCGTACTACCGCTACGAGCGTCCGCAGAAGGGCCGTTACCGGCACTTCTCGCAGGTCGGCGCCGAGGCGATCGGTGCGGAGGACCCGGCGCTCGACGCCGAGCTGATCATCCTGGCCGACCAGGCGTACCGCTCGCTGGGGCTGCGCAACTTCCGCATCCTGCTCAACAGCCTGGGCGACAAGGAGTGCCGTCCGGTGTACCGGGCCGCGCTCCAGGACTTCCTGCGCGGCCTGGACCTCGACGAGGACACGCTCCGCCGCGCCGAGATCAACCCACTGCGGGTCCTCGACGACAAGCGGGAGTCGGTCCAGAAGCAGCTCGGGGACGCTCCGCTGCTGCGCGACTACCTGTGCGACGCCTGCAAGGCGTACCACGAGGAGGTCCGCGAGCTGATCACCGCGGCGGGCGTGGCCTTCGAGGACGACCCGAAGCTGGTGCGCGGCCTCGACTACTACACCCGCACGACCTTCGAGTTCGTCCACGACGGTCTGGGCTCCCAGTCCGCGGTGGGCGGCGGTGGCCGCTACGACGGCCTGTCGGAGATGATCGGCGGCCCGGCCCTTCCGTCCGTGGGCTGGGCGCTGGGCGTCGACCGCACGGTCCTCGCCCTGGAGGCGGAGGGCGTCGAGCTCGAACTCCCCTCGACGACCAGTGTGTTCGCGGTCCCGCTGGGGGAGGAGGCCCGCCGGATCCTGTTCGCCAAGGTCACCGAGCTCCGCAAGGTGGGCATCGTGGCGGACTTCTCCTATGGCTCCAAGGGCCTCAAGGGCGCCATGAAGAACGCCAACCGCAGCGGCGCCCGCTACACGATCGTCGCAGGCGAGCGCGACCTCGCCGAGGGCGTCGTACAGCTCAAGGACATGGAGTCCGGGGAGCAGTCGGCGATCGGGGTCAACGAGATCGTGGCGGAGCTGGAGTCCAGGCTCGGTTGACAGGCCCACGGGAGAAGGGCGCCGGTCAGGAGACCGGCGCCCTTCGGTGCCTGCGCCTCACTGGTCGAGCAGCCCGTACCGCAGGGCGCTGGTGACCGCGGCGGTGCGGTCGTCGACTCCCAACTTGCCGAAGACGCGCAGGAGATGGGTCTTCACGGTGGACTCGCCGATGAACAGCCTGCGCCCGATCTCCGCGTTCGTGCAGCCCTCCGCCACCAGACGCAGCACCGCTGTCTCGCGCTCCGAGAGCCGGGGCCGTTCCGGCCTGGTGCGCAGCTGGTCGACCAGGCGGGCGGCGACCGTCGGCGCCAGGACCGTCTCGCCGCGGGCTGCGGCCCGTACGGACTCCGCCAGTTCGCCCCGGGGCAGGTCCTTGAGCAGATAACCGGCCGCCCCCGCCTCCACGGCCCGCAGGATGTCCCGGTCCGTCTCGTACGTCGTCAGGACGATCACCCGGCAGGGCAGCCCCGCCTCCGTCATCCGTACGATCGACTCCACGCCCGAGCCGCCCGGCATCCGCAGGTCCATCAGCACGATGTCGGGGCGGAGTTCAGCCGCCAGCGCCTCCGCCTGCGGTCCGCTGGACGCGTCCGCGATCACCTCCAGGTCCGGTTCCGCGCTCAGCATCGCCCGCAGGCCCTCCCGAACGACCGGGTGGTCGTCGGCCAGGATGATCCGGATCATGAACAGCTCCTCGGGGGCGGTACGGGCAGGCGAACGGTGACCGTGGTGCCGCCGCCGGGCGCGCTGTGCACCCGCACCGTCCCGCCGACCTCGGTGGCGCGGGCACGGAGCCCCGCCAGACCGTAGCCGTCACGGGCGGCCCCCGGGTCGAAGCCATGACCGTCGTCCCGCACGGACAGCGTGAGGCTCTCGTCGGCATAGCCGAGATCGATGGTCACGGTCGCCGAACTCCCCGCGTGTTTACGGCAGTTCGTGAGCGCCTCCTGGCAGGAGCGCAGCGCGACGACCTCGGCCCCCGCGGGCAGCGGACGGACCTGGCCGGTCACGGCGAGCTTCGCAAAGTGCCGGGCCGTCAGCCGGAACAGGGCGTCCGGCAGCGTCGCGCCGGCCAGGTCGGCGGGGGTGCCGTCGGCGACCAGGGCCCGGGCCTCGGCGAGGTTCAGCCGGGCCGTCTCGTCCATCAGGGCCAGATGACGGCGGGCCTGCGGCATGTCGTGGTCGAGCTCGGCCTCGACGGCCTGGATCAGCATCAGCAGGCTGGTGAAGCCCTGTGCGAGGGTGTCGTGGATCTCCCGGGCCATCCGCTGTCGCTCGGCCAGTGCCCCGTGCGCCGCCGAGAGCCGCGAGACCTCGTGCCGGCTCGTGTCCAACTGGGCGATCAGAGCCGCCCGTTCCTGGCTCTGCTCGATGATCCGGATGACATAGCTGCCGACGGCCACCGAGAAGACCAGGGTGACGACGGCGAACAGGCCGTTGAAGAAGACGTCCTGCTCGCTCGGCCGCCACAGCAGCGCCCAGCCCGCCACGGGGGCGAGATTGATCACCGCCACGGCGGTCGGAGCCCACCGCATCCGCAGCGTCATGAAGCACTGGGGGACGAGAGCGAAGGTCATCAGCCGGGTCTCGCCGACCAGGATCGCGGAGGGAAGGAACAGCGCCATCATCGTGCCGAGGTAGGTGAGGGCCTTGCGCGCGTCGGGCGGATCCTGCCGGAGCAGGGGGCGCCCGACCCGTAGGAAGAGCGGGACCAGTGGGACCAGCAGCGCCGCCGCCGTGACGCGGACCGGCCACCCGGGGTGTCCCGCACCCAGCACGAACACCAGGGTGGCCAGCCAGATCAGCGCGAAGTAGGTGTCCCAGAGCCGGAAGGAACGGTCCCACGAGTACGCGCCCCCGGCGTCCGCCGGACCGTTCATCCGTCGCGCCGGTTCTTCCACCGGAAGGTCAGCAGACACAGCAGCAATCCTCCGACGCACCACGCCCCCAGCACCAGGGCGGTGCGCCCGAACTCCCAGCCGCCGGCCTGCTCCAGGACCTGCGCCGAGTCCGGCAGGAACACCCCGCGCAGCCCCTGGCACATCCACTTCAGGGGGAACAGCGCGCCGATGTTCAGCATCCAGTCGGGGATCGTGTCGATCGTGATGTACACGCCGGAGATGAACTGGAGGACCAGGAAGGGCAGGACGACCACGGAGCTCGCGCTCTTGCTGGAGTCGGGCACCGAACTGATCGCGATGCCGAGCAGCGCGCACCCCGTGAGTCCGAGCACGAAGATCCAGGCGAACGTGAACCATTTGCCGGCGTCCGACGGCAGATCGACGTCGTACAGCGTCGTGCCGACGAGCAGCAGGATCGCCGTCTCCAGAACGCCGGTGACCAGAACCAGCCAGATCTTGCCCAGGAAGTACGCCGCCGGCGGCATCGGGGTCCCGCGCAGCCTGCGCAGCACCTTCTCGTCCCGCTCGACGGCGATCGAGATGCCGAGCGACTGGAAGCTCGTCGACATGATGCCGGCGGCCATCATCGCCGGCACGTACAGCTGCGAGGCCTTGATGCCCGCCCCCTCCACGTCGTCACTGAAGATCGACGCGAACAGGAACAGGAAGACCACCGGGAAGGCGAAGGTGAACACCACCTGGTCGCGCTGGCGGAAGAACTGCCTGATCTCCAGGGCCCCCCGCCGCAGTCCGAGCCCCCAGACTCCGGGGAGCCCTCCGGCACGAGCATCGGTCCGGGACCGTACGGCGGTCGTGGTCATCGCGCGTCCTCCTGTCCGGTGAGCCGGAGGTAGACGTCCTCCAGCGTGGGGCGGTTGACCTGGAGTCCCGGGATCTCGCCGTCGAAGCGGCACATCAGCGCGGCGACCGTCCTGGTCGGGGTGTCGGTGTGCTCCGCGCGCGGGGCGCCGTCCGGCTCGGTCCACTCGACGGTGGCGCCGGTGCCGTACCGCTCGCGCAGAGCGGCGGGCTCGTCCTCGGCGACGACCTTGCCCCGGGAGATCACGGCGAGCCGGTCGGCGAGCGCCTCGGCCTCCTCCAGGTAGTGCGTTGTGAGCAGGATCGTCGTGCCCTCGTCGGACAGTTTGCGGATCAGGTCCCAGAACTGACGCCGGGCCGCCGGGTCGAAACCGGTCGTCGGCTCGTCCAGGAGCAGCAGTTCGGGGCCGCCGATCACACCGAGCGCCACGTCGAGCCGCCGCCGCTGCCCGCCCGACAGGGCCTTGATCCGGCTGCCCGCCTTGGCCTCCAGACCCACCAGACCGATGACCTCCTCCGGGTCCCGCGGCCGAGGGTAGTAGCGGGCGAAATGCCGGACGGTTTCCGCGACCGTCAACTCGGCGGGCGCGGATTCGTCCTGCCAGACGATTCCGACTTTTGAACGCCACGCGCGCGTGCTGTGCGCCGGGTCCGCGCCGAGTACGGACACCTCACCCGCGTCGCGGTCCCGGTTGCCCTGGAGGATCTCCACCGTGGTGCTCTTGCCGGCGCCATTGGGCCCGAGCAGGCCGAACACCTCGCCCCTGCGGATGCCGAGATCGATCCCGTCGACCGCGGTCACGTCGCCGTACTGCTTGCGCAGCCCCCGAACGTCCACGGCGAGTTCGTTCGCGTGTGTGGTCATGCATGTGAGCATCGGCCGGAACCGAACGTTCAGGGACGACCGTGCGTACTTCCTTATGTCCATCGAACGGTGGACAAGCCTCCAGGTGCGGCACAATGGCCTCTGCCCGAAGAAGGTCCAACTCTCAAGCAGACGGATCGGCGTGATGAGCAAGACCACAGTGAAAGACGTCTCCACGGAGCCCGAGCCCTCGTCGGCGAGCGCCGACGCCGCGCCCCGGACGGTGGGCGGCAGCCGTGCCTTCGCGCTGCTGCTGGTGATCACCGGCGCCGCCGGTCTGCTCGCCGCGTGGGTCATCACGATCGACAAGTTCAAGATCCTCGAGGGCAAGGTCAGCGGCAAGACCTTCACGCCGAGCTGCTCCCTCAACCCGATCGTCTCCTGCGGCAGCGTGATGGAGAGCAAGCAGGCCGCCGCCTTCGGGTTCCCCAACCCGATGCTCGGCCTCGTCTGCTACGGCATCGTCATCTGCGTCGGCGTGACCCTGCTCACCCGCGCCACCTTCCCGCGCTGGTACTGGCTCACCTTCAACTTCGGCACGCTCTTCGGCGTGGCCTTCTGCACCTGGCTGCAGTTCCAGTCGCTGTACCGGATCAACGCGCTGTGCCTGTGGTGCTCGCTGGCCTGGGTCGCCACGATCACGATGTTCTGGTACGTGACCTCGTTCAACATCCGCAACGACCTGCTGCCGTCCCCGGGCTGGCTCAAGCGTTTCCTCTCCGAGTTCACCTGGATCCTGCCGGTCACCCACTGCGGCATCATCGGCATGCTTATCCTGACCCGCTGGGGCGACAGCCTCTGGGCCTGACCGACGGCCGACGGCGTTGTCAGTGGCGTGACATAGGGTTTTGAACGTGGAGCCCGATCTGTTCACCGCCGCGGCAGAAGAACGCCAGGAGAAGGACCCGGCCGGCAGCCCCCTGGCGGTCCGGATGCGCCCGCGCACCCTCGACGAGGTGGTGGGCCAGCAGCATCTGCTCAAACCGGGTTCGCCGCTGCGCCGACTGGTCGGCGAGGGCAGCGGCGGTCCCGCCGGACCGTCCTCGGTGATCCTCTGGGGCCCGCCCGGCACCGGCAAGACGACCCTGGCGTACGTCGTCTCCAAGGCCACCAACAAGCGCTTCGTGGAGCTCTCCGCGATCACCGCGGGCGTCAAGGAGGTCCGCGCGGTCATCGACGGCGCCCGCCGCGCCACCGGCGGCTTCGGCAAGGAGACCGTCCTCTTCCTCGACGAGATCCACCGCTTCAGCAAGGCCCAGCAGGACTCCCTGCTCCCCGCGGTCGAGAACCGCTGGGTGACTCTGATCGCGGCGACCACCGAGAACCCGTACTTCTCGATCATCTCCCCGCTGCTGTCCCGGTCCCTGCTGCTGACTCTCGAACCCCTCACCGACGACGACGTCAGAGGACTGCTGAAGCGGGCGCTGAGCGACGAGCGGGGCCTGAAGGACGCCGTCGCCCTCCCCGAGGACACCGAGGACCACCTCCTGCGGATCGCCGGCGGCGACGCCCGCCGCGCCCTGACCGCCCTGGAGGCCGCCGCCGGGGCCGCCCTCGACAAGGGCGAGCCGGAGATCACCCTCACCACGCTGGAGGAGACGGTCGACCGCGCGGCCGTGAAGTACGACCGCGACGGCGACCAGCACTACGACGTGGCCAGCGCCCTCATCAAGTCCATCAGGGGCTCCGACGTCGACGCGGCCCTGCACTACCTCGCCCGCATGATCGAGGCCGGTGAGGACCCCCGCTTCATCGCCCGCCGGCTGATGATCTCCGCCAGCGAGGACATCGGCCTCGCCGACCCGAACGCCCTGCCCATAGCGGTCGCCGCCGCCCAGGCCGTCGCGATGATCGGCTTCCCCGAGGCCGCACTGACATTGAGCCACGCCACCATCGCCCTCGCCCTGGCCCCGAAGTCCAACGCCGCGACGACGGCGATCGGCGCGGCCATGGAGGACGTACGCAAGGGGCTGGCCGGACCGGTGCCGCCGCATCTGCGCGACGGGCACTACAAGGGCGCCGCCAAACTCGGGCACGCGCAGGGGTACGTCTACCCGCACGACCTGCCCGAGGGGATCGCCGAGCAGCAGTACGCCCCGGACGCCATCAAGGACCGCGAGTACTACGAACCCACCCGGCACGGCGCCGAGGCCCGGTACGCGGACGCCGTGGAGTGGACCCGCAAGCACCTCGGTCGCAAGCGGTCCTGAGCACCCTGTAGAATCCTCGAAGCGCTGTGTCCCGTGCAGTCAGAACGGGACGGTCAGCCGGAACCCCCCAGTGGGGTTCCAGGAGCGTCGCGCACCGTTCGAATGGTGTCGCGGGCAGCCCACCACCGTTCGCGGTAGGTGGGCCACTCGCGTGCTGCACATATGTGCCCAGACCAGGGGAGCGGCTGCCCACCAGGGTTCCTCGAGGACCCGGCGGGTTTCCCCGGCTGCGGATGCGACCTCCCATAACTCTGACGAGCCGAACACCAAGAGATGAGAGATTGTGGCGAACCAGCCCCGCCCCAAGGTCAAGAAGTCGCGTGCCCTCGGCATCGCGCTGACCCCGAAGGCCGTCAAGTACTTCGAGGCCCGTCCCTACCCGCCGGGTGAGCACGGCCGTGGCCGCAAGCAGAACTCGGACTACAAGGTCCGTCTGCTCGAGAAGCAGCGTCTGCGCGCGCAGTACGACGTGTCCGAGCGTCAGCTCGTCCGCGCCTACGAGCGTGCCGCCAAGACCCAGGGCAAGACCGGTGAGGCCCTGGTCATCGAGCTCGAGCGCCGTCTCGACGCGCTGGTCCTTCGTTCGGGCATCGCCCGCACGATCTACCAGGCCCGCCAGATGGTCGTCCACGGCCACATCGAGGTCAACGGCCAGAAGGTCGACAAGCCGTCCTTCCGCGTCCGTCCCGACGACGTCGTGATGGTCCGCGAGCGCAGCCGCGAGAAGACCCTCTTCTCGATCGCCCGCGAGGGCGGCTTCGCCCCCGACGGTGAGACCCCGCGCTACCTCCAGGTGAACCTCCGCGCCCTGGCCTTCCGCCTGGACCGCGAGCCGAACCGCAAGGAGATCCCGGTGATCTGCGACGAGCAGCTCGTCGTCGAGTACTACGCCCGCTGATCACCGGCAGGCCGTAGGACACGCACCACTTCAGCCCGCCGTCTCTCCGCCCTTCCGGGTGGGCGAGGCGGCGGGTTGCTGCATGTCGAGGGTCACGCGCGCGTGCCGCACGGAACCCCGCGGCGCCGGCAGCCCCTCGGGCGGGCGGGCGCGGCCCAGCGCCCGGGACACCGCGGCGTCCCGCCCGAGCGCCCGGCCCTGTCGTACGCACTCCTCGTACCGTTCGCCGCCGAGCCGCTCCCGGGCCGTCGCCGCGCACAGCTCGTTCGGGGCGTTGTAGTAGGCCGAACCGAACAGAGGCAGGCCCACCGACGGCCACAGCGCGGCCGCCGCGCCCTGCAGCACGGCGGCCTCGGCCGGATCGCCCTCGGTCACGGTGACCAGAGCGAGCAGCTCGATGGACAGGACCGAGCCGAGCAGGTCGTGAAAGGCGTGCGCGCAGGCCAGGCAGTCGGTGAGCAGCTCACGCGCGCGTGCCGCGTCCCCCTCGCGCCAGGCCGCGTACGCCAGGACGTACAGCGCGTACGACTTGGCCCATCGCTCGCCGTGGTCCTCACACACTTGGCGCACGTCCTCGCACAGCAGCACCGCGTCCGGCAGATCGCCCAGGAAGGCGCGGGCCATCGCCAGCTCGACCTGCGCCATCAGCACGTTGCTGTTGAGCTCGCCGATCTCCTGGTAGCGCTCCAGCGAGGAGCGCAGCAGCCTCTCCGCGCGGGGCATGTCGTCCGAAACGAGCGCCAGACAGCCGGTGCGGTGCTCGGCGTACGCCACCGCCGTCCCATTCGAGGAGCGCTCCGCCTCCTCCCGGCACTGCTGGAGCGCCGCCAGCGCCGGCATGGTGTCGCCCTGGAGGATCGCCACATGGCCGAGGACCCACAGGGCCTTCAGGCGGGCGGGCTCATGGCCGGGCTCCAGTTCGACGCTGCGCTCCAGCCAGTGCCGCCCCTCGGACAGCCGGCCGCAGCCGATCCAGCAGAACCAGAGGGAGCCGGCGAGATGCCGGCCCAGCTCCGCCCCGTCCGGCTCGGTCAGGCAGTACTCCAGCGCGCAGCGCAGGTTCGGCAGTTCGGCCTCGATCCGTGCGGCCACCTCGTTCTGCCGCGGGGAGAACCACTCCAGCTCGCACCAGGTAGCCAGGCCCACGAACCAGTCGCGGTGCCGTCTGCGCAGCCGGACCGCGTCGCCCGTCGCCTCCAGCCACTCGGCGCCGTACGCACGAACCGTGTCGAGCATGCGGTAGCGCACGCCCGTCGCGGTCTCCTCACGGGCCACCACCGACTGGGCGAGCAGTGCGGACAGGACGTCGAGGACGTCGTCGGAGTGCAGACCGTCGCCGCTGCACACGTACTCGGCGGCCTCCAGATCGAACGGCCCGGCGAACACCGACAGCCGCGACCACAGCAACCGTTCCTCGGGCGTGCACAGTTCATGGCTCCAGCCGATGGCGGTGCGCAGTGTCCGATGGCGGGGGAGGGCGTCCCGGCCGCCGCCCGTCAGCAGCCGGAACCGGTCGTCGAGCCGCTTCAGCAACTGCCCGGGGGACAGCGCTCCCAGTCGGCCCGCGGCCAGCTCGATCGCCAGCGGGATGCCGTCCAGACGCCGGCACAGCTCCCGTACGTGCGGATCGTCGCCGGTCGTCGCCCCCTGCCGCCCGGCCCGTTCCCCGAACAGTTCCACGGCCTCGTCCTCGCTCAGCGGGCCCAGCGCGAACACCTGCTCGCCGGCCACGGCCAGCGGTCGGCGTCCCACGGCGAGGACGGCCAGGCCCGGAACCTGCCCCAGCAGGTCGACCACCAGAGCCGCGCACGCGTCCACCAGATGCTCGAAACCGTCCAGGACCAGCAGGAGCCGACGCCCGGCGAGGTGCGCGAGGAGCGTCTCGCGCGGCAGCCGCGTGGTGTGGTCCGTCAGACCCAGCGTCTCCACGACGGCGTGGTCGACGAACTCCGGATCGCGTACGGCGGCCAGCTCCACGCGCCACACCCCGTCGGGCGGCGCGCACCGCCCGCCCGCAACCCGCGCCGCGAGCCGGGACTTGCCGATACCGCCGGGGCCCGTCACCGTCACCAGCCGCGAGGTGTCGAGCGCCCGTGCCAGCCCCGACAGTTCCGCGCGCCGGCCGACGAAGCGGTCGAGCTCCAGGGAGAGATTGCCGTTCACCTCGGTGCCGTCCGGCTGATGACTGCGCATGGAACACGGAGCGTACTGAAGCGTGTTCACTCCGTACAATCGCTGCGGGCGGCCCGCGTGCGGGTGAGGGCTTATCCGGTGCGGAGCGCCGTCCCCGGCGCGATAGGCTCGGCGGAGACTTTTTTCATAGACAGCACGTTTCAGGGAGCGGGTGCACACAGTGTCCGGTGGAGAGGTTGCCGGGATCCTGGTGGCCGTCTTCTGGGCGATTCTGGTCTCCTTCCTCGCCGTCGCGCTGGCGAGGCTGGCCCAGACGCTCAAGGCGACCACCAAGCTCGTGGCGGACGTGACCGACCAGGCAGTCCCGCTGCTGGCCGAGGCCTCCACCGCGGTGCGTTCCGCGCAGACCCAGATCGAGCGGGTCGACGCGATCGCCTCGGACGTCCAGGAGGTCACGTCGAACGCCTCCGCGCTGTCCACCACCGTCGCCTCCACCTTCGGCGGCCCCCTGGTCAAGGTCGCGGCCTTCGGCTACGGCGTGCGCCGCGCGATCAGCGGCCGCAAGGACGACGTGCCCGCCAAGACGCCCCGGCGTACCGTCATCGTGGGCCGGGCGGTTTCCCGGGGCCGCGGGAAGAAGGACTGAGGCTCAAGAGATGTTCCGCCGTACTTTCTGGTTCTCCACGGGCGTGGCCGCCGGTGTCTGGGCGACCACCAAGGTGAATCGCAAGCTGAAGCAGCTGACCCCCGAGAACCTCGCCGTGACAGCGGCCAACAAGGCGGTCGAGACGGGTGCTCGTCTCAAGGACCGCGCGGTCGGCTTCGCGCTCGACGTCCGGGACAACATGGCCCAGCGGGAGGCCGAGCTGACGGATGCCCTCGGTATCCACGACAGTCCCGAACTCCCCGCACCCAGGCGCGTCGCCGCCATCGAGAACACGACGTACACCACGCATTCGTACAACCGGAATGAGGACCACTGATGGAGTCGGCCGAGATTCGCCGCCGCTGGCTGAGCTTCTACGAGGAGCGCGGGCACACCGTCGTCCCTTCGGCGTCGCTCATCGCGGACGACCCGACTCTGCTCCTGGTCCCGGCCGGCATGGTGCCGTTCAAGCCGTACTTCCTCGGTGAGGTCAAGCCGCCGTGGGCGCGCGCCACCAGCGTGCAGAAGTGCGTGCGCACGCCCGACATCGAAGAGGTCGGCAAGACCACCCGGCACGGCACGTTCTTCCAGATGTGCGGCAACTTCTCCTTCGGCGACTACTTCAAGGAAGGCGCCATCAAGTACGCCTGGGAGCTGCTCACCAGCCCCCAGGACAAGGGTGGTTACGGCCTGGAGCCGGAGAAGCTCTGGATCACCGTCTACAAGGACGACGACGAGGCCGAGCGCATCTGGCACGAGATCATCGGCGTGCCCAAGGAGCGCATCCAGCGCCTCGGCATGAAGGACAACTACTGGTCCATGGGCGTCCCCGGGCCCTGCGGCCCCTGTTCCGAGATCAACTACGACCGCGGCCCCGAGTTCGGCGTCGAGGGCGGCCCCGCCGTCAACGACGAGCGGTACGTGGAGATCTGGAACCTCGTCTTCATGCAGTACGAGCGCGGCGAGGGCATCGGCAAGGACAACTTCGAGATCCTCGGCGAGCTCCCCAGCAAGAACATCGACACCGGCCTCGGACTCGAGCGCCTCGCGATGATTCTGCAGGGCGTGCAGAACATGTACGAGATCGACACCTCCATGGCCGTCATCAAGAAGGCCACCGAGCTGACCGGCGTGGCCTACGGCGACGCCCACGACTCGGACGTCTCCCTGCGCGTGGTCACCGACCACATGCGCACGTCCGTGATGCTCATCGGCGACGGTGTCACCCCCGGCAACGAGGGCCGCGGTTACGTCCTGCGCCGCATCATGCGCCGCGCCATCCGCAACATGCGCCTGCTCGGTGCCACCGGCCCGGTCGTGCTCGACCTGATCGACACCGTGATCGCCATGATGGGCCAGCAGTACCCCGAGCTCGTCACCGACCGCGAGCGCATCGAGAAGGTCGCCGTCGCCGAGGAGAACGCCTTCCTCAAGACGCTGAAGGCCGGCACCAACATCCTCGACACCGCCGTCACGGAGACCAAGCAGTCCGGCGGCACGGTCCTCGCCGGCGACAAGGCGTTCCTGCTCCACGACACCTGGGGCTTCCCGATCGACCTCACCCTGGAGATGGCCGCCGAGCAGGGCCTGTCCGTGGACGAGGACGGCTTCCGCCGCCTGATGAAGGAGCAGCGGGAGCGCGCCAAGGCCGACGCCCAGGGCAAGAAGACCGGTCACGCCGGCGCGGGCGCCTACCGTGCGATCGCCGACCAGGCCGGCGAGACCGAGTTCCTCGGCTACTCGGACACCGAGAGCGAGTCCACGATCGTCGGCATCCTCGTCGACGGTGCCTCCTCCCCGGCCGCCACCGAGGGCGACGAGGTCGAGATCGTCCTGGACCGCACCCCGTTCTACGCCGAGGGCGGCGGCCAGATCGGCGACACCGGCAGGATCAAGGTCGACTCCGGCGCCGTCATCGAGATCCGCGACTGCCAGAAGCCGGTTCCGGGCGTCTACGTCCACAAGGGCGTCGTGCAGTTCGGTGAGGTGACCGTCGGGGCCAAGGCCCACGCCTCGATCGACAACCGCCGCCGTACGGCCATCGCCCGCGCCCACTCGGCCACCCACCTCACCCACCAGGCCCTGCGTGACGCGCTCGGCCCGACGGCCGCCCAGGCCGGTTCCGAGAACCAGCCCGGCCGCTTCCGCTTCGACTTCGGCTCCCCGTCCGCCGTTCCGACGGCCGTGATGACCGACGTCGAGCAGAAGATCAACGAGGTGCTCGCCCGCGAGCTCGACGTCCGCGCCGACGTCATGGGCATCGACGAGGCCAAGAAGCAGGGCGCCATCGCCGAGTTCGGCGAGAAGTACGGCGAGCGGGTCCGGGTCGTGACCATCGGCGACTTCTCCAAGGAGCTGTGCGGCGGCACCCATGTGCACAACACCGCCCAGCTGGGCCTGGTGAAGCTGCTCGGGGAGTCGTCCATCGGCTCCGGGGTCCGCCGTATCGAGGCGCTCGTCGGTGTCGACGCGTACAACTTCCTCGCCCGTGAACACACCGTCGTCGCCCAGCTCCAGGAGCTGATCAAGGGCCGTCCGGAGGAGCTCCCGGAGAAGGTCTCCGCCATGCTCGGCAAGCTGAAGGACGCCGAGAAGGAGATCGAGAAGTTCCGCGCGGAGAAGGTGCTCCAGGCCGCCGCCGGTCTCGCCGAGTCCGCCAAGGACGTCCGCGGGATCGCGGTCGTCACCGGTCAGGTCCCGGACGGCACGACCCCCGACGACCTGCGCAAGCTGGTCCTCGACGTGCGCGGGCGCATCCAGGGCGGCCGGGCCGCCCTGGTCGCGCTCTTCACGGTCAACAACGGCAAGCCGCTCACGGTCATCGCCACCAACGAGGCCGCCCGTGAGCGCGGGCTCAAGGCCGGTGACCTGGTCCGGACCGCCGCCAAGACCCTCGGCGGCGGCGGTGGCGGCAAGCCGGACGTCGCCCAGGGCGGTGGCCAGAACCCGGCCGCGATCGGTGAGGCCGTGGACGCCGTCGAGCGCATGGTCGGGGAGACGGCCAAGTAATGCGCACGGGCCGCAGACTCGCGATCGACGTCGGAGACGCCCGCATCGGGGTCGCCTCGTGCGACCCCGACGGGATCCTCGCCACTCCGGTGGAGACGGTCCCGGGCCGGGACGTCCCGGCAGCTCATCGTCGGCTGAAGCAGCTGGTCGAGGAGTACGAACCGATCGAGGTCGTCGTCGGCCTCCCTCGCTCCCTCAAGGGGGGCGAGGGCCCGGCCGCGGTCAAGGTCCGCGGCTTCGTCCAGGAGCTCGCCCGGGGGATCGCGCCCGTCCCGGTCAGGCTCGTCGACGAGCGGATGACCACCGTGACGGCCAGTCAGGGACTGCGCGCATCCGGAGTGAAATCCAAAAAGGGCAGATCGGTCATCGACCAGGCAGCCGCCGTGATCATTCTTCAGCAGGCGCTGGAATCCGAACGGGTGTCAGGTAAAGCACCCGGCGAGGGCGTCGAAGTGGTCGTCTGATCGCGGTACGGTAACGTTCCGCGCGATGCGGCGACATTCGAACAGTCACCGCACAGAAAGAGGCGAAACGGTAGCCGGATGGTGAGAGAAGGAGACCGCCGCCTCGCGGCTCTAGGGGATCGATGACTGAGTATGGCCGGGGCGAAGGCTCCGAACCGTGGCATCCCGAGGACCCGTTGTACGGGAACGATGGATGGGAGGGGCAGCAGACCCACGCGGGTCAGCAGTCCCCCTACGGCGGCCAGCCGCAGCACTATCCGCAGCAGCAGCCGCAGTACGACAACGGTGGCTGGGGCGACGGCCAGCAGGCCGCCTATGGTCAGGCGCAGCAGCAGTACCCGCAGCACGACGGCCAGTACGACCAGCAGCAGTACAACCAACAGCAGTACGACCAGCAGCAGCATCAGCAGTACGACCAGCAGGGGTACCACGGCCAGCAGCAGTCGTACGACCAGAACGGCAACGGCTGGGCGACCGGCACGCAGGCGCAGGTGCCGTACCAGGCCGATCCTTCGGACCCGTACGGACAGCAGGCGGCCGCGTACGGCGCCGGGCAGCAGGACTACTACGGCAGCCCGGACGCGTACCCGCCTCCGGAGCCGCCGAGCCGTCGACGGGCCGAGCCTGAGCCGCAGATCGACTGGGATCCGGGCCCGGACCAGGGAGAGCACGCCTTCTTCGCGGGCGACGACGACAGCGAGGACGACACCGACGACCCGAAAGGCGGCCGCGGCGACCGGCGCGGGCGCGGCGACAAGGGCGGCAAGGGTGGCAAGAAGCGCAAGAGCGGATGCGCCTGTCTGGTGGTCCTGCTGGTGTTCGGCGGCGGCACCGCGGGTGTCGGCTACTTCGGGTACCAGTTCTACCAAAATCGTTTCGGCGCGGCCCCGGACTATGCCGGGGACGGGACGAGCCAGATGGTCACCGTCCAGGTCCCCAAGGGCGCGGGCGGGTACGCGATCGGCCGGCTGCTGAAGGACGCGGGTGTCGTGAAGAGCGTCGACGCCTTTGTGTCCGCCCAGGAGCAGAACCCCAAGGGGAAGGCGATCCAGGCCGGCGCCTATCTGCTGAAGAAGGAGATGTCCGCCGAAAGCGCCGTCGTGATGATGCTCGACCGGAAGAGCCAGAACAACGTGCTGGTCGCTCCGGGACTGCGGAACCTCACCGTCTACCAGAGGATCGACGAGAAACTCGATCTTGCTTCCGGCACCACGAAGAAGATCGCGGAAAAGAAATACAAGAGCCTCGGGCTGCCGAGCTGGGCGAACGACAACAAGGACATCAAGGACCCGCTGGAGGGCTTCCTCTATCCGGGTACCTATCCCGCGGCGAAGGGCATGAAGCCCGAGGCGGTGCTGAAGGAAATGGTCACCCAGGCCGCCGAGACATATGGCAAGTACGACCTGGAGGCGAAGGCCAAGGCGCTCAAGCTGGACAATCCCCTCCAGGTCATCACGGTCGCGAGCCTCGTCCAGGCCGAGGGAAAGACGGAGGACGACTTCCGCAAGATGGCGGAAGTGGTCTACAACCGGCTCAACCTCGCGAACCCCGAGACCTACGGCCTGTTGCAGTTCGACTCGACCTTCAATTACCTGAAGAACGAGAGCGACATCCGCATCTCCGAGTCGGAGATCAAGAGCAACAAGGACCCGTACAACACGTACACGAACAAGGGTCTGCCGCCCGGCCCGATCGACAATCCGGGCGACGTCGCGCTGAAGGCCGCGCTGAATCCGACCGACGACGGCTGGTACTACTTCGTCGCGACCGACGGATTGAAGACCACCGAATTCGCCAAGACCCACGCTGAATTCCTGAGGCTCAAGGACAAGTTCGATGCAAGCACGGGCAGTTGACGCCCGCCGGGCCGCCGTCCTCGGAAAGCCCATCGCCCACTCCCTCTCGCCGGTCCTGCACCGGGCCGCCTACGAGGAACTGGGGCTCACGGGCTGGTCGTACGACCGGTTCGAGCTCGACGAGGCCGCGCTGCCCGGGTTCGTCGGGCAGCTCGGGCCGGAGTGGGCCGGGCTGTCGGTGACCATGCCGCTCAAGCGGGCGGTCATTCCGCTGCTCGACGAGATCAGCGACACGGCCGCCTCGGTGGAGGCGGTCAACACCGTCGTGTTCACCGAGGACGGCCGCCGCCTCGGCGACAACACCGACATCCCGGGGATGGTCGCCGCGCTCAGGGAGCGGGGCATCGAACAGGTCGACTCGGCGGCGATCCTCGGCGCCGGCGCCACCGCCTCCTCCGCGCTCGCCGCGCTGGCCCGGATCTGCACCGGCGAGGTCGTCGCCTATGTGCGCAGCGCGGCCCGGGCCGCCGAGATGCGGCAGTGGGGCGAGCGCCTCGACGTCGAGGTGCGCACGGCGGACTGGGCGGACGCGGCCGAGGCCCTGGACGCTCCTCTGGTGATCGCGACCACCCCCGCCGGGGCGACGGACGCTCTCGCCCACGCCGTACCGGAGCGCCCCGCGGCCCTCTTCGACGTGCTCTACGACCCGTGGCCGACCGCGCTGGCGGCCCGCTGGTCCATGATCGGCGGGGCCGTGGTCAGCGGCCTCGACCTGCTCGTGCACCAGGCGGTGCTCCAGGTCGAGCAGATGACCGGCCTGCGGCCCGCGCCCGTGGAGGCCATGCGCAAGGCGGGCGAGCACGCGCTGGCTGCCCGCTGAGATCCGTCCACGTCCGTCTGCTGGACCGGTGACCGGCTCCCGGCGCCGAACGTGGGAGGATCGGAGGTGGCGGGCCGGGGCCGCGCACCTGGTCGCGCCGTTGCCGTACGCGAGGACGCGCGTAAGCAGGGCAGTACGAGGGCGCGAGCACTGAGGAGCACCGTTGAGCAGGTTGCGCTGGCTGACCGCGGGGGAGTCCCACGGTCCCGCACTCGTCGCGACGCTGGAGGGCCTTCCGGCCGGCGTGCCCATCACCACGGAGATGGTGGCGGACCACCTGGCGAGGCGCCGCCTGGGCTATGGCCGCGGTGCCCGGATGAAGTTCGAGCGTGACGAGGTCACCTTCCTCGGCGGTGTCCGGCACGGCCTCAGCATCGGTTCCCCGGTCGCGATCATGGTGGGCAACACCGAGTGGCCCAAGTGGGAGCAGGTCATGTCGGCCGACCCCATCGACCCGGAGATCCTGGCGGGCCTCGCGCGCAACGCGCCGCTGACCCGGCCGCGGCCCGGCCACGCCGACCTGGCGGGCATGCAGAAGTACGGCTTCGACGAGGCCCGGCCGATCCTGGAGCGGGCCTCCGCCCGGGAGACGGCCGCCCGGGTGGCGCTGGGCGCGGTGGCCCGGTCGTACCTGAAGGAGACGGCCGGCATCGAGATCGTCAGCCATGTCGTGGAGCTGGCCTCGGCCAAGGCCCCGCAGGGCGTCTACCCCACCCCGGCCGACGTGGAGAAGCTCGACGCGGACCCGGTGCGCTGCCTGGACGCGGACGCGTCGAAGGCGATGGTCGCGGAGATCGACCAGGCCCACAAGGACGGCGACACCCTCGGCGGAGTGGTCGAGATCCTGGCGTACGGCGTCCCCGTGGGCCTCGGCTCGCATGTGCACTGGGACCGCAAGCTGGACGCCCGCCTGGCGGGTGCGCTGATGGGCATCCAGGCGATCAAGGGCGTCGAGCTCGGCGACGGCTTCGAACTGGCGCGGGTGCCGGGCTCGAAGGCGCACGACGAGATCGTGAACTCGCCCGAGGGCATCCGGCGCGTCTCCGGCCGCTCGGGCGGGACCGAGGGCGGACTGAGCACGGGTGAGCTGCTGCGGGTGCGGGCCGCGATGAAGCCGATCGCGACCGTGCCGCGCGCCCTGCAGACCGTCGACGTGACCACCGGCGAGGCAGCCCAGGCCCACCACCAGCGCTCCGACGTGTCCGCGGTCCCGGCCGCCGGCATCGTCGCCGAGGCCATGGTCGCCCTGGTCCTGGCGGACGCGGTGGCGGAGAAGTTCGGCGGCGACAGCGTGCCCGAGACCCGCCGCAACGTGCAGTCGTACCTCGAGAACCTGGCCATCCGATGACCGCTCCCCAGGTGGTGCTGGTCGGCCCTATGGGCGTGGGCAAGTCCACCGTCGGGCAGCTGCTGGCCGAGCGGCTCGGCGTCGGCTACCGGGACACCGACGACGACATCGTCGCCGAGCAGGGCCGCACGATCGCGGAGATCTTCGTCGACGAGGGCGAGCCGGCCTTCCGGGCGATCGAGAAGGCCGCCGTGCGGCGGGCGCTCGCCGAGCACGACGGTGTCCTCGCGCTGGGCGGCGGCTCGATCCTGGACGCGGACACGCGCGCGCTGCTGGCCGGGCAGCAGGTGGTGTATCTCTCGATGGACGTCGAGGAGGCGGTCAAGCGCACCGGCCTGAACGCCGCGCGTCCGCTGCTCGCGGTCAACCCGCGCAAGCAGTGGCGCGAGCTGATGGAGGCCCGCCGCCACCTGTACGAGTCGATCGCCACGACGGTGGTCGCCACCGACGGCCGTACACCCGAAGAAGTCACCCGAATCGCGCTGGACGCACTGGAGTTGAAGGAAGCATGAGCGAGGCAGTGACGCGCATCCAGGTCGGCGGCACCGCAGGCAGCGAGCCGTACGAGGTCCTGGTGGGACGTCAACTCCTGGGTGAGCTCGGCGCGTTGATCGGGGAGAAGGCGCAGCGGGTCGCGATCATCCACCCCGAGGCGCTCGCCGACACCGGTGACGCGCTGCGCGCCGACCTCGCCGGGCAGGGGTTCGAGGCCGTCGCCATCCAGGTCCCGAACGCGGAGGAGGCCAAGACCGCCGAGGTCGCCGCCTACTGCTGGAAGGCGCTCGGACAGTCCGGCTTCACCCGCACCGACGTCGTGGTCGGCGTCGGCGGCGGCGCCACCACCGACCTCGCCGGGTTCGTGGCCGCGACCTGGCTCCGCGGGGTGCGCTGGATCGCCATCCCCACCACCGTGCTGGCCATGGTCGACGCGGCCGTCGGCGGCAAGACCGGCATCAACACCGCCGAGGGCAAGAACCTCGTCGGCGCCTTCCACCCGCCCGCCGGCGTCCTGTGCGACCTGGCCGCGCTGGACTCCCTGCCCGTCAACGACTACGTCTCCGGACTCGCCGAGATCATCAAGGCGGGCTTCATCGCCGACCCGGTGATCCTGGAGCTCATCGAGTCCGACCCGCAGGCCGCGCGCACCCCGGCGGGCCCGCACACCGCCGAGCTCATCGAGCGCTCGATCCGGGTCAAGGCCGAGGTCGTCTCCTCCGACCTCAAGGAGTCGGGCCTCAGGGAGATCCTCAACTACGGCCACACGCTGGCCCACGCCATCGAGAAGAACGAGCGGTACAAGTGGCGGCACGGCGCCGCGGTCGCCGTAGGCATGCACTTCGCCGCCGAACTGGGCCGTCTGGCGGGCCGGTTGGACGACGCGACGGCCGACCGCCACCGCACCGTCCTCGAATCGGTCGGGCTGCCGCTTCACTACCGCTACGACCAGTGGCCCAAGTTGCTGGAGACCATGAAGGTCGACAAGAAGTCCCGCGGCAATCTGCTGCGGTTCATCGTCCTCGACGGACTGGGCAAGCCCACGGTCCTGGAGGGCCCGGACCCGGCGGTCCTGCTGGCCGCGTACGGCGAGGTCGGCCAGTAAGTCCCGCGACGGGCGTTCCGCCTGATTCGCCTTGCGACAGGGGCACTTCGGGGCGCCCCCGGCCGTTTCACCAAACGAAGGCCGGGGGCGGTACCGTTCGGTGACGAGCGGGGTATGTACCACCCCGTAACCAGCGCCGATCAGCCTGCCGCGAGTGAGCCGGAGGGGCGCGTCGGAGACGAGAGAACGAGCGAGCACAGGCCCTCGGGCCGAGCACGGTCGGCTCCCGGCACCGACGCGAGCGTCCCGGAGGCGAGCAAGCCGAAAAGACGAGACGGAGTGGCACCGGATGCAGCACGCAGTGGGTTCTCCGCTGCCGCCGCCCCATCAGCCGGGGCAGGGACCCGCCGCCGGCTGGTCGCCGGCCGCACACCACCCGGGACCGCATCACCCGGGCGCGCACCAGGGTTCCGCCCCGGTGCCCCCACCGCCTCCGGCACCCGGTTTCACCCCGGCCCCGGTTCCGCCGACGCCGCAGCACTCCCCGGTCCCGCCGGCACCGCAGCACTCACCCGCGCCGGTACCGGACACCACCGGGCATGTGCCGCTGCCGCCCGGCGCCCCCGTGGGCGCCCCCAGTACCCCGCCCGCCGCTGTGCCCGATCCCGCCGGCACCACCCTCGCCGTGCTGCTCATCGGACCGGCGGGCGCCGGCAAGACGAGCGTCGCCAAGTACTGGGCCGACCACCGCAGGGTCCCCACCGCCCACATCAGCCTCGACGACGTGCGGGAGTGGGTCCGCTCGGGCTTCGCCGACCCCCAGTCCGGCTGGAACGACCACTCCGAGGCGCAGTACCGCCTCGCCCGCCGCACCTGCGGCTTCGCCGCCCGCAACTTCCTGGCCAACGGCATCTCCTGCATCCTCGACGACGCCGTCTTCCCCGACCGTCCGGTGGTCGGCCTAGGCGGCTGGAAGCGGCACGTCGGTCCGGGACTGCTGCCGGTGGTCCTGCTGCCCGGCCTGGAGATCGTCCTGGAGCGCAACGCCGAACGCTCGGGCAACCGCCGCCTGACCGACGAAGAGGTAGCCCGGATCCACGGCCGGATGGCCGGGTGGTACGGCTCGGGCCTGCCGATCATCGACAACAGTCAGATGGACGTGGCCCAGACGGCGAGGGTCCTGGACGACGTGCTGGCGCGGTCGATCGCGAGCCCACCGAGCTGGTGATCGCAGGAGCCGACGACGAACCCCCACTCGGCCTCTCCCGAACGGCGCCACACTCGTATGACTCCTACGCTCGTGTCATGTCAGAGGTGTACGTCACCCGGAGAACGAAGCTCAGGGCCCGCTGTCAAGCCAGCGGCAGCGCCACCGCGCTGATCACCCGTCCCGCCAACGTCCGCTATCTCGCGGGCACCGCCCCCCGCGGCGCCGTCCTCCTGCTCGGCGCCAGTGAGGACGTCCTGCTCTGCCCCGGTCCGCTGGACGACCGCATGGACGGCCGTCCCGACCAGGCCCTGCGGATCCACACCCTCCCCGGCGCCGCCGGCGACCCGGCCGTCGCCGCGGCCGACCTCGCTGCGGGACAGCACGCCGGCTCTCTCGCCGTCGAGGAACACCACCTCACCGTCGGCCGCCACCGAGCCATCCGCTCGGTCGTCCCGCGGCTGCTCCTCGCAGACCTCGCGGGCGCGGTCGAACAGCTCCGGGTCATCAAGGACGAGGAGGAGATCTCCTGCCTGCGCATCGGCGCCGAGATCGCCGACCAGGCACTGGGAGAACTCCTGGAGTCCATCCTCGTCGGCCGCACCGAGCGGCACCTCGCCCTCGAACTGGAGCGCCGTCTCGTCGACCACGGCGCCGACGGCCCGGCCTTCGCCACATCCGTGGGCACCGGTCCGAACGCCGGCCGCCCTGGCCACCGTCCCACCGACCGCCGTGTCGAGGAGGGCGATTTCCTCTCCGTCTGCCTGGGCGCGAACTACCGCGGATACCGCTGTGAGATCGGCCGTACCTTCGTCATCGGTACGTCCCCCGCCGACTGGCAGATCGAGCTGTACGACCTCGTCTTCGCCGCTCAGCGGGCCGGACGCGAGTCGCTGACACCCGGTGCGGCCTACCGTGACGTGGACCGTGCGGCCCGTCAGGTACTGGAGTCCGCGGGCCACCACGAGGGCCTCCCGACCCTCACCGGACACGGTGTGGGACTGGAAATCGACGAGGACCCGCAGTTGGCCCCCGCGGCCATGGGTAAACTGGACGCTTGCGTGCCGGTCACCGTCGAACCGGGGGTCCACCTCCCGGGACGGGGCGGCGTCCGGATCGATGACACGCTCGTCGTACGCCCCGAGGCGGACGGCGGACCCGAGCTACTCACCATCACGACCAAGGAGCTGCTCGCGCTGTAGGAGTGCGTGCGCCGGGGTCGTCCACGTCAGTCCAGGAGATTCCGCAACCGTGGCTTCCACGAACGACCTCAAGAACGGCCTGGTGCTCAAGCTCGAAGGCGGCCAGCTCTGGTCCGTCGTCGAGTTCCAGCACGTCAAGCCCGGCAAGGGCCCTGCATTCGTGCGCACCAAGCTCAAGAACGTGCTGTCCGGCAAGGTCGTCGACAAGACGTTCAACGCCGGCGTCAAGGTCGAGACGGCCACTGTCGACAAGCGCGACATGCAGTTCTCGTACATGGACGGCGAGTACTTCGTCTTCATGGACATGGAGACCTACGACCAGCTGATGATCGACCGCAAGGCCGTCGGTGACGCCGCCAACTTCCTGATCGAGGGCTTCACCGCCACCGTGGCGCAGCACGAGGGCGAGGTGCTCTTCGTCGAGCTGCCGGCCGCCGTCGAGCTCGTCGTCCAGGAGACCGAGCCGGGCCTGCAGGGCGACCGCTCCACCGGCGGCACCAAGCCCGCCACCCTGGAGACCGGTCACCAGATCCAGGTTCCGCTCTTCATCACCACCGGTGAGAAGATCAAGGTCGACACCCGCACGAGCGACTACCTCGGCCGGGTGAACAGCTAACCGTGGCTGCCCGCAACACGGCCCGCAAGCGCGCCTTCCAGATCCTCTTCGAGGGCGACCAGCGCGGAGTCGACGTCCTGACGGTCCTGGCGGACTGGATCCGGCTTTCCCGGGAAGACACCCGGCAGCCGCCGGTGAGCGAGTACACGATGCAGCTGGTCGAGGGCTACGCGGAGCACGCGAAGCGCATCGACGAGCTGATCGCGCAGTACTCGGTCGGCTGGACGCTGGACCGGATGCCGGTCGTCGACCGCAACATCCTGCGTCTGGGCGCCCATGAGCTGATCTGGGCCGACGAGACCCCGGACGCGGTGGTGCTCGACGAGATGGTGCAGCTGGCGAAGGAGTTCTCCACGGACGAGTCGCCCTCGTTCGTGAACGGCCTGCTGGGCCGGCTCAAGGACCTGAAGCCTTCGCTGCGCCGGGACGAGGCGTAGGACCGCGCCGGCACGACGCGTAAGAGGCGCGAAACGCCTGAGGGCCCGCAGCGAGACCGCTGCGGGCCCTCAGGCGTCTGCGTACGCGCGGGCCCCACAAGGCGCGCAGAAAGCCGCCGGGGTGGCCGGCACCGGGCA
>NZ_JAVREZ010000037.1:0-61582 GCF_031845645.1 Streptomyces doebereineriae
GGCCAGCCGCCGTACGCGCAGGCGCACGATGACCGGGCGGCCGTCAACCGGCACGTCCCTCACCGTTCGGCGGTGATAACCGTGCACCTTCGCTGTCGGCGTCCCGCACACCGGACACGGCACCGCCACGTCCCGGGTCCGGGCCGAGACCACCACGACGTCACCGCCGTCCGCCACGTCCTCGACAACCAGCGCCGAAAGCCCCGAAAACACCGTCCCCATAAGGGAGTTGATATCCACCACAAGATCATGATCAAGGGCGGCTACTCGGCGTCACTACCGACTACGGGCCAGAGCCGAATGTCTTACAGTCCCAACAGCCTCTGAGCTGGACAACGGTGTGAGGTTCCGGTCGGGCTGGGCCATCCGGATCAGACGGTCCCGTTCCTCCTCGGTCGGGCGCAGTGTGTGGGCCACGGCGTCCATCACCTCGGCCGACATGGTTTCGCCGTAGCCCTGTTCCAGGCGTGGGTAGTACGCCTATGACACTCCCGCCAGCTGCGCCGGCTCCTCGCGTTGCAGGCCGGGTACCCGCCGTCGCTCGCATAGAGGGCAGGCCGATGTCCTTGGGATTGAGCCGGGCTCTGGGGGACCGTGGAAACTGCTTGAGCTCGGCACGCCGGTCAGTCCGGCACACAACTCGTCGTGGGTCGTACATGTGAAGACATCGCTGTCCTCCGTCTGCCAAACGTGCTCCCAGATGCGGAGGAGCGTAGCTTCTCCGGCTGGTCGGCGCGCAGTTGACGAGATCGCACACCGTGTGGCATCACCACTCGGCCCAACTGCGCGCCCACGAGGTACGTAGAGGTATGTACCCGTCGCCGAGACTCGGGCCCTGCTACGTGCCGGACGGAAGGCCGGCGCCGGCAACACTGCCGCTGACGCCGGTCATGATGGCGTTGATGATGCCCTGCTGGGTGACTGTGAGGGAGCGCCGGTTGAACAGCCCGAACCCGTACCGATCGGTTGCACCGTTGTCCCAGTAGATGGAGGCGGCGCCGTACTTCTTGGCGGTGGCCGCGACGGCCCGTGCGAAGTCCGCGCGATACCTGTTGTTCGACGAATCGAAGGATGACTTGTCGATGGCGCCGTATTCGCCCACCACCACCGGATACCCCTTCGTGACGAACACGTCGCGCATCATCTTGAACTGCGCGTCCAGATAGTCCTCCTGGCCCCAGGTCGAGGTCCTCGACGGGTTGGTCGCTGACCGGCCCCACTGCGTGATGGTGCCGCTTTCCTCTCCGGCGAAGTCCCACGGGCTGTAGTGATGAACGGAGATCATGATCCGCCGCTCACTTGCGGGAATGGAGGAGGAGCGGTACTGGTCGGACGGAAGGGCGAAGCCGTAATTCCCCGCGGTGTAATCGATGTTCGTGTTCCAGCCGGCCACGAGCAGCCACCTCGAACTGTTGTTGCCGCCCGTCTTCCGCACGGTGTCCACGAAGATCTGGTTGTAGCTGTTGATGTTCGAGTAGCACGGTTGGGTCGGGCGGCCGTACTGCCCGTCGAACTCCTCGTTCATGGACTCCAGGATCAGGCGCTGGTCGTAGTTCTTGAACCTGTTCGCGATCTGCTGCCAAGCCTTCTCGTACTTGGCCTTGATCGTCGTCTGGGAGGGAGAATCGCAGATCAGCCAGGAGCCGTTGACGCTCTTGTACCCGTCGCCGTGCATGTTGATCAGCACATGCAGGCCTCTGTTGTAGGCGTAGTTGACGACTTCTTGGACTCTGTTCAGCCAGGCTGCGTTGATCGTGTAAGTCGGGCCGGGCCCTATGGCTCCCAGGTAGGAGACCGGAATCCGGATCGTCTTGAACCCCGCCGCCCTCACTTTGTCGATGAGGGCCTGCGTCACCGTCGGCTGGCCCCACGCTGTTTCGCTGGGGTATCCGTTGGTTGTGGCTTCGAGTTGGTTCCCCAGATTCCATCCGGCGCCCATGTCGGCCACGATCTGAGAAGCGCTTGACTGTGCCACGGTATCGGCCGATGCCTGATGTGCCGCGCCGTACACAGATGCGGCAACTGTCAACAGGACGGCAAGGAAAGTGACTCTGATCTTCCCTGCTAGTGAAACCATGTGCTTTCCTCTCTTGCGTCCTTGAGGGTGTTGGGCCCTCAAGTGGATCTATTTGTAGGAGTGGGAGCGGCTGCCCGCTGTTCGGGTGGTGGTGTCCGGCCTGGAAACGTGCACAGCCGACTGCGCGGCGGCTGACCTCGCGGGCGTCCTTGGGAGGCCACGCACCCTCTACGGCCCGGATGCGCGGCGATCGCGGCGGACGCGCGCACCCGAGCCGTGTGGTTGCTCCTCAGCTCAGGACGGATTCCCAGGTGGTGGTGGAGGAGGTGGCGTCGGCGCGAAGGCGGTCGCGGGCCCCTGCGTCGCGGTAGAGGCTCCACCGCATCCAGTCCACGGAGGTGTTGACGGTGCGGGAGTCGCCGAAGTAGTTGCTGTGCCCGGCGCCGCGGAAGGTCAGGAACGCCTTTCCGGCGGGCAGTTCCCGGTACGCCTGGCGGGCGGAGGAGATCGGGCACGTTCCGTCCCGGTCGCCGTGCGTGAACAGGACCTTGGCGCGGACCGACGTGCTCGGGTTGCCCATGTCCACACAGGACATGGGGATCGCGGCGGTGATCCGTGCGTCCGGCCAGGCCGTGAGAAGGCCGTGAGTGGTCATGCCGCCCATCGAGTGGCCGGAGACACCGACTCCGACCGCTGTGTTGATGTGGCCGGCCAGCGGGTCGCTCGCCGTGTTGAGGGCGAGGGTCCGGGTGATGACCTCGGAGACGTCCTGGGACTGGTTGCCGTCGTAGACGTCCTGGCCACTGAGGTTGGCGAAGTGGGGGGCGGGGACGATGAAGCCGGCCTCGGCCAGGGGGCGGATGATCGCCAGGGAATTCTGCGGGCTGCTGCTCAAACCGTGCATGAACTCGCAGACCGGGAAGACGCCTTGGGCGACGGGGGCGTTGGTGACCGGGGAGCCACCGGGGGCGCCGGTGGCGGGGTAGTAGACGTAGGTGGTCCACCGGCGGCTACCGCGGCTCCAGGCGTACTGGCGCACGCCGACCGCGAACCGCTGGGTCGGGGCTCCCGCCCGCGCGGTGGCACCCGCCTGGCCCATGCCGAGCAGGGACATGCCTACGCCAGCGGCTCCGACCGCGCTCAGGGTCAGGAAGCTACGCCGTTGCATGGTCATGAAGACTCCTGGTGTGGGGGGTGTGCGGAGCGCTACTCGGTCAGGCGCCGGGAAGAGACGTCGGTGATGCCGCGGCGGTGGGGCTGACCCAGGTGGTGGGGGGAGTGGTCGTGGGGGTGGTCAAGTCGGCGAATCGCGCACGGTGGAGGACGTTCCGGTCCTGCCCGTGGTGGTCATCGGCGTGGTGTGGCCTTGCCGGCAGAGACGCGGCGAGCCGCTGAACACCGGCCGAACCGTGACTCATCGTGGGATCGGCCCTCCGCGCACACCTGCCCGCCTGTCTGATGGGGAGGTGTTGATTCTGCGGAAGCGGCGCAGGGGTGCCTCTCCTTCCACTCGTCGTGTGCCGCACCACTGGGAGCGTTCCCACCTGTCCTGCAACAGGTACATTCCCGATCGGGCGCCGATCTGTCAATCATTGGCGCCCAACTCTGTTGTCTTCGACGCGGATTCGACAGATCGCAGGCGCTGGAGGCACCGTGTGACGTCTTCGAAGCCCGCCCGATCACACTCGCGGCGGCCTGTTGTCAGCTGTGGCCGACGCCCGCACTCATGCCGGCGATCGTATGGGCCCTGATGTCGGGGTGCGGCCGCTGCGCGAATCGGGTCACTACGGAGCGGACATGGTCCTGGGCCGGCTGGAGCAGTCCGTCGTACACCGCGACGCAGACTTCCCGCGCTCGCGACCGGGGCCAGTCGGGCGGCAGCAGACCGATGGGGAGCAGCGGGTCCAGAATGGGGAAGTGCCGGTAGGCGTGCATGACCTCGGTCCGTGCGCGCACCGCGTCGGCACCGGTGACACGGTCGGTGCTGATGTGCGGAAGCAGGCCGCTCCAACGGTCGATGAAAGCCCGGTAGTGCTCGGCGATGCCGGGCAGGTCCCACGCCTCGACCGGGTTGCGGTCGGCCTCCGTATGCAGTTCCTCCTGCCGCGCGCGGAACACGGTCACCGCTCCCCGCGCCAGATCGGCCACCTCGATCCGCCCCTTGGGGGTTAGAGGGTGCGGTGACACCCAGAGCGCGTCGTACAGCGGCGCGAATCCGCGCCACCGCAGCGCGGTGCGCAGTGCGCGCCGCCGCGTGCTCTCCTGTTCCGGGACGGAGAAGGCGATCAGTGTCCACCGACCGTCCCATGAGTCGGGTTGGGTGGTGAAGGTGGCGATCGAACTGGCGCCGCTCCACAGATCGACGGCGGCCTGCGAGGTGAGCCGGTAGGAGCTGTACCGTCCTTGCCTGCTGCTTTCCAGCACCCCACGGCGCATCAGCCTGCTGATCGTCGTACGGGCGGCGCCCGCGGTCACCTGGAACTCGCCGAGCAGTGCCACGATCGCCGCCGACGGCAACCACGCCCGGACGGGGAACGTGTAGTCGGCGATCAATGTCACCGTGAGCCCCTGCGGCGATACGTCGCTTTGCCAGCCGGGCGACTGCACGGGGCCGGCGGCGCCGTCACCCTCGTGGGAGAAGATCTCCTCGAGGTGGGACAGGTTCGGCAAGGTCGGCTCCGGCGCGGTGGACAGGGTCGGCATCACTGTAACGGTTGTGGGATCGCCGGGTGCAGCTCCGCCGCGATTGCTCCACGAGGCGTGATCTCCGCGCGCAGCCGAAGGCGCGACGGCAGCGCCCAGGTGTGTAACACCGGTGCACTTGGAGGGCGGCGGCAGCGAACAGTCGTCCTTGGCTCCCTACTTGCGGGGGACGGCGCGTTGGGCGATGTGGGCGTTCGTCATCGTCAATGTGGTGGTCGTCGAGGTGCTGCCGGGTCGCGCAAGAACGAGGCGCTGACCGTTGCGGTTCGTGACGACTCGTCACTACGACGAATGGGAGGCGGCCTGGACAGAATCGACCCGGTGCAACGCCACCGAGGTTCTGGAACTACTTGGGGTCACGCGCGTACACGTGGATGCACTCCACGACGGCTGCAGCATCCAAAGGTGAGAGTCGGCGGCAGTCCGCGACCAATTCGGCAGCGATGGCCGCGAGCGTCCTGTGATGCTGGATCAAGGCTTGGGCCAGGATGTACAGGCGGCGCAGGCCGCGAGAGGCGACGGCCAGCTTCGGGTCGAGTTCGTGCAGGAACCAGCGCGGCTTGTTGCCGATTGCGGTGCGCCGGGCCACCGGGCGCCGTTGGTCGACCAACAGCTCGATATCCCGACTCGGCCGTCCAGGCATGCCTTGGGCAGGTCGGGCTCGCGCGGAGCGAGCCGGGCCACCGCCTCGGCATCGATCGGGACGGGCTTCCCGCGCTCCCGGGCTGAGCGTAGTGCGCCGCCATCGGCCGGGTGTGAACCCGCACTACCCCGTGCCCCCAGTCGAGCAAGTCTGCCTCGCACCGACGGGTCACGTGGCGGCAGTCCTCGACGAGCCGGGGCCTGTGGCATCAACGGGCGAAAGGCGACACAGGCGGGGGCCTGCGTTCGAGCGGACAATCAGGGCCGGTCCATCGTGCTCGTACGTGTCTGGTACTGCCTCGCTGATGTTCGCAGGCACTTGCGGCTACGGCGATCGCAGCAGCCGGGGTGGCGAGGAAGGCGTGCACTCCCCGGTGAGCGGGGAGTGCACGCCGGGGATTGCACAGCGAGCAGGCTCGTATCACTCCGTTGCGAAGCGCCCTGAGGAGGATTCTGCGGCACGCGCGGACGGCGTGTCCGACGGTGTGAGCACCCGGCGTACCGCGTCGGCGAGTGCGGGAGCCGCGTTCGCGTCGGCATCGGCGATCCCGACGCCGTAGCGGAACCGCACGGTCGCGCCGTCCTCGACGGTCAGCTCCTCGCTGAAGAACGGTGCCGGGTTGAGGCAGGCGAACTCCTCGGTCCGGGCGAACCACTGCGGCGGGTGACTCGGGTTGGCCGCGTCGTCGACCATGAGCACGAGCGACTGCGCGTCCGTCTCGTCGTGGCGGCCCGCGAAGCCCATCCACTCCATGCGCCGCCCGCGGACCTCGTCACCGCCCAGGCCTTCCTCGGTCACGAACTGCCCGCCGGTGAACGACCGAGGGCCCCGCCAGAACAGGCCGCCGTAGCCGGCGTTCTCCCGTCCCTTGGTGGTCGGGGACCCCATGGCGACGTCCGTTCCGGAGACGTTGGTCATCTGCGTCTCGAACGTCAATGCCCAGGCCTGCGGGGAGATCAGGCGCGCTCGCAGCGTCCTGCGCTCGGTGAAGAACAGCGCGCCGGACTGGGTGGTCCAGTCCAGGTCGTGAGCGAACGTCGCCGTCCCGTCGGTCCTGTCCAGGTCGACGACCCGGCGGTGGGCCTGGGTTCCGTTGTTCTGCAGCTGGACGTAGAAGCGTCCGTGGAGGTACGTGGGACCGCCCCAGAAGTTCTCCTCGCCCACGTGGGGCAGAGACCACGCGATGCCCTTGTGCCACACGTGGTCGTGGGGACGGAACAGGCTGACCACCTTGCCGGCCCGGGTGCGCAGGGGGTGGATGTAGGGCTTGGGTGATTCCAGTTGGACGGTGTCCGGCTGGTACACGTAGCGGAACAGCTCGGTGTCGCCGTCGCGGACCGTGACCGAGGTACCGAGGTCGTGTCGGATCTCAAGGGCGTTCATACGAGGGCCTCCTTGACCGGTTCCCACGGCACGGCGCCGCCGTCCATGCTGAGCGCGAAGGGGTCGTCGTCGGTCAGTTCGCCCGCGGCGACGCGGACACCGCGGAAGGCGGAGGCGTAGGTCGCCGCCGCGAACTCCAGCGTGCGGCGCGCGTCTTGCAGACATACGCCGGGTTCCTGTCCGGTCTCCCAGGCGTTGAACACGGCCTCGATCTGGAGCCTGTGGCCGCTCGTGATGTCCGGCTCGGCACCCTCGATCCAGAGGTCCGAGAGACCCTCGTGGCCGGGGGCCGGGGTGAACCGCCAGTGTTCCTCGCGGTAGCCGTAGAGGTGTTCGAGTTCGACCGTGGCGTATTCGAAGTCGAAGCGCAGGCGCGAGGTCTCCCGGGGGGACAGCAGGGAGTTGACCACCGTGGCGAGGGCTCCGTTGTCGAACCGGACGGCGGCGATCGAGACGTCCTCGGTGTCCGTGGGCCGGGCCTGGCGCTCGGCGAGTGCAGCGATCTGGGACCAGGGGCCGAGGACCGACAGCAAGAGGTCGAACTGGTGGATGCCGTGTCCCATCGTGGGGCCGCCGCCCTCGACGTCCCAGCGCCCCCGCCACGGCACCTCGAAGTACGCGTCGGGCCGGTACCAGAGGGTCTCGCAGGTGGCGACCAGTGGCCGGCCCAGTGCGCCGGAGCCGGCCAGCCGGCGCAGGCGTACCGCCGCCGCGCCGTAGCGGTGCTGGAAGACGGTCAGAACCTTGGAGCCGGTCTGCTCCTGCACCGTGGCCAGTTGGTCCATTTCGCGCAGGCTCAGTGCCGTCGGCTTCTCCACCAAGGCGGTGACGCCGGCCCGCATCACCATGGATGCCAGCGGTACATGGGTCTGCGGGGGCGTACAGATGTGTACGAGATCGAGGTCTTCGCTCTCCAGCAGAGCCTGCGGGTCGTTGAAGACGTGCGGCACGGAGAATCGGTCGGCGAACTCGGCGGCACGGGTGGGGTCGAGGTCGGCGACGGCGACCAGCCGGGCGCGTTCGGAGAGTTCGGCTAGGGCTTCGGCATGAGCGTGGGCGATACCGCCGGTGCCGATGATGGCCACGCGGTACGGCGGCCGGGGGCTGGGCATGGGTGTTTTCTCTCTCTTGGTTCCTGACCCACTTCTCGTGGGCTCCCGGGGGCCGTGGGCAGCGGCGACGGCCCCCGGAAGGAGGTCACTTGGCCGCGTCGATCTCGCCCTGGAGCTCCTTGATGAAGGCCTTCGCGGCGGCTTCGGGCGAGGTCTTCTTGAAGTAGACCTCCTGGCTGTAGCGCTGCAGCTCCGGCTCGATGCCGCTTCCGCCGTTGGGCGTCACGACCGGCGACTCACCCGGGGTCACGGCGTTCATGTAGTCGGCTGCCGCCTTGTCGGTCCCGGCCAGAGTCGGCTGGAGGTGCTTCAGCATCTCCTTGTTGGCGGGGATGCCGCGCTCCGTCTTGAGGATGTCGACGGCCTTGGGGTCGTTGAGCATGAAGTTGATGAACGCGGCCGCCTCGGCCGGGTGCGCGCTCTGGCTCGAGACCGCCCAGTACATGGAGGGCTTGAAGAAGTTCGCCTTGGTATCGCCGACACGAGGCATCTGCAGCAGCTGCACCTGCGCGCCCGCGGCCTGCTGGATGGCGGTGATCTGGGTGTTGTACGCCCCCATCATGGCCGCCTTGCCGGTGGCGAAGCTGCCGGCGGTGACACCCGCGGTCAGGTCCTCGACCATCGTCGACGTATTGACGCTGGCCCCGGAGGAAAGCAGGTCCAGACCGTACTTCCACATGGCGGCGAGCGTGTCGGGCTTCAGCGAGACGTTGCCGTCCTTGTCGAACAGGTTTTCACCGTGCTGACGAGCCCAGTACTTGACATCGCCGGCGGAGAAGCCGGGCGCGCCGGCCGCACCGTGGATCTTGCCGCCGCTCTTGTCCGTCAGCTCCTTCCCGACCTTGGCGTAGTCGTCCCACGTCCACGTTTTGTCGTCGGGAACCTCCACGCCGTACTTCTTGAACAGGTCGGTGTTCACGAGGATGGACATGACGCCGACGCCGACGGGAAGCGCGTACTGCGTTCCGTCGATCTGTCCGGTGGCCAGGGCCTGGTCGTCGAACTGCGAGGTGCTGAGGAGTTTCTTGGCCTTGTCGAGGTCGTACAGCGCTCCGCGGTCGGCGTACGAGGCGAGGTACAGCTCGTCCATCTGGACGACGTCGGGGGAGTCCTTGGCCGCGGTCGTCGTGGCGAGCGCGTCCCAGTAGCCGTTCCAGTCCTTGTACTGGCCCTTGACCGTGATGTTGGGGTACTTCTTCTCGAACGCCTTGATGACCTCGTCGGTGAGCTGGGCGCGGGCGTCCGCACCCCACCAGGTGGCGCGGATGGTGACCGGCTTGTCGCCGAGCTTGGGAGCGGACCCGGTGCTACTGCCGGAGCAGGCGGTCAGTGCGAGCGAGAGTGAGACCACCGCTCCGATCGCGACGCGTCTGAAGGGGCTGGGGTTCATGTGCTTGTCCTGTTCCTGAAGAGTGGGTCGGGTTGATGGCTGCGGTGCTCCCGAACGGCCATGACTCGGTCGCCTCCGCGTGTCCGGCAGTAGCCCCCGCGGTTACTTGCCGCCGGTGGTCGCGATGCCTCGCAGCAGGAAGCGCTGCCCTGCGAGGAAGACGAGGAAGACGGGAACGAGCGACACGACGCTCATGGCGAACACCGAGCCCCAGTCCGTCGCGCTCTGCTGGTCGACGAAGGTGCGCAGCGCGAGAGGTGTGGTGTACATGTCCGGGTCGGTCAGGTAAATGAGCTGGGTGTAGAAGTCGTTCCAGGTCCAGATGAAGGTGAAGATCGCGGTGGTCGCCAGGGCCGGGACCATCAGCGGCAGGATGACGTGGAAGAAGATCCGCGCGTGCCCGGCGCCGTCGATCCGCGCCGCCTCGTCGATCTCGCGCGGGATGCCACGGATGAACTGCACCATGAGGAAGATGAAGAAGGCGTCGGTCGCCAGGAACTTCGGCACAATCAGGGGCAGGAAGGTGTTGACCCAGCCGAGTTCCGAGTAGAGGACGTACTGGGGCACGATGATCACGTGGACCGGCAGCATGATCGTGACGAGCATGATGGCGAACCACACGCGCTTCGCCTTGAACTCGAGTCGGGCGAACGCGTAGGCCGCCAGGGAGCAGGCGAGGAGGTTCCCGAGGATCGCGCCGGTGACGACGATCGCCGAGTTGATCATGTAGTGGCTGAACGGTTGGGAGAAGGCGTTCCAGCCGTTGCTGTAGTTCTCGAAGCGCGGGTGCGTTATGGCGAGTCCCGCGCTGCGGAAGATCTGGCTGTTGGGACGCAGCGAGCTGACCACCATCCACAGGACGGGGTACAGCATCGTGAGGGCGCAGAGGGCCAACAGGCAGTGCTTGAGAGGGGCGCGCACGGCGCGCCTGAGCCGGCGTATCGCGTGCGGGCGGGGGGCGGGCAGCGAGGGGGGTACGGCTGCGGTGCGGTCAGTCATCGTAGAACACCCAGTACTTTGAGGCCCAGAAGTTGACGGCGGTGAAGGCCGCGACGATGAGGAGCAGGACCCACGCGAGCGCGGACGCGTATCCCATGTCGAAGTGGCCGAAGCCGCGCTGGTACAGGTACAGCGAGAAGAAGAGGGTGGAGTCGGCGGGCCCTCCGGTTCCGCCGGAGACCACGAAGGCCTGGGTGAAGGTCTGGAAGGCGTGGATGATCTGCAGCACCAGGTTGAAGAAGATGATGGGTGTCAGCAGCGGGATGGTGATGCTGCGGAACTGGCGCCAGCGCTTCGCGCCGTCGACGGAGGCCGCTTCGTAGAGGGAGGTCGGAATCTGCCGCAGCCCGGCGAGGAAGATCACCATGGGTGAGCCGAAGGTCCAGACGTTCAGGACGACGAGGGTCGACAGCGCGGTTCCCGGCTCCGAGATCCAGCCCTGCCCCTGGACACCGACGAGGGACAGGGCCTCGTTGACAAGGCCGTTGGTCCCGAACATCGCACGCCACAGCACTGCGATCGCCACGCTGCCGCCGATCAGTGACGGCAGGTAGAAGACGGAGCGGTAGAAGGCGAGGCCCCGTACTCCCTTGTCCAGCACCAGGGCGAGCCCGAGGGCCATTGCCAGCTGCAAGGGGACGGAGACGAGGACGTAGCTGAACGTCACCTCGAGCGACTTGTGCAGACGCTCGTCGTCGAGCATGCGCGTCCAGTTCTCGACTCCGTTGAACTGCGGCGGCTGCAACAGGTTGTACTTGGTGAAGCTGAGGTAGAGCGAGGCCAGCATCGGGCCGAGAGTGATCCCGAAGAGCCCGACGAACCAGGGCAGTAGGAAGAAGAACGCCGCCTTGTTCTGCTGTCGCGCGCCCCGTTGGGACCCGCGCAGCCGGCGTAGTTCGTTGATGGAGCTCACGGCACTGCTCCCTTGAGCGGCGGCATCGGCACACAGTGGTGCGGGCCCGTCCCGGGCCACGCGTCAACCGAAAAGTGATCGTTCACTTTGTGGGTTGCGAGGACCATAGTGAACGATCACTTTTTGCGTCAAGAGTGTGTAGTCTCTGACTTCACCGAACGTTGGCGGAAGGGTGGGGGAAGCGGATGGATGGCGCTGACACGGCGCGACGACGGCCTACGATCACCGACGTGGCGCGGCTCGCCGATGTGTCACCCCAGACGGTGTCGCGGTATCTGCGGTACAACGGCGGGCTGAAGCCGGCGACCCTGGAACGCGTGGAGAAGGCCATACGGGAACTGGACTACCGTCCCAACCTGGTGGCGCGGTCGATGCGTACGCGGAAGACCGGCCGACTGGCGATCCTCATGCCCGCCATGGCCTTCAACCCCTCGCGCATGCTGGCGGGTGCCGGCGCGACGGCGCAGGACGCAGGGTTCTTCGTGGATGTCGTGAGTGCCGGGGGCGGCGTACGCGCGAGGAGCGACCGCCTGCTGGAGCTCGCCGATTCGGGACAGTACGAGGGCATCCTCTCCCTCGCCCCCGTGCTTCCCGCCGTGGAGAGCAAACTGCACCAGAGGACGGCCGTGGTGATCTCGGCCGACTTCGACGACGAGATGCGCGGCATCGGGCAACTGGCCGACGCCACGCCCCTGGTGCGGATGATCGAGCACTTGGCGGCGCTCGGTCACTCCCGGTTCCTCCATGTGGCGGGCGACGCGCAGTTCGCCTCCGCGAGGGCGCGCAAGCAGAGCTATCTGGAGACTGTCGAACGCCTCGGGGTCGAGTCCGTCGGGGTCTTCGACGGAGACTGGTCGGGAGAGTCCGGCATCGAGGCGATACGGTCGCTCCCGAGCCATGCGCGGCCGACCGCCGTGATCGCGGCCAACGACCTCGTCGCCGCCGGCGTCGTCCGGGGCGCCCGGGAGCGCGGCTGGGACGTGCCCGGCGACCTCAGCGTGACCGGTTGGGACAACGCCGGGGTCGGACAGTTCATGACCCCGTCACTGACCACCGTCGACGTGGAGCTCGAACAACTGGGCAGTACGGCCATGGCCAAGCTGATCGCGGGTCTGAGGGACAGCGCGCCCGAGACGGCTGAGGGCTCCCTGTTCCGCATCATCTGGCGGGAGTCGACGGCCGAGCCGCCCGCGGCAGGGCGTCTCAGCCGCAGGCGGTGACCAGCGCCACGGCCGGGTGGGCGCGGAGCAGGCGGACCGTGTCCGTCCCCTGCGCCTGCACCGCCCATCCGGCCCGGCCTTGGGGGCGGGCCGAACTGGCCGCGCACGCCGCACGTTCTCAGGTGCGCATCGTCCTCAGTTCGCGTAGACGTCAAGCCGGCCGCACATCCCGAACTTCCCCCGGGCAGCGGGCTGTTCAGACCTCACAGCGGCATCTGCGAGGTGGGGGGACTCTCCTCGCTCCAGCCAGTCGAGCTGCGCCCCGGTGGCCGCGGCGGAGGCCTCGGCACCTTGTCGCCACCGCTCGCGCCACTCGGCGATGCGGGGCCGTACGAGCGCGGCGGCCACACGGTGGAACGCGGCCAGGGCCTGCGGCCCCTTGGCCTCCCGGAGTGCCCGGTAGCCCTCCAGAGCGAGGTCCCGCCGGGCCCGGGCGACGCGCTCCTGCTCCTCCTCGGGCGCGTCGACCGGAATTGCGGTGACACGGGCGTACGTCTCCGGATCGGTCAAGTACTCCGGGGGCAGAGTGAGGACCGCATCCCCCGCCTCCGGCAGCCCGCTGTTCTGCATCAGAACGGTGATCCGCAGATCACCCTCGTTGACCAGCCGGTGGATGGTGCCCGGCGTGAACCAGGCGACCGTGCCGGCCTGGAGCGGAGTGACCTCGTACCCGGAAGCGGTCAGCGTCTGCACGGCCCCGCGACCGCCGGTGACGACGTAAGCCTCTGAACACGCCAGGTGCATATGAGGGGTACCGCCGCACACTCCGTCGGCAGCAGGCCAGTCGTACACCGACAGATGCGAGATGGCGACGCCCCCGGGTAGTCCGGTGTTGGTTGCGTTCATGTGTGTGTCAACACTCCAGTTCACTACAGTAAGCGCTTTCTATCTCTCTTAATTTACGTCCCGGCCGCCCAACCCGTCAATGTTCCGTTTAAAATCAGACCCGAATAGCGAAGCCGCAAGGAGGACGATGTGAACAATGGGTTGGTAGGCAAGAGCGTCTACGCCTTCGGCGACAGTATTGTGTACGGACATGTGTATCCCCACAGTTTCGTGGACGTAGTTGCAGAGCGCGAGGGAATGTCCCTCACCAAGTTCGCCCGGAACGGCGCGACCATAGGCGCCGACGCGCATGCTTCCGGAGGGCAGATACTCACGCAGGTCGAGCAAGCGACCGACATCGCGCCGGACTTCGTCATCTTCGACGGAGGCACCAATGACGCGCAGTCCATTTTCCGGGACCGCGCGTACACGCTCAGCACCTACGTGGAAGAGTTGGAGAAGACGCTGCACGTCATGGGGCGGAAGTGGCCCACCGCCCGCATCGTGTACGTCGCCGCCCACAAGCTCGGTTCGCGGGACTGGGACACTCAGGTGGCGCTGCGCGAGGTGACCTTGGGAGCCTGCCGCACGTGGGACATCGCCGTTGCCGACGTCTTCGGAGAGACCGCGTTCGACACGCGCGATGACACCCAGCGTGCGAAGTACACATTCGACGATCTGGTCAACGGTTTCCCTGGCACAGAGGGATCGGGGACACATCCCAATGAGGCGGGTATCGCCACGTTCTACGTGCCGGTGGTGAGCTCCACGCTGCAGCATATTTCACATTGACCAGTTGGCAATCGGATCTGCCTGGCCGATATCGACCAGGCAGATCAGATTCCTCATTTTCATGACGTCAGCCTGAGCCGAACATCGTGGGTGGACGAGGAAGCGCTTACTGAATCGGTGCCCTTACCGAAATACTCACGCCACCAGCTGTCCTGGCTGTCACTGGCCGAACCCGGTACCGCGCGAGATCCGGACGTCGTCCACGTGGACTGCCCCGCGCTCACCCCCGTTCGAGTACCACGCGACCTTCGCGATCCCCGGCATCGAGGTGCGGAACGCCGCGTCGTTCAGCACGCGATGGCCGTCGATGTCCAGGTCGAAGCGCTGGTTCACGGTGTCCACGGTGAGCGTGACCCGGTACCACTTGCCATTGGTGTACGTACCGATCACGGAGTCCGTGGTTCCCTGATACGCGTGGATCTCGCCGCGGGCGAACGCGACGCTTACGGCTTGGACGCCGCTGGCGTTGTACACGTAGGGCAGCCCGAACCAGCCGGCCTGCGTGTCGTTGCGCATCACCTGCGTGTCGATGGTCACCATGCCCTGCAGCGGGGTGCTGAAGAGCCGGGCGAGGTTGGTCCCGTCGGTGCCGCCGCCTTCGATGGTGCGGGTCAGTCGGACGCTCTTGTCGGTGGCGGACGGCGTCTCCACCACGGAGACGTCGTTGTTGGTCGAGATGACTCGCCATCCGTTGGTCCCGTCCGCGAGCGTTCCGGTCGCCCGACCGTCGAAGGTGTCCGTGAACGCGATGTTGGGCGCGCCGCGTTCGAGGGCACCGATCTCCGGACCGTTCCCGATCGGCACAGGAGACCCGGCGTTGTCGAGGCCTCCGTTGCTGGTGACCGTGGCTCCGGCGTCGATGAACACCGATCCCGACTGGAGCGCGAAGTTCGTCGCCGTGCCGAGCCTCGGGCCGTTCTCGTCGCCGTAGGGTCCCGTGACGGAGGCATTCACGAACTGCGGAGCGCCGACCACGGCGTGCGCGTCGGACGTGGGCACGGTCGTCAGGTTGTCCGAGTAGCCGTTGTTGTTGTAGATGATGGTCGACTTTTGCACGAACGTGGGCGCGGACTGCCCGGAGACGAACAGGTTGTTGGTCAGCGTCGCCTTGCCGGAGACGCCGCCGGTCACCATGTTCGTCGAACTGGTGTTGGCGAAGGTGTTGTTGTAGATGTTCGCCACCGTGCCGCCCGTCTGCGACAAGTGGAGGTTCCACCGCGTGCTGCCGGTGATGACGTTGTAGCGGAGCACCACGCTGCCGAACTGGACGCTGGAGTTGCACGCGCAGAGCAGGATGCCGTCGCCGTTGTCGTGGAGGTAGTTGTACTGGAACAGCTGGTTGGTGGTGCCGATGTCGGGATCCAGGGCATTCTGGTCGGCGCCGCCCGACGAGAGGTGGGTGCCCATGATCTCGTTGTGCTGGACGGTGATGCTGTCGGCCATGTTGGTCTCGACGCCGGAGACGCCGACCTGGTCGATCACGTTGCCTTCGACGAGTCCGCCCCGGGTGCCGGTGAGGTAGATGCCGTTGCAGCCGTAGGGGGTGTTCGCCTGTGTGATGTAGTTCCCGCGGAACGTGACGTTGGTGTACGGGGTGTACCTCGAGTCGGTGGCAGTGGCTCGCTTGCCCCAGCCGGTGAAGACGGCACCGGGCGCGTCACCGGCGTACTGCTTCGTGACGATCCCGCTGAACGAGGTGTTCTTGATGGTGGAGTTCTCCACCGTGATGCCGTCGAGGACCGTGGGGGCACCGGGCGCGGTGATGTCCTGGACGCCGGTGAGGAAGGCGATGCCGCCGGTGTCCTTCGAGCGGTCCCAGCCCTGCTGGAAGGTGATGCCCGGCTTGTTGTCGGCGGTGCTGCCGCCGACCCACTTGACCTCGCCGGTGACGTCGTGCACGTCCACCGAGTCGATCACGAAGTGGTGCAGGGTCTGGCCGTTGTCACCGTGCACGCCGATGCCGCGGAAGTCGCCGAGTTTCGAACCGTCGGTCGTCCCCGTGGGTACCGCGTTCGACACGTCGAGGTTGCGGATCTCCCAGTACTGCTGGTTGTTCAGCCGCACCGCGTCGCCGACTGCGCCCTGGCCGGCGATCTTCGGCTTGGCGCCCGTTCCGTAGCTGTCGATGGCGATCGGGGCGCCGTCGGCGCCGGACCCCTTCGGCCAGAGCTGCCCGGTCCAGCTGTCACCGGCCTCGAAGCGGATGGTGTCGCCGGGCTGGAACGTCGTTGCGTTCACCTTGCTCAGCGAGCGCCAGGGCGCGCTGCTGCTGGTTCCGGCGTTGCTGTCGCTGCCGCTTGTGCTCACGAAGTACGTGGTGCCCGCGGCGAAGGCCCGCTGCGCGGGGATGAGCACGATCGACGCGAGCACGACGGCCAGCGCGCACAGTGCGGCGGCTGTCGCTCGTGACACAAGTCTTCGGTTTACGGTCATTGTCCTCTTCTTGTCGTCCGTGGTGGTGAGGTACCGGCTCCTGTCGTGACGCCTCCAGCCGAGACGTCGCGTAACGACTCGGGGCGCCGGCGGCTCGGGACCGGACGGTGGACGCACCAACGGGTGCGCGACGACATGGGCACTGGTCCGGCCGGACACGCCCCATCGGGGGTTGAGCTCGGTGGCGATTCCAAGAGTCGTGCTTCCGGTGTCACAGTGCCCTCCCGGATGTGCAGCGGGCCTTCGAGAACGTCATGCCTGCCCCTCGGGGCCGCGTCGGGAAAACGTATTCCGCGCAGTGTGCCCAGCGGTGATCGAGTGCGTCAAGGTTTCGAGCAGATGAACGTCAGCGTTGCGGAGGCCCCTGCCGGAAAGCCGACGGCGCCATGCGACAGCGAGCCGTGCGGCAGCCCGGCTGCTTCGTAAGGCGCTCGTCACTGGCTGCTCAACCCGTCGCCCGGCGGGGCCCAGCAGCGCAGGCGCATCTCATGGCCCCCGGCGCACGGGCGGGGCAGGCCGGGGGTCGGGCCTGCCCCACCCAAGGGCTCGGTTGCTCAGTCGGTCATGCCACCTTGACCAGCTTCCAGCGCTGGTTGCTGCCGCCGTTGGTGTACCACTGGTCGATGGGGGTGTTGTCGGTGGTCCCACCCTTGTACACGTCCACCTTGTACCCGTTCGACCGGGACTCGATGGTGTAGCCGCCGCTGTCGCCCGGGGCGATCAGCCACTGCTGGCTGACGCTCCCGCTGGGGGTCTTCAGCTGCAACTGGGTGCCGGGCCAGGTGGAAGCCGCGTTGATGTCGAGGGACTTGCCGCTGGTGACACCCGTGACGGTGAGGTAGCCGCCGCTGGTGTAGGCCAGTTTCCACTGCTGGCTGCCGCTGTTAGCGTCGGTCTTCTGAACGACGGGCGTGCCGTCGCTGGTTCCACCGTTGTAGGCGGTGAGCACCTTGCCGGTGCCGGCGCTGATGATCTTGTAGGTGCCGGACAGGTCGCTGACCGGCTCGTGGGTGACGGAGAAGTTGGAGTACTCGACGGGGTAGTAGCCGGCGGTGCCCAGGCCGGCCAGGCCCGCACCGTAGCTCGTGTCGGTGACCGTGCCGACGGTGTTTCCGTCGATCTTGGCGATGATGGTGCTGTTCTGGAAGGTCAGCGACAGGTTGTGCCAGGTGCCCGTGCCGGGAGCGGTGACGGTACCGCTGGCAAGGGTGGTCCAGTTCCACGCTTTGCTGCCGGCGGTGTCGGTCTTCAACAGCGACCAGGATCCGGTGTCGGACAGGCGCAGGTGGTAGGCGTTCATCCCCCCGGCGCTGAACTTCGTCTGGGTGCCGACACGGCCGAGGAGCTCTGCGGAGCTGCCGCTCTGCTCCAGCAGTACGTCGGAGCTGACCGTGTAGTTGCTCCAGCCGACGTCGCCCACGAGGGTGTAGGGCTGGAGGGCGTTCGTGGCCGGGTACCACCAGACGATCGGCTTCTGGGGTGCGGTCTGGCGCAGGCACTGGCCGGTGCGGCCCCCGGTGCAGGGGGCGGCCTGGAACGCGCCGTTCATGGAGGCGAAGTACTTCGCCTCCTGCCCGGTGCTGTAGCCGGCGAAGGAGTCCGAGTAGGGCATGACGAGCCGGTTGCGCGCGGGCGAGGTGGCCGTTCCGGCACCCTGACCGGTGGTGGTGGTCACGGTGTAGACGTGACCGGGGTCCAGGGTGAGGGTGTACGTGCCGTTGCTGGCGGTCAGGTCACTGTTCTGCACCATGCGCGGGGTGGCGCCGCCGGGCTGTGACAGGTCGGTGGACCACACGTGCAGGGCCCCGCCCGGCAGGCCGCCGGCGATGTCGAGGGTGACCGTCTGGGACGCGGTGGCGTCCATGGTCTCGAAGACGGTGCTCCAGGCGCTCTTGTCGGGCGCGGTGTAGCTGACGTAGCTGCCGTTGGCGCGGTCGCCGCCGAGGTAGCCGGAGGCGCTGTCGAGGTACTTCCAGCCGGGTGAGGTGAACTGCGTGGTCTGGGCGATGGACCAGGCGGTGCGGGAGACACTGTAGGCGCCGGACCACGGCTGGTTCGCGGTGACCAGGCCCTGGTCGTGGAAGTAGAGGTTCTGGTAGTCGGCGGCCAGCATGGGCCAGTTGATGTACGCGCTCATCTTGGCGTCGAGGTAGCCGCGGTTGATGGCACGGGCGACCGGGGCCGCCCCCGTCTCGGCGTTCTCCGAGCCGTTCTCGCTGGCCCAGAGCTGCTTGCCCAGCGACTGGGCGTCGGCGGAGGAGGAACAGGTGGTCATCGCGGACGCGTACGTGCAGGGATAGTGCGCGCCGACGATGTCCACGGCGCTGTTCAGGGCGCTGTCGGTCTTCATGGCGGTGGCGATGTTCCAGTTGGTCTCATCGCTTCCGACCAGCTTGGTCGAGGTGTAGCCGTTCGCGGCCAGGGCCGACTTCAGGTTCTCGTAGAAGGAGGCGCTGTACGTCTTCTCGTTCTGGCCGCCGAGGTAGTCGATGCTCAGGCCGTGCTGCTTGGCGCAGCCCATCCAGTCGATCAGGTAGTTGATCCCGTCCGTCGAGTAGAAGTTGCCGTTCCCGATCCAGCCGGGGGCGCCCCAGGCCAGGGCGAAGAGCTTGATGTCGGGGTTACGGGCCTTGGCCTGCTCCATCGCCCACCACTCGTAGCCGGCGTTGCAGTCGATGTCGCCCTTCGAGTGCTCGAAGCTGGCCTCGGAGCCGTCGGTTGAGTTGGTGTCGCCGCCGATCTCGACCTTGAGGATCTGCAGGGACGCGCCGTAGCCGGGCTTGAACAGGTAGTCCAGGATCTGGTTGCGCTGGGTGGACGGGTAGTCGACCAGGAGGCGGGTGTTGCCGCCGCCGCCGCTGATCGCGCCGATGCCGTCGAAGGTGCGTCCTGCGCTGGTGCCGTCGACGGTGATGGCTGTGTCGGTGGCGGCGTACGCGGGCGACACTGCTCGGCCGGCCAGCAGGGCCAGTCCCATGAGCAGGGCGGCCAGGGCCGCCAACCGTCTGATGTGCCTATCAGGCAGGCCTATGACGTCGTGCACGGGAGATCCTCCTGGGAGGGAGTGCGGGTGTGGGTGTGGCTTGCACTGAGACTCCGTCGCGTTGACCGCAGAGGCGGGGTCCGCCCGGGGGAGGAGTCTTTCCGCAGTGGGAAATCGTATTCCGCGCAGTGTGCCCGTCCGTGATCGAAGGCGTCAAGCATCGGTCAGCGGGTAAAAAATGCGGCTTTGATGCGGCAGTTCTGGTGGTCCGCAGGCGCTGTGCATGCCAGCGGGAGTGATCGGCTGTGAGGGTCGGTTCAGACGACGCGGATCGCCGTGCTGTCGCGCACCACGACCTGCCCGCGCATCATCAGATGCTCTGCTTCCGTACGGTCCGCGAGCGCGAGGCGGACGGCCTCGGCACCTGCCTGCGCCAGCGGCAACGACACGGTCGTCAGCCGCGGTGTCACGTCGATCGCGAGCTCGATGTCGTCGAAACCGGTCACCGAGACCTCGTCTGGCACCGCCACCCCGGCAGTACGGAAGGCGGACATCGCGCCGATGGCGATGGTGTCGTTGGCGGCGAGGACCGCGTGGGGCGGCTCCAGCCCCTCGGCGACCAGCCGCCGCGCCGCGTCGAACCCTCCTTGGCGGCTCACCGGGCAGTGCGAGATCCGGATGTGCCGCTCCTCGACGCCGCCGTCGCGGAGACCGGCTATGAAGCCCGCGGTACGGGCCGAGACGTTCCCCTTGCCGCGTACGCCGGCGAGGATCGTCACGTGCCGGTGCCCCGCCGCGGCGACGTAGCTGGCCAATTCCCTCGCAGGGCCGTGATTGTCGAAGCTGATGGAGTCGAACGGCATGTCGGTGTCACCGACGATCACCACCCGGCCGCCCTCGCGTTCGTAGCCGAGCAACTCGTCGAGCAGGCGCCCGCCGAGGGCGTTCGTGTCCAGGCGGCTTGACGTCAGAATGAGCGCACGCGGCCGCAGAGCACGCTGCAGGCGGACGGTTTCGAGCTGCCGCTCGGCGGTGCCGTGGGTCGACGAGACGGTCACGAACGCCCCGGCGTCACGCGCCCGCCGTTCCATCGCCGCGGCGACCATTCCCATCGACGGGGTCGTGAGATCGTCGCCGACGACCGCGATCGAGTCGTTCGCGCGCCGCATCGCCCGGGCCGCGGCGTCCGCGGTGTAGCGCAACGCTGCGGCGGCGGAGACGACCCGCTGCCTGTATTCCTCCGCGACCGTGCGGGAACTGCCGCCCAGCACTCGCGAGGCGGTCGAAACCGACACACCGGCGGCCGCCGCCACGTCACGCAGGGTGACGGTCGGCCTGGCTGAATGGGGCATCGCGCCGTCCCTCCCGCTCCTCGAAAACGAGCCGCCGCCGACGCTACCCGAGGATATCCCCGGCCAGGCCGCAGAGGTGCGGACGATACTGCCGGTGACTGACTCGGGATACGGTAGCCCGGCTGGTCGGAGGTCGCGTCGGCTCGGTCGGATTCCGCATGGCATGTGCGAAAGCGGTGAGCGCTCCGGCCTGCGGAGTGACCCTCGGTAGTGATTCCGCGACTTCCAGGCGTTGGGCGGCTCGGGCACAATGTGCGGCATGGAAGATGGAGCGGCAGCGCCTGTACGGCGTCGTGGGGAGGCCGTATCCGAGGGGCGCCAGGTGACCCTGCATGATGTGGCGCGGACAGCGGGCGTCTCACAGGCGACGGCGTCGCGGGTGCTCAACGGCAGTGTCCGCAACGTCCGGCAGGAGAACATCGACCGCGTGCTCACCGCGGCCGCGGAACTGGACTACGCACCGCACCTGTCCGCCCAGGCGATCGCGCGGGGTTCGACGAACATCGCCGCGCTGGTCGTCAGCGGTGTCGACGACCCGTACTTCTCCTCCATCGCGGCAGGTGTGACGCAGGCAGCCGAGGCCGCCGGACTCATCGTGACCATGGCGGTCGCGGACCGCTCCCCGGAGCGGGAACTCCAGATCGTCGGGACGCTGCGCGGCATGCGCCCCCGCGTGATCATCATGACCGGCAGCCGCGTCGACGGCGCCGATGCCCGCGACGCACTCGTCGAGGAGCTCCACGCCTACCGGGAAGCGGGCGGCAGCGTAGTCCTGATCAGCCAGCACGACCTGCCGTTCCACACCGTCAGCATCGACAACTACGGGGGAGCGCGGCAGCTTGCCCGCGCGCTGGTAGGGCTCGGCTACCGGCGGTTCGCGGTGGTCCGGGCGGGGACCGGCCTCAGGACGTCCCGTGACCGGTGCAGCGGGTTCGTGGAGGGTCTGCGCGAGTTCGGCATCGACGTCGACGAACGGCTGGTGGTCGAAGCCGAGTTCAGTCGCCGAGGGGGGTGTGCGGCGGCCCGGGAGCTCGTCCGGCGTGGACTGGACGGAACGGAACTCGTCTTCGCGGTCAGCGACGTCATGGCGATCGGTGTGATGACCGCATTCCGCGACGCCGGGCTCGTCCCTGGCCGGGACGTCGCCGTCGCCGGCTTCGACGACATCGGCCCGGCGGTGGACGTCGTCCCGGAGCTGACGTCCGTGAACGTGCCTCTGCAGCAGGTCGGACTCCGTGCGATGGAGCTCGCGCTCTCCGACGATGACGCCCCGCGGATCGTACCGGTCGACACGAACGTCGTTCTGCGGGCAAGCACACCCCCTCGATGACCGTGCGGGCGATCACGCGGTGAGCGTCGGTTGTCCGGGACGGCGCGGTCGTGCCGGGCGCGGGCGCTGCCCCAGCCACGTGCTTCAGGAAGCGGTGTCGTCTGTCTCGCCGAGGCCGAGGAGCGCGGTGAAGCGGGCTTCGGCCCGGTCGATCTCCCCGAGCTGAGTGAGGATCGAACCGGGGGTGGAGTCACCCACCACCTTCTGCATCAGCGGGGTGCGGTCCAGGATCGCGTCCCGGATCGGCTGCAGAGCGCGCGGCGCGTGATGGAAGACCTGCCCGAGGGCGTAGGCGTGCTGGGACTGCCGGGCGGTGTGCGGCTTGCGGGGGGCCTCGAAGGCGTCGAGTGCCTGGCGGACAGCGGCGTAGTCGCTCAGGTCCACACCTGCCAGGCGGCGGCCGATGAAATAACCGTCCTCAGTGGCCATACCGGCGCCGTACCCGGCGTACGGGGACGTGGGGTGAGCGGCGTCGCCGACGAGAGTGGCGCGGCCCTTGGACCACTGCTTCAGCGGCTTGCGGTCGCGGATCACCCAGCGCTGAACGTGCGCGGGGTCGGTCGCGGCGATCAGCTGGGGGAGCGGACGGGCGAAGGCCTGACCGAGGCTGGTCGCGGTCGAGTGCAGGTCGCCCGAGAACTCCCGGCTTGCGTCGAACGCTTCGAGCACCCACCACTGGTGGCCGCCACGTCCCTTGTTACGGATGGCGGTCCAGCTCCCCTGCACAGTGCGGGTGTGGGAGAGGACGCACATCCCGGGCTCGGTCTCGACGCTCTCGTCGAAGGTGTAGCCGCCGAAGATGTGCAGGTTGTGCTCGCGCTTGGGGCTGTCGCCCCACAGAGTGCGGCGGACCAGGGAATCGATGCCGTCCGCGCCGATCACGAGGTCCGTCTCGTGGACTCGTCCGTCCGCGAGGTGCAGTCGAACACCGCTCTCGTCCTGCTCGACGCGCTCCACCGTGTGGTTGACCTGCAGGACGCCCCTTGGCAGCGCATCAAGCAGCCGCTCGTACAGCTCGGGGCGCAGCAGGCCGATGAACCCGCCGCCGTAGTCGCGGACAACCTGCTCCGGAAGGGCCGCTCGGACCCGGCGGCGACCGCGGGCGTTGCGGAACTCGGACGTACAGGGCGCACCCAGGTCCTCGGTGTTCACCCCTAGCAGCCCGAGTGCCTTGATGGGGGGCGGCCACAGGTTGAGGATGTTGCCGGCGGGTCTGGCGTGCGGGTAGCGCTCGAACAGCACGACGTCGTGGCCGGCCTGATGGACGGAGAGCGCGGCGGCCATGCCACCGGGTCCGGCACCGATGACGGCGACGCGGCCGCGCTTGGCGGGAGGTTTCTTCATGGTGGGTTTCCTCAGCCTTGGTCGTCGTTGACCTGCCTCAAGCGACGGTGTGGAGTTTCGCGGCGGTGGCGGCGGTGATGTCGTGGTGGGTGACGCCGGGGGCGATTTCGACAAGGACCAGGCCGTTGTCGGTGACGTCGATGACGCCCAGGTCGGTGATGACGCGGTGGACGCAGGCCCGTCCCGTGAGGGGCAGGGTGCACTCGTCGAGGATCTTGGGGCTGCCGTCCTTGGCGGTGTGATCCATGAGGACGATGACGCGGCGAGCGCCGTGGACGAGGTCCATGGCACCGCCCATGCCCTTGATCATCTTTCCGGGGATCATCCAGTTGGCGAGGTCGCCGGTCGCGGACACCTGCATGGCCCCGAGCACGGCGGTGTCGATGTGGCCGCCGCGGATCATTCCGAAGGACAGGGCGGAGTCGAAGAAGGCTGCTCCCGGGAGCACGGTGACGGTTTCCTTGCCGGCGTTGATGAGGTCGGGGTCGACGTCGCGTTCACTGGGGTAGGGCCCGGTGCCGAGGATGCCGTTCTCGGAGTGGAGGACGACGTGGACTCCGGGCGGGAGGTGTCCCGGGACGAGGGTGGGCAGGCCGATGCCGAGGTTGACGTAGGAGCCGTCGGTGAGTTCGGCGGCGGCACGGGCGGCCATCTGGTCGCGGGTCCAGGGCATCAGCTGTGCACCGTCTCTCGTGCCTGGAGCGCGGAAATCGTACGCCGTTCGATCGGTTTTTCGGCGGCTTGCGCGGGCGTGAGGGCGAGGACCCGCTGGACGAAGACGCCGGGCAGATGGATCGCGTCAGGGGGCAGCTCGCCCGGCTCCACGAGTTCCTCGACCTCGGCGATCGTGATGCGGCCGGCCATGGCGGCCAATGGGTTGAAGTTGGCGGCGGCCTTGTTGAAGACCAGGTTGCCGTGACTGTCGCCGCGCCAGGCGCGAACGAGCGCGTAGTCGGTGGTGATGCCGTGTTCGAGGACATGCGCGCGACCCCCGAAGGAGCGCTTCTCCTTTGCGGGGGAAGCGAGGGCGATGCTGCCGTCCGCCGCGTAACGCCAGGGCAGGCCGCCGTCTGCTACCTGTGTGCCCACGCCTGCCGGCGTGTAGAAGGCCGGGATGCCGGCCCCGCCGGCCCGTAGCCGCTCGGCCAGGGTGCCCTGCGGTACGAGTTCTACCTCCAGCTCGCCACTGAGGTACTGGCGGGCGAACTCCTTGTTCTCGCCTACGTAACTGCCCGTCACGCGGCTGATGCGGCCGTCGGCGAGCAGTAGGCCGAGTCCTTGGCCGTCCACGCCGCAGTTGTTGGAGACGACCTTCAGACCGGTGGTGCCCTGGGCGTGCAGGGCGTCGATGAGGGCGGAGGGTATGCCGGACAGACCGAAGCCACCAACGGCGAGTGAGGCCCCGTCGGAGATGTCGGCGACCGCCTCGGCGGCGCTCGCGCTGACCTTGTTCACGTGCGGGGCCTTTCAGTCAGAGGTCGGCCGGGGGTCAAAGGGAGGAGCCGGGCAGTACCGTCGACCTGTCGCCGACGGCGACGAGACCGCCGCCGGTGATGTACGAGGCCTCGCCGGAGGTGACGAGGACGACGGCGTCGAGCACCCCGTCAGGGAGGCCGGCCCGGCGGAACGGGATGTGGCGGCGCCTTGACCGTGCCCGGCCGCGCGCGGTCCCGGTGACGACGACCCTGTCGGACGGCCTGCTCTTCGCCGCGCGGTTCACGGGCGCGTTCGCGGGCGCGTACGGGCGCGAGGGACGGTCACCGGTTCGGCGCCGGGTACCACGGTGTTGGAGACGGTGCCGATGCCCTCGACGGTGAGGGTGACGGTGTCGCCGGGCTTGAGCGGCGGCGGGTCCTGGCGGCCGCGTACCCCCCAGAGTTCGGCGAGGCAGCCGCCATTGCCGCAGGTGCCGGAGCCGAGTACGTCGCCGGGGCGGACCCAGGTGCCGCGGGAGGCGTAGGCGGTCATCTCCTCGAAGGTCCAGCTCATGTTGGACAGCAGGTCCTTGCCGACGACCTCGCCGTTGATCTCGGCGGTCAGCGCCAGGCGCAGGAATCCGTCGCTGTCGCGGTAGGGCTCCAGCTCATCCGCGGTGACGAGGTAGGGGCCGAGTGTGGTGGCGGTGTCCTTGCCCTTGCAGGGGCCGAGGCTGACCTGCATCTCGCGGGACTGGAGGTCGCGGGCGGACCAGTCGTTGTAGATGGTGTAGCCGATGATGTGGTCGCGGGCCCGCTCGGGGGTGAGGTCGCGGCCCTCGCGGCCGATGACCGCGGCGACTTCGAGTTCGAAGTCCAGCACTTGGCTGCCGGGCGGCACGGGAACGTCCTCGTGAGCGCCGAGGACCGCGTAGGGGTTGGTGAAGTAGAAGGTGGGCGCGTCGTACCAGGCGTCCGGGGCGCCCGGGACTCCGTCGATGTTTCGCCGTACGCCCTCGACGTGCTCCTCGAACGTGATGAAGTCGCGTACGGACGGCGGTTGAAGCGGCGGCAGCAGTCGCACCTGGGAGACGTGCGGGCCGCGCGGCACGTCCAGGCTTGCGTTGCCCGCCTCGCGCAGCGCCTCGGGACCGGCCTGGACCAGGTCGAGAAGCCTCCCCGTGCCGGGGCAGGGGTAGAGGGTGCCGTCGTCCTCGACGGTGGCGAGACGGCTGCGGCCGTGCTGCTCATAAGTGGCGAAACGCATGGCATTCCTAGGGAACTGGATGAGTTGACACAGGCCGGGGGCCCGGCGACATGGCAGGCGGGGGAGTACGCCGGGCCCCCGGGGTCAAGGGGTCAGACCGGCGGAGCGACGAAGACGCCGCGGTCGACGTCGTTGAGCATTTCCTTGGCGACCATCTCGTTCATCGGGTTGGACGTGCCCCACTGGTCGGCGTTCTCGGGCTTCGTCAGGTCGTAGATGTGCGGGTGCCAGGTGTCCTCGTCCAGCTTTTCGAGCTCGGTGGTGTACTCGACGGTGTTGCCGTGCGGGTCGAGGAAGTACGTGAAGGTGTTGTCGCCCGCCATATGCCGCCCGGGGCCCCAGATCTTGCGGGCGCCGGAGCGCATCACGCGGCCGGAACCGCGCATGTACTCGTCGATGCCGCGCATCTCGAAGGAGAGGTGCTGCAGGGAGGCGTGCGGACCGCTGGCGATGGCCATGGAGTGGTGCTGGTTGCTGATCCGCATGAAGTGCATGACGTCGCCCATGTGCGGCAAGGTCATCGTGTCGGACAGCCGGAAGTCGAGGTGCTGCTCGTACCAGGCGCGGGTGGCGTTGATGTCGGGAGAGTTCAGGACGACGTGCGAGAGACGGACCGGGATGGACTCCTTCTCCTCGATACGACGGTGCTGACGCGCCTCGACGTCGGCCGAGACCTCGATGGTGCGGCCGTCGATGTCGAAGAAGCGGAAGCCGTAGCCGCCGCCGGGGGTGTCGACCTGGCCCGGCTGGGAGATCAGCTGCACTCCACCCGCGAGGAGTTGCTCGGCGAGCGTGTCCACGTCGGCGGGGTTCGCCGCGCCGTAGGAGATGAGGTCGAGGCGCTTCTCCTCGGCCTTGCGCAGCCGGACGATGTACTGCTCGGGGGAGCCCTCGGCGGCCAGGAAAGAGATACCGGAGTCCTCGGCGACCTTGGTCAGGCCCCAGACGCCGGCGTAGAAGTCGAGCTGCTTGTCGTAGTCCGGCACGGCCAGGTCGACGTGTCGCAGGTGGGTGAGCAGACGGTTGGTCATGTCGGGCTCCTCAGTTGAGACGCAGCAGCGCTGCCGCGTTGCCGCCGCGTACGGCGTGGAAGTGGGGGGCGGGCAGGTCTGTGACGTCGCGCAGAGCGCCGAGCGGGTCGTCGGTGCCCATGTCGAAAGGGAAGTCGGAGCCGAGCAGCACCCGGTCGGGGCCGGCCACCCGGATCAGCTCGCGCAGGACCTCCGGGTCGTGGACAAGGGAGTCGAAGTACAACTGCTTGAGATAGCTGCTGGGCGGGTGCGCGCAGCCGCGGGCGTCGGTGCGGGCGAGCCAGGCGTGGTCGGAGCGGCCGATGTGGGTGGGCAGATAGCCGCCTCCGTGGGCGGCGACGATGCGCAACCCCGGGTGCCGGTCCAGGACTCCGGAGAAGATCAGATGGGACAGGGCGACGGCGTTCTCGGTCGGCTGGCCGACGGTGTTGGACAGGTACCACCGGTTGAGGCGCTCGTCGAGCGTGCAGCCGAAGGGGTGCAGGAAGAGGATCGCGCCGGTTTCCTCGGCCCGTGTCCAGAACGGCTCGTACGCGGGGTCCGACAGTTCGTGTCCCGGCGCGTGGCTTGAGATCTCGACACCGCGCAGGCCCAGGCCGAGGGCGTGGTCGAGGGCTTCGACGGCGAGGTCCGGGTGCTGGAGCGGGACGAGGCCGAGGCCGTGCAGCCGCTGCGGGGCCTGGGCGACGTGCGCGGCGGTGCCCTCATTGGCCAGTTCCCACGCTGTGCGGGCCAGGTCCTCGTCGGCCCAGTAGTGGTAGTGCGACGGAGACGGCGAGACCAGCTGGACGTCGACCCCGGAGGCGTCCATCGCGGCGAGCCGGGCCTTGACGTCGGTCAGCCTCGGGAAGCGGTCCCGGAACATCGGGCCGCTGACGGCGATGGCCTCGGGGCCGTTGCGGCGGGCGTCGAGATCGCGGGCCGCGGCCAGACCGGGGTGTCCGGCGACGGCTTCCTCGACCTGAGGGAGCAGGACGTGCGCGTGGACGTCGATCGTGGGTGTGGAGCTCTGGGGACTCACGGCGTTCACGGGGTCTCCTTCAGGACGGACATCGTGCGGCCCATCAGACCGGGTGCGTCGGCGTCACGGACGCCGTCCAGCTGCCACTGACCGAGTTGCACGGATGCCTCGACCACCATGCGGACACGGCCGATCCGGCGTTCGTAGAAGCCGGTCAGCAGAGCGTCCAGGGAACTCCAGTCCTGCTCCTCGCTCAGCATCTCGGCCAGTACGGAGGCGTCCTCCAGCGACATGGCCGCGCCCTGGGCGAGCGTCGGGGGACAGACGTGGGCCGCGTCACCGATCAGGACGACCCGGTCGCGGTGCCAGGAGCCATCGACGAGCAGTCGCTCGAACCAGGTGTAGTTGACCTGGGCGGGGTCGGTGATGCTCGCGGCGATCTCCGGCCACGCACCCCCGTAGGGCGCGGCCAGCCGCCGCATCTCGTCCGCGTACGTGGCCGGGTCGATGGAGGCGCGGTCGCGGTTGGCCTCGACGAGGTAGGCGTAGATGGTGTTCTTGCTGGTGGGGCAGTAACCGGCGATGTAGCACGGTCCGCCGTAGGACAGCTGCATGCGCTCCACGCCCTCGGGGCGGGGCACGGGGACGCGCCAGATGGCCATGCCGGTCGGTTCGGGCTTGTCGCTGATGCCGATCATCGCGCGCGTGCGGGAGCCGACGCCGTCGGCGGCGATGACAAGGTCGTAGCGGCCCTCGGTGCCGTCGCTGAACCGGGCGGTGACGCTGGACGCGTCCTGGATCAGTTCCTCGGCGGTGGTGCCGAGGCGCACCGTCGCGCCGCTCTCGACGACGGCCTCACACAGAATCTCCTGGAGCCGGGGCCGCTGCATGCCGAAGATCGAGGGCAGGTCGTCCCCACCGGTGTGGTGGTCCTGCTGGACATGGAACACGGTCCCGTCTGGCGCGGCCATGCCGACGGCGTCGACGGCGTAACCGCTCTCCCGGACCTCGTCCCATACGCCCACTTCGCGCAGCACGCGCAGCGCGTTGCCCTGGAGGGTGATGCCGGAGCCGAGCACGTTCCAGTCGGGTTTGGCCTCGATCAGCTCCACAGCGATGCCCGCCCGCCGCAGCAGCACGGTCACGGCGTTGCCGGACGCGCCGCCGCCTATCACGAGGACGGTGCGGGGAATGGGGTCGTTCATGGGTTCTCCCTGAGATGGTGCCGCGCGACTGCGAGCGGCGGAGGGGGTCTTGCATGCCGGGCGGGCGAAGGGGGGAGCCGTCCGGGCGCAGCCCGCCCGGCAAGCCAGGGCGCTACTTGACGGCGATGGGGTTGACCGGTGAGCCGACGGACCCGGTGATGGGCAGGGGCGCGGCGGTGAGCCAGAACTCGTACCGGCCGTCGGCGGCGCAATGTGCGGCGAGGGCGTCGAGGTCCCACATCTCACCGATGAGCAGACCGATGTGGGGGATGGCGACCTGGTGCAGCGGCTGGAAGGCGTCGTCGAACTCGTTGGGCCGCACCTCGAAGCCCCAGGTGTCGGTGGCGATCCCGGCGATCTCGCTCCGGTGCAGCCAGCCGGCCGTACTGAAGCTCAGCCCCGGGGCCGGTCCGCCCGCGTAGGCGCCCCAGCCTTCGTGACGGGCGCGGGCCAGCCGCCCGGTGCGCACGAGGACGAGGTCGCCCCGACCGACGGACACGCCGTGCGCCTCGGCGGTTGCGGTCAGGTGCTCCTCGGTGATGGCGAAGCCGTCGGGCAGTTCGCAGCCCTCACCGATGACCAGGCCCACGTCGAGGAGGACCCCCCGCCCGGCGACGTGCGGAGCCATGTGCTCGATGCCGGTGACCAGGTCGCCTTCGGAGGTGACGACCTTCTCCGCCGGGCGGCCGTTCCACGCCATGCCGTGATCGAAGATGTGCCCGAGCCCGTCCCATTGGGTGGAGCACTGCAGGGGCATGGCGATCACGTCGTCGGCGCCACCGAAACCGTGCGGAAAGCCCTGGCCGCCCAGAGCGGCCTCGGTGCCGGTGGCGAGCATCGTGTGCACCGGATTCGTACGCCGCAGCCAGCCTTGCTGCGGGCCGTCCATGTCGAAGGCCTGTGACAAGGAGAAGCTGACGCCGTCGCGGATCAGGGCCGCGCCCTCGCGGCGCTTGGCCTCGTCGAGGAAGTTGAGCGTGCCGAGCACGTCGTCCTCACCCCAGCGGCCCCAGTTCGAGTACGCCTTGGCGGCCTCGGCGATCGCCGCCTCGGGATCTGAACGGTCGATACGGCCGGCGCTCATCCGGCCTCCTCCGCGACACAGCGGGTGCGCTGGGCGCCGAGCCCGGTGACCGACCCGTCCATCACGTCGCCGTCGCGCAGCAGCCGGCCCCAGTGGATGCCGTTGCCGGCCGGGCTGCCGGTGAGGACGAGGTCGCCGGGAAGCAGTCGGGCGGTCTGGGAGATGTACGAGACCAGCCGTGCGACGCCGAAGATCATGTCCTTGGTGGACTCGTCCTGCATGTTCTCGCCGTTGAGTTTCAGGGTGACCTGCAGGTCGGAGGGGTCGGCGATGGAGCCGGCCGGGACGATCCACGGGCCGAGCGGGGTGAAGCCGGGGGCGTTCTTGCTGCGCAGCCAGTCGGTGCCGATCGGGGGCATGTCCCGGCGGAAGACGGTCGCGCGGTCGGTCAGGTCGTTGGCGATGGTGTAGCCCGCGACGTACTCCAGCGCCTTGTCCACGGTGACCCGGTAGGCGGGGCGGGAGATAACTGCGGCCACCTCCAGCTCCCAGTCGGGCTTCTCCGCCCAGGCGGGTAGCACCACGTCGTCGTAGGGGCCGCTGATCGTGGTCGGCAGGCCGATGAAGACGTACGGGAGGTCATCGGCGGCCCGTTTGTCCATGACCGCCGCGACCTGGGCGCGGGCCTCCTCGACGGTGCCCGGGGCGTCCGGGGCGCGGTGTGCGACCGCCAGGTCGATCACGTGCTGTCGGTAGTTGGCTCCGGACTGGAAGATCTGCCGGGGCTCGACGGGCGCGTGCACCGTCATCTCCGCCAGGGGCCGCCAGTCGCGCGTCGGATCCCCGGCGAGGGTGTGCAGCCGCGGCAGCTCCTCGTCCCAGCGCTCCAGGAGCGTGAGCGTGGTCAACGCGGGTTCGTTCAGTGCCGTGCGCAGGTCGAGCGCTCGGCCCTCCGGCGTCACGAGGCTCGGGAACCTGGTCTCGCCCGGTGCCGAAAGGGTGCCGATGGCGAACGGTCCGGAGAAGGGGGTGAAGGGTGCCGACGTGGCTGCGGATGTCACGGAGATTTCCTCCCGATTGCGGTGCCACTAATCTGGCCCGTAGATTGCAATCAGGGAAATTGATTTCCTGTATATAAGAATCCAGCCGGTGAATACCGATGATGCTGGCTCCGGAATTGGGATGCTTCGTGAACTTGGCCAGCCTGGACCTCAACCTCGTCGTTGCCCTGCGCGCCCTCCTGCAGGAGCGCAACGTCACCAGGGCCGGCGAGCGCATTGGGCTCAGTCAACCCGCGATGAGCGCGGCCCTGGCCCGGCTGCGCCGCCACTTCGACGACGACCTGCTCGCCCGGGTGGGCGGAGGGTACGAACTGACCGCCCTCGGGCGGGCCCTCCTCGACCGGACCACCACCGCGTGCGACCTGCTGGAGCGCGTCTTCGCCAGTCAGGCCGAATTCGACCCTTCCCGCGAGGAACATGAGTTCACGCTGATCGCCTCGGACTACGCGGTTGCCGTCTTCGGCACCGAACTCGCCCGCACCATCCAAGCCGAGGCACCAGGCATCCGGCTCAGGTTCAAACAGGTACCGAACGAATTCATCGACAGCACCGGGTCGCTGCTCAGCACCGTCGACGGGCTACTGCTGCCCCACGGCATCATCCGGGGCTTCCCCACGGTCGAGCTCTACCAGGACAGCTGGGTCTTCCTCGTCGCCGACGACAACCCCGAGGTCGGCGAGCAGCTCACCCTCGACGACCTGGCCCGACTGCCATGGGTGACGTACCAACGAGCCTACGACGCCCCCGCCGCCCGCCAGATCGCCATGCTCGGCATCGAGCCGCGCGTGGCGGTCTCCGTCGACAGTTTCCAGCTGATGCCACTTCTGGTCGCGGGCACCCGCCGGGTCGCTCTCCTTCAGAGGCGTCTCGCCGACGAGCTGGACGGACTCGCACACGTCCGCATCATGGAACCGCCCTACGACGCCGTGCCGATCCAGCAGGCCTTGTGGTGGCATCCGGTCCACATGCACGACGCGGCGCACATGTGGCTGCGGGACACGATGGCCCGGGTCGCCGAGATGATGGAGGCGGCCGGTCGGCCTACGACTACGACCTCCTGTCCGCCCAAATGAGGGTGGGGCTTTGTGCTGCATCGGCAAAACACAACGCCGAGCCACGGCCGACGCCGAATGGCGGCCGGAGCGTGGAGCCGGTTTGAGTAGTTGCTGCTGCTCTGGCTGGAACGGTTCGCAGGCCGGTCCCGTACCAGCGGTGACGATCGCTGCTTGCGCTGCGTGTACCGGGTCGTGTCCCCGGGATGGGCGTGCAGGTAATCGCGGAAGATCCACTCGTTCCGACTCCGCGGTCAGGGAGGAGGGCCGCTGCTGCCCCGCTTACAGCCCCTGTGGTCACGGACAACGGGAGGAGCGGACGGTCCATGGCTTCGTGGACCTGCGCCGAGCCCACAGATGGAGGGCACTTCCGGTCCCTCTGTATCCGGCCTGGCCGCCTCGACAACGCACACGCAGTCGTGCGTCAGGTCGGCCAGTCAGCGCAGGAGTCTGCGGATGATGGTGGTGGCGGCGCTGATGTCGGTGGGCTGCCCGGTGAGGAGCTCGCGGTAATAGAAGGACTCGGCGACCCGGACGACGGCGTAGGCGAGGGTCGGGGCGTCGATGTCGTCGGGTTCGCCGATCTCGGATTGGATGAGCCGGCTGACGGTCTCGACTAGGCGGTCCTGGATGACGCCGTCACGCGAGGTCATCACCCGTAGTGCGGTGTCGGGGTGGTCGGCGACGAACCGACGCATGGCCGGCAGTTGTGCGCTGATGGTCAGCATGGAGTGGACGAGGTCGGCGACCTTGTCGGCGCCTTGCCCGCGGCTCCGGGGATAGATCTGGGCGAACTCGGTTGTGGCGATCGCCCAGATCGCCTCGCCGATCAGGCGGTCGCGGTCGCCGTAACGCCGATACAGGGTGGCGCGGCCGATACCGGCCTCGGCAGCCAGCGCCCGTGCGTCGATCCAGCCGTCCCGCAGGAACATCGCGACCGCAGCACGCAGCACCGGCTCGTCCGGGGGCAGCGGAGGCGGAACCTCTTGCATTTGAGACATCACCGCCCTAGTGTCTCACTTAATCTGACGAGACACATGAGCACCAGTGTCTCACTTTTGGGGGGAGTTGCCGTGGCCACAGTGAGGCGGACAATGCCGTTCGCGATCTACGTCATGCTGTTCGCGGCCCTTGCACTTCAGAGCGACCTCACGGCGTTCATGGTCTGCAACCTGCTCGTGCAACTGGCCGTCTTCGTCGTGGGCGCGTGCCTGCCGGCCCACCGCACCGGGTTCATGTCCTACGTGGATGTGGCCTGGCCGTGGGGCCTGGCCCTGATCGGGGTGCAGGTCCTGGCGTTCGGCGGCCTGGATTCGCCTGTGGCTGTCGCCACTGCAGCGATCTACCTGCTGATGGGCATGCGTATGGGCGCCTGGGCGCTGCGGTTCATGGTGTTCAAGCGGCTGCCCGGCGAGTTGCCGCGGTACCAGTACCAGCGGCGCCGATGGGAGCGCGACGGGTTCCGCAACGAGAAGGTGTCGCTCCAGGTCGAGATCATGCTCCAGTGCGGCGCCAACATCGCTGTGCTCGCGGTCCCGGCCGCGCTCGCCACCGTGCGCCCGGCCGGCCTCGATGTCGTGAGTGTCGCGGCGATCGCGCTGTGGGCGGTGTTCTGGGTCTTCGAATCGGTGGCGGACCTGCAGAAGGCCCGTTTCGCCGACCGCACCCGACGAGACGGTGTGCGCCGCACCTGCCACATCGGGCTGTGGCGCTACAGCCGTCACCCCAACTACTTCGGCCAGTGGATGCAGTGGAACAGTCTCACCCTGTTGTCGCTGCCCGCGCTGATCGACCGCTGGCCACACCATCACATCGTCTTCAGCCTGCTCACGGCCCTCGCCCTAGCCTGGATCTCCTGGACCACATACCACATGCTCGTGCACTACACCGGCGCCGTTCCCGCCGAGTATTACAGCCGGCAACGACGCCCCGACTACATCCGCTATCAGCGCGTCACCAACCGGTTCTTTCCCGGGCCCCGACGGACCACTGATCAGTGAGCCCTCGCGAGTGCCCCATGGGTGACGAGGCAGAGCCGCGGGCGCGGGCGCCGTGTACCGGGCGCGCCAGCGTCCTCGCGAACTCGACCGGTGAGCCACCGGCCCTCGAGCCAGACCTCCGGCGAGCCGGGGGTGCCCGGTGAGGGTGTCCCACCCCCACAGCGAATCTCGACCCACCGCTGCCGACTCGCCTCCATCGATGCCAGCAGCCAACGGCTCAACAACCGCCTCCAGGCCATCGAACGGGAAACCGGCGCGGCCTGATCGGTACGGCCCGGAAAGCACCCTGCTGACAAGGGAGTTGGCATCTATCACAAGCTTGTGGCCAAGGGTGGCTACCCGGTGTCACCACCGACTACGGGCCAGAGCGGTTCGTCTTACAGTCCCGTACGCGAAGATCACCGTTGTGGTGAGGTGAGGACGCCCCGCGAGAGAGCGACGGTGACGGCTGCGGTGCGGTCGTTGACACCCAGCTTGACGAACGTTCGCAGCAGGTGCGTCTTCACTGTCGCTTCGCCGATGTACAGCTGCCGACCGATCTCGCCGTTGGACAGACCTTGCGCGACGAGGCCGAGCACCTGAACCTCGCGGGGGGTCAGCTGCTCCCCGGCCGGCGCCTGAAAGTGAGTCAGCAGCCGGGCGGCGACGGGCGGGGCGAGGACGGTTTCACCGCGGGCCGCCGCCCGGATCGCTTCGGTCAGGGTACCGATCGGGGTGTCCTTGAGGAGGTAACCGGTGGCGCCGGCCTCGATCGCCGGCAGGATGTCGGCGTCACCTTCGTAGGTGGTCAGCACCAGTACGCGGATGCCGGGGTGTTCCTGGCGGATGCGGGCCGTGGCGGTGGCGCCGTCGGTGCCCGGCATCCGCAGGTCCATCAGGACGACGTCCGGGTGCGTCGCGGAGGCGAGGACGATCGCCTCGTCGCCGGATCCGGCCTCGCCCACGACCCGCAGGTCGTCGTAGGCCTCGAGCATGCCGCGGAGGCCGAAGCGTACGACGGGGTGGTCATCGACGATCAGGATGTTGACGGTCATCGAGCCGGTTCCGCCTGCTCAGTGGTCGGGTGTGGAGCTGAGATCACGCACGGGCCGTAGGCTACGCGCCGCCTGCTCGCTCTGGGGCATCGGCAGTTCTACCCGGACCGTGCTGCCCTGGCCGGGAGTCGATCGCACCGTGCAGGTTCCTCCCAGGGCGTTGGCGCGGCTGCGAATGCCGAGCAGGCCGTATCCACCTCGGATGGTGGCCGGGTCGAAGCCCTGGCCGTCATCGGTCACGTTCAGTGTCATGAGGCCGTTTCCATGGCCCAGTTCGATCCGCACTGTCGTGGCGTCGGCGTGCTTGCCGACGTTGGCCAGGGCCTCCTGCGCGGTGCGCAGCAGGGCGATGTCGGTGCCGGTGGGTGCGGGGGACCGCTCGCCGACGATGGACACCTCGACGCGTGTACCCGTGTCGCGGGTATGCCGGGCGGCGAGCCGGTCCAGCGCATCCGCGAGGCTGCGGCCGGTCAGGTCGACCGGCGCCAGTGCGGCGATCAGCGAGCGTGCCTCCGCGAGGTTCTCGCGGGCGGTCTTTTCCAGGATGTCGAGCTGGCCGTCGGCGGCCGTCGGATCACGGGGCAGGGTCGTCCGTGCTGCCTGGGCGAGCATGAGGATGCTGGTGAAGCCCTGTGCCAGGGTGTCGTGGATCTCGGCGGCCAGGCGTTCCCGTTCGGCATGGACGCCTGCCTCGTGGCCCGCGCGTTCCAGTGCGGCCCGTGTCCGGGTCAGTTCCTCGATCAGCGCGGCCCGCTTGCGGTTCTGCTCGCGGATGCCGGTCAGATAGGCGCCCACGAGGATCGTCACGGTCATGGGTACCAGAACGCTCACGCCGACCATCGCCAGGGTGTAGCGGCTGACTCCGACCCGCGCCACCATGGCCCAGGCGAGTTCGGCGTAGAGGATCAACAGCAGCGGTATACGCACCCGCCACCTCGTGACCATGACGAACAGCTGTGGGCAGAGCGCGAACAGCAGTGCGCCGCCCATCGGGGCGATGGCGAGCAGAAGCGGGAACGCGACCGCCAGGGCGGCGAAGTAGGCCACCCCCCAACGCTCGTCGCGGTTTTCCATGGCCTGCGGTGCGACAAAGGCGTACCAGGCGACGATGACGGCGAGCGTAGTGAGGGCAAGCAGGCGTTGTCCGAGCGCCACGGTGACGTCGGCCGCTATGGCGACGGCAAGTGGTATCGCGACGGCGCCGACGAGGACATGCCATCCGGCGCGGTAGCGGTGTCCGAAGTCGACGGTGCTGCGTACTGCCACGCCCTGCCCACCTTCGCCCGCCGAGATCCAGCCGCCAGTTTACGGGCGCCCACATCCAGGGTGCCGGGCTCGACGCCGAGGAACGTCCACGCACCGGTGGAGCCGCGGGTACGTCGTTCGGTGGACAACGGGGTCCACCCAACCATTGTCGCCGCCGCCCCTCAGAACCGTCACGCTCGTTGTCGAGAACTTCGGCTCCGCACCTGGAGGTACCCCTTGAAGAAGAACTGGTTCGTCCTCGGCCTCGGCGCACTGCTGGCCTTTATCGGCGTGGGCTGGACCTTGCAGGGACTCGACGTCATGAAGGGCTCGGCGATGAGCGGCGTGACGCTGTGGGCGGTCGTCGGGCCGATCGTGGCGATCGCCGGTCTCGTCGTGCTGGGTGTCGGATTCGCCCGGCTACGCCGGGTCAGCCGATAAGCGCCTGCCCACTTTCCGATAGCGACGTGGAGACTCAGATGGCAGGTCGGCCGGCACCGGAAAAGCCGCCCAAGCAGTGGTACGGCGAGCTTGCCGGCGTCGCGGCCACCGCGCTCGCCCTGGGCGTTGGTGAGCTGGTGGCAGCCGCGACGGGCGGGCCTTCAGCGCCCCTCGTGGCGGTGGGGGGTGTTGCCGTGGACGCCGCGCCGACTCCGGTCAAGGAGTTCGCGGTCACGGTGTTCTACACGTACGACAAGCTGGCGTTGCAGGCGGGAATCGTGCTGGTGCTGGCCCTCTTCGCCGCGTTCATCGGCGTACTGGCCATGCGCCGGCTCCGGTACGGGCTGGCCGGCGTCGCTGTGTTCGGGGTGATAGGCGTCCTTGCGTCAACCACCCGGGCCAGCGCCACCTGGGCGTACCCCCTGCCGACGGTGGCCGGTGCACTGACCGCGGCGGGCCTTTTGGTGCTGCTGCGCCGCACCCTGCCGCGCCGTGCGGCGGCATCGGCGCAGGACCCGGGGGACGACACCGGCCCGGACACGGACATGGCGGTGCAGGAAGTCCCCACCCCCGTGAACGGCGCCCGTTCGCCGTCGGCGGATGTCGGCGTTCCGGTGGTGGACGGCGCGCGACAGCCACCGGGTCGGCGACGGTTTCTCGTGCTGGCGGGCGGGGCGATCGGTGCGGCCGTGGTGGCCGTACCGGGTGGACGTCGGCTCTGGGCACAGCGTGTGGCCGCGGCACGGGCCGCAGTTGTTCTTCCACCGCCGTCGAGCCCGGCAGCGCCCTTGCCCGCCAACGTCTCCGCCCAGGTCCCCGGAGTGGAGCCGTTCGTGACCAGGACCGCGGACTTCTACCGGATCGACACCGCTTTGACGGTGCCACAGATGGAACCAAAGGACTGGCGGCTGAAGATTCATGGCCGGGTGAAACAGCCGCTGACGCTGACGTACGAACAACTGCTGGCACGGCCGATGGTGGAGCGCTACATCACACTGTCGTGTGTGTCCAATGAGGTCGGTGGCGAGCTGGTCGGCAACGCGCGGTGGCTGGGGGTACCGATCAAAGATCTACTGGATGAAGTCGAGCCGGACGACCGGGCGGATCAGGTGGTGAGCCGTTCCGTGGACGGCTACACGGCCGGTACGCCGACGGCGGCGTTGCGCGACGGGCGCGACGCGTTGCTGGCGGTCGGGATGAACGGGGAGCCACTGCCGGTCGAGCACGGGTTCCCGGTCCGGATGGTGGTGCCCGGGCTGTACGGATACGTATCGGCGACGAAGTGGCTGACGGAGCTGGAACTGAGTCGCTTCTCCGACTTCAGTGCTTATTGGGTACGTCGGGACTACGCGGCGCTGGCCCCGGTGAAGACCCAGTCGCGGATCGATACGCCGGCCGCGGGCAAGCGTCTGGAGCAGGGCCGGGTGATGGTGGCCGGAGTGGCGTGGGCGCAACATCGTGGGGTGTCCGCGGTGGAGGTCCGGGTGGATGAGGGCCCATGGCAGCAGGCGCAGCTCGCGGCGGTGCCGTCGGTGGACACCTGGCGGCAGTGGAGCTGGCCGTGGCAGGCGACGCCCGGCAAGCATCGGCTGCAAGTACGCGCCACCGACAGCACCGGCGAGGTGCAGACAGGACAGGTGCACAAGCCGTTGCCCGACGGGGCAACCGGCTGGCACACGATCAAGGTCACGGTTGCCTGAGCCTGGAGCGGGTTCAGCCATCCTGCACGCGAGCGGCCCCAACCGACCACTCACCGGCCAAGATCATCCGCTGAATAGTTTCCGTCGGTGCGTCCCGCCGGTGCACCGGGTGGCTGACCAGGAGGTGGTCGGGCTTGGGCCGGCGCCCCGTGCGCGTGGAGGGACGCGCGCGGGGCGTGGATGCCGCTGCGGCGGGTGTCCTGAAGTGACGGCTCACCCGCCTGAGTTCAGGAGAGACTCCACTGCTGGCTCGTCGCTCCGGTGCCCGTCTCCTGGGCCACCGCCGTGCCTTGGGTGGTCGAGGCGCCGGTGATGCCGAGGTTCAGGTCGCTGCCCACGCCGGCGAGCATGTACGTGCTGCCGCTGTAGCTGCCGACCAGGTCGAGGAACCACTGCTGGTTGGTCCCGCCGTTGCAGGTCCACTGCTGCAACTGCACGCCGGTGGTGGCCGATTGGTTCGGCACGTCCAGGCACAGGCCGCTTTTCACGCTCTTCAGCGTGTAGATGTTGTCCGCCACCTTGGTGAGGGTCCACTGCTGGTTGGTTCCGCCGTTGGACGGCCACTGGATGATGTTGGCGCCGTTCGCCGTGGAGCCGCTCGCGACGTCCATGACCATGGAGCTGTTGGGGTTGGTCAGTGTGTGGTTCCCCGCGGTGGGCAGCCCGCTGCCGGTCGTCCAGGTGCCGGCGGTGGCATCGAGGGACCAGGTGGGGTATTGGCCGACGTTCACCGTCGTTCCCTTGATGGTCATCGGCAGCCAGATCAGCTTCGAGGAGCCGAGGTCGGCGGTGTTCCAGCGGTCACCGGCGTAGAGGTAGGAAGTGCCGGAGGAGCCCTGGACGGTGATGACGTTCGCCGTCTGGCTGCCGTAGGTGTGGGTGCCGGGCGCCGCGAAGTTCCGGAACGACGACCAGGGGCCACCCAGTGACGTGGCGGTGGCGTAGATGTTGTCGTTCAGGCTCCAGCCCGTCAGGTGGGAGCCGAACACGTAGTACATCCCGTTGACCTTCACCATGGCGGGCGCCTCGACGCTGCTGCTGCCACTGCCGCCCAGGACCGTGACCGCGCTGTCCACGGACAGGTAGTCGGCGGACAGCTTGTCGATGCGCAGGCCGTTATTGCGGTCCTCGCTCAGCAGGTAACCGGTTCCGTCGGTGTCCTGGAACAGGCCGAGGTCACGGCTGAGGTTGCCCAGCGGCCGGAAGCTGCCCCGGTAGGTGTAGGGGCCGCAGGGAGTGCTGCTGGTGGCCACACCGACCTTGGCCTCGGAGTAGTTCGTGCTGTCGATGTGCATGTACATCACGTACGTGCTGGTCGACGCGTTGTATATGACCTTGGGCCGTTCCACGACCCGACTGGGTCCCAGGTCGCCGCTGCTCTGCCGGGGCAACGCCTGAGCCTGGTAGGTCCAGTTGGCGAGGTTGGTCGAGGTGTAGCACGTGATGTTCTGGAACGACGTGTCCGCCGAGGTCTCGCCGGTCTTGTCCTCTCCGAACCCGTACCAGGTGCTTCCCACCTTGATGATGCCGAGGCCGTGCAGTTGCAGCGCGTTGCCGTTCTGGTCGGTCCGTGCGGCACCCGTGGTGAACGACACCGTGGCTGCCTGCGCCGCGGTCGCCGGGATCAGGAGCGCCGCAATGCCCCCGAGCAGTGCCAGAAAGGCGGTGGCGGCTCTGTGCCATCCGCCGACCGGCCGATGGGGTACTCCCTTGAGCATGGTCTTCCCTCTCGTTCAAGGCGCCGGTCGCCGGGTCGTTCGCGTCGATGTGAGGGAATGGACGTTTCGCCCCGTACACGGCTGGTCCGGACGGGGTGAGTCTCCGTCGCCCGGCGGAGATCAATGTGAAGGGCAGGCCAGACGGCAGTCAAGGATTGCGATCGGTTTTGTTTATTCTTGACCGATCAAGCCTGGGGACCCTGAGGCGACCGATCCTGTCGGCCGACTCTCCGTTGGCGGCGCATAAGTGGCAAATTGTTCCGCCAATCCGTGGCGTTGCTTCGAACGGAGCGATGACCGCCTGTTGGTCTTCCAAGCCGGCAAGCCTTACAACTTCCGTGGCAGCCAAGCTCTGTCACTTTCTGGTCGAGTTTGTTGAAACCGACCCCTGAGGTGGTTTTGCCCAGCTCGGGGACGAAGTGTCCGTCGGTCGAGTGGCCACTTCGAGCGAGTGGTGTGCTTGTAGTTCTGACGTGGAACGACCGCGACCCGGGATCGGGTGACCCGCCGCGGAACACGGGACAGCAGGGCTTGCCCGAAGTGGCGTCGCGGGTCGGTGAGAGTAACGATAACTGCGCTGCGCTGGGGTTGGACGGCGAGGCGAACACGGACATCGAGGGGACTGTCGGGCGTGGAGGGTGGGCTTGTTCCCGGGTCGGGGACGGCCGTGCAGGGGCCAGGTTCGGGCGCGGGGGTCATCAATTGGTCCGTGACGTAGGCGGTGCGGACCGGAGCGGCAGGCTGGTCGCCGGGCACGGTGGCGCGGCACGTGCCGGCAGCTTGCGGCGCGGCGCGTGTGCCGGTCCGGTGGCGCGGTTCCAGCGGACGCGCAGGGCGTTGAGGTCGGCTAGGGCCCGTCGGCTGCCGGTGATGAGCTGATGAGGGGTGTTGGCGGAGTCGTCCGTATAGGCGGTGATCCGCGCGGCGACTGTCTGGGCGCGGACGAGGAGGGCGCGTTTGAGGATTCTCTCGCCCCAGTGCTCGGGGGAGCCGGCGGGCGTGGAGACCAGGGCCATCAAGTCGTTGGGGGTAAGGCTGTCGGTGAGCAGCCCGCGGTGCTGGGCCTCGCCGAGGACGGTGACTGGGTCGACCATGTCGCCGCGGTAGACCAGTGCCGTGATGGACTGCCAGAGCGTGGCGTGCAGTGGCAGCAGGAAGTCCGCCTCCGTCAGCCACCGCATCTTCTGGACCTCTGCCGGATAGGCGGTGGCGGTCGCCAGGAGGAGGCGTTCTTCGTCGAGGTCCTCCTGGCCAGCCTGCCGTGGGACATCCAGGGGGAGTGCTGTGCGGGGGAGGGAGCCGGGGTGCGGGGCGAACTGTTCGGCGAGGGAGTCCAGGACGCGGCTGATGTCGTCGGCCATGCCGAGCGTCGTGGCTGCCTGGTTGGGCTGGCCCGGGTCGGTTGCGGTAGACGCCAGGCGCTCAGCGTGGGCGCGCAGGATCCGGCGGGCGTTGTCGGCGCGGATCATACTGGCGTACGCCGCAGCGTGCTTCGGTTGCGGGCAGAACTGGATGAGGGCGTGAATGTAGGAGGCGCTCAGGCCGGGAGCGCGCGGACGCGCGTGGTCGAGCACGGCATTGAGCCAGGCGGTGTCCTTGGCGTGGTCGTCGGGGTTGGGCGGCGGGAGCGTGCGGATCGCGGTGAACAGCGCGCCATGGGTGTGGCTGTCGAAGTGATGGGCGATCAGCGGCTCGGTGTCGGCCAGGCGTGTCGGTTCGAGGAGGAGGGCGCCGAGCAGGGCCTGCTCGGCGTAGTGGACCGGCTTCGGTGCCGGCGTGAGCTCGAGGTCATCGTCCTCGTCGGGTTCGGGGGTATCGGGCATCAGGCGGCGAGGGTGAAGTCGTCGGGGTTGAAGGGCTTGTTGAGGCGCGGGGCGAGCAGGTGGGCGGCCGTGCGAGGGAAGACGGCGTTGCCGATCTGCGAGAACTGCTGGCCCTTGTTGTCCTGCCACGGATAGTCGGCGGGGAAGCCCCGTGCACGCCCGCTTCCCGGGCGATGATCTTGATCGGGACTGGCACCGCTCGCTGCTCGCTGTCCGGGAGACCGGTGGCGGTGTCGGCGACCCAGCTGCATTCGTTGGCCCGGTGGCCGAAGAACAGGGTGCCGGAGGCCTCGTCGGCACGGCGCACGGTGGCGTTGGTCTGGTTGTTGCTGCGCGCTGACCATGACCAGCGGTGCGCCTCGGCGGCGCATGTGGGGGTCGGAGCATTCGCGGGGCGGTTCTCGCGAGCCCGTGCCGAGCGGTCGACCCGGAGCCCTCCCAGCGGGAGGCCAGGAAGGAAGGCCGGAGATGTTCGGAGCGAGCTGGTATTCGACGGCAGCGGCCATCCGGGCGGCGAGATGGCAGAGCCGGCAAATGTGCCGGATGGCGGTGAATAGTCCGATTCCATCACCGGTGATGCGGTGCTCACGTATGTCGGCGATGACGGCATCCATGGCTTGGTGCGGCTCCATGTCGTCCAGATCGGCGGGCTCGTACGTGTGAATGGGCGCCTCCGTGGGCGAGTTGAGTGGAGAGAAGGGGAGGCGCGGACTAGGCGGCTGTGCCGAAGTCGGCCTGCTTCGGGTCGGCTTTGCCGACGGCGCGTTCGGTGATGCCCTGGGAGGCGCGGGCGGAGGCGGCGGAGAGTTCGCTGGCGCCGGGCTCGAGATACCAGGGGCGCAGATCGAGCATGGCCGCGCGCAAGCCGGTGGCGAAGCACAGGGCGGTGCCCTTGGGCAGGGCGCGGATGGCGTCGGCGGCCAGGATGCGTTCCTGCCGCATGCTGATGGACGTGGACTTACCTGACTCGGAGGTCGAGGTGGAAGTGGTCTCGACGTCGTGGTCACCGATCAGGCGGGACAGCTTGTCGGCGAAGTCCGGGTCGTCGATGCCGGATCCTATGACCTTGATCGTGGAGGCGGACCACATGGCGTCCATGCCGGCGTCGCCCCAAACTTTCTGACCCTGCCGGTAGCTCTGCAGGATCGTGATGGGGATGATCCCGCGGCTGCCGAGGTGGGAATACAGGTCCGGCAGGTCCGAGATCTTGCAGACGTTGGCGGCCTCGTCGAGGATCGCCAGCATCGGCGGGTCGAGGCGTCCGCCGGCGCATTCGGCCTGGGCGGTCGCGGCCCGCATGACTGAGTCCGCGCACGCGGCGATGAGCGCCGAGGCGCCGCCACCGCCGTCCTTCGACAGCAGATAGAGCGTGTCCTTCGAGCGGACAAACTCGCTCGGCTTGAACTCCGCCACGTTCTTCTGCGGGGTCACCCATGCGGCGATCTCGCTGTTGAGCAGGGCGGCGGCGTACTGGCGGGCGGTCTCGTAGATCCCGTCGCGGGTCTCCGGCGGGCCCTCCACCGTGCCCTTCAACTGCGCGGCGACGGCGGCGAACCCGTGATCACGCAGGACGTCCAGCGGGGTCCGGTCGGCAGGGAAGGCCAGCCACTGCATCACGTCGGTGATCGGCCGCTCGGCGAGCGCGGCGGCCAGGAACAGCTGCGAGAGGATGTTGGAGCCAGCCTTGGACCAGAAGTCGCCCTGCTGGGAGGCGTCCACCGAGGCGGCGAGGAAGTGGCCGGCGAGCCTGCCGGCGCCGTCGAGGGTCTTGGCGTCGGACAGGGGGTTCCACCACATGGCCCGTTCGGCGTGGGCGATCTGCTGCGGGTCCATCGACCAGGTCCGGCCGACGGCCGCCCGCGCCTCCAGCGTGGCGGTGTAGGCGTCGCCCGCCGCCTTGTTGGAGGTGAGCAGGACCGGGCCGGGCGCGTTGAGGATGGAGGGGATCGCCAGCGACGTGGTCTTGCCGGAGCGCGGCGCCATGATCGCGACGGCGACGTCCTCGTACCCCATGCGGACTTCGTGCTTCGTGCCCTGGAGGTTGCCGAGCAGGATGCCGGTGTCGGCCGGTTCGAGGCGCTTGGCGTCCTTCAGACTCGGGCGCAATGATCTTGCCTTGGCAGTGATGGCCTTGGACATCAGCGGCTCGATGTCCCGCTGCTTGGCCATCCCCGCGACGCGCTTCCTGCGCCCGCCGCCGTCCTTGTGTCGCTTGTACAGAACGGCGGCCGTGATCCCGAGTGCGAGTAGCACGATGCCGGGCAGGATCCGGGTGCCCAGCAGCAGGGATGTGTCTCCGAGGCGGGGCCACAGCTGATCGGGATGGAGCAGGGCCTGGACGGGCTGATAGGGCGCGCGGGGACCGGTGTCGGTGGCCCAGGTGGTGAGGTTGCCGCCCAGCCACGCCAGGTTCGACAGGGGGACGGCGATGGCGAGGACGACGCCCAGGACGCGGAAGGCTATGTCGTAGCCGTCGGTGGAAGAGGTGGAGGAGGGCTGGGGCAAGGGCTGTTCCAGGTACGTGGGTGAGGAGCGCGGCGCGGGCGGGGCCGGTCAGCGGGTGCGGCGCGGCGAAGGGCCGTGTGGCGGGGGCGGGGCATTGGTCGCTGGGCAGTGCCGGGCGGCGAGGGTGCTGACGCGTCGCTCCAGGGCGAAGGCGATGTCCGGCGCGGGGAGGTGATGGGTGTGCACGGTCATGCGGTCGCGGGCCAAGCCCGGGATCCGGCTCGGATCGCGGGGGATGGGCGTCCGGTCGGCGAGCGACTGCGTCACGGCAGCGATCAGGTGCAGCGGGGTGGTGCCGGTGAACACGGCGCGCCAGATCGTCGGGTCCTGGATCACCGAGGTCTCGATGCTCCACAGATCCCGACCGGGGGCGCCGATCCGCCAGAAGTGCGCGATGTTGTCGGGGGAGGCGAGGCTGCCGAGGTGGGGCGGCGTGTGCCAGCCTGCGTCCCGCGGCGGGGCGCAGGGGTCGGGCGCTGCGGTGGGCGGGCCGGATGGATCGGTCAGGGCGTCGGTGAAGGCGGCGATGCTCTCGACGGGGGTGCGGGCGTCGAAGGTGGCCGTCCAGCCGGGGTGATCCGCAGTACGCGCGTGCCGGATGGTCCACCAGCCCGGATCGTCCGGGTCGGGGTCCAGACGGAGCTGGACGAGCTGGTCCGGGCTGGTGAGCAGGACGAGCGACATCAGCGGGTCGTGGCCGTAGCTCCAGCCGGCGGCACGGTGATCCACCCCAGGTCTCCGCCGCCCGCGAGATAGCGCGGGGTGATGAGCGCCTACTCGACGGTGTCGCTCACGCGCACCACCGCCTGGCCGCAGACGACGCTGCGGCGGCCTTGGGTACGGGCGGCGCCGTGACCAGTGCTGGCGCGGATGCCTTCGGTCGCTTCTGCGCCAGCGCGTTGATGGCGAAGAGCGCCTGTCCGCGGATCGCCCACTGGTCGAGGTAGGTCCAGGCTTCCGCGTAGCTTTCGGCGAGCGGTTCCTCGAACGCCTCGGTCCCGGGCCGGGCACTCGCGGGCAGTGCACGGCGCACGGCCAGCCAGTCGTCGTGGACGGCGTACAGCCCCTTGGTGCTGTCGCGCAGTTCTCGCACCTGCCAGGCCTGGCGCCGGGTCCGGACGGAGGTGGGCAGCTGGGCGAGCAGCTGTTCGGCGACGTGCATCAGTTCGTCGGCGTGGTCATATACCCGGCCGAAAGAGATCAAAGTGTCGGAGTCGCGCTGGCGTTGGCGCTGGCCGTAGGTGTCCTCGTCGTAGGGCTGGTGCGTGTCGGGGTCGGAGTGCTGGTCGGAGTAGGCGTCCCAGGCGGCGAGGATCTGCCTGCTTTCCCTCAGGTAGATGGCGACTTGGCTCAGATGGAGGCCGTGCTCTGGGCTCGCGGGTTCCAGTGGAATGGTCAAGAAGGGCCTTCGGGCATACAGGTGTGACGGCGAGGGGGTGCGGCGCGGCCGGGGCCGCGCCGCGTGGTTCAGCGGCCCCGGGCCGCAGCAGCGGCCAACTCGGCGGCGGGTGCCGGGACGGGGTGCGTGGTCGGCGCGCCACTGCGGCGGGCTTTGCGGGCGGCGGCCCGGATGGCCTTGAGGCGCGACTCGTGGGCGGCGGCCAGTTGCTCGCCCTGGGCGCCGCGTTCCACCTGGGTGACCAGGTGGGGGTGCGGGACGTCGTAGTGGCCGCGCGGTACGGGCGCGGGGTCGGTGAGGGCGGTGGCGAAGGCGGCGAGCAGGTGGCGGGGTGTGCGGTCGTCGAAGTACGCGTGCCACAGCCGCTGGTGGCCACCGAGACCGGTGGGGAGCGCGACGTCGGCGCTCCAGCTGAAGTAGTCGCTCGTCAGCGTCGCCCGCCGCTCCATGGTGGTGATGCCGTCCGGATGGCGCGCACTCTCATTGCCCCGCTCGTCGCGCTCGTAGGTCCAGTCCGCCGCTTGCAGGGTCGGCCACACGTCTGGCTCCGTGGCCGGGGCGGGGTGCAGGAGGGCGTCGGTGAATCCGGCGATGATCTCGGCGGGTGTGTTGCCGCCGAACGACGCGTGCCAGCGCTGTGAGGAGATCCGCCACCAGGCGGAGTACGTGTCCGCAGCGGGTTCGAGCACGAGCGTGTGGCGGAAGTCGGGGCTGGCCAGGACGACATGGGGAAAGTCGGGGTCGGCGTAGTTCTTCCAGCCGCCGGCCCGCAGCGCCTGGGTGACATGGCGCGGGTCGCCTGGCCCGGCGAGATGACGGGGACTGGTATCGAACCAGATACGAGACCAGGGGTCGTCGGCCTTGCTGACGATGTAGGGGCGGGTCACGAAGTCGTCGGCGGACCTGCGGGCTCGAACGCCTGGCCGCCCACGCGCTGGATCTCCCAGTCCAGGACGTGCCAGTCCGCGGACTCCTGGGCGGCGTCCCGGAGCCCGTCGATGATCAGGCGGATCTCGTCGGTCTGAGGGCTGGCGGCCTGCTGGGAGACGAGGCGCGCGGCGCTGCGCAGGACGTCGCCGAGCAGGATGGGGACGCCGCTGTCCTCGTCGAGGAGGCGAGCCAGCAGCGGCAGCACGTCGGTGACGGGCGGGTTGGTGCGTAGATAGTCCTTGAGCTGGGTCAGGGTTGCCGTCGCCTGCGCGATCTGGTCGGAGCTGGGGGGTGAGGGGTTGGGCATCAACGTCCTTGAGTGAAACGTGGTGGTGAGCCGGGCCAGGCTGTGGACAGCCCTGTGGATATCTCCTGCGGCGAGGGCGTCGTCGCAGTTCAGATCGGCAATGAACCTCCTTGCCATCGAGGAAAGTTGGGGACACGGCGGCGGGCGTGTCCACCCGAGGCCGGTCAGCGGCGTCGGCCGTCGGACGTCGCGTACGGGCGAGCGCCGGGGCTGGAGCGAGCCCGGTTGGTGGCGAAGGAGCTACGGGCCCATGTGGCCGCTCTGGCGGCGGTGATCCGGGCCTGCTGCCACGCGCCGAGCTGGGACGGTAGGACGGACACGGAGGTGGTGCGGATCCGCTGGGAGGGCGGGACGCGGCCCAGGGGCCGCAGCACGGGCTGCGGGTCCGCGAGCGCCGTGCTGAATGCCTGCACCAGATGCATCGGCGTGGTCGGCGTGAGCATCGCCTCCCACACCCGGCCGTGTTCGTTGCGAGCGCCGACCCACCAGTGTGCCTGGCCGGGGCCGGACTGGTGGAAGCGGACGAAGGCATCGCCGTCCGGGCTGCGGGCGGAGAAGTGCTGGCCTCGCTCGGTCTCCCAGCCCTGTTGCTGCAGGGGCTCCCACACGTTGGGGGCGTGCGCCTTGCGCTCCGTGAACAGGGCGTCGGTGATACCGGCGACGATTTCGACGGGCGTCTGCCGGCCGAAGGTGGCGTGCCATGCCTCCTGGTGCGCGGTCTGCTTCCCGCTGATGGTCCAGCCGCCGGGCTGGGTGAACGGGTCGTATCCGATGCGCACGGACTTGTCCGGGCTGTCGAAGACGAGGGGGCCGCCGCTCTTGGACTTGTCCTTCCACCCGGAGGCGCGCAGGTACTCGGTGACGTGGCGCAGGTCGCCGCCGCCTGCGAGATAGCGGGGCTCGACGAGGTAGTGCTGCTGGGCCTGCTGACCGGCGGCGCCCCAGCCGGACCACGGCTTGTTCTGTCTCACCGGTGCCGCCTGACGACCATCGCCGATCCGGCGGGCGTGGCGAGCTGTTTGATCGTGCCGGTGTGCTCGTTGAGGTCCTCGCCCACGCTGTCGAGTTCGTTGGCCGCGCGGCCCAGGGCCAGCCACACCTCGGGGTGCAGGATGCCGCGCTGGGAGTGGTCCTGGGCGAAACGTGAGCCGGTGGCGACCAGGTCGGTGACTCGTCCGAGCAGGCCCTCGTCGTAGTCGAGGACCCCTGCCGGCCGATGTGGCCCGCGAATGGCAGGCGCACCGCCGCGACCGGCTGTCCCGGCATACCGACCCGACCCCCATGGCCGACCCGGACCATCCGGAAGCCTGGCGGGCGGAGCTGCTGGCGGCGCGAGATGCCGTGGCTGCCGGAGCGACCGCACCCTCGGCTCACCGCGGGATCACCGCGGGGCGACACCGGCCGGGGCTCAAGGACCAGCTGGCCGCCGTCGGCTCCTACATCCCTCTGGCCGTGCGCGCAGAGCTGGCCCCGTACCGGTACTACGCGCACGACAACATGTACGCCGCGTACCTCACCTTGTACGTCACCGCGTACACGATCGGCGAGGTACTCCTCGCCCGCGGCTGCTGGCGCCTGGCCCAGCGCAGTAAGCGCACCTCCGTCCGCGTCGGTCTGCGAGTCGTCGCCCTGGGCGCCATCGTCACCTTCGGATACAGCGGCGTGCGGACCGGCAATGTCATCGCGGGTGCCTTCGGCATGTCCCTCGCCGGCTGGGAGAACTTCGCCTGGACGTGCGGCGACGTCGGCGCCATGCTCACCCTGATCGGGTGGCTGGTGCCCACGATCACCGACCAGGCCAAGAACGTCCAGTACCGGTTGAGGCAGTACCTCAGCTACTACCGCCTGCGCCGCCTGTGGCTGGCCTTCTACAGCGAAGCCCCCGAGATCCGCCTGCCGGTCGACCAGGGCGACCCTGCCCGGAGCCGCCGCTTCCGCAGCATCGGGTTCAAGCTCTACCGACGGGCGGTCGAGATCCGCGACGGCCGCTTCGTGATCCGTCAGTACCTCGAAGCGGGCGTCCGTGAAAGCAGTGAAGCCCACCACAGGGTGCGAGGGCTCTCGGGCGAGGAACTGAACGCCGCTGTCTCTGCCGACCAGATACTCGCCGGCATCGCCGCCCGCAAGACGGGCGAACGTCCCCATCCCAACCGGCTCACCGACTTCGCCGATACCGACCCCGAGACCAGCCAGCCGATGGACGACATCGATGCCCTCCTCGCCGTCGCCCGCCACCTTCCCCGCCAACGTGCCCGCACCCTCCACCCCGAGCGAGCCTTCGCATGACCGACCTGACCCGCCAGCCCGCGCACGTCCAACTGCGCGCACTGGACCGCCGCGAGATCTCCAGCCGCGAACTGCTCGACCTCCACCTCGATCGGATCGACGCCAGCACCCTCAACGCCGTCATCACCCGTGACGACGATGCGGCCCGGCAAGCCGCTCACACCTCCGACGAGCGCCGAGCCCGCGGCGAGGCCAGCGGGGTCCTCGACGGCCTTCCGATCACCATCAAGGACAGCTTCGAAACGGCCGGCCTCCGCACAACCAGCGGAGCCCAGGAACTGGCGGACCACATTCCCGACCAGGACGCCGACGCTGTCGCGCGGCTCCGCCACCAAGGCGCGGTGATCATGGGCAAGACCAACACCCCCGCCTACTGCCAGGACCTCCACACCGACAACGCCCTCTTCGGCTCCACGCTCAACCCGCACGACCCAGCGCGGACGGTCGGCGGCTCCTCCGGTGGACCTGCCGCGGCGGTCGCCGCCCACCTCACCCCCGCCGACCTCGGCAGCGACCTTGCCGGCTCGCTGCGCTTGCCGGCCCACTACTGCGGGGTGTACGGACTGCGGCCGACTCACGGACTCGTCCCGGCCCGCGGCCATGTTCCCCGGCCGCCGGGCTGGCTCACCAGCAGCGACATGGTCACTCCCGGCCCTCTGGCCCGCCACCCCCGAGACCTCGAGCTGCTGCTTACCGCGCTCACCACACCGGCACCGGCCGAGGACACACCCTGGCACGTAGACCTGCCGACGGCCAGCGAGAGCAGCGACGAACTGCGCATTGCGATCTGGGCCGATGACCCGAACTGCCCCGTCGACCGCGAGACCGCACAGGCCCTCATCACCCTTGAGGAAACTCTGATCGCAGCCGGAGCGTTGGTCCAACACACATCTGGACCTGTCGGCTTCGCCGACGCCACGCGCCTGTTCGAACAGCTGCTACACGCCACCGCCACGGCCACCACCAACGACGAAATCGCTGACACTGAGCTCGCCGCAGCACGACAGCTGCAGGACGACGACTCCAGCCCTCGCGCGATTTTCCTCCGCCACCGGACCCAAACCCACCGTTCCTGGCTGCGCGCGAACGAAGCACGCGCCCAACTCCGATCGGACTGGCAACGCTTCTTCACGGAACAAGACGTCCTCGTCACACCAGCCGCTCCCACGGCCGCGATCCCGGTAGGCAGCCGGACACTCGCGGTCGACGGCCAGGAGCGGAGCTTCTTCGATCAGACCAACTGGGCCAACCTCACCAGCCACATTGGCCTCCCCAGCCTGGTCGTCCCAGTGACCAAGACCCCCCAGGGGCTGCCCATTGGCGTCCAGATCATCGGCCGGCCGTACGCGGACCGCGTTCTGCTTGCGGTGGCGGACGGGCTGGCATCCCTGCCTGCCTCTGAGTGAGGACGCAGCTCGGCCCGCCGACGATGCCCGGGAAGGCGGTAGGGGAGACGGTGATCAAGCTGGCGGGTGCGGCACCACCAGGACTGCATGCTGAAGTCGACGGGACGGCCTTGCCCAGTTGCGGGTCGGCGAAGCAGTTCCCGCCCCGGACGGCCGGTAGTCATCCGCGCGTTCCAGCCTCTCTGCAAGATCGGGGCGCTGTCGCCGCAAGTACGCTCGGGCCTTGAGCGCATGAGCTGGTTGAGAGACGATCTTGATGCGGTCCACGTCCTCAAGCAACGGGCGTTCGCGTTCGCCGCTCTGCACGACCCCGCCTCCCGCACCTACTACGACAAGTACCGGGCCAGAGGAAAGACCCACACCCAATCCCTCCTCCGCCTCGCCCGACAACGCATCAACGTGCTCTTCGCGATGCTCCGCGACGGCACCTTCTACAAACCCAGAACCCCACGCCCCGCTTGACGAAAGACATAGAGGCACCCCCCCTTGCGTGGGTCAGGGTCGCCACACGGAGGGCCTCGGGCAGTAGCCCTTATCGGTCGGCCCGGCGCGGGCCCGGCCACACTGTCGCTGATCGCAGAACGGGTGGCCCCGGTGCCAGGCGCGCTCGTCACAGGCGAAGACGTCCTGAAGCGCCGGAAGGTACCCCGCCCGCCGACAGCGGTCCGTAGCCGACCGGCGCGGACGGCGTCGCCGATCCCGTCGATGAACAGCCGTCCCGGTAGCCGACCGGCAGCCCAGAGCCGGAACTCACGGCCACCGCTCGGGATGGCGTGAGTCACCAGACGAACGTCCGCCATGGATGCAGGACATCATGAGTGTTCGGCCGCCGGCAGAGCGTCTGCCGTGGCGGCGCTCTGCCGGAGCAGGTCGGTCGCTCCGGCGAGCGCGTGCAGTTCGACGATCATCCGTGTGATCCGTTGGTGAGCGCCCGGATCCATGCCCTTCCCCCAGGTGCCGCTGTCGTCCACCACCACGGCCTGGGTCGGTGCGGTGACACAGCCCAGGGCGCGGGCGACCGCGCGCAGGTGCTCACTCGCCTGAACGGCCGTCAGCGAGGCGCCGACCGCCACCACACCGACGGGTTTGCCGCGCAGCGCATCCGCACGCAGATGGTCAAGGCAGATCTTGAGGATGCCCGAGTAGCTGCCGTGATAGCAGGGTGTGACCCAGATCATGCCGTCCGCCCGCTCGGCCTGGGCTCGCAGGTCGGCGAGGCCGGACGAGTTTTCGGCTTCGACGTGCAGCAGTGGGAGCGCGTACTCGGCGAGGTCGCGTAGGACGGATGTGCTGCCGACGCCTGCCGTCTCACGGCAGACGAGCTCCGCGACGGAACGGGTGCGGGAGAAGGGGGCGGCGGCGCCGGTCAGGACCAGGATGCGGCGGGGCTCGGCGGCGATCACGAGTGGGCCTTCCCCGATGAGTGGCCGTCTCCGGGGGCGTCGACCGGAATCACGCGGGCCGACGCGTCCACCCCCGGTTGCTCGGGGTGCAGGGCCCGCTGCACAGTCCGTAGCAGCGGGTCGGTGTCGTAACCCGCGTACTGGGCGGCGGCCAGCCGTACCGGATCGCCGGAGTGGTAGCGCTCGTACTGCATCTGGCGTTGGCCGAAGGCGCTGCCGGTGGCGTCCCAGGCGAGCTTGAGCATCCGGACCCGCTGCTCCGCGTCGACGCCGTTCGCGCCTCGGAAGTATCGCTCGATGCCGGGCCACAGTTCGCTGCGCATGTCCTCCTCGGCCGGGGTGCTCAACAGGCTTCCACCGCCCAGAAGTTGGATGACCTCGATCATCCTGCTGGTCATCCTGGGGAAATGGTAGCGCAGGGCGAGCACGGGGGCGATCGCCGGGGTGAGGGTGCCCCACTCGCTCACTTCGGCGTCGGCCTCGGCGGCCAGGATGCCGGCCCGGGCCAGTTCCAGGGCTCCCAGTACCTCGCCGAGCATCTCCTTGACGTGCAGAAAGGAGTTGGTGCCGGACATCTCGGCCAGTGAAACGGCGATACCTGCGAGGAGTTCGGCTTTGACCGCACCCCTGATGATGCCGTGCTGACCGGTGTGGTGCCGGGCGGTCGTCGCGTCGTAGAGACGGTTGGCGGCGTCGACGTCCCCGTGGAAGAACACCCGGTCCCAGGGGACGAGTACGTCGTCGAAGACACAGGTGGCGTCGATCTCCTCGTACGGGGCGAGGGGGGTGCTGACCAGCCGGGAGGGGTCGGCCACCAGGGGTTCCCGGCAGACGATCCGCAGTCCCGGCGTGGCCACCGGGATCGCGAAGGCGACGGTGTACGCCTCGTCGCCCGGCCGGTATCCGGGAAGCGGGAAGACCACGATCTCGTCGGCGACGGGCACCAGGGTGCCGATGAGTTTGGCACCGCGCACCACGACGCCCTCGCTCGTCTCCCGGACGATCCTCATGTGGACGTCGGGGTCGTCCTGCTCGTGAGAGGAACGGGCCCGGCTGACCGGCGGGTTGATGGCGGTGTGCGACAGGAACGGGTCGCCGGCCAGACAGGCGGCGTGGTACGCCGTGACGTTGCGGCCGAAGCGCGGGTCGGCCTTGTCGAAGAACGGGGCGGCCGAGGCGAAGGCGGTGACCGCGGTGTTCACGAAGTCGGGCGAGCGGCCGAGCAGCCCGAAGGTGGTCTCGGCGGTGGCCCGGAACGCGGCTCCGCGCCGCCGCAGGTCGCGGAAGTCGCGCGGTGCGGCCAGCGACAGGGGGTGGCGCTCGGCACCGTCCTGGTAGGTGAGCACCTCGCGCAGCAGCGGGTCGTGCTGCTGGTCGTACAGGCGGGCGATGGTGTGCGCGGCGGCGGCCAGGACGGGTTCGGCGAGTACGTCGTCGACGCGTCGCCCGGCGAGCCAGACCTCACGTCCGTCGCGGAGTCCGGCCAGGTATTCGGCTCCGGTGCGTATGGTCATGCCCGCCCTCCTGCCGTGACCCGGCCGGATTCCGCGGTGAGGCCGGGGCCCGCTGCCACGGCGGCCGGCGGGTGGAGCGGGTGGCGGGCGTGGCGCAACAACTCCTCGGGGGTGCGCCACAGGGTTTCCAGCGGGGTGCCGTGGTCGAGCAGCCACTGGTCGTCGTACGTCTCGTACAGGTAGTTGGCACCGGTGTCCGGGGCAATGGCCAGGACCGGCTCGCCGGGGTTCGCGGCGGCGTAGCCGAGGGCCGCGAAGACCGCCGCGCCACCGGACTCGCCCAGCAGCAGACCCTCCTCGGCGGCGAGCACCCGGCACACCGACAGGGCCTCGGTGTCGGTGACCCGGTGCAGGGAGTCGACCGGCCGGGAGTCCAGGTTGCCGGGGCGCCAGCTCAGACCGATGCCCCGCATTCGGTACGGCTCGAAGGGATGGCCGAAGGCCGCGGAGCCGACGGCGTCGACGGCCCGGACATGCAGGGCGGGGAACTGTTCCTTGAGGGCGGTGCTCAGCCCGCCGAGATGCCCTCCGGTGCTCACCGTGGCGACCAGTGCGGACAACCGGTCGAAGTCCTTGCCGATCTCCTGGGCGGTGTACAGCCTATGCGCCTGGGGGTTGTGGGGGTTGTTGTACTGGTCCAGGGTGTACGCGCCCGGGATTCGCTGGACCAGTTGGCGCACCCGCCGGATGCGGGCCGTCTGGTAGTTGCCGTTTCCGTCGGGCCGGTTGACCGTGTCGAGTTCGGCGCCGAGGCTTGTCGCGTAGGCGAGCACCGACTGGGGTGTCTTGGGGTCGACCACGAGGATCACCCGGTAGCCCTTGATGGCGCCGATCAGGGCCAGGGACTTGCCGAGGTTGCCCGAGGTCGACTCGACGAGCGTCGCTCCCGGCCGCAACAGGCCCGCGTGTTCTGCCTGCTCGACCATGTGCAGGGCCGCGCGGTCCTTGATGCTGCCGGACGGATTCGTGCCCTCCAGCTTGACGTAGATGCGGTCCTGCGGACGTGGCAGGAGCTTGCGCAGCCGTACGACCGGGGTCGCGCCGAGGGTCTCCAACAGGTTTTCGTGGATCACGATGTCTCCATGCGGGTGTCGGGCCGGTCAGCGGACGACGATCAGTTCCCGGGGCAGGGTGGTCAGCAGCCGGTTGCCGTCCGGGCCGACGACGAACGGGTCCTCGACGTGCACACAGCCGAACCCGAACTCGTAGTACGGCGTCTCGATGTTGACCACCGTGCCCTCCCGCAGTGGGTCCGTGCTGTCCGGGCGGATCAGCACCGGGTCGTAGACCTCGACGCCGATGCCGTGCCCGACGTGACTGCGCCGGTAGTGCGGGATCCCGGCGTCCCGGACCGCGCCGACGGTGAGCTCGAAAAGCTCCTGGCCGGTCATGCCGGGGCGTGCGTGGTCCAGCGCGGCCTGTTCGCCGGCGAGCACGGCCTCGTAGAGGCGGGCCACCCGCTGGTCGGGTTCCCCGAGGGTGGCCACCCGGGCGATGTCGCACCAGTAGCCGTCGACCACGGCCCCGACGTCGAACCACACGGCCTGGCCCCGCCGCAGTGCCGTCGTGGTGGGCAGACGCTGGCCGGCGACGGCGTTCGCGCCGATCCGGATGAGTGTGAAGCGCGGCGTACCGCCCTGGGAGACGACCGACCGGTTGAACTCCCGGACCAGCTCCCGCTCGGTGACGCCTTCGCGCATCACGGCGACCGTGGCCCGGATCGCGTTCTCCGCGACGCGTGCGGCCGCTGCGACGAGTTCCGTCTCCCGGGCGGTCTTCACCTGGCGGACATGCCGCAAGTGGGCGGCGCCGGGTACCAGTTGCCAGCCGGTCAGCCGCTTGCCGAGTTCGTCGAGGAACTCCGCCGGCACTCCCTCTTCGTCCACGGCGACCCGGCCGCCGCCCGGGCAGACCTGTTGCACCGCGTGGGTCAGGGCGGCGAGGGCGTCGTCGAAGCGCCGGTCGTCGGAGACGGTCCGCAGGAGGTCGTCCTCGTGGTTCAGGGTCACCTCCTCGGGCAGCTCCCGGTAGAAGGGGCCGTAGGCGATCGCCTCGGCGATCCGCTCGTCGGCGTCGAGGAACTGGTCGACCTCGCAGCGCCCGCAGACGAAGACAGCGCCCGCCTCGGTGTCCCGGGGCAGCACGGCGAAGGCCCGTCCCGAATGCGGGAACATGTCCAGGTGCACGCTGCTGACGCCGGTCAGATACGTCAGGTTCTCCGCGGTGGTGCTCACCAGAGCGTCCAGGCCGAATTCGCTCATTCTCCGCTGGAGACGGTCGTAATTGACGCGCATGAGATTCGGTTCCCTCAATTCCCTGAATACGGTTTCGGTTCGTCGCATCTCAGCATTACGACCGCCGACTGAAGCGGTCTTGCACATATGCGACACCCCGCGACCGATCCGCCAGGGAGCCGCTACTTTCCGCCATACCCGGCCGGTCCGGATCAACCGATTAATGCCAATTTATTCGTGTTCAATGTCACGGTTTTGGCATACCAAACTCGGGACCGGTGACGTCACAGTCACCCTGCGCGAAATCTACACATAACCCAAAGGGGGCGGAAAAGTCTCTACCGGGACAGCCAATGCGCCTAGCGTTCAACCGCCAACTAGTTATTCAGTAAGCCCTGGAGGAAAGCCGTGACCGATAGCCCGTTCATGGCATCCCGCGCGAAGGAGGTGGTGTGGAGAACATCCGCAATTTCTCCGCATGGCCATGTACTCGGATACCGGGGTTTTCGCGTGGGAGAAGGGCGGAGCGGAAGCCGGCTGATAACGCCGGACGGGATGGTCAGGCTCGTGTTCGGCTTCGGCGGACCCCTGCGCGTCGTCGACGCGGTGAACCCGACGCGGCGGGTGACGGCCGCCTCGCTGGCCATCGGAACTCACGCAACCGCGGCCCTCGGCGAGTACACCGGGCCGGTGCACGGGGTGACCGTCCTGCTGACCCCGCTCGCCGCGTACCGCCTGACGGCGGCTCCGATGGAGACGTTCGCCCGCCGCACGGTGGACCTGGCCGACGTACTCGGTGCACGCCTGCGGAAACTCGTCGGCCGGCTCGCCGAGTGCCCCGACTGGGACTCGCGCTTCGCGCTGCTCGACCGACTGCTGGCCCTCCGGCTGCTCAACGGCCCGCCCTGCGCGCCGCAGGTCGACTGGGCATGGCGGAGACTGCACCGCACCGCCGGGCGGACTCCCGTCAGCCAACTGGCCACCGAAACCGGATGGGGCCACCGCCGGTTGCAACGCCGCTTCCTCCAACAGGTCGGCCTGCCACCGAAGTCACTCGCCCAGGTGTTCCAGCTGCAGGAGGCGCTGCGCCAGCGCCGAGAGGGCCGGACGTGGGCCGACGCGGCCGGGGCGGCCGGCTACCACGACCAGGCGCACTTCACCCGGAACTTCAAGGCGCTGATCGGCTGCACCCCCGGCCGCTTCCCCGCCCTCAGGGTCGACCCCGAGGGGTACGGCCCGCTCGACGCCCTTCCCGACCACATCACCACCGCATCGACCGATGCCACGACCGGACCCGTCAGCACGACCGGACCGATCCCCACAGGAAAGGCAGGAGACACATGTGCGGCATCACGGGGTGGGTCGCGTTCGACCGCGACCTGCGCACCGAGCAGCCCACCGTGGACGCCATGACCGAGACGATGGCCTGCCGCGGGCCCGACGGCCTCGGCACCCACGTCGACCAGCATGTCGCCCTGGGCCACCGCAGGCTGGCCATCATCGACCTCCCCGGCGGCGGCCAGCCGATGAGCGTGCCGACTCCCCGCGGCGCCGTCACCATCGTGTACGCCGGAGAGACCTACAACTTCCCCGAACTGCGCACCGAACTCACCGCCCGCGGGCACTCCTTCACCTCCCACTCCGACACCGAGGTGGTCCTGCGCGGATATCTGGAGTGGGGCGAGGCGGTCGCGGAGCGCCTCAACGGCATGTACGCCTTCGCCATCTGGGACGCCCGCGACAACAAGCTGGTGATGATCCGCGACCGCGCGGGCATCAAGCCGTTCTACTACTACCCCACCCCCGACGGGGTGCTGTTCGGTTCCGAACCCAAGGCCATCCTCGCCAACCCGCTCGCCGAACCCGTCGTCACCGTCGACGGGTTCCGTGAGCTGTTCGCGTTCATCAAGACCCCCGGCCACGCGGTGTGGGAGGGGATGCGCGAGGTCGAGCCGGGCACCGTGGTCACCGTACGCGCCACCGGCATCCGCACGACCCGCTACTGGAGCCTCGAGACCGCGGAGCACACCGACGACCGGGCCACCACGGTGGCCCGGGTGCACGAGCTTCTGCACGACACGATGCGCCGCCAGCTCGTCAGCGACGTGCCCAGCTGCACTCTGCTCTCCGGCGGACTGGACTCCTCGGCCATGACCGCGATCGCCGCGGCACAACTCGCCCCACAGGGCGAGAAGGTACGCAGCTTCGCGGTGGACTTCGTCGGCCTGACCGAGAACTTCGTCCCCGACGAGCTGCGCCCGGACCCGGACACCCCCTTCGTGCACGACGTCGCGGAGAAGTCCGGCACCCTGCACCAGGACATCGTGCTGAGCTCCGCCGAGATGACCGACCCCGAGGTCCGCCGGAAGGTCATCCGCGCCCGCGACCTCCCCTCCGGTCTCGGCGACCTCGACGCCTCGCTGTACCTGCTCTTCAAGGCGATCCGCGAGCACGCGACCATGGCGCTGTCCGGCGAGTCGGCCGACGAACTGTTCGGCGGCTACCGGCAGTTCTTCGATCCCAAGGCGCGTGAGTGCACCACCTTCCCCTGGCTGGCCGGGCGCCAGCAGTTCTTCGGTCAGGGGCAGAAGCGACAGCACGACGGCTCTCCCGCACCCGCCCGGCAGAGCCTGCTGACCGGCCAGCTGAGCGCGGCACTCGACCTCGACGGCTACATTCAGGACTCGTACCGCGACGCCGTGTCCGGCATCCAGCGCCTCGACGGCGAGAGCGACCTGGAGTGGCGGATGCGCAAGATCAGTCATCTCCATCTCACCCGGTTCGTACGCATCTGGCTCGACCGGAAGGACCGGATGAGCATGGCCTCCGGTCTGGAGGTGCGGGTGCCCTTCTCCGACCACCGGCTGGTGGAGTACGTGTACAACGCGCCCTGGGCGCTGAAGTCCTTCGACGGGAAGGAGAAGTCACTGCTGCGCGCCGCTGCCGCCGACGTCCTGCCCCGCTCCGTGGTGGAACGCCGCAAGGCCCCCTACCCATCCACCCAGGACCCCACGTACGCGGCAGCGCTCCGCGAACAGTGCGGGGACCTGCTGGCCACTCCGGGACACCCGGTGTTCGACCTGATCGACAAGGCCGGGCTGCGGCAGGCGGTGGCGGCCGACACTCCACAGATCGACCAGGCGTCCCGGCGCGACCTGGAACGAACGCTGGATCTGGCCGTCTGGATCGACATGTACGCCCCCACGATCAAACTTCCCTGACCGCTCCACAGCGCGACGCGGGGAGTCCCCGGCACCCGCCCGGCGACTCCCCGCCCAACCCCCGTCTCCCTCCCCTCCTCCGGAGCACGACGTTGGCACCCATGGGTCAGCAACAGACATCACCGTCCACCGGAACGGCACCCCCCGTGCCGCCACACGCGTCCACCCGCGGATGGCTCGCGGTCACCGCCGTCGCCTTCGGCGTCTTCACCGTGACCGCGACCGAAACGATGCCCGTCGGGCTGCTCCCCGAAATGGCAGCCGGTCTGCGGGTCTCGGAAGGAACCGTCGGGCTGACGGTCACCCTCTACGGCTTGTTCGCCGGCATCCTCGCCCCGGTCCTCACCGCAGCCACCCGCCGCCTCGACCGTAGACGGCTGCTCCTCGTCATCCTCGCGGTGTTCGTCGTGGGCAACGTCCTCACCGCGCTGGCCGTGAACTACGTGTGGCTGATGCTCGTCCGACTGCTGATCGGATTCATCCACGGCGTGCTGTGGGCCATCGTCGCGAGCATCGCCGTACGACTGGTGCCACCGGACCACTCCGTGCGGGCGACAGCCGTCGTGTTCTCCGGCATCTCCCTGGCCACGGTCCTCGGAGTCCCCCTCGGCACCATCGTCGGCCAGTGGCTGGACTGGCGTGCCGCCTTCTGGGCCCTGGCCGCGTGCAGCGCGGTCGCGCTCACCGCCACCGCGGTGCTGATGCCCCCGATGCCCGCGCGCGGCGGCGTCTACCTCTCCGAGCTGCCCCGCCTGCTGAGGACCGGCAACCTGCGCACAGCAGTGGGCGTGACCGCCGTCGTCGTCATCGGCCACTACGCCGCCTACACCTACATCACCCCCTTCCTGCTCCGGAACGTCGGCGTGGCCCCGAACATGATCGGAGTACTCCTGCTCTCCTTCGGCGCCGCCGGCGTCGCGGGCAACTTCCTGGCAGGAGCGGTCATCGGACGCGGCCCGGCACTGCGCACGGTGGTTCTCGGCCTCATCGCCGGCACCGGCGGCTCCATGGCCCTACTGCTCGCCGCCGGCACCTGGAAGCCGACGGCGATCGTCTTCCTGCTGGTCTGGGGGCTCGCCTACTCCGCACTTCCGGTCGCCCTGCAGACCCTGGTCTTCCGCAGCGCCCCCCAGGCGCGGGAAGCGGCGACCTCCCTTTACGTCCTGTCCTTCAACGTCTCCATCGCCCTGGGAGCCCTCTTCGGCTCCCTCACCCTCGAACACTCGGGCCCGTCGCTGGTGATGGTCACCGGCATGGCCTTCTGCGCCCTCGCCCTCCTCCTGGCCATGCTCCTGCGCCCCGAGCGGACGGTGAAGTGACGTATATGAACGATCGACCGCGCAGTAACAGGAGGGCTCCCGGCTGCCGACGGCCACTGCTCGTGGTGGCCGCCGCCATCGTGCAGGAGGGACGTCTCCTGGTCGTGAGCAAGAAGGCCGCGCCCTACGTGTTCTACCTGCCGGGCGGCAAGCCCGACACGGGCGAGGAGGCGCTGGAGACCCTGGTGCGGGAGCTGGACGAGGAACTCGGTGTGGAGCCGATGAACCCACACTTCCTGGCCGAAGTCGAAGCTGTGGCGGCGCTGGAAAATGTACCGATGCGGATGACCGTGTTCGAGGCACACATCAGCCGGACTCCCCGACCAGCAGCTGAACTGGCTCACTTGCGCTGGACAACCGGCCGAGAACAGGACCTTGTGCTCGCGCCCGCTGTACGAGACCACGTACTGCCTCTGCTGCAACACCGCGGCGCGCTCGCGCCTGTCCAGCCTCATGGCCACACGCCAGCAGCACCACCACGGTCCCTGCCACCCAAGCCGGGACTGTCCTGAAGTTGGCTCTGGCCCGTAGTCGGTGGTGACGTTGGGTGCCCGTCAAGCGAGCAGAATGCGGTGGCGGAGGAGGTCGAATCCGGCACGTCCGTGCATCTGCCTCATGATCCGTTTGGTGCGGGTGTTGACG
>NZ_JAVREZ010000038.1:0-44705 GCF_031845645.1 Streptomyces doebereineriae
CCGGGGCGAAGGTCGGGTCGTCGAAGACCGTCCGGTAGTTCGCCAGGCCGGTGAAGGGCGCATCCCCCTGCACGAACGAGCGCACGGTGTAGTGGCGCAGGCTCAGGTCGAGGTTGCGGTACAGCGGGTACGCGTAGAACAGGACGAGGTACAGGGTCACCGGGGCGAGGAAGGCCCAGGCGGCCCACTGCGGGGAGGCGGGACGGCGCCGCGCCTCGGGGGCCGCGCCCTTGGAGTCGGTCCGCGGGCGCGGCACTTGTGTCGTCTGGCTCATCAACTGGCCCCGGGGTGTGCTCACTTGACGGCGGACTGGGCGTCGGTCAGCGCGTCCTTCGGGGACTTGGAGCCGCTGAGTGCGGACTGGACGGCCTTCCACATCTGCTCGGAGATCTTCGGGTACTTGGTGCCGAGGTCGTCGCTGGTGCGTCCCTTGGCCGCCTTGACCGCGTCGACCCAGGGCTTCAGCTCCGCGTTCGCGGCCACCTGCTTGTCCTGGACCTCGCTGGTGGGGGCCACGTAGGACAGGGTGGTGTCGGTGTCGTACAGGTTCTGGGTGCTGGTCAGGCAGGTCGCCAGCTTCTGGGCGGTGGTGTAGCGGCCGGTGTCGTCCTGTACCGGGAGGGTGACGAACTCGCCGCCGGTCGGGGCGGCGGCGCTGCCGCCGGAGGCGCCGGGTATCGGGAGCACGCCGTAGTCGAAGCCGGCCTTCTTGGCGTTGGCGAGCTGCCAGGTGCCGTTCTCGGCGAAGGCGTAGTCGCCGGTCGCGAACTCCTGCCAGCTGGTCGTCTGGGTGTTGTTGAGGACCGAGTTGGGGGCGTAGCCGCCCTTGAGCCAGTCCTTCCACAGGGAGAGCGCCGACTGACCCTGGGCGGAGTCGAGTTGGGTCAGCTTCGCGCCCGCGCCCCAGAACCACGGCAGGAACTGGAAGCTGCCCTCCTCGGTGCCGATCGCGGAGAAGGTGATGCCCTTCTTGCCCGCCTTCTTCACCTTCTCCAGGGCCGCCGTCAGGGACGCCCAGTCCTTCACCGAGGTGATGTCGACGCCGGCTTCCTTCAGGACCTTCTTGTTGTAGTAGAGGGCGAGGGTGTTGGCGCCGATCGGGGTGCCGTAGGTCTTGCCGCCCGACTGGCCGGCCGCGAGGAGGTTGGGGTCCACCTTGGAGGTGTCCAGCTTGTTGTCGTCGGTCGTGGTGAGGACGCCCGCCTCGGCCAGGGTCGAGACGACCGGGTTGTCGACGATGAGGATGTCCGGGGAGTTGCCCTGCTGGGCCGCCAGCAGGGCCTTGTTCGTCAGGTCGCTGGTGTCGAAGCCGGTCCGCTTGGCCTTCACGCCCGCCTCGGTGCCGCACTTGTCGAGCAGGTTCGTCCAGGCCGAGCCCTTGGCGAACTGCGGGTAGGGGTCCCAGACGGTGTACGTGCCGCTGTCGGCGCCCTTGGTGCCGCTGCTGCCGGAGCCGGAGCCGCAGGCGGTGACGCCGGTGGCGACGGCCAGGGAGATCAGGACCGCGGCGGTCGGACGGCGCCGTCTGGAGAAGCTGTTCATGGTGGGTTCCTTCGGTTTGTGGCATGCGGGTGCCGCGGCAGGGGGCGCGCGGAGATGAGGGCACCGCGAGCAGCGCCGTGGTGCCCGGGCGTGCGGCGGTGTGACGAGTGGTTCCGGGGTGCGGTCAGGCCGTCGTGTCGGCCCGCGGAGGCCCCGCGGGCCCGGTGCTGGCCCGCAGCGAGATCGGTGGGATGAGCAGATGCTGCCGGGGCTGCGCGTCGGAGTGGTCCAGCCGCTCCACCAGCAGGTCGACGGCGAGCCGGCCCATCTCGGCCGCCGGTACGTCCGCCGCGGTGAGCTGCGGGGTCACCGTCTCCGCCCAGCGGTTGGCGACGATCCCGGTGATGGAGAAGTCGCGTGGCACATGGCGTCCCGCGTGGGCGAGTCCCCGGTAGAGGCCGCCCAGCGCGGCCTCGTTCAGGGTGACCAGGGCCGTGGTGGCCGGGTCGTCGTGCAGGATCCGTTCCACGCAGGCCTGGCCCGCGGCGGCGTCGTCCCCGCAGCAGTACGTCCGCACCGTCAGCCCGCGTTCGGCCGCGGCCTTCGTGAAGCCGTCCAGTCCGCGGTGGGCGGACTCGTACCCGGTCCTCAGGAGTTGTTCGGGCCGGTTGACGAAGGCGACTCGGCGGTGGCCGAGGTCCGCGAGGTGATGGACGCAGGCCGCCGCCAGCGCGGTGTGGTCCAGGCCGACGTACCAGCCGTCCTCCGGGTGGGCGGTGCGGCCGATGGCGACGGAGGGGAAGCCGAGCGCGGCCAGGTGATCGGCCCGGTCGTCCTCCAGCCTGATCTCCATCAGGATCGCGCCGTCGACCCTGCGCTCCCCCAGCAGCCGCTGGAAGGAACGGTCGCTGTCCATGCCGCTGGGCGACAGCAGCACGTCGTAGTCGTAGGCCGCGGCGGCCTCCACCACGCTGCCGATGAAGTCGAGCTGCATCCCCGTGTAGTGGTTCCCGGCCGGCGGGAAGACCAGGCCGATGGTGCTGGTCCGCCCGTTGGCCAGGGCGCGGGCGCTGGCGCTGGGCTGGTAGCCCAGTTCGTCGACGACCTGCTGGATCTTCCGGCGCGTGTCCTCCGACACCGGGCGCTTGCCGCTCAGTGCGTAGGACACGGTGCTGCGCGAGACACCGGCCCGCCGGGCGATCTCACCGATGTTCACGGCGACTCCTTGGGACGGGCGACCGGCTTGTCGAACCGGTTCGCGTGGAAGTGAACGTAGGAACTGCCCCGACGCCTGTCAATACCCTGAACGTATTCGCTGACGGGGTGGGAGAGGCAGCGAGATCCCTGTGTCGAAGGGATTGCTGGCCCGATGTCCCGGTGCTAGCTTCGCCGAACCGGTTCGACACAGTCGCCCAGGGCGACTCCCTCGCACCTACCGTCACAGAGCCGCCGCACCCGCATCCCCCTACACGTGCCCTCCCCCTGCACACCTGCCTGGATCGAACCGATTCGACGGCGACTGAGACGGGCCGACGGAACCCGTTACTCGACGATTGAGGACGTATCCATGTCATCCGCTGACAGATCCACGCGCCGCCGCGCGCCGGCCGCCATGGCGCTGGCCGTCGGCGCGGGCCTGCTGGCCGCGCCCGCCGTTTCCGCGCACGCGGCCGAGGCGCCCGGGCCCGCCGCCCGCTACACCTTCGACCAGGACGACCTCGCCTCCGGAAGGATCACCGACAGCTCCGGCAACGGACTGACGGCGAGCCTGGTGAACGGCTCGACGGCCCAGTCCGTCGCGGGCACGGACGGCGGCAAGGCGCTGGCCCTGCCCGGCGGGGCCCCCACCTCCGACGGCGCCTACGTCCGTCTGCCCCGCGAAGTGGTCGGCGACGCAAGCGACTTGACGGTCTCCGCCCGGGTGAAGTGGAGCGGCGACACGTCGTCCTGGCAGCGGATCTTCGACCTGGGCACCGACACCAGCAAGTACCTCTTCAGCACGCCCTACAACGGCAATGGGCTGTTCCAGACCTCCGTGACCACCGGCGGAGGCGGCGCGGAGACCCAGGTCCGCGGCTATGCGGCGCTGCCCGCGGACGCGTGGCGGACGGTCACCGTCACCCTCGACACCACCGCGGGCCGGCTCACCACCTACCTCGACGGGGTGGCGGTCTCCTCCGCCGCGACCGCCATCAAGGCCAAGGACCTGCTGAGCGGTTCGGCGACCGCCGCCGGCTACATAGGCAAGTCCCTCTACCCGGACCCGCTGCTCAAGGGCGCCGTCGACGACTTCGCCGTGTGGCACTCGGCGCTCACGTCCGAGCAGGTGGCCGGCCTGGTCGGTGCCGTACCGACTCTCCAGGAACTCTCGAAGACGTCCTTCGACGTCCGTACGACCGACGGGACCGCCCCGACCCTCCCGGCGGCCGTCCGCGCCGGCTTCTCCGACGGTTACGACCGCGACACGCCGGTCACCTGGGACGCCGTACCGCCCGAGAAGTACGCCGAGCCGGGGACCTTCACCGTGGCGGGAACGGCCGCGGGACGCGCGGTGCGGGCGAACGTCACCGTGGTCCGCGAGGGACAGCTCACCGTCGACCTCGGCTCGGACACCGGCGCGTTCCACGGCGGCGCCTCCGGCACCCTCTACGGGGTGTACGGACCGGACGTGCCCACCAACAACCTCATCGAGGGCATGGGCCTGCGCACGGTCTCCACCAAGGCGCAGGACGGTCCGCAGCACCCCGGTGCGGACGCACTGGACGTGGTCAAGCCGCTGGCCGACTCCACCGACGGTGATGTCTACATCTACATGACCGACATCCACCGCGGCTTCCCGTACGAGTGGCCGGGCGACACCCCCGCGGAGAAGCTCAAGCTCTATGAGGAGAAGATCGCCAAGCAGGTCGACCAGGTGCTCCAGCTGCCGAAGCAGTACCAGGACAACATCGTCTTCGTGCCGTTCAACGAGCCCGAGGGCAACATGTTCGGCACCGGCCAGTGGAGCTACAACAAGGTCAGCTGGCTCAGCGACCCCGACGACTACTTCGCCGCCTGGGACTCCGCGTACAAGCTCATCAAGACCAAGATGCCGGACGCCCGTATCGCCGGTCCCAACACCAGCATCCTCTACGACCAGGTGAAGGGCTTCCTCACCCATGCCCTGGCCGCAGGCACCCTCCCGGACGTCATCACCTGGCACGAGCTGAGCCACCCGGAGGCGGTGCGCGCGAGCGTCGCCAAGTACCGGGTGTGGGAGAAGGAGCTGTTCAAGGGCACCGACCGCGAGGGCACCCAACTCCCCATCAATATCAACGAGTACGCCTTCAACTACCACACCTCCGTCCCCGGCCAGATGATCCAGTGGGTCTCCGCGATCGAGGAGTCCAAGGTGGACGCCGACATCGCGTACTGGAACATCGACGGCAACCTCTCCGACTCCGCAGTGCAGTCCAACCGCGGCAACGGCCAGTGGTGGCTGCTCCATTCGTATGCCTCGATGAGCGGGCACACGGTGGCGGTGACCCCGCCGTTCCCCGGCGAGAACTACACCATGCAGGGCGTGGCCACGCTCGACCAGAAGAAGAAGCAGGCCCGGCTGCTCTTCGGCGGCTCCACGGGCAAGGGTCACATCACCTTCTCGGGCGTCCCGAAGAAGCTCTTCGGTGACCGTGTGCACGCCTGGGTGCGGGAGATCGAGTGGAGCGGGCAGGTCGGCGACTCCTCCGGCCCGAAGCTGCTCACGGAGACGAACCTGAAGGTCGCGGACGACGGCACGGTCACCGTCGACTTCGGTGACAGCGCGCTGCCGAAGCTGAAGGAGTCCTCGGCGTACGAGATCGTCCTCAGCCCGGCCGGGAAGGCGGCGAAGACCCAGTCCCCGCCGGTGCGTTGGCAGGGTTCGTACGAGGCGGAGGACGCGGCCCACACCGGGTCCGGCTACTCGAAGAACGGCCCGGAGGGCTCCACGTCCGACGTGTCGAAGTTCTACACCTCCGGCGGCTACGACGTGGGCGGACTGCGCACCGGCTCGGACGTCACGCTCGACTTCACGGTGGACGTGCCCGAGGACGGCACCTACGACCTGAGCGTCTTCGCCAACTCCCTCAACACCTTCGACAAGGTGAAGGAGCAGGGGCCCACCAATGTCTTCCTGCGCGTGGACGGCCAGGCCGACAGCGAGCAGCAGCTGTATCTGCCGCTCGGCTACAAGTGGGTGGTGTGGGACCACACCGACACCAAGGTGAAGCTCACCAAGGGCAAGCACACGCTGACGCTCGCGGCGAAGAGCCTGGACGGCAAGCGTGCGACGAAGGGTGACGCCATCGTCGACCGCCTCACCCTCGCCCTTCCCGCGGCCTCGGCCGGCACGCAGGTCTACGAGGGCGAGCTGGCCTGGCTGAGCGGCGGGGCACAGCCCGTCTACACCCTGCCCGAGCGGGCGGCCACCGGCTCGGGCGCGGCCCGGCTCGCCAAGGGCCAGACCGCCACGTTCTGGGTGTACTCCCCCGCCGACCGCGAGGCCACCCTCGGGGTCGACACCCTCGGCGGGACCGGCGCGCGGCTCTCCGTCAACGGACATGACGTCCTGCGCCTGGCCAAGAGCAGGAGCAGCGTCGCGGTCTCCCTCTCAGGCGGTGTCAACAAGGTGACGCTGACGGGCGGTTCGTCGGTCACCCTCGTCGACCGCCTGACGGTCGCACCGACCGAGGGAGCGCTGAAAGCCCGTACGTACGAGGCCCAGGACGCGGTGCTCGCGGGCTCGGCCACGCTCACCCCGCTGCCCCTGGCCACCGACGGCACGGCGATCACCGGCATCGGCGGCGACCCGGGCAACGGCAACACCGCGACGTTCACCGTCGCCGCGGACCGGGCCGGTCTGTACGCGTTGCGCGTCCGCTACTCCAACCTGGAGCAGTCCGAGGCCACCCACTACAACCCGGACCCACTGGCCCGCCACGCCGACATCACCGTCAACGGCGGCGAGACGCGGCGCGTCGGCTTCCCGCACAGCTTCCACCAGGACAACTTCTGGGAGCTGACCGTCCCCGTCACCCTGAAGAAGGGACAGAACACGATCGCCTTCCGCTCCGAGGAGCTGCCGAACTTCGACGGCACGACCTACGCCTCGGAGACCTTCCCCGGAGTGCTGCTCCGATCCCGTTACGCGCCGCTGATCGACCGGATCACCGTGGCGCCGTACTCGCGGGAGAAGTGACCACCACCGGCGGCGCCGTCAGGCGCCGCCGGTGCCGGCCCTTCTCCGTCCGCCCGTCGGCGGGGGCGCCGTCGAGGCGCGTACGACGAGCTCGACCGGTGGGTCGCTCGCCGGGGCCGGCTCGGCGTCCGGTTTCTCGATGGCCTGCACCAGGAGTCGCAGCCCTTCCCGGGCCACGGCGTCGAACGGCTGGCGCACGGTGGTCAGCGGTGGGGTGACATACGCGGAGACGGGGATGTCGTCGAAGCCGACGACACTTACGTCCTCCGGCACACGCAGGCCCGCTTCCAGCAGTGCGCGGACGAGGCCGACGGCCATGTCGTCGTTGGCGGCGAACACCGCGGTGACATCACCGGCGGCGGCGAGTTCGCGGCCCGCCGCGTAGCCGGACGAGGCCGACCAGTCGCCCTCGATGACGGGCGGCTGTTCCCTGTCGCGTGCCGCGAGCGCCTCTCGCCAGCCCCGGAGACGGTCCCGGGCGGCGAACCACCTTTGCGGGCCAGCCAAGTGATGGACCGTCACATGCCCGAGGTCCAGCAGGTGTTCGGTGGCCGCCCGCGCCAGTGACTCGGCACCGACGCCTGCCGCGACCGCGCGCGGGCCCCCGAATGCCGCGGGCGCGCCGAGGACCAGGACGGGGACGCCGGCTGTGAGCGGCACCGAACCCTCGTCGATCGGTTCGGACACGACGATGCCGTCCACGCCCTGTTCGAGAAGCGACTCCACGGCCCCCGCGACACCCGCCGGATCGCCCTCCTGCGTGTTGACCACGCGGAGCGCGTATCCCGCGTCCCGGGCGGCCCGCTCGATGCCGATGAGCAGGGAGGCGGGGCCGTACAGGGCGGTTCCGAGCGCGACCACGCCGATCGAGCGGGTACGTCCCGAGGCCAGCGCACGGGCCGCGCTGTTCAGCCGGTAGCCGAGTTCCTCCGCGGCCTGAAGCACCCGCCCCCGTACATCGGCGGACACGTATCGCTCACCGTTGAAGACCCGCGAGACCGTCTTCTGCGACACGCCGGCCAGCCTGGCCACATCCACGGCACGCGGCGCGCCAGGGCTCTGGCCCTGTCCTCCCACTGGCGTCATTGATGTCTCCCGATGTCGGCACCTCGAATCCTAGCCAGAGCGACTGGTCAGGGCTTGAACCCCCTGGGAGACACCGTTACCCGGTGTGGCCGTCCGAGCGGCGGCGGTGCAGTGTGAACGTCTCGAAGACCGACAGGTCGCCGCCGGGCTTGTTCACGTTGTAGTAGGTCACGTGCATGCGGGTGGTGTCACCGGCGTGCCGGCCGGGGTCGACCGTGAAGGCGGCGAAGCCGTAGGGGTGCTCGATGTCGCGGACCCCCGTCCAGACCGCCTGCTCCTTGGTGTAGGTGGACGTGCGCTTCCCGTTGGCACCGGCGGTCGCCGACACGGCGGTGATCACCTTGGCGGTGCCGTCCTTGAAGAAGTTCTGGTTGGTGGTGCCCGAGACGCCTCCGCCCCCGAGGATCATGTGCACGGTGCCCAGGCCGGTGTCGATGGAGTCGGTGGCCCCGGAGACCGGGTTCGGGGTCAGCGTCTCGCTGCCGGTGACGACTCCGCGGACGGCAAGTGAGCGCTCGTAGTTGTGCTCGTGGCCGCACAGGACCAGGTCCACGCCGTACGTGTCGAACAGCGGGCCGTACTTCTGGCGCAGGCCGAGGTCGGCGCCGTTGGCGTCCGAGGAGCTGATCATGACCTGGTGCATGGCCACGACCACCCAGTCGATGTCCCGGGAGGACCGCGCCGCCTTCAGCTCCCTTTCCAGGAAGGCGAGTTGGCGCCCGCCGGAGTAGCCGCTGACGTAGATGTCACCGCCGTCCTGGAGGCAGTTGTCGTCGTTCTGGAGCACGATCACGCGGACCGAGCCGACCGTGAACGCGTACCAGAGACCGGCGAGTTCGGCGTCGGTCTCGGTGGACGGGAGGGCGAAGTAGGTCTGGTAGGCGCCGAGTCCGAGCGGGCCGTTGGCCTTCTCGATCTCGTGGTTGCCGGCCGCGGGCATCCAGGGGCGGAAGCGCGCGGAACGGGTGTTGTTGGTGAAGAAGTTGTTCCAGGTGCGGACCCGGTCGACGTCGAGGTTGGCGTAGCACAGGTCGCCGTTGAGGAGGTGGAAGAGCGGGGCGACCTGCTCGACGCCGGTGACGATGTCCTTGGTCGCGGGGGTGGAGTTCGCGTCCAGCGCGGGCGTGCCGTTGGCCGCCCAGGTCACCTGCGGCGCGGACTGGTCGCCGAAGCTGGTGAAGGTGAACGGCTGCCGCCCGCGCGGAGCCGTCCGGAACGTACCGCTGTCGGGGGTGGCCCCCTCGTGGGTGGCGAGGTAGATGTACTCGGTGCCGGGGCGGAGCCGTTCCAGCGCGGCGTGGTGGACGTACACGGTACGGCCGGACGTGCCGTCGACGTAGGTGGCGGTCCGGGCCTCGGAGCTGGAGCCGAAGCCGTGCTCCAGGGTGCCGTAGCGCACCGCCGGTCTGGTCACCGGCCGGTCGGTGAGCCACGAGACCGTCATCTGGGTGCGCGGGTCCGCGCCGAAGGTCAGGTGCAGCCCCTGGACCGGGGGCGCGCCGGAGGAGTCGGCGGTGAGATGCAGGGCGGGGGCGGCCTGTGCCGTTCCCGCTCCGAGCAGCGGGGTGACGGCGGCGCCCGCCCCCGCGGTACCGAACAGGCCCAGCGCGTGCCGCCGGCTGACCCCCTCGGAAGCCTTCGGCGACCCGTCCGATGTACCTGGACCTGACTGTGCGGTCATGGTGCCCTCCCTGGCTGACGACGACCGCACCCTGGCGCGCCTCGGCGGCACTTGAGTGAACGCCGCATGGCCAGTTGGTCGTCGAGCCGGGAGTGGCGGCCCACGAGGGCGAATCTTGCCTCCGCCTTTGCCGGGGGCCGCCCGGCCGTTGACGCTCGGAAGAGGACCGTCTCCACTCCGGCCCCTGGGACTCACCCCGGACCGCGGGGACCGTCTCCCCCAACCGGCGGTCCTCGACGTGACCGGTTCCTACCATCTGTGCGTCACCGGTTCGACCTTCAACGCGACGCCACGCGAGCCAACACAGCCAGCCTTGCCCGCACGGCCCGTCACCCGTCAGAATGGTGATGTGAACCTCGACCATGTCTTCGTGTGCGGCGATCCGGCCCTCGACTTCGCCGCTACCCTCCGGGCGCGGCGCTCGACGCGCTTCGAGATGTTCGCGGCGCCGGACAGGCTCGACGCATGGTATCGGGAGTCCGGCGTCGTCGACGCAGTCTCGCCGAGCAGCGAGGCCGACGTCGAGCAGGCGACGACCGTACGGGAAGCCGTGTACCAGCTGGTGACCGCCCGCCGGCTCGGTGAGGAGTACGGCACCGGGGCGCTGGCCGTGCTCAACAGCGCGGCCCGCAAGCCGCCCGCGGTGCCCCAGCTCACCCCGTCCGGGCGGTGGACGCAGGCCGGCCCGGAGGAAGCGCTCTCCACGGTGGCCCGCCTCGCGGTGGAACTCCTGAGCGGCCCCGACGTACCCCTGCTCAAGGAGTGCGGCAACCCCGAGTGCACCCGCGTCTACATCGACCGCTCCCGGGGCATGCGCCGGCAGTGGTGCGGCATGGAGTCGTGCGGCAACAAGATCAAGGCGGCGGCGTACCGGGCCCGGAAGAAGAGCGTCAGCCCGTGACCGGTCCCGGGAGGGGCGGATCCGGCAGAGCAGGCCCGCCCCGTCCCGCGCTCAGGCGATCGCGGCCAGCCTGAGGAGTACGGCCGTGTCGGTACGCGGCAGACCGACGGTCAGCTTCCCCTCGGCCCCGTCCCACTCCACCGCGGCGTCGGCCGTCGTGGGCTGAAGCACCTCCGGCCGCGACTCGACGCCGCGCAGCGGGAGGGGCGGATCCGCCAGACCAGGCCCGCCCCGTCCACACTCAGGCGGTCGCGGCCAGCCTGAGCAGTACGGCCGTGTCGGCGCGCGGCAGGCCAACGGTCAGCTTCCCCTCGGCCGCATCCCACTCCACCGTGACGCCGGCCGTCGTGGGCTGAAGCACCTCCGGCCGCGCCTCGACGCCGCGCAGGTGGGTCAGCGTGAGCGTACGGCTCTCCGGGGCGCCGGCCCGCTCCCGCCGCCACACCGCGACGAGCGTCGCATCCCGCCCCCGCAGCCCGTGGGCGATCCAGCCGTCCTCCCAGTCCGGCAGGCCCAGCGGCCAGAAGGGACGGGCGCCGGCGATCTCCGGCCGGATGTCCTTGTACACCCGGATCGCGGAGCGGACGAGCTCGAACTGCTCGTCGTTCATGCCGTCGAGGAAGCCGGAGAGATGGATCCGGCCCAGCAGTGCGCCGGTGAGGGTGAACGCGATCCGGTCGGGGGTGTGGTCGGGCTGCGGGTAGGCCCACACCGCGGCCTGTTCGGGGGCCACGGCGGTGGCGGCGGCCGCGGCGATGGGCGGGTAGCGCAGCAGGTCCTGCTGGTCGCTGGTGGACTGGAGCTGGGTGACGGCGAGTTGGGCGTAGTCCATGCGCAGACCGCCGGAGCCGCAGTTCTCCAGGACCAGGCCGGGATGCCGGTCCAGGAGGGCGGACATCCAGTCGAGGTGGGCGCGGTGGTGGCCCAGCAGACCGGCACCGGGGCTCTCCGGGCCGTTCTCCGTGCCGGATCCGATGTTGATGTTGTAGTCCAGCTTGAGGTACCCGACGCCCCACTCTCCGACCAGCCGGTCCACGACCGCGTCGAGGTGGGCCCGGGCGGCGGGGTGGCGCAGGTCCAGATGGTGCCGTCCGTGTTCCGTCACGCGCACACCGCCGCGCCGGAAGAACGCCTCGGGGGGCAGGGTGGCGGCCAACGGGCTGCGCACACCCACGACTTCGGGCTCCAGCCACAGCCCCGGGACCATGCCGTGCCCCCGGATCGCGTCCAGCACCTCCTGGATGCCGCCAGGGAAACGCCCCCGGGCGGGCTGCCATGCGCCGACGGCGTCCCACCAGCCCTGGGCGTCGTCGTCGTACCACCCGGCGTCGATGACGAAGACCTCGGCGCCCGCCGTCCCCGCCGCCTCGACGAGCGGCAGGAGCTTGTCGGTGGTCGGGTCACCCATGAGGGTGTTCATGTAGTCGTTGTAGATCACCGGCAGGGCGCGGTGGTCGGGGTGGTCGCGGCGGATCAGCCTGCGGTAGTCGGTGAGTTCACCGAAGGCGGCGTCGAGGCCGCCCGTCTCGCCGCGGACGAGGACGGCGGGAACGGTGTGGAAGTCCTCGCCGGGCGCGAGGGTGTGCTGCCACTGGTGGTGGGCGTCGTCAGGGCCGAACAGGGCGACGTAGGCGGCGCCTTCGCGTTCGCCGGTCTCGAAGCGCCACCCCGCGCTGGACTCGATCTGCCACAGCCAGGCGCGGCCGGTGAAGTCGGTGAGTGCCCCCATCGGCAGGTGCCGCCCGGTGGACCAGCTCCCTTGCGAGGAGCGCTCGAAGCAGCCGCGCCCCTCGTGACCGTGCGCGGGCCGGCTCAGCGGGACGACCTGGTCACGGAAGGGGGCCTTGCGCCAACGGCACTCGGCGAGCCAGTCGTTGTCCGCCCAGTGCAGGGTCAGTCCGTCGAGACCGCCGCCCACGTCGGTGATGCCACCGACGGTCAGGGTGCTCACGCTCTCGAGCCGGAGGGGTGTGCTGCCCTCGTTGACCAGACGCACCCGCGAGCGCAGGAAACCGGCACCCGGAGCCGTCTCCAGGACCACCTCGGCGACCAGGCCGGTTTCCGGGTCCGCGAGCCGGATCGTCGTACGCTCCCCGCCCCCCTCCCGGACCGTCTCGTGGTCGCGGTAGGTCAGGCGGTCGCCGATCGCGGTCTCGATGAAGCGCTCCCCCGACCACAGGCGTCCGTGCCCGGTGGCGGTGACCTCGACGAGGGGGACCAGACCGGCCCAGTCCTGGTCGGGAGCCCCGAGCCGGACCGAGCCCGTGGCGTCCAGGACGGCATGCAGCCCGAGCCCCGGGTGCGACCAGAGGCAGGATCTCTCGAGTGTGCCGACGGCTGCGGTCAACGCAATTTCCCCTTCCGGGATGGTTCGGTACTGCCACGTTCTCGTCTGGGCTGAGCTGGGAATTCGCGCTCGTCGGGCGAGAGTTGGCCGCGTCGGCGGTTGTGTTTCAAAGGTAAATCCCCAGTTACGGTCTCTTGACGCCCGCAATGTGACCGCTCACAATCCTCGCATGCATGTGACCGGTCACACAAGCTTCGACGGCCAGACCGCTCCCTCCCCGGGGCGGCGCGGGCCCGTCGCCATCCACGATGTCGCGCAGGCGGCGGGCGTCTCCCACCAGCCCGTTTCTCGGGTCATCAACGGCCGTCCGAACGTGAAGGACGAGAACCGCGGACGCCTCGAAGCGGCTGCACGAGCCCTGGGGTCCAGGCGCAACGCCCCCACGTTCGCCCTGGTCGGCGGGGTGAGCCGAGCGGTCACGGTCGTCACCTCCAAGGACACCGGCCGAAAGAAGTCCGCACATGTGCCGGCCGAACCCACCCTCGTGCACCGCGGGAGCGCCGGACCGCGCGGCTCCTGAACCGAACCGAAACCCGGCCTCCCGCCCCCGACAGCCGACCCCGCTCCGCGATACCGCACCGCATGCCCACCGCCGCACCGCCCACCCTCACCCTCCGCACGACCAAGGATCTCGCCATGAGAAGAGCCGTCTCCGTCCTCGCCACTGCCTGCGTCATCGGGCTGACCGCCACCGCGTGCAGCGACAGCACCGCCGGTGGTGCCGGCGCCGCGCCCACCGGGTCGGTCGACGCCACCGCCTCCCTCAAGGGCGTCAAGCTCACGATGTGGGTCGCTCAGAACAGCGTCTCCGAGCCCAAGCAGGTCATCGAGGCGTTCGAGAAGGCCACCGGGGCCAAGATCACCACGGAGGTGATCCCCGACCCGTACGAGTCCAACGTGCCGACCAAGCTCGCCTCGGGCACCAAGCCGGACCTGATGTTCTGGCAGCCCACGGGCAGCACCCTGCCGTTCGTCCAGCCGGCCCAGAACCTGCTCCAGCTCGACAACGAGGACTGGGTCTCCAAGCTCGGCAAGACGGAGCAGAGTCTCGGCCAGGTCGACGGCCACCGCTACGCCGCGATCGTCACCAGCCCCGCGGTGCTCGGCGTCTACTACAACAAGGCGGTCTTCAAGAAGGCCGGCATCACCGAGATGCCCACCAGCTACGACGGCATGCTCGCCGACGCCAAGACCATCAAGGAGAAGACGGGCGTGGCCCCCTTCTTCGAGGTCGGCGGCGACAAGTGGCCGCTGCAGTGGCAGGTGCAGCTCCAGATGACGGACCTGCCGCAGACGTTCTGGGACAGCCTCAACAAGAACAAGGGCTCCTGGACCGACAAGGCCATCGTGGACGCCATCACCAAGTACAAGACGAAGGTCCTCGACGGCGGCCTCGCGCAGAAGAACTACAAGACCGCGACCTTCGTCGACCAGGGCAAGGCGATCATGGACGGCAGCGCGGCGATGGCGGTCAACGTCACCTCGCTCCAGTCCGAGATCCAGGCGACCTCCAGCACCGCCGAAATGGACGAGAAGCTGGGCTGGTTCCCGCTCTCCAACAGCGCCGCCAAGGCCGAATACTCACCCGACCAGACCAACGGCGTGGTCGCCTTCAACACGGGTGACAGCAAGCGGCAGACGGCCGCCCGGCAGTTCATGTCCTTCTGGCTCGGTGCGGATTACCCGGCCTACATCAAGGCCAACAAGCTGGTATCGGTGGAGCCGTCCGTGCCCAACCCCGACGGACTGCCGCAGACCGCCATCGCCCAGGCCGAGGCGCTCTCCACCGCCACCGGTGTCTTCCAGGTCAAGGCGCTGACCGCCCCCGACATGCACCTCGCGCTCGCCGACATGATCTACGGCAAGAAGACCCCGCAGCAGGTCGCGCAGGCCGCCGAGGACCAGTTCGACCAGGTCCTCAAGGCCCGCGGAGTCTCCGGCTTCTGACCGGCACCGAAGCGCTCCGCCGGGAGTGCCGCGCCCTGTGCCGTCGCTCGTCTGCGGTGCCGTCGTGGCTGGTCGCGCCCACGCAGCAGAGCCGCAGATCTTCGTCTGACCCTCCCCCGGGCCGCCCGTCGGCGGCGAGCCCGGGGTCCCGTACCGGAGGTTGAAACGTGGCGGACACAGCCACCCTCGGCGTCGGTGACGCCACGCGCGCGAAAGAAGCGGACCGGGCCGCGCGTCCCGGCCGGCCCGGGCGGTCCCGTCGCAGGGCCAACCAGCCGTGGTGGTTCGCGGTGCCCGCGCTCGCCGTGTTCGGGGTGTTCTTCCTGCTGCCGAACCTGCTGAACTTCGTCTACCCGTTCACCGACTGGTCGGCGTTCCACCCGCAGATCGGCTTCGTGGGCTTCTCGAACTTCTCCACGATCCTGCACGACGGGTCGATGGTCCGTGACCTCCGTATCACCCTGGAGTACGCCGTCCTCGTGGCCGTCTTCCAGAACGGCTTCGGTCTCGGGCTCGCCCTGCTCCTGGAGCGCGACACCCGCTTCAACCGTTTCTTCCGCGCGGTGTTCTTCCTTCCGGTGCTGATCTCCGCCCTGGCAGTGGGCTATATCTTCCGGGCCCTGCTCGCCCAGGACGGGGCGCTCAACAGCGTGTTGTCGTCGCTGGCGGGTCACCCCGTCGACACGCCCTGGCTCGGCTCGACCACCTGGACGCTGGTCGTCGTCACGCTCATCCACGGCTGGAAGTGGATGGGCCTGGCCATGCTGATCTATCTGGCCGGGCTGAAGAGCATGCCCGGTGATGTGCTGGAGGCGGCCCGGATCGACGGGGCCGGTGGCTGGCGGACCTTCTGGGCGATCAGGTTCCCGCTGCTGGCACCGGCGGTGACGTTCAACGTGACCACCGCGCTGATCGGCTCCATGAACACCTTCGACATCGTCCAGGCCACCACCGCGGGCGGACCGGGCAGCGAGACCGAGGTGTTCAACATCTACATGTTCCGCATCTTCGGTCAGGGGCTCTACGCGCAGGCCTCGGCGATGAGCCTGGTGCTGTTCCTCATCGTCGTCGTGCTCGCCGTGCCCGTCATCGTCGGTCTGCGCCGCAGGGAGAACAACCAGTGACCACCGTCGGCGCGTTCGCGCCCGTCCACCGGCGCCCGTGGCGCTGGGTGCAGCCCGTCGTCGTGTTGCTCATCGCCGCCGTGACCATCGGCATCCCGCTGTGGCTGGTCGCGGTCACCTCGGTAAAGCCGCAGGCCGAGGCCATCAAACCCAACCTCTCCCTGCCCCACCACGCCCAGGCCGCCGCGAACTACCAGGAGACCTTCGACGAGGGCAAGATCGTCCAGGGTTTCGTCAACAGCCTTCTGGTGGTGGCCCCTTCGGTGGTCCTGGTGCTGCTCCTCGGGGCCGGTGCCGCCTGGGTGTTCGCCCGCCGCAAGGGGCGGCTGGTCAACGCCCTGTACGCGCTGAGCATCAGCGGTCTGCTGCTGCCGCCCGCGGTGATCACCATCGTGATGGAGCTGCGCCAGCTGGGCCTGGCCGGCACCCGGCCCGGCATGATCGGCGTCTACGCCGGGATGTACCTGTCCACCTCGATCTTCTTCATGACCGGTTTCATCCGCGCGCTCCCCGAGGAGTTGGAGGAGGCGGCGCGCATGGACGGGGCCGGGCCGGTACGGGTCTTCTGGCGCATCATCCTGCCGCTGCTGCGACCGGTCATCGCCACCGCGACGATCATGGTGATGCTGTTCGCCTGGAGCGACATCTTCTACGCCTTCTTCGTCCTCGGCGGAGGGGACAGGGCCACCCTGCCGCTCAACCTCTACCAGGTCGCCAGCGCCCAGCTGTACCTCAACAACTGGCATCTGATCTTCGCCTACGTCGTGATGATGAGCCTTCCCATGGTGCTCGTCTTCGTCATCGCCCAGCGCCGCATCGTCTCCGGCATCACCAGCGGCGCCGTCAAGTAACCCCACCCCCCGAAGCAACACGAGCCTCCCGCAACGGTGCGGGAGGAGGAGGTCAGCCATGCCTCGTACGTCTGCCCTGCCCGAAAGCCCCCGCACCACCCGTCGTCTCGTCGGCCTCGCCGGCGCGGCCGTCGTCTCCGCGCTCGTCGGCTCCTTCCTCACCTCACCCGCCGCCCAGGCCGCCGCCCCCCAGCTCAAGGTCGACCTCGGCACCACCACCGGCGCGGTCATGCACGGTGCGAACGGCGCCCTGTACGGCCTCAGTGACGACGGCGTGCCCGGGGACAGCGTGGTCGCGCCCCTGCATCTGAAGACCATCGCCCAGAAGGCGCCGGACGGCGCCCAGCACCCCAACGGCGACGCGCTGGTCGTCCAGTCCCAGTACGCCAGAACGGGCGGCGGCGACAACCTGATCTACATGCAGGACATCTACGCGAACTGGCCTTACGAGAACCTGGGGTTGAGCGACTACCTGACCAAGGTCGACACCATGGTCCGCAAGGTGGCGGCCCGTCCGGACGCCGGTACGTTCGTGTGGGTGCCGTTCAACGAACCGGACGGCAACTGGTACACCGGCCTCGGCAGTTCGGACGCCACGACCTACGCGAACGCGCTGAGCAGCTTCAAGAGCGACTGGACGACCGTCTACGACAAGATCCGGTCGATCATCCCGGACGCCCGGATCGCCGGCCCCAACGAGACCCACTACGACCCCCGGCTCATGGGCGACTTCTACCCGTGGGCCAAGGCCAACGACGTCCTGCCGGACATCACCACCTGGCACGAGCTGGATCCCGGTTCCCTGGCGCACTTCGAGTCCAACCTCGCCGCCTACCGGACCATCGAGACCGACGCGGGCATCAGCCCCCGGCCGGTCAACATCAACGAGTACGCCGACCGCCGCGACCTGTCCGTGCCGGGGCAGATGGTCCAGTGGATGTCGATGTTCGAGCGGAACAAGGTCGACGCCGACCTCGCGTACTGGGACATCGCCGGGAACCTGGACGACAACGTCGCCCAGACCAACATCCCGAACGGCAACTGGTGGCTGATGCGCTGGTACGCGGGGCTGAGCGGCCAGACCGCCAAGGTGACCCCGCCGCAGGCCAACACCACCGACACCCTCCAGGGCATCGCCTCCCTCGACACCGGACGCAAGCAGGCCCAGGTGCTCCTCGGCGGCGGCACCTCCGGCTCGGCCGACACCGTCATCCAGCACATCCCGTCCTCCTTCGGCAGGAAGGTCAACATCTCGGTGGAGCGCACCGCGTGGAGCGGCTACGAAGGCGGGGCGCCCGCGCCGAAGGTGCTGGCCCGCAGCACCTACGCGGTCGCCGCCGACGGCAGCGTCACCGTGCCGCTGACCGGCCTCGACCCGATGTCGGCCTACCGCATCACCGTGAACCCCGCCGGCACCGGCTCGCCCACCGCGGCCTCCGTCCCCTGGTCGGCGTCGTACGAGGCCGAGAGCGCGGCCATCACCGGCGGCACGGTCTACAGCCAGGGCTCGGTGTCCAACGCCTACGGCTACGCCACCTCGGGCACCAAGGACGTCGGCAGCCTCAACCAGCCGACCAGCAAGGTCGCCTTCACGGTCAAGGTCCCGAGGACGGGCACCTACGACCTCGACGTCTTCTACGGCAACCAGTCGGGCGCCCCGGCGACCCAGACCCTCACCGTGGACGGCGGAGCGGCCCAGACCCTCACCTACGGTCCGACCCTGAACTGGACCTACCGCGCCACCGCCCGCGCCTCGGTGTCACTGACCGCCGGCAGCCACACGATCGCCCTGGCCAAGGGCACGAACGAGGTCACCCTCGACAAGGTCGACCTCACCGCCGCCTCCACCGCGCAGACCCTCTACCCGGCCGCCTACACCGACGTCACCGGCACGCCCACGTACGGCTACTCCGCGTCCGGCATCACCGGCGCCGGTTCCCTGACGCTGGACTCCGCGGACTCGGCGATCTTCGACGTGTACGCCCCGAACGACGGCTACTACACGGTCCACACCGACTACTCCTCCGACGGCACCGGCACGCTCGCCCTGGACGGCGCCACCGCCGTGACGCTGGCCTCCACGCGCGGCAAGGTCACCGACAAGTGCTCACGGGTGTACCTGTCGGCGGGCAACAACCGCATCACCGCCGCCGCTTCGGGCTCCACCACGCTCACCCTGCGCGACCTGCGCATCGCGGCGACCGGTGACACCAAGGGCGTGACCGCCTACCAGGCCGAGGACGCCACCCTCGCCGGGACCGCCGTAGTCACCTCGGACACCTGGGCCTCCGGCGGCAAGTACGTCGGCTACATCGGCAACGGCGCGGACAACACGCTCACCTTCAAGGTCGACGCGGCGAGCGCCGGGCGCTACGTCATGAACGTCCGCTACGCCAACAACCAGGTCTCCGGCTCCGGGAACTACAACACCAACGTCGTCTCCCGCGCGGCCCGGATCGGTGTCAACGGGACCGACCGGACGGTCATGTTCCGCAACAACTACAGCTGGAACAACTACTGGGACCTGCCGGTGCCGGTCACCCTCTCCGCGGGCACCAACACGATCACCCTGGCCAATGCCACGGCGTACGCGCCCAACGTCGACCGGATCACGGTCGCACCGCTCACCGGCTGACGACGACTGTTGACCTGCTCGCATAGAGTTCCGCCATGAGCAGCAACGGTACCGAGTCCGGGGGCACGTCCAGCGGCGGTGTGCAGTCCGTCGACCGGGCTGTCACCGTGCTGGAGATCCTCGCCCAGCGGGGCGAGGCAGGCGTCAGTGAAGTGGCCGAGGCGATCGACGTCCACAAGTCCACCGCGTTCCGTCTGCTCGGCGCACTGGAGGCGCACGGGATGGTGGAGCAGGAGGGCGAGCGGGGGAAGTACCGCCTCGGCTTCGGCATCGTGCGCCTGGCCGGGGCGGTCACCGGGCGCATCGACGTCACCAAGCACGGCCGCGGGATCTGCGAGCGCCTCGCCGACAAACTGGGCGAGACGATGAACATCGCGGTCCTGGAGTCCCACCATGTGATCAACCTCGACCAGGTGCGGGGCCGGTCCGCCATCACCGCGCAGAACTGGGTGGGCCGGCTGACGCCGATGCACTGCACCTCGAGCGGCAAGGTCCTGCTCGCGCATCTCACGGAGCAGCGCCGGGACGAGCTCGTCGCCGCGGCCGGGCTCGACCGGATGACCGCCCGCACGCTGACCTCCCGGCAGAAGCTGGAGGCGGAGCTGGTCGGGGTCCGCGAGCAGGGCTACGCCCTGACGGTCGAGGAGTACGAGGAGGGCCTCAACGCCATGGCGGCGCCGATTCGTTCCGGCGACGGCAAGGTCGTCGCCGCCCTCACCGCCTCGGGTCCCGCCTTCCGTCTCACCGAGGAGCGGATGCACGAGCTGGCACCGGTGCTGATCGAGGGCGCCGACGAACTCAGCCACCGGCTCGGCTACTTGGGCTGACACCGGGCGTGGGGGCGCCCGGACCGGCTATGACCCGCTCACCCCCGAAGACGGGACATCGCCGGGTCGAACAACGGCTCCTCGGCCACGACCGCCTCCACGCGCTGGTCGAAGTATCCGATGTGCACCGCACGGCCGGCCACGGCGAGCTCCGCGGGCAGCCAGGCGTACGCGATGCCCTTGCCGATCGTGTGGCCGAAGGCCGCGCTGGTGACGTGACCGACCGGGCGCTGCCCGTCGTACACCGGCTCCTTGCCCATGACGACGGCCCGCGGGTCCTCGATCGTCAGGCAGGTCAGCTTCCGCCGCACGTCGGCCTTGCGTCGCTCCAGTGCCGCCTTCCCGACGAAGTCCTCCTTGTCGGCCTTGACTGCGAAGCCGACCCCGGCCTCGTAGGGGTCGTGCTCGTAGGTCATGTCGGTGCCGAAGGAGCGGTAGCCCTTCTCCAGGCGGAGGCTGTTGAACGCGCCGCGCCCGGCCGCGATGCCGCCCAGCGGGCGGGCCGCCCGCCACAGCGTGTCCCACAGCTTCAGGCCCTGGTCGGCGGTGGTGTACAGCTCCCAGCCGAGCTCACCAACGTACGACAGTCGCATCGCCGTCACCGGAACGGACCCGATGTGAGCGCGCTTGGCGCGGAAGTACTTCAGGCCCGCGGCCGAGAAGTCCTCGTCCGTGAGCGGCTGGAGGACGTCCCGGGCGAGCGGTCCCCACAGGCCGATGCAGCAGGTGCCGGGGGTGATGTCACGGACCTGGACCGTGCCGTCGGCGGGGAGGTGGCGGGTGAACCAGTCGAGGTCGAGGTTGCCGTTGGCGCCGACCTGGAAGAGGTCGGGGGCCAGCCGTGCGACGGTGATGTCGCTGCGGATGCCTCCGTCGTGGTCGAGCAGCAGGGTGTACGTCACCGAGCCGACGGACTTGGCGACCTTGCCGGTGCACAGCCGCTCCAGGAAGTCGGCCGCGCCCCGTCCGCTCACCTCCAGGCGCTTGAGGGCCGTCATGTCGTACATCGCGACGGTCTCGCGGGTGGCCTGCGCCTCGGCACCGACGATCGGCGACCAGTACTGCGCGGCCCAGTCGTTGGGGGTGACGATCGAGCGGCCTTCCACCAGGCCCGCGTTGGCCTCGTACCAGTGCGGCCGCTCCCAGCCGTTCGCCTCCAGGAAGAAGGCGCCCAGCTCCTGCTGGCGGGCGTAGAAGGGGCTGGTGCGCAGGGGACGCGGGTCACCGGAGGGCTGCAGCGGGTGCAGGATGTCGTAGACCTCCACGAAGTTCTGGCAGTCGCGGGCCAGTACGTACTCCGGGGCGAGCTGGTGCGGCTCGAAGCGGTTGACGTCGCACTCGTGGAGGTCGAAGGAGGAGCAGTGGCCGTCGACCAGCCATTCGGCGACGGCTCGTCCGACGCCGGCGGAGTGGGTGACCCAGACGGCCTCGGCGACCCAGAAGCCCTTGACGTCCGGGGACTCGCCGAGGAGGGGCAGCCCGTCGGTGGTGAAGGAGAACAGGCCGTTGATGGCCTCCTCGATCTTGGCCTCGCGGGTGGCGGGGAGCAGTGACTGCGTCTCGGTCCAGGCGTCCGCGAAGTCGTCCTCGGTGAACTTCAGGACCGACGGCATCCCGTCGGCCTCGTCGACGGAGAGGATCTCGTCGGCGGTGATGGGCATGGGGCGGTGGCCGTAGTAGCCGATGCCGAGGGTGTCGTGGCGGTCGCGGTAGTAGAGGTCGGCGTCCTGGTGGCGCAGGATCGGGCGCACCGCCTCCTCGGTCTGGCCCGCGAGCGCCGGGACCGGTCCGGTCCAGGCGAGCTGGTGGGCGAGCGGGGTGAGCGGGAGGTTCATGCCGGCCATGCGGGCGATCTTCGGGCCCCAGATGCCGGCGCAGCAGACGACGATGTCGGCCCGCAGGTCGCCCCGGTCGGTGCGGACGCCCGTCACTGCCCCGTCGGCCTGGAGTACGTCGAGGACCTCGTGTCGGGCCAGGAAGGTCACTCCGCGCTCGGTGGCCCGGCGGATCTGCGCCTCGACGGCGAGGACGGCCTTGGCGAGGCCGTCGGTCGGGATGTGGAGGCCGGCGAGGACCCGGTCGCGGTTGACCAGGGGGTGCATGTCGACGCACTCGTCGGCGGTCACGATCCGCGACTCCACGCCCCAGGAGGTGAGCCAGCCCTGACGGCGGTGGAGTTCGGTGACGCGCTCGGGCGTGGTCGCCACTTCGAGGCCGCCGACCTGGAGGAAGCAAGGCTCTCCGTCGACATCGAGCGAGCAGAACTTCTCGACGGTGTAGCGGGCCAGCTCGGTCATGGTCTTGGAGGAGTTGGCCTGGAAGACGAGGCCCGGGGCGTGCGAGGACGATCCCCCGGTGGCCGGGAGCGGGCCCTGGTCGACGACGGTCACCTCGGTCCAGCCACGCGCGGAGATCTCGTCGGCGAGTGCCGCGCCGACGACGCCCGCTCCGATGATGACCACTCGGGGTCCCGCCATCGCCGCACCTCCGAAATTCAAAACCGTTGAGTTGCTTTCTGCGCAACGTGATTCAGGTTGCGCAACTCAATGTGCCCGCCTCGGGGAGGGGTGTCAAGAGCTCAGCACGCAGGGACGTTTAGCTCGATCGTGTGATGGTCGGCTTACGGGCTTGCGGTACTGGGCGGCGAACGAGTTAGCGTGGCAGCGCGATCTGGGACGCCGAGTGCGGCGCCAGCGTGCGGGGCCTCTGCTCCACCAGAGAGATGATTCAGGGCCTCTCCGTCGCCTCTGGCCGCATTCACATGGCCAGGTCGTGAGGGTCTCCGCCCTCTCGGCTCGGACCACGGACACGATCCGTGCCTCCGCCCGGGATGCGAAAGCGGATGACCAGTGGGCCCAAACCGTTCGGGGCGTGCCGGTGCGCGGACTCACTTCCGCCCAGGGCCCGTATTTCAATAACTGTCAGCGACGGGTTTCCGCGGGGGTTGTTCGGGCGTGTAGTTGTTCCCATGTGCGGGCGGGCGATCCGGGTATTGGTGTGACGAGGATCCGGTGCAGGTCCAGGATTCGTTTTGCGTCCTGGTACTGGATGGACAGGTTGGTGCGGTTGACGCCCAGTAGTTGCGCCAGGAACGTCATGGTCACCGCTCTGCGGCGGCGGAGGATGGCGGCCAGGAGCCGGTGGGTGTGGTCCACGCTGCTGGTCTGTGGGTGGCGGTAGCTGCGCGGGCGGTGGAAGCGTCGCTGGAATGCTGTCTCGGCCAAGGCGTCCCAGAATGGCTCCGAGACCGCCACCAGATGCTCGAAGGCGGTTCGTGACATGCCGGTCAGGGCCGGGTCGGTGAGCATCGCGGTCAGGGCCGGGTCGATCCGGTGTGTCGTTGCCGGCGCGTCTGGCGCTCGCGGTGGAACGGGAGACAGTGCGTAGTTCCAGTCACCGTGGAAGGCGTTGGGTGTGATCGCAAGGGCGCGGAATTCGGCGGGTGTGACGCTGATGCCGAGGTCGTAGCTGCCTGTGTCCAGTTCGGCCCCGATGGTCAGGCCGGTCCTGGTGGTTGTGGCGGCGATGGTCTCGAGGACGACCTGGTAGCTGGTCAGCGGCCGCCCCCGCCAGTTCGCGGTGCTGTGACAGAACATCCGGTGCTCTATCTTGTTCCACTTCGAAGTCCCCGGTGGTAGGTGACAGACTGTGATCTCCAGGCCGCTCTCTCGTGCGAAGGCGGCAAGGTTGCTTTTCCAGGTCCAGCGGCGGGGGTCGTTGGAGCCGCCGGAGTCGGCGGTGATCAGGAGCCGGGTGGCATTCGAGTGGTCCGCCCGTCCGTGGTGTTGCCACCAGCGTCGGATGGACTCCACTGCGAACTGGGCGGTGTCGTGGTCGGTGCCGACGTTGACCCATCCGCTGTTGTTGGCAATGTCGTAGATCCCGTAGGGGATCGCCATGGGCTGGTCGTTGGTGGTGAACGTGTGGCAGTCCACCTTGATCGCGTTCTTGCCCGGTCGCCAGGTGCGACCGGGCCGGTCCCGGTTGCCTAGCCATTCCTTGGCCTTGGTGTCCACGCTGATCACCGGCTGGGCATCGTTGAGGAACGCGGCGGCGGTGGCATTGACGTGGGTGAACTGGGCATCGCGGTCCGGATGGCTGATGCCCTCTGTTGTCTTCGCGGTTCCCTGCAGGCTGTAGCCCAGGGTGTGCAGCAGGTGTCCGACGGTTGAAGCGCTGACCGGGTAGCCCTGTGTGGTGAGGGTTGAGGCCAGGGCCCGTAACGACAACGTGGTCCACCGCAACGGGGAGACGGGGTCGCCTCGGGTGTGCGGCTCGATCAGCGACTCCAGCGCGGGCCACAGACCAGGGTCGGTGTCTGTCAGCCGCTTGCGGCCCGCACCTGGAACCCGGACCCGCAGGGTCGGCGAGGGGCAACCGGCCAACTCGGCCATGCCTCGCGCGATGGTTGCAGTGCTGGTGCCTGAGGCAGCGGCGACCCGGACGATTCCGCCGCGGCCGAGGGCCGTCGCCTCACTGGCCAGGTACAACCGACGGCGGCGCTCATCGAAGTGCGGGAGGATCTGATCAAACTTGACCCGCAGAGCACGAGCGGCAACGCGGCCTGACAGACACGAAGTCATATCTCAGACTCCCACCAACACCCCTCTGCCGAGCACCTATTGAAATACGGGCCCCCTGGGCGGGGTTGACAACTGTCAGATCGGGGGTGCGACGCGAGGTCGCACGCTGTGAGTGGTTACGCATGGAGGAGGTCGGCATGACGCCGAGGACGTAACCCGGGCCAGTGTCCAAGGCCCGTCCCCTCCCCGACGTGCGTCGCTGGTAACGGCGGGGTGCGAAGCTCGGGGAAGAAGCCCAGGGGCTCCCGTTCCATCCGGGGGTCACATGGCTGCGAGGCACCCGACAGGCGATCACCACCAGGAAGATCACCTATCGCGGGATCGAAACGTCGGACGGGGTGCAACTCCGCCTCATCCACTCGTCCTGCACTGCACGCCTGTGAGCCTCTCGGGCTTGCTTGAGCCGAGCTGCGGGGAAAGCCCGCACGGCCGGTTCTGAGGGGGGACCGCCGCAGCAATGCGGCGGTCCTACCCGACTGGCCGGGTACAACTAGCCGACGCAGTGTTCGCCCTTCCAGGGCCAGTTGAAGCTTCCAGGCTTGACCAGGGCGACGTTCCAGTAGGGAAGAGCCGCGCAGGAGTCGATCCACAGCTGGGTCGCCGGGAATCTCCCGGCGGTCTTGCTGTTGAACAGAAGTGGCCCACCGGAGTACTTATAAATCTTGACGTTGTGGTCGGACGCGAGCGTGATGTAGGCCCTGGGCTGAGCCGACGTCACGTGATTCGGTCCGAACTCATCCTTTAGAACACCTTTGTAATAGATGAGCGCGTTGGCATACTTGCCCATGCAAAGCTTTGCGACAGCCCCGCGCTGTCCAGCAGTGGACACGATGCACTTCCCGACGGTCAGCTTCTGACCGAGGTTCAAGTGGTACTGCCCAGCTGCAGCGTCAGCCTGAGTGGCTGGCGTGAAGATGGATGCCCCAAGCAGAATCCCGGCAATCAGAACGCTCCGCATATATTTGCGAATCCCCACGTCTCCCCGTTTCCGAATGAATTTGGGTTTGGTCGTAACCGTGTGCCATTCCGGACGAGATCTTACCGGGGAGATGCCTTCACCGCGGGCCTCGGAAATCATTTTTGCCGCAGTTTGACCATTTTGCCAGCGGCCACGCTCCAGGTGAGGGTTTCATGTTGGAATTCGGGAGGAATCGCGGGCGAAATAGGTTGTTCTCCGGCAGTTCACGCAACACACCCACGGAGCCTTGGCCGGAGAACAACCACATTAGCGGCGGACGCCGGCGCTATTTGAGCCAGGCGTCGACCTTGTCCTTGTTGGCCTCGACCCACTTCTTGGCCGCCGCCTCGTCCGTCATCTTGTCCTGCGCGATGTACTTGGCGACCTCGTTCTGGTCGTCGTTCGTCCAGTTGAAGTTCTTCACCAGGTTGTAGGCGGGGCTGCCGGACTTGGCGAACTTCGCGCTGACGATCTTGTTGAGGTTGTACACGGGATAGTCGCAGGCGACCTTCGCCGCGTCGGCGTCACAGCCGTCCTTGTACGCGGGCAGGCTGACCTTCTTCAGCGGGACCTCGGACAGGAACCACTGCGGCTCGTAGAAGTAGCCGATCACCCACTGCTTGTTCTTCTCGGCGGTGCGGAAGGCCTGGATCAGCGCCGTCTCACTGCCCGCGTACACCACCTTGAAGTCCAGCTTCAGGTTCTTCACCAGCGCCTCGTCGTGGGTGACGTACGACGGGTCGCCGTCGAGGAGCTGACCCTTGCCGCCCGACTCGGACGTCTTGAACTTCGACGCGTACTTGTTGAGGTTCTTGTAGTCGAGGATGTCGGGGTGCGCCTTGGCCAGCCACGGCGGCACGTACCAGCCGATGAGGCCTTTGTTGCCGGTCGGGCCGGCGTCCACGGCGGTCTTCTGCTGGTCGATGTACTTCTTCACCAGGTCGGCGTGGCCCCAGTTCTCCAGGACCGCGTCGACCTCGCCGGAGCCGAAGCCCTGCCAGGCGATCTCTTCCTTAAGGTTCTTCTTGTTGACCGTACAGCCGAGGTTGTGCTGGGCGACGTACGCGACGACCGCCGCGTCCGCCTCGTAGCCCACCCACGGGTTGACGGCCAGATTGAAGGTGCCGCACTTGCCCGAGCTTCCCGAACCCGCGGAGGAGCTGTCTCCGACCTTCGCCCCGCCGCACGCGGTGAGGGTGAGGCCGAGGACGGCCAGGCCGGCCGCGCCGGCTCGCCAGTGTCTTGCCATGGTGTCGTGCTCCTTAAGCGGTGGCGCGGCGCGCCGCGGCCTGAGTGATCCGGTCGAACATGACTCCGAGAAGGACGATGGCCAGACCCGCGGCAAGCCCCTTCCCGTACAGCTCCCCCCGTGAGAATCCGGCCACGACGTCGTAGCCGAGGGCGCCCGCACCTACCAGGCCGCCCACAACAACCATCGACAGCACGTAGATCAGGCCCTGGTTGGTCGCAAGCGTCAGGGCACTGCGTGACATCGGCAGTTGAACCTTGGTGATGATCTGCCAGGTGTTGCACCCGGCGGAGGTCGCCGCCTCCACGGTGGTCTCGGGCACCGCCCGGATCCCGTCCGCGATGATCTTCATGGCGACCGGGGCCCCGTAGACGATCGCGGCGACGATGGCCGTGAAGCGGGTGGGGCCGAACAGCGCGAGGAACGGCACGAGGTAGACGAAGGGCGGCATGACCTGGGCGGCGTCCAGGGTGGGCCGGATCAGCCGGTCCACCATCATGCTCCGCCCCATCCACACCCCGAAGACGATGCCGAGCACCATCACCAGGACCGTTGCGACGAGCGTCGAGGCCAGGGTGGTCATGGCGTCCGACCACAGACCGGTGCCGACCAGCAGGCCCACGCACACGGCTGTGGTGACCCCGGACTTCCAGCCGCCGAGCACCACGCCCAGCGCCACCAGCACCGCGCCGACGAGCCACCACGGGGAGTCGGTGACCAGCGTCTGGAACGGGTTGAGCAGGCCGTTGGTGATGACGTCACGGATGGCGTTGGTGACGCCCGAGAGGCTGTCCTGCGCCCAGTTGGTCGCGCTGTCCGCCGCGCTCGCGACGTGGCTGCCGACCGTGCCGTCACCGGGGAAGTCGGCCGCCCACAGGTAGGTGTGCGACAGATAGATCAGGACCGCCGTGACGGCCGCACCGGCGCCCAGCAGCGGCCGCCGCCACTTCAGGAGGCGGTTCTTGGAGCGCCGCGCGTTCTCCTCGCGGGCGGCGGCCGCGGTGGTCACCCGGTCCAGGACGATCGCCATGACCACGATGGCGAGGCCCGCGTTGAAGGCCGTGCCGACGTCGAGCGACTGCAGCGCCTGGACGACGGTCTTGCCGAGTCCGGGGGCGTCGATCAGGGCGGCGATGGTCACCATGGCCAGGGCGGCCATGATGGTCTGGTTGATGCCCATCACCACGGTCCGCTTGGACATCGGCAGCAGGACCTTCAGCAGCGACTGTCTGCGGGTGGCTCCCATGGAGGCGGCGGCCTCGACCGTCGTCGCGGGCACCGAACGGATGGCGTGCGCGGTGATGCGGATGGCCGGCGGTGCCGCGTAGATGACGGTGGCGATGGTGGCGGAGGCCCCGCCGATCAGGAAGAACAGGGTCAGCGGCGCCAGGTAGACGAAGGTCGGCATCGTCTGCATGAAGTCCAGGAACGGAGTGACGATCCGGTTGGCCCGTGGGGACAGGCCCGCCCACACGCCCAGCGGGAGGGCGAACAGCAGCGCCACCAGGACCGCGGAGAGGGTCAGGGCCAGGGTGTCCATGCTCTCCTGCCACAGGCCCTGGAGCCCGAGGAAGGTGAAGCCGGCCACGGCCAGAAGCGCGACCCGCCAGTTGGCCACCGCCCAGGAGACATAGCCGGCGAGGCCGACGACTCCGAGCCAGCCGATCTGCGGGAGCGGGCGGTCACCGGACGGCTGGGAGATCAGGTCCTGTACGAAGGTCACGAGGTTGTCGATGACCAGCCGGATCTCGTTGAAGCCGTACAGGAAGAGCGGGTTGGAGTTGCGGTTGGCGCCGATGGAGTCGTTGACGTCGTTGAGCCAGCGGTGCAGATCGGTGAGGTCGGCCGCGGCCAGCGACAGGGTCTGCTTTCCGCGCAGTACGGCGAAGAGGACGAGCCAGACGACCAGGATCGCGCCGACCACCATGGACCGGCTGATCCTGCGTACGGGGGCGACGGCCGGAGGTGGTTCGGCCTGCTGCGTCTGCCCCGGATTCCCGGGTTTCTCCATGACGACGGTCATCACGCGTCGCCTTCCTGCCCGGCGACCACCGCGAGGATCTCCTCGTCACCGACGATGCCGATCAGCTTGCCGTTCTCGACGACCTTGACGGGCTTGTCGGCCGCGAGCACCGCCCGGGTGGCCTCCTTCACCACGACGTCGGGGCCCAACTCGGGTCCGTCCAGGGGGTCTTCGGGTGTCGCCGGACGCATGATCCAGCGCAGGGTCAGCACGTCGCCGCGTGCCACGTCCTTCACGAAGTCGCGTACGTAGTCGTCGGCGGGGGCGCCCACCAGTTCGTCACCGGTGCCGCACTGGACCATCTTGCCGTCGCGCATGATGAGGATCCGGTCGCCGAGCTTCAGCGCCTCGGAGAGGTCGTGGGTGATGAACACCATCGTCTTGCCGACCTCGTGGTGCAGCCGGATGACCTCGCTCTGCATGTCACGGCGGATCAGCGGGTCGAGCGCCGAGAACGGCTCGTCGAAGAGGAGGACGTCCGGATCCCCGGCCAGCGCCCTTGCCAGGCCCACGCGTTGCTGCATACCGCCGGAGAGCTGGTCGGGATAGGAGTTCTCGTACCCCGACAGGCCCACGAGTTCGACCACCTCCAGCGCCCGCCTGGTGCGCTCGGCCCGGCCCATGCCGCGGATCTCAAGGCCGAACGCCACGTTGTCGACGACGCGGCGGTGGGGCAGCAGACCGAAGTGCTGGAAGACCATGGAGAACTTGCTGCGCCGCAGTTCGCGCAGCCGCCGCTCGTCGGCGTCCCGGATGTCCTCGCCCTCGAAGACGATCTCTCCGGCGGTGGGCTCGATCAGCCGGGTCAGACAGCGCACCAGGGTGGACTTGCCGGAGCCGGACAGTCCCATGACGACGAAGACCTCGCCGGGCGCGACGTCGAAGTGCACGTCACGCACGGCGGCGGTGCAGCCGGTGCGGTCCATGAGTTCGCGGCGGGTGAGCCCGCGCAGCTCCTCGGAGTCCGGTACCTGGTTCGCCTTCGGCCCGAACACCTTCCACAGCCCGCGTACGGATATGACGGGCGTGGGAGCCGCGTCCTCGGGGGTGCCGCGGCGCGGCGGCACCTCGGTCTGGGTTGGGGTCATGGTCGACCTCTTCTCGGCGTTCAGCCGCGGAACCAGTGCTGCGGCCGGGGTTGGATGTTCTGCCAGATGTGCTTGGGCTCGCGGTACTCGTCGAGGCCGGTCGGTCCCAGTTCCCGGCCCACACCGGAGTGCCCGAAGCCACCCCATTCGGCCTGTGGCACATAGGGGTGGTAGTCGTTGATCCACACGGTGCCGTGCCGCAGTCGGCGGGCGACCCGCTGGGCTTTCCCGGCGTCCTGCGTCCAGACGGCACCGGCGAGTCCGTACTCCGTGTCGTTGGCGATGCGTACGGCGTCGTCCTCATCGGAGAAGCGCTCCACGGTCAGCACCGGTCCGAAGGACTCCTCGTGCACCACCCGCATGTCCTGCCGGCACTCGTCGAGCACGGTGGGCGGGTAGTAGTGGCCGTTCGCGAGGGCGGGGTCGTCGGGGCGCTCACCGCCGCAGCGCAGGACGGCACCTTCGGCGAGCCCGGCGACGACGTACGCCTCGACCTTCTCCAGGTGCTGCGCCGAGATCAGCGCCCCGGTCTCGGCCTCGGGATCGAAGGGCCCGCCCAGGCGGATCTGCCGGGCGCGGCGAACCACCTCGTCGACGAACCGGTCGTGCAGGGAGTCCTCGACGATCAGCCGGGCCCCGGCCGAGCAGACCTGCCCCGAATGCAGGAAGACGGCCGTGAGCGCGAAGTCCACGGCCGTCTCGAAGTCGGCGTCGGCGAAGACGACGTTGGGGTTCTTGCCGCCGAGTTCCAGCGCGACCTTCTTCACGCTCGCTGCGGCCGTCGCCATGATCCGTTTTCCGGTCTCCACGCCCCCGGTGAAGGAGACCATGTCGACACGGGGATCCTCGGAGAGCGGCGCGCCCACCTCGGGCCCGGTACCGAGGACGAGGTTGGCCGCACCGGCGGGCAGTCCGGCCTCCTCCAGCGCCTTCATCAGCAGGATCGAGGTGGAAGGGGTGAGCTCACTGGGCTTGAGGACGATCGTGTTACCGGCGAGAAGGGCCGGAGCGACTTTCCAACTCGCTTGCAGAAGTGGGTAGTTCCACGGTGTGATCAGACCGCACACACCGATCGGCTCGTAGACCACGCGGCTGACGGCGTCGTCCCGTCCGGTGTCGATCACGCGGCCGGCGTCGGTGCCGCCGAGCCCGCCGTAATAGCGAAGACAGGAGACGACGTCGACGATGTCGTACTCGCTCTCCACCAGCCGCTTGCCGGTGTCCAGCGATTCCGCGCGGGCGAACTCCTTGGCGTCCCGCTCGAGCAGGTCGGCGGTCCGCAGCAGCAGGGCGCCCCGCTCACGCTCGGGGGTGCGCGGCCAGGGCCCTTCGTCGAAGGCCCGGCGGGCGGCGGCGACGGCCGCCTCGGTGTCGGGGCGGGTCCCTTCGGACACGGTCGCGGAAAGCGTGCCGTCGGCGGGACATCGGATCTCCCGATGGCCTCCGGCCACCGGCTCCCGCCACGTCCCGTCCACATACAGGTCTGCCACCTGGGGAGCCCTTCGAGCGATTCTCGTTGCGCATCGCGCACCGCATTGCTTGTGGTGGAACACTCTGGAGAATGCATGAACCCACGTCAAGGGGTTGGAGGATGACGGTTTCGACAATCGGGCAGCCGCGCGGGGGACTTGATCGCGAGCCGACGAGGCGGGTTTCCGATGCAAGCGGCCCCGTGAAAAAACTGCGTTACTCCGCCTGCGTCCGGGCGTCCCGGTGCCGGTAGTACGCGGCCTCGGAGGGCGGGAGCGGTGCCGTGCCGAGGATGAGGTCGGCCGCCTTCTCCGCGATCATCATCACCGGCGCGTAGATGTTTCCGTTGGTGACATAGGGCATCACCGACGCGTCGACGACACGCAGCCCCTCGACTCCGTGCACGCGCATGCTGGCGGGGTCCACGACGGCCATCTCGTCGGTGCCCATCTTGCAGGTGCAGGAGGGGTGCAGGGCCGTCTCGCCGTCCTTGGCGACCCAGGCGAGGATCTCCTCGTCGCTCTCGACGGACGGTCCGGGCGAGACCTCGCCGTCGTTGTAGGGGGCGAGGGCGGGCTGGTTGAGCAACTTGCGGGCCACCCTGATCGCCTCGACCCATTCGCGGCGGTCCTGCTCGGTGGAGAGGTAGTTGAAGCGCAGGGCGGGGTGTTCGCGCGGGTCCTTGCTCTTGATCTTCACCGAGCCGATGGCGTCGGAGTACATGGGGCCGACGTGCACCTGGTAGCCGTGGCCGCCGGCGGGCACGGAGCCGTCGTAGCGGACCGCGATGGGCAGGAAGTGGAACATCAGGTTGGGGTAGTCCACCTCCTCGTTGCTGCGGGCGAAGCCGCCGGCCTCGAAGTGGTTGGTGGCGGCCGGCCCCTTCCTGAACAGCCACTGCAGGCCGATGAAGGGGGCGCGCCACTTCGCAAGGTACGGCTGCATGGAGACGGGCTGCTTGCAGGCGTACTGGATGTACACCTCCAGGTGGTCCTGCATGTTCTCGCCGACACCGGGGAGGTCGTGGACGACGTCGATGCCGAGGGCGCGCAGCTCCTGCGCGTTGCCGACGCCGGAGAGCTGGAGGAGCTGCGGGGAGTTGATGGCGCCGCCACAGAGGATGACTTCCTTGGCGCGGACCTGCTGGGGGACTCCCTTGCCGCGCCGGTACTCGACGCCGACGGCCTTCTTGCCCTCGAAGAGGACGCGGGTGACCAGGGCGCGCGTCTTCACGGTGAGGTTGGGGCGCTTGCGGACGGGCTTCAGATAGGCCTTCGAGGCCGACAGGCGACGCCCGCGGTGGACGTTGCGGTCGAACTTGGCGAAGCCCTCCTGCCGGTAACCGTTGACGTCGTCCGTGGGCGCGTATCCGGCCTCCTCGGTGGCCTTCTGGAAGGCGGTGAAGAGCGGGTTGGTGGCTGGGCCGCGTTCCAGGACGAGCGGGCCGTCGTGCCCGCGGAACTCGTCGTCGGGGTCGGCCGCGAGACAGTTCTCCATGCGCTTGAAGTACGGCAGACAGTGCGCGTAGTCCCAGGTCTCCATGCCGGGATCGGCGGCCCAGCGCTCGTAGTCCATGGGGTTCCCGCGCTGGAAGATCATGCCGTTGATGCTGCTGGAGCCGCCCAGCACCTTGCCGCGGGCGTGGTACACGCGCCGGCCGCCCATGTGCGGCTCGGGTTCGGACTCGTACTTCCAGTCGTAGAAGCGGCTGCCGATCGGGTAGGTCAGCGCCGCGGGCATGTGGATGAAGACGTCCCACGGGTAGTCGGGCCGGCCGGCCTCCAGGACCAGCACCCGGTTGCCCGGGTCGGCGGAGAGCCGGTTGGCCAGTGCGCTGCCGGCCGATCCACCGCCGACGATGACGAAGTCGTACTGCTGAGGAGCCATGATGCCTCGTCTCGCTCGCGCCGGAGATACGCGCGGCATGGTAGTACGAGTAGCGTCATACGCACCAGGTTGCGATCCACGCAACCTCTCGGACACATGGCGGGGCGGCCGGGCCGGCGGTCGCATCGTCAAACTGCCGGCCGGCCTCGGCACCGGCATCCAGATCTGTCCAGGCCAGGAAACGTAAGCCCCCCAAGAGGGACGCACCGCTCACTCGTCGTCCGGGAACTCGCCCGCGAACGCGCCCGCCATCCGCAGCCAGGGCTCCGCCTCGTCCTGGCGTCCCTGACGCTGCAGGGTGCGTCCCAGCATCAGGTGGGCGTAGTGCTCCACCGGATCGCGCTCGACGATCACGCGCAACTGCTCCTCGGCGCGCTTCAGTTGTGCGGAGTGGTAGTAGGCACGGGCCAGCAACAGCCGGGGACCGGTCTGTTCCGGCGCCTCCTCCACCACGACGGCGAGGAGCTTCGCGGCACCGCTGTAGTCCCGCGCCTCGAACAGCAGCCCAGCGCGCTCCCAGCGCTCGACGGTGGTCTCCTCGTGCGGCACTCCGACGCCGTTGTCGAAGAGGTGCAGCGCGCTGGCCCAGCGGTCGGGCGCCACCCCGTCGGTGGCCGGGTACGCGTTGACGTTGTCGGTCATGATTCCTCCCTCTCCTCTCCCGGGCGCGCCTTCACGCGGACCGGAGTGCGGCCGACTGTGGCTCGAACGGCACGATGGTCGACGGGTTCGGTGAGCTCGGCCACGGCCCGGCGCCCGTCCATCGACCCGGCCGACTCACTTCCCTTCATACGGCCTCAGACCGCTTCCTCGGCGGTCTGCGCGCTCTCGGTCTCGCGGGCGGCGAGCAGGGAGGCGTGCGTGGGGGCATCGGGCACTCCGGCCGGCCGCCGCGCCGAGAACTCCTTGCGCAGCACCGGTACGACCTCCTCGCCGAGCATGTCGATCTGCTCCAGTGCCGTCTTCAGCGGGATGCCGCCGCCGTCCACCACGAACAGCTGGCGCTGGTAGTCACCGGCGTACTCGCGGAAGGAGAGCGTCTTCTCGATGACCTGCTCGGGCGTGCCGACGGTCAGCGGGGTCTGCTCCATGTACTCCTCCATCGAGACGCCGCCGCCCATCACCGGTGAGTGGTCGAAGACCGGGCGGAACTCCCGGACGGCGTCCTGCGAGTTGTGCCGCATGTAGACCTGGCCGCCGAGACCGACGATCGCCTGCTCGGGCGTGCCGTGGCCGTAGTGCGCGTACCGCTGCCGGTAGAGGTCGATCAGCTTCCCGGTGTGCTCCTTCGGCCAGAAGATGTTGTTGTGGAAGAAGCCGTCGCCGTAGTAAGCGGCCTGCTCGGCTATCTCCGGGGAGCGGATGGAACCGTGCCAGACGAACGGTGGGACGCCGTCCAGCGGCCGCGGCGTGGAGGTGAAGCCCTGCAACGGCGTGCGGAACTTCCCCTCCCAGTCGACGACGTCCTCGCGCCACAGCCGGCGCAGCAGGGCGTAGTTCTCGACCGCGAGGCCGATGCCGTCGCGGACGTCCTTGCCGAACCACGGATAGACCGGGCCGGTGTTGCCGCGGCCCATCATCAGGTCGACGCGCCCGTCGGCCAGGTGCTGGAGCATCGCGTAGTCCTCGGCGATCTTCACCGGGTCGTTGGTGGTGATCAGCGTGGTGGATGTCGACAGGATGATCCGCTCGGTGCGCGCGGCGATGTAGCCGAGCAGGGTCGTCGGCGAGGAGGGCACGAACGGCCGGTTGTGGTGCTCACCGGTCGCGAACACGTCGAGTCCGACCTCCTCGGCCTTCTGCGCGATCGCGGTCATCGCCTTGATCCGCTCGTGCTCGGTGGGCGTACGACCCGTGTGCGGGTCGGTGGCCACGTCACCGACGGTGAAGATGCCGAACTGCATCGCCCTCACCCTTCCTGGTGGTTGATGCATCAACTATGCCCCTGCAACACACCCCCGCACGCGGCTATTCCGCCCCCTCGGGACCGCCCGGCCTCGCCCCGCGGGGCTCCGGGACGATCACCCCGAACGCACGACGGCCACCGTTGACGCGCCCCGCCGATCAGACCGGCCCGCGCTCCCGCACATCGGTCTGGTCGACGGCCGACGCGCCGGTCTGGCGGTCCGTGCGTTGGACACTCCGGATGCCGGAGGACCGGTTCATCGGGCTGGTTCCGGACGGGGTCAGCGGCGCGGGGGATTGCCGCGCGGGGTGATGACGGCGTTGGGCAGGGCCGGGGCGGGCAGGCGGCTTCCGGGGTGGCCCTCGACCTCGCCGAAGCGGTCGGAGCCTGCCTGCCAGTCCTCCCTCGCTTTGACGATGTCCTCGTGGCTGCGGCCGATGAAGTTCCACCACATGACGATCTCCTCCTCGAAGGGAGGGCCCCCGAGCAGGATCGTGCGCGCGGGAACGTCCGAGTCGTTCACCACCGTCACGGTGCCGGTGCCACAGGGGACGTAGCCGAGTTCGGCCGGGCGCAGCACCGTGTCGAGCAGGCGGACGTCCCCGCTGTCGACGAGGAGGCCGTGCTCGAAGTCGGTGTCCACGGCGAGCGTGACCGACGCACCCGGGTCGAGGATGATCTCGGCACCGAGCAGGGGGGTGAAGGTCCGCACCGGGGAGGTGCTGCCCGCGAGTGAGCCCAGGAAGACTTTGATCTCGGCGCCCTCGACCCGCACCGGCTCGGGCACATGGTGCTGGAAGTCGCGAGCGGTGTTGCGGTGCTCCTCGGGCAGCGCCACCCACAGCTGGACGCCATGGATGACGGTGGTGTTCGGCGTGGAGACCTCCGAGTGGGCGATGCCGTACCCGCCGGTCATGAGGTTCATCTCGCCGGGCCGGACGAGGGCGTGGGTGCCCAGGGTGTCGCGGTGCTCGATCTCCCCGCTGAACAGCCAGCTCACGGTCTGCAGACCGGTATGCGGATGCGGGGGCACGTCCATGCCCGTCCCGGTGGCGTCGACGGGACCGTAGTGATCGGCGAAGCACCAGGCTCCGATCAGGGTTCGCGCCCGCTGCGGCAGCGTCCGGCGCACGAGCAGCGCACGGGGCCCGCCCAGCGGCACGTCCCGCGCCGACAGCACCTCGACTCCGCTTTCCACGTTGCTCACCGGGACCACCTCTCACACACTCTGGTTGTCATGTCAACTATCATGCCACGAGGAGCGGGCGAAGGAGGAACGCAGTGAGCGAGCAGATCCGTGCATCCGCACCGGCTCGGACTCGCCGAGGCGACTTCCGACCCGATGCCGCCCGCGAGGTTCTCAGCGAGGACCAGATCTCCGCCGCGATCTGGATGGCGATCACCATCGGTGCGTTCAACCGCGTGTCGATCATGAACGGGCATCCGGTGCAGGCGCCTCGCGGGGCTCGGGCACAACAGAGCATCATTGACGTGTCATCTAAGTTGGTCCATTGTTGACACATCAATCTTGGAAGGAAGCATCCATGTACATCACGGCCGCCATCCTCAGCGTGCTGCTCGCCCTCGTGTCGCTGGCCGCCGGTGCGCCCAAGGCTCTGCTGAAGGGCGACGTCTCCGCCGGACTGCAGTCGCACATGGGACTGAGCGCGGGCCTCGTGCGCTTCATCGGGCTGGCCGAGGTCGCCGCCGCCGGTGGCTTGATCATCGGCCTCTTCTGGCAGCCGCTGGGCATCGCGGCCGCCATAGGCTTCACCATCACCATGATCGGGGCGGTGGGCTTCCACGCCAAGGCCGGCGACTACGCCGACCCCGCCACCCGGGGGAACGCGATGGCCCCCATCATCCTCACCGCCGTCTCCGTGGCCACCGCGGTGACGCTCGGACTGGCCATGTGAGCCCGACCGGCCAGGACCACGACACCCGCCATCAACGCACCGGCACCGCGAGGTACTGGTACTCCAGGAACTCGTCGATCCCGACCCGGCCGCCCTCCCGGCCCAGCCCGGACTGCTTGACCCCGCCGAAGGGCGCGGCCGGGTTGGAGACGAGGCCGGTGTTGAGGCCGACCACGCCGGCCTCCAGGCGCTCGCTGACGCGCAGGGCGCGGTCCAGCTGCCGCAGCGGCCGGTGCATGACCGTCGTGTACTGACCGTGGGTCAGCGTGCCCACCTGCTCCTGCGCCGCCGCCACTACCTTGGGGTGGCAGTGCCCGGTGGACGCCCTCGCCCCGGGCCGCCACGACGGGCGTGGCCCGAGCATCTCCAGGTGCCCGAGCGGCGACAACGCCTGATCTGTCCAGTGGCGAGGCGGAGTTCGGACGTTGTGTCAGGCGGCTCGGGCAGCGGCCCGACACCAGGGGTCGGATGCCCCGCGTGGGACGGCTCTTGCGCAGGTCACCCTGGCTTGTCACAGTGTCCGGGCAGGCAGGGAGGCCCTATGGGTGAGAACGGCGCTACCTTCTGGCCGCCGGACCCGGACGACCGGGGCTCCGCCACGGCCGGGCGGCCGCTCACCGTGGCCGACGTTCTGGCCCTGCCCGTCCTGGCCACGGGGCAGCCACAGGTGGTGACCGGTGTGACCCGGCTCGACCGACCGGTGCGCTGGGTCCACATCACCGAGCTGACGGACCCGGCGTCCTTCCTCAAGGGCGGCGAACTGGTCCTCACCACCGGAATGCCGCTGCCCGAGGATCCGGCGGGAGTACGCCGGTACGTGGACGAACTCACCGACGTCGGAGCCGCGGCCCTGGTCATCGAGCTCGTACGCCGCTACCACCGCCCGCCCGACGCGCTCGTCCAGGCCTGCCGGGCCCGCGGCCTGCCTCTCGTCACCCTCGCCAAGGACGTCAACTTCCTGGAGGTCACCCAGGTCGTCCACACGCTCCTCCTCGGTCACCAGACGGACGCGATGCGCCGGACCCAGCGGATCCACGAGGCGTTCACCGGCCTGACACTGCGTGGCGCGGGACCCGAGGACGTGGTGCGGGCGGCGGCGGAGATGAGCGGCCGCACGGTCGTGCTCGAGAACCTGGTGCACCAGGCGCTGATCTGCGAGGCCTCCGGCAGCACGGTCGAAGAGGCGCTCGCCGACTGGGAACAGCGCTCCAGAGCCGTCCCGTCCCGCGATCGCACGGAAGTGTGCGGTCCTGAGGGCTGGCTGGTGGCACCCGTGGAGTACCAGGGCGATCGCTGGGGCCGCGTGACCATGCTCCCGGACACCTCTGGCGGGCCCGCGGCCTTCGCACCCGAGGACGTCACCGTACTGGAGCGGACGGCGATGGCCCTGACCATCGCCCGTCTCATCCATACGACGACCTGGGAACGCGCCGCGCACCGGAACGCCCTGCGCGACCTCGCCGAACAGCGTCACCACTCCCCCGAGGACGCCCGCGCCCGCGTCGCCGCGCTGGGTCTGCCCACCGAGGGCGGATTCGTCGCGGTGCTGGTGGACCTGCGGAGGGGAGACGACAGCGCCGAGCCGGAGTCCGTTCTGGCCCAGGAACTACGGGCCGCGGGCGTGCCCGCACTCGTCGGCGCGCTGGCCCCCGGGCGGCTCGGCGTGCTGCTGACGCTGCGTCAGTCACAGCCCTGGCGGCCCACGGTCGAGCGGCTCAGCCGGTCCGCACGCGGCCTGGACCCCGACGCGGTCGTGAGCATCGGTGCCGAGGTCTCGGACCTTTACGACGCCGCCCGTTCCTTCCGCGAGGCCGAACGCGTGGCCGAGTCCGCCCTGCCCGGGCTTGCCCTGCCCGACGGCAGGTCCTTCCACGAGCTGTCCGACATCGGCCTGCGCCGACTGCTGTACGCGCTCCGCGAGGACATCCGCGTCCAGGACTACGCCGAGCGGCAGCTCGGCCGTCTCATCGACCACGACACCCGGCACGGCACAGACCTCCTGACGACCCTGCGCCACTACCTCGACGCGGCCGGCAACAAAACCACCGCCGCCCGCCGTGGCGGCCTCTCCCGGGAAACCGTCTACCAACGCCTTCGCGCGATCGAGCGCATCCTCCACTGCGACCTCGAATCCGGCGAACAGCGCACCGAACTGCACGTGGCGCTGGCTGCACTTGATGTTCTGCGTGCCCCTCACTGAACGCCCAGATCAACCGCACAACACTTGCACACCCCCTACCAGGCAAAAGACCCTGGTCAGCGTCCCGAGGGTAAACAGGTTGTTCCGTACTCCCCGTATAGTTGCGTTGTGAGCAACTACAACCCGGATAACGAAACGACAGGGTCGTCGAGCGGCGGGGTGCAGTCCGTCGACCGGGCCATTCACGTGATGGAGATCCTCGCCCAGCGCGGCGAGGCCGGCGTCAGCGAGGTGGCGGCCGAGATCGACGTTCACAAGTCCACGGCGTTCCGGCTCCTCGGCGCCCTGGAAGCGCGCGGCCTGGTGGAACAGGCGGGTGAGCGCGGCAAGTACCGCCTCGGTTTCGGCATCGTGCGCCTGGCCGGCGCGGTCACCGGACGCATCGACATCACCCAGCAGAGCCGCCCGGTCTGCGAGGACCTGGCCGAGGAGATCGGCGAGACCGTGAACCTCGCCGTGATGCAGGAGCGTTACGCGGTCAACCTCTACCAGGTGCGCGGCCCCGGTGCCGTCACCGCACAGAACTGGGTCGGCCAGCTGACCCCGTTGCACGCCACGTCGAGCGGCAAGATCCTGCTGGCCCACCTGCCCGCCAAGGAACGCGCCGCGCTGCTGACCGAGACCGGCCTGAAGAAGGTCACCCCACGCACCATCACCGCGAAGACGAAGCTCGAGAAGAACCTCGCCGAGGCCCGGGAGCGCGGATATGCCTGGGCCCTGGAGGAGTTGGAGCTCGGCCTGCACGCCATGGCCGCGCCGGTCCGCGACCGGGACGGAGAGGTCATCGCGGCGCTCAGCGCCTCAGGACCCGCGTACCGGCTCTCCGAGGAGCGTCTGCACGAGCTCGCTCCGGTACTGGTCAAGGGCGCCGAGGAGATCAGCCACCGCATGGGTTACCTGGGCTGAGGCTGAGCCCCCAGCCGGGCCTGGACCCAGTCGTGGAACTCGCCGATGTGGTGCTCGCTGGGCACCAGGACGCCACCCTTGGCGTACAGCCGTGAGCTCATCCCGGGCTGCGTGCGCTCGCACGCGTCGAAGTCCTGCCGGTTGACCCGGTCGAAGAGCTCCACCGACCTGCTGACGTCCTTGCCGCTCTCCACGACATGCGGCAGATACAGCCAGTCGCACTCGACGATCGTGCGGTCGGCGGCGACCGGGTACATCCGGTGGAAGATCACATGGTCGGGCACGAGGTTGATGAACACCTGCGGCCGCACGGTGATCGCGTAGTAGCGGCGGTCCTGGTCCTCGGAGACTCCGGGAATCCGGTCCAGCCCCTCCGAGCCGTCGACGGTGAAGCCCCTGACGTCCGCACCGAACTCCGCGCCGTGCCCCACGTAGTACTGGGCCGCGTATCCGTCGGCGAACTCCGGTAGCACCTCGGTGAGTTCGGGGTGGATCGTCGCGCAGTGGTAGCACTCCATGAAGTTCTCGACGATGAGTTTCCAGTTCGCCTTCACGTCATAGACGATCCGCCGGCCGACCTCCAGCCCCCCGATGTCGTAGTGCTCGATCGACTCGGTGTCGCCCAGGCGCGCGATCACGTCCTGGACGACCTCGTCGAAGGGCGGGGGGTCCTCCGCGAGGCACACCCAGACATAGCCCAGCCATTCGCGCACCGCCACGCTCGCGAGGCCGTACTCGGTACGGCCCACGTCCGGCATCTTCGTCAGGTTGGGCGCCGCGACGAGCTTGCCCGTCAGGTCGTACGTCCAGGCGTGGTAGGGGCATTGGAAGGCTCGCTTGACCTCGCCGGACTCCTCGGTGCACAGCTTGGCGCCCCGGTGCCGGCAGACATTGAAATAGGCGCGGATCGAGTTGTCCCGTGCGCGCGTGATGAGGATGCTCTCGCGGCCCACCTCAACCGTCTTGAAGGCACCGGGTTTGGGCAGGTCATGGGCGCGGACGGCGCAGAACCACATCGCTTCGAAGATGCGCTCCTGCTCCTGGGCGAAGATCCCGGGATCCGTGTAGGAGGCGCCGGGGAGGGTGGCGATCAGACTGTCCGGCAGGCTGGTCGAGGTCACAGTGCACTCCTCGGGGAACGTCGTGGACCGGTGATGCACGCCGGGACGAGCGGACGGCGTTCTGGACGGGGCGACAGCGGCGGTGCTGTCAGGCCGCGGCGGCGAGCTGCTTGCGCCAGCGCATGAACAGCCGCGGCTGATTCATCCCGAGCACGGCGATGGGATGCCCGGAACGCCGGTAGACGGCCAGGACGTTGCGGTCGTCCCGGGCGCCTTCCTCGATCGTCACGCTGTCGGCACCGGCGGCGTGACCGGCGAACTGGATCTTCACGCCGTACTGGTCCGACCAGAAGTACGGCGGCCTCGGCGCGCTCGGTTCCACCATGCCGCCCGCCAGCAGTGCGGTCACCGCGGCGTCGGGCCGCTCCCGTGCGCCGGTCCAGTGCTCGACCCGGCGGTGCAGGCCCGCGCGCGGGTCGTACCAGGAGGCGCAGTCACCGACCGCGACCACCCCGGCCAGGCTGGTGCGACCGTCGGCGCCGCACTTGACGCCGTCGTCGAGCTCGATGCCCGAGCCCGCGAGCCATTCGACGCACGGGCGGGCACCGACCCCCACCACCACGATGTCGGCGGGGACACTCCGGCCGTCCTCCAGCAGGACGGCGTCGACGCGGCTCTCGCCGCTCAGTCCCTTGACACCCACCCCGCACAACAGCCGTACCCCGTGGTCCGCGTGGAGGGCGGAGACGATTCCGCCCATGGTCTCGCCGAGCGGTCCGGCCAGCGGGGTCGGGGCCGCTTCCACCACGGTCACGTCGAGCCCGAGGGCGTACGCGGTGGAGGCGACCTCGGCGCCGATGAAGCCGCCGCCGATCACCACCAGCCGTCCCCCGAGGGTCAGTTCGTCGCGCAGGGCGCGGGCGTCGTCCAGGGTGCGCAGGGTGTGCACCCCGGCCAGGCCGTCCGTGCCGGGCAGGGTCCGGGCGGCGGCGCCGGTCGCTATGACGACGCCGTCCGCCCGTACCTCGCTGCCGTCGGCGAGCCGTACGGCGCGCTGCGGGCCGTCGAGACCGACGGCGCGGACGCCGAGCAGCCACTGTGCCCGCAGGTTCTCGGTGTCCGGCTCCAGGGCGAGATCGGCCTCGGCCAGGGAGCCGGCCAGGAACTCCTTGGACAACGGGGGCCTGTCGTACGGGCGGTGGAGTTCGTCGCCGATGACGACGAGCCGCCCGTCGTAGCCCTGTTTCCTCAGCGAGCGCGCCGCCGACAGACCGGCGAGCGAGGCGCCGACGACGGCGACCGTCCTCACGCGGGTCCGCCGGCGAGCCGGGCCGCGACACAGGGCGGCAGGTTGGGCGCGTCCAGGGACAGCTGGACGTAGATCATGCCGTCCTCGACGTGGACCTCGTGGGTGCGGACCGGGCGCTTGGCCGGCGGGGCGTCGACAGCGCCCGTCCGCAGGTCGAACTTCGAGGCGTGCAGCGGGCATTCGACCTCGCAGCCCTCCAGCCAGCCGTCGGCGAGCGAGGCGTCCTGATGGGTGCAGGTGTCGTCGATGGCGAAGACCTCGCCGTCGTCGGTGTGGAACACCGAGACCGGCGGATCGATGTCGAGCCGGTAGGCCTCGCCTCGAGGAAGGTCCACGAGACGGCACGCGGGAATCATCATGACACCTCGGTGCGTATAGCGAAACGGATTGCGTTGAACGCAACGTCAGTTTGAGGGCGCCCACAAACCCTTGTCAAGGCGTCCAGAGGACGGACACTCGCTTTGCTCCACGTTGCCTTGTGCGCAACAGCGTGCGCGATAGGAAACGAATCACGCCTGCCCCTCACAACACCACCACGGACCGCAGCACCTCACCGCGGTGCATCTTCTCGAACGCCTTCTCGACGTCCCCGAGGTCGATGGTCTCGGAGACGAAGGCGTCCAGGTCGAAGCGTCCGCCCAGGTAGAGGTCGATGAGGGCGGGGAAGTCGCGGGAGGGCAGACAGTCGCCGTACCAACTGGACTTCAGTGCGCCGCCCCGCCCGAAGACGTCGAGCAGCGGCAGCTCCAGCTTCATCTCCGGGGTCGGCACTCCGACCAGGACGACGGTGCCGGCGAGGTCGCGGGCGTAGAAGGCCTGTTCGTACGTCTCGGGGCGGCCGACCGCCTCCACGACCACGTCGGCGCCGAAGCCGCCGGTCAGTTCGCGCACCGCCGCCACGACGTCCGCCGTGGAGCCGTCGACGGTGTGGGTCGCGCCCATCCGCGCGGCCCGTTCCAGCTTGCGCGGATCGACGTCGACGGCGATGACCTTGGTCGCGCCGGCGAGCCGCGCCCCCACGACCGCGGCCATGCCGACACCGCCGCAGCCGATGACGGCGACGGAGTCCCCACGGCCGACGGCGCCGGTGTTCACGGCCGCGCCGAAGCCCGCCATGACACCGCAGCCGAGGAGTCCCGCGGCGGTCGCCGGGGCGGCTGGGTCCACCTTGGTGCACTGCCCCGCGGCGACCAGGGTCTTCTCCGCGAAGGCGCCGATGCCGAGGGCGGGCGTGAGCGGGGTGCCGTCGAGCAGCGTCATCCGCTGGGTCGCGTTGTGGGTGGCGAAGCAGTACCACGGCCTGCCCTTGGCGCAGGCCCGGCACGTACCGCAGACCGCCCGCCAGTTGAGGATGACGAAGTCACCCGGCACGACGCCGGTGACGCCCTCTCCGACGGCTTCGACGCGGCCGGCCGCCTCGTGCCCGAGCAGGAAGGGGAAGTCGTCGCCGATCCCGCCCTCGCGGTAGTGGAGATCGGTGTGGCAGACGCCGCACGCCTCTACCTTCACCAGCGCCTCGCCGGGCCCCGGATCGGGAACCACGATCGTCTCGACGGAGACCGGGGCGCCTTTCGCCCGGGCGACGACAGCACGAACCTCATGAGCCATGGGTCACTCCTCCGACAGACCTGCGGGTTGCCTCATCCGATACACGCATCACCATGCGCAACTGAGCATCGGGGAGGGCGAGCCATGGGTCAAGGGGTCGGTTCCGGCCGGATCGCCGCGGGGGCGGCCACGGTGCGGGCCGGGGTACTTGAGACGGTCCCGCCCGTCGCACGCACAGACGGGAAGTGGAGCCGCGGGGCGGCACCGGCCGCGCCCCAGGGGGCAGGCACGGCTCGGCCCCCTCGGCAACGGCCGCACCGGGCCCGGCAACCTCAGAGGCCCGGCCTCGGGACCCCGCCACCTTCGGGGGGCGCCGCCTAAAGCGTGTTCCAAAAGGCCGTGATCAGGGCATTTCCCTTGTATGGCTGGGGTGTTGAGGGCTGATCCGTTGTGGGTGGAGACGTTCACGGGCCTGCGGATGCGGCAGTTCGAAGGCTTGTTA
>NZ_JAVREZ010000039.1:0-40325 GCF_031845645.1 Streptomyces doebereineriae
ACTGGCCGAGTGCCCGCCCGCCGTCAGCCAGGATGCCGCCGACCTGTTCGCGCAGCTGGAAACGCTCGCTTTCCCCGTCGACTACACCGTCGACCTCACCCTCGTACCCGCAGAGAAGGCCCGGGACAGCAGACGGCCCTGCTCGGCACCTGGAGCGACACTCTGTCGGACCACGGGCACCTTGCTCCCACAGCCCTAAGCACGGTGCGGGCCGAGGCCAGGGCGCTGCACCGGCAGCTGGTGCCCGTATGGCGGCGACGCACCGCCACGGCCGGGTCCATGCTGACCTTGGCGGGGTCTGCCTCTACGACCTGCTGTGGGCCCTAAACCCGGCCGAACGCCAGACCGTCTACGCCTACGCCGAAGGCGAAGGCACCGCCTGGACCGAAGCCGCCGCCGTAGCCGGCGCACCCGCCCCGGAGGCCCTCGGCGAACGCGTGCGCCGCAAGACCAAACGGCTCGCCGCTGAACAGCGCCGCCGCGCCCAGCAGGCACCATCCCCGCCGGCACCAGGCCCGGCCGCGTAGCTGTCCCACCGGTAGAACACCAATGCCGGTGCCCACCGACGCAAAGTTGCGAGGATCAGCAACTCTCCGGTGTGGAACATGCGGCTGCCCGCAAGTTTTGCCGTACAGTGCCGATCACCTGTATGCGAAAGGATCATCACCATGGGAGAAGCGGCACGGCCGCTGCGCGGGCGCCGCGCAGGACCACCCGGCCAACAGCCCGGCGCCGTCAGGGCCGTTGGAGCCGACGACGGCACCGACCTTGCCCGGCTGATCGCCGAGCAGTTCGGCAAAGGGCCCGTCCACGAGGTCAAGACCGTCGTCTACCGCCGGCCCCCGCACGACATGCTCGGCTCCGACGGGTACTCCCTCGTCAGCAACTACTTCCTGCGCCGCGTCCTGCCCTACTGCCTGATGCACAACATCATCAGCAAGCTCCAGGCCGCCGTCCTGTCGAACATGATCGGACGCCAGAAGAAGGGCAAGATCGAGGCCACCCACGCCGAGCTCGCCGAGGAGATCGGCGTCAAGCGCACCAGCATCGGCCACGCCCTGGACGCGCTGTGCGAGAAGAACCTCGTCCGTAAGGTCAAGAGGTCCTCCTACCAGCTCAACCCCCGCGTCGCGTATAACGGGAACGGCCAGGAACAACGCGACTTCCTGGCCGAGCTGAGGGCGCTCGCACTGGAATCCAAGTTCCCCGACGAACTCGCTCCCGAGCTCAGCCTGTTCCCCAGGTCTGAGGTCGGCTGACCGAAGGGATCCCTCGCCATGTCATTGATCAACACCACCGGGCTGTTCGGCATGCTCTACCAGCTGCAGCTCACCCCCACGGCGATCGACGTCCTCTCGGTGATGGTCAAGCACCAGGACGCCGGCGGCAACGTCGGCATGAAGCAGGCCGAGATCGACGAGATCCTCGGCGTCGGCCAGGCCTCCATGAGCCGCGCCATGGCCCTCCTCGTCGACCGCGGCATCGTCCTGCGCTCCGGAGGCGGCCGCGGCCACCGCTACGCCCTCAACCCCGCCATCGCCGGCTACGAGTCGCAGCACGACCTGCAGAAGGAAATGGACCGGCAGCTCGCCCTGGGCGGACCACCCCCGATCATGGTCCCCGGCTACGCCAAACGGCCCCCCAAGCCCGGCAAGGGCGGACTGCAGTCCGTCGCCTAGCAACGCCCCACGACGCAGCAAGGCCCCGGCGGGATTGCCGGGGCCTTCTGCACCTGTACGCAAAAGCGTCCACCCCCAGTATGCCCAGCCGCCCTGGCACTCAGCCACCCGAAGCCTGCGGCAGCCTCGGCCCAAGCGTCAGAGCAGGGAGACATGACTGACTCGCCCACAGAACAACCAGACGCAGCAGCAACGCACACCGCGGGTCCGGCAGCGGGGGCGGAAGACAATCAGGAGAAGGTCACCGTCAGCCCCGCAGTCGCGAAGGCTCAGGCCCTCGCTACCTCCAACGCAGATAAGGCCAGCGCCGAATATCGAGCGAAGTCTCGACGTGACTGGTGGGTAATTGGCCCCTTTGCGGCCTGCATCTTTCCGGGTCTCTACATCCTCGGCACTTGGTACATATCCGGGGTTAGTTCGTCGCACTGGAAGCCCTTCCATGTCGCGTCCGCACGCTGGGGTTTAGCACTTTTGGTTGTCGGCATTTCGGCTGCGGCTGCTATTGGTGCCCGAAAATCCAGCAGACGGGCCGCATTCCAGAGGCTCTTGATGAGTGAAGCTTTCTCCGTACGGATGGCGGAACTCGACAGCGCCGCCAGCAGCGATGCTCCTCTGGTCGCAAATCGAGAGTTGCTGGGGGAGTACCACCGCCTATCGACAAGCCAAGCGAAATCGGCTTTCCAACTGGCGCAATGGGTCATGGGAGCATCTGCTCTTCTCGTATCAGCAGGAGCCGTCGGTGTCGGACTGGCGCCCAAGACCGCCACCGCGGTCACCCTCGCCTCCCTGACCGCATTCGTCACGGCTTTGAGCGGCTACATCTCCTCAACGCTCCTCGCCACCTACCGTGTCTCGGTCGAGCAGGCCCGCTTCTACTTCCGCGAACCCCTCACAGGCGGCTATCTACTCGCGGCCGAACACCTCGCGGCCCGGCTCAACGGGCCGGAGCGAGAGGCAGCACTCGGCCGGGTGGTCGACGGCTTCATCCAGGCAGCCGTCAACGTGCCCGGAGCCCTACCAGACACCGTCCCGCCGCAAGACACACAGGGCCCAGCAACGCCCGCATAGCACACGGCCGACCCTCGCTACCTGGCCAGCAGCCTGCCCCTCGTCTACCGGAGATGCGATCCGCCCTCAGTGCCCGCGTCGAGCACGTCTTCGTCCACACGAAGAGCTGGAAGAACCTGGGTGATTGCCGCCTGAAAGGCCACGGCGTCCACCACGCGATGCTCGGCATCGCCCGCCTGCACAACCGCCATCGGCAAGCCTGACAGATCCTGGTAGATGACGAACAAGCTCAGGCGGTGCGGCCCGCCGTGGAGAGGACGGGGTCGGTCGGCTCGAGGGCCAGGTAGCTCTCTGCCGTGGCGGCTTCGAGGAGCAGGGGCTTGTCGGGGTCGTCCACGCGTACGGGAAGAAGTGGGCCGGTGAGCCAGCTGTCCTCCGGGTGCTCCTCAGCCAGCCGGAAGGCCGTGCTCACCGCCTCACGAACGCGCGTCCGATACCGCTGCTCCTGCTCGTAGTGGGCTTGGCGAGCCCGGCGCACGTACTGCTCACGGGCCTCGTCGTCCTGGTCCTGGCCGAAGCCGGGGTCGTTCAGCCGGGGGCCGTCGGCGAAGGCCGCTGTGTCGGGCATGTCGGTCTGCTGGAGGTGCAGGGCCGCACACGCCGCGTAGAGGCGGCGGGAGAGACCGAGGTGGATGCCGGTGCCGGGGATGCGGGCGGCGATGAACGCAGTGGCGTCCGTGTGTGACGCCAGGCCCCCCTCGGTGTCCACCTGCTGCGCGCGCAGCCGACGGCGCAGGCCGGTGGTGGATTCGTCGTGTTCCAGCAGTGTCAGGGAACCGGTGCGGTGACGCCCACGCTCCGTACGGTCGCGGCGCATCGGGACGACGCGCCGCTGCTCCACGGCACCGAAGGCCAAGGCCTGGTACGTCAGGAGCTGCTGCCGAGTGACGGCCATCAGGGCGTCGGGGTCATCGGCGACGTAATCCTCCACGTCGCCTTGCGGACTGCCTGCCGGGGAGGCGCCGGCCTGCGGCCCGCCGTGGGGGTGGGCCGTATGCAGCGCCAGGAACAGGTGGTCCTGCTCCCACTTGCCGGGCTTATTGCCGGGCAGCGACGTGCCGCAGAGGACCTGTCGGTGTGCCATGCCGGGCATGAGGGCGCTGCCACCGTCCAGCTGGATTCTCCCGTTCCTCAGCACGCCGGCGCCGAGTGCACGGGCTGCCTTCGCCTCGATCAGCCAAGGCAGGCCGGCGGCTTGGTGGTTGCCCCACAGGTCGGGCAGCTTGGCAGCCGGGTCGGTGAAACCGGGCAGGCCGCCCGGACCTCCGGCTTCGAGATGCCAGGTGCTTCCCAGGCCGGCCATCCCGGCGCAGAGCCAGTGCGCCATCGTCATGCCCAAGTGGTATCCAAAGGCGGAGTGGGCGCTGCGCTCACTGCCGTACTGGTAGAGGGCGTTCACGAAGAGCCTGCGGCCGGCCGCGGGCGCGGGTGCGGGCACGCCCTTGAGTTGGAGGTAGGCCTGGAGGGGGGCGGTACGGGAGATGAGCTCGTTGACGGCGAGCCAGGGGGTGCGACGCAGCCACGGGGTCAGGTCGCGCCCGACGCCCTTGGCCGCGAGGAGGATCTGCCGCCAGGTCGTGGTCGCCAGGTAGGTCCCGTACGAAGGCATGTCGGCCACCCCCGGCCACGGCTGGGTGGCACCCCTCCACAGAGGTTCGGAGGGCCGCCGCAGCGAGCTGAAGTCGCGTACGACGACGGATATGTCCAGCGCGTCGGTCGGGCTGAAGGCGAAGTCGGCCGCGTCGTGAGGGGGCTGCATGATCACGCCGACAGCCTGTCATGGGGCACGGACATCAGCCGCAGCTTTGGCCGAGCGGTCGGTGAGGAGAGCGGGCACCGGGAGATTTGGCCACCCGGTTCGCCGAGTTCGAGGCGAAGGAGGACGAGCGGCGGACTCGTCCCAGGCGCCCCTGCTGCTGTCGATGCGCATGGGCGCGGGCGCGCCGTAGGCCGGGCAAACGAGCGTGCGGTCTTCGTCGATCAGACCCTGTCGCGGGGGTCGTTCCCGGGCTCAGCCTCACCGTCTTCGGCGGATTGAGTCGTGCCCTCTGTAGTCGACGGTACTACTGGTACGAGCCGGTCTGTGTCCGAAAGCTCCAGCGCTCGGTGAATGCCGCGGATGGGCGGCGAGTCGTTGTCCGTGACGATGATCTGCAGACGGTCGATGTGTTCGGTGGCCGTCTCCAACAAGGTGGCGTACATCTTGCGGAGCCGTTCCAGGTCGACGCCCTCGTGACCGACGTTGCTGCTGATGCCGTCGATGATCAGAAGGTTGGGCAGGGGGATGGCGCCGTCGTTGAGCGCCACTTTCTGGTGGGCGAGGACGTGGGCCACGTTGACGAGGACTTCGACGCCCTGGGACTGAAGGTCGGCGAAGGATCTTCCGTCGACCACGGGCATATAGGTCTCGCGGTTGATACGGGAGCCTGGCTTCTTGTCGAAGCGAGGCGCGTCGAAGTTACGGAGGGTGGCTTCGAAGGCGGCGTCCAGCGTGTTCAGGCGCTCGTGCACGGCCGTATTGCTGTGCCGGGCGGCGGCGATACGGGCGTTGAGGTTTTCCTGCTCGCGCTCCAGCTCTGCGATGCGTTCGTTCTGTCCTTGAAGCCGCTCGTGCAGGGTCAGGGCGTCGCCGAGGCGGGCGAGGTGTTCCTCCAGCCGGGCTTGCTGGGCGGCTACCGCACGGATGCGTTCGGTTTCGTCGGTGAGGTAGGTGGCCGTGGCACGGTCGAGTTGCCCACCAAGCTCGGTGCGGCGGCGTGCTTGCGCGGCGCGGGCTGCCTGAAGTTCGTCGAGGCGGCTCGTGCTGCGTTTGATGAGTTCCTCTGTCTCGGTGACCTGTTCGATGACGCGGTCTTGCTCGGCGGCGAGTGTGGAAGGCGCTGGCGTCTGGGGTGGAGTCTGGAGGCAGAGCCTGCAGGTGTGTTCGTCGCCCCGGTCGGGTACGCCGGCGCCGCAGCGCGGGCAGGTGTGGAATTCGAAGTCGTTCAGCAGACGTTCGGCGACCAGGGCCCGGGTGAGGCGGCGGCTTTGCGCGATGAGCTGGTCGCGCAGTTCTTCCAGCCGGGACCGAGAGACGGCCTCGGCCGCGGCGGCGTCGGAGATGCGGGCGAGTTCGGCTTCCGCCTCGCTGATCTGCGTGCGCAGTGAGACGGTGGCGGTTTCGGTGAGCTCATGAGTCAGGTTCAGGTCGGTCCGGCGGGCCTGAGCGAGCTCTTGCTCGGCTTGCTGCCGCTGTACTTCGAGGTGGGCGCGGGAGGAGAAGGTGGTGTTCTCGAGGATGCGTTCAAGGGTGTCCGCATCCGCGGTGAGGGCGTTGAGCTCGGTCGTGACTTTGCGCAGGTGTTCGCGTAGTCCGGCTGCCTCGGGGTCGTAGAGGCCGTAGAGGATGTCGAAGACGTACTTGCGCTTGATGTTCTTGTGGTTGTTGTCCGGGGTGCCGAAGACGGAGTTGTCGATTTCGTTCTGCTTCAGGACGCAGTACATGAGGTAGTCGCTGATGGTCACGGGGACCAGGGGGCTCGCGTCGTCCGTGGGGGCGCGGGGGACGCGGATGGCGGGCAGGTCCAGTATGTCGAGCCACCAGTTGCGGAACGTCTGGTCGTAGCCGGCTTGCAGCTCGCTTGCGGGAAGTCGCCAGAGTTCTTGTTGGCCGCCGATTTCGGCGATGTCGACCTTGGCTGTTGTGGTGGTGACCAGTTGGCGCACGATGCGGAAGCGGCGCTCTCCGATGAGCACGGTGCCGGAGATCGTCCGTCCCCGCAGCTCGGGGACGACCTTCACATCGGCGCCCAGAAGGGCCCGCAGGCAGCTGACGGTGGCGGTCTTGCCGCCACTCATTGAGCCCACGATGGCGTTCATGCCGGGTTCGAAACGAACGGTGCGGCTGGTGCCGACCAGGGTCAGTTCTTCGATCCTAAGTCTCACAGCTGGGTCCCCCAGTCCGCCTCGACGATGTCGGGGAACGTCTGGTAGATGAGATCTTTCAAAGTGGTGCCGCTCAAGTCGAGGTGCCTGCGCAGGAGCCGCGCCCGGTCGCGGACGGGGCGCCAGCTTTCGGTTTCCGCCAGGGCGACGGCGACGTCGTGGCCGGCCGCTGTGGCGCGGTAGGTGGCGACGGCGTCCTCATGCTTGGGCTCGATCAGGCCCTTGCCTGTGAGGGCGCCAAGCAGCGCGTAGTAGGTCGGGTCCCAGGGCCCGTACCGGTAGCGGATCATGCTCTGTTCGATCGCGCCGGTCAGCCAGGGATCTTCACCGACGTCCGTATTGGGCCGCCGGGCAGCCATGAGTTTTTTGAAGTGCTGGGGGTAGCGCAGCAGGAAGTCGAGCTTGGCCAGCTTCATCCGGCCCTCGATGCCTTTGCTCCGTTTGGTCTCGGAGAAGACGTCGATCAGGAGCAACAGGCGTGCCTGGGCGTCGGCCGAGGGCGGCTGGCCGTCCGCTGGCGATGCCGCGGACGCAGGTGCGGCCGTGTCAGGAGGCGTCACGGACGTCTCCCCAGTTGAACCGGCACTCGTCCGAAACGGCGCATGCCCGTCCCATGAGTAGGACGCCGTCCTGGGCGTACAGCGGCTGGCGGTCGTAGGCGCCCGCGTTGTTCTGCAGTTCGACTTGCAGGTCGTCGAAGATGGCGTCTGCTGGGCGGGCGTGCTCTGCATGGGTACGCCCGACGCGCCGTGCCAGGAACAGCAACCGCTGGTCGAGGTCGGCCTCCACGGCCGGGTCGTCGGGCCAGGTACCGAGGGCTGCTTCGCGTAACCGGTGATGGTCGGCGTTGGCCCGCATCATCTGCGCGTCCTCGATGACGTCTTTGGACGCGGCTCCCTGCCGGAGTTTCCGGACGAGGCTGGTCTCGGATCTGTTCAGCTGCTGCGAGAGGTCTTGCAGCAGAACGTGTTCGGGACGCGTGAGCCGCTGGCGCACGTCGGCGATGACTGCAGCGGAGACGCGTTTGTTCAGCACGGCAGCTGGCGGGTCGTCGATGGCCAGCAGTTCGGTCCATCGGGCCACTGGACGGCCCTGCATGGCTTCTCGGGTACGGCGCAGCAACTCCGTGTAGAGGGCGTCGATCGTGGCCATTGGCAGCCCTGGCCCCAGGTCGGCGAGCACGCGGGTGCTGTGCGCTTCGACGCTCTCGCGCCGGACGAGAGACCGTACCCGGACGAGCCCCAAGAACTCGCTCAGATGGTCGTCATCGATGACCTTCAAGTGGGAGGCGACACGCTTGCGGCATGACTCGTGGTCACCGCCCTGTCCGCGCGACAACGCGATCACGAGCGCGTCGGCAGGGTCGAGGTGTCCCTCGACGCCTGCGGTCAGCTGATAGACCTGTCCGGTTCCCCGTACCGCAGTGTGGGTGCGCCACAGACTCTTCAACGGCTTCTTGGCGATCACGTCCGCCAGCGTCCAGGGCTCCACCGCGTCGCGGGTCTTGATCTGCTGGTAGTCCCAGAACAGTTCGCCATCGGCGCATCGGGAGTCACCTTTGCGCGCGACGACGATGTCTTCGATGTGCTCGCAGGTGATGTGCTCGACCGTGCCGCCCGCCAGCATCTCCAAGACCGCCTGTACAGCGATATGTACCTGGTACTCGTACCGACGCAACGTGACCGAGCCAGAATCGTCTGGTGCTTCGGTCTCGATCGGATCGGCCATGTGCCCCCCAACTCGTTACCCTCCGAGCACGCAGCGTAAAGCGTTTGCGATCTTTCGTCGACAGCGCGGGGCGACACCGTCCGGGAACGGCCCAATCCGCTCCGTATACGGCGTAGTTCGAATGTTTGTCGGTGGTTGCGGCCTTCCTGCCTGGCGATGGCGGCATCTCTCAACCGGCTTCGCTCGACGACGCCCAGTCCGGTGGAGCACTCCTGCGAGCTCGCGTGATGCCGCAGCCGCTGCGGGCGTCGCCGACCCGGAGGCCTTCGGTGAACGCGTCCGGCGCAAGGCCAAGCGACAAGCAGGCGAGCAACACCGGCGAGCGGCACTACAGCAGCCCCACACCCTGTAAACGGACAGCCTTTCAAGATTCTTTGCCGGTAGGGCAGTTCCTCGGGGCCGAGAGATGAAAACCCTCTCGTCGAAGGACTCCAGCCACCATGATCGCTGTTCTCCTCGTGGCCCTCGTGATCCTCGCGCTCGTCGTCTGGCGGGCCATGGACAGGGCCACCCAAGCCGATGTCACCGGAATCGTCAGGACCGCTGCCGCGGCGATCGTGACGCTCGTCCTGACCTACGTCGCCCTGCGCGTCGTCCCACCCGAGGTCGTACCCGATCTGCTGAGCACCGCTCTCAGGGCGCTGAAGACAGCCTGACCACGCAGGTACGCCGTCAGGGGTGCGTGGGCCGACAGTAGGGTCTGGGCATGGTGACGCGACTTCGCCGGCTAGAAGGCCTCCTGGGCGCACGGCTCAACGACGTGAACTACAGCAGCATCGCCGAGTTGATCGGCAACACCGACGCGGCCGAGGGCGAAGATCTCGACTACAAGCGCGCGCACTACGCCAGTGGTGACCAAGGCCGTGAGGAGTTGGCCAAAGACGTCGCCGCCTTTGCCAACCACACCGGCGGTCTCCTCATCTTGGGCATGGCGGAGGACAAGGGCGTGCCCAGCCGGGTGTTCGACGTCGACCTCGACGACAGCCGTCTTCGGCACATCCAGCAGGTCGTCGCGAACAACACAGCGCCCCCCGTTCCCTACGAGGCGATCCCCGTCCATAGCCCGGACGCTCCCGGCACCGGGTTCCTGCTGCTCGCCGTTCCCCGCAGTCCGCACGCCCCCCACGCCGTCACCACGCCCACGACCAGGCCGTCCAGAGAGGCCCTGCGCTATCCGCGGCGCGGCGGCAGCCAGACCGAGTGGCTCACCGAGACCGATGTGGCCACTGCCTACCGAGCCCGCTACACAGCAGCCGCGGAACGCGACCGGCGTCTGGAGGACGTCGAACAGGAACTCGTCGACGCGATGTACCGGCGGACCACTCCGCATCTGATCGTCACGCTGGTACCGGAACAGGCCGGCGACATGGTCATCGACTCCGAGCGCTTCAGCCGCTACCAGAAGGAACTCCTGGCCACCCAGCTGTACCTCGGCCAAGGGAGCAGCAACTTCGGGCGGGTGACCGTCGGCCCCCGCCGGCTCGTCGTGACCGAAGGCGGCAGCCGATATTCCGCCCGGGCCGAACTGCACCGGGACGGCAGCGCAGCCATCGCCATCGGCCTCACCGGCCGGATCTACGTGAACGAGTACGAGGACGTGGAGATGCACACGGCCGAACTCGGCGACGTCGTGTATCCGCTGCTGTGCGCACTGCCATTCCTGGCCTCCCACGCCCGCGACCGGGCCGGCACCAGCGGCCTCGCCCACGTCCGCGCCGCGCTCGTGAGCGACATGGCCGCCCACCCAACTCAGAACATCCTCGACGCTGACCGGCCTGCCATCGTGCCCTTCCGCGTCGACCGGCTCGACCCCACGACAGGCCGGCCTCAGCCGCTCACCCCGGAGTTCTACCCCTACGCCGTCGCTGATGCCGGCGCTCTGCTGGACGACCTCGCCGACCTCGACCGCGGCCTCCTCCAAGCAACCGCCGCACTCGCAGACGAACTCCTGCAGGCCTACGGCTATCCCGAAACCGGCCTGATCACCCGCAACGGCCACCTCCACCCCAGCCAGTTCACGCAACGCACCTCCGGCGCAGTCGAACTCTGGGCACGCCAACGGGGCCTGCTCTAGCACCAGCGGCGCCCAGGCGTACGCGGCGGGCGAGGGTGGCACTTGGACTGAAGCCGCTGCCGTGGCTGGTGCGGCCGATCCGGAGGCCTTCGGTGAACGGGTGCGGCGCAAGGTCAAACGGCTCGGCGCAGAACAGCACCGCCGTGCCGAACAGCGCAGGCAGGGCAGGGGCAGGCATGACGGGCCATCTGTCGCCTCCTCGCCGTACGGCGCGCGCTGACGCCGAACGAACAGCGAGGTCTCAACGTCTTCGCTGCTGACTTTCTCGAAGCCGTCGTCCAACGGTTGCGGAGCCCCGGTTACGGTTGGCGAAGGGGAGCGCTCCGTGGAGTGCGGTGAACTCCGCGATCAGCTCCGCCTCGGCTTGCCCGGCGGGCAGATCAGCCACAGTGCGCCAGGCAACCAAGAGCGCGTCAGAGTCGGCAAGCTGCCAGATGTACTCCCCGCCGCGGTGCCCGGCGTTGTGGCCCAGGCCCTGGCGGCGGTAGGCGTTCAGCCGCCTGCTCAGTCCTTGGCGGCCCGCGGCCTTGCCGACGTACACCACGGTGGCGCCCGCCACCCAGGCGCTGGTCAGGGTGGCGGGCGCCACGGTTGGGTCATGGGCCTTGCGGTGGCCGGCGGGACTGTGTTCGAGGAAGACAGGCGGGGAGACGGCGGTCCGCAGCACGACGTAGATGCCCACCTGGGCGGGGACGCTGCTGTGCGGGAGGTCGACGAACCGGACGAAGCCCACGAAGCCCCGCTCGGCCAGCGTCACGCGCGTCAGGGGCGCGGAGCAGCCCGTTGAAGCCGCAGCAATGCCGTTCTCGGCAGGTTCGAGCTCGACCATCACAGGGCGTCCCCATCGGGGGTGACGTGCTGATCCATCTCCCGCACGGGGCAAGTCATAGCGGTACGGCGGGCCTGCTCGGCAGCGAGCCTCTTGACCTTGCGCCGCACCCGTTCACCGAAAGCGTCCGGATCGGCAGCACCCGCGGCGGCCGCGGCCTCGGCCCACGTGGTGCCCCCGCCCTCTGCGTACACGAACACCGTCGCCCGCTCGGCCGGATTCAGGCCGCGCAGCACACGGTTGAGGCGGTCGTCCTCAAGTACCCCGCCCGTCACCCGGGCCAGCAGGTCGATGTCGGCGGCGATCAGGTCGTAGAACGACAGCCCGTCCCCCATCTTCGCGTCCAGGGACAGCACCCGCCCGTGCCGGGTGCCCCGGCGCCACAACGGGGTGAGAGCTTTGTGCAGGCTGCGGGCCTCTGCACGCAGGGCCCCGACGGCGGTGTCGTGCAGACACCCGGTCTGCACCAGTGGATCGGACCAGTCGCCCAGCAGCGCTGTGGACATGGCTTCCCTCCACCGGGGACCGCTCGGCACCACGAGGACCTTGGCCGCGAACTCGTCCATGAGCGCACGTTCCGTCACACCGGTCTGCGGCTCGATCACCCCGCTGATCCTGCCCCGCAGATACAACGACCGCCCCAGGTCCGACTCGGGACAGTGCTCATTGTCGACGCGGCGGGCCGGAGGACGGTCCGCCAGGCGCACACCGTCCGCGACGGCGACCGCGACAACGACCACTACCGTGCTTGACGGCACGGCACGTCCGGTCACGAGCTCGTAAGGGGATGCGACGCGATCCCGGTGATACACAGTCGACCAGCACGAGGCCTGGGCATAGTCGTCGCGACGGGGCTGGTGTTCCACAGCAATGCTCCTTCGGCAGGATGAGCGAACACCTCTCGGCGCCGGGCGAGGTCTCTACCGGCAATAAATCTTGAAGGACTTTTCCGGCTGGGTCAGGCGTCGGCCGGAGGGAGCGCGGCCGGCCTTCGTCCTCACCGACGTCCGCCCCGACCGGTTGGGCTGCCAGCTATCTCGGACGGCCGCCTGACCGGTCGGGGCCTGCGCCTGGGCGAGACGGTGCGGCCCGGGACGCAGAAGCGGGTCACGCAGGGCGTGAGTGATCTTGTCGGGTCGCGGTGACCCCGGAGCACAGGAACGACAGAAGCTCACACGCCTGGTGCTTCTCCTCGGTGACTCCTTCAGAAGGGGACTTCGACGGAGAAGGTGCCGGGCCGTCCTCGCCGGGCTGTGACCTCGGACGCCCTCTTCTTCATGTCGTCGCGGCTCGCGTCGTAAATCGAGGACAGGGCGTGGTCCAGGAACTCGACCCCCTCCAGGACGTCAGAGATACGGAGAACATCCTCGTGGCTGCCCACGTTTCCGATCCACTTGACGGCCAGGAGGAGGTCAGCAGCGTCCGCGTACTGCGGCAACGCCTTCTTGAAAGTCGCGATCCGCGAGTCGAGGCTGAGCCTGACGGCCTTCCCTGCGCCATTGAGCTTCGTACGGATGACCCCCCGGTCATCCATCAGAGCCTCGACCGCCGCCCGGATCCTGTTCGCGGCAGCATTGGGGTCGACCCAAAGGATCTTGGATGCGGCGTCCACTCGCTCCCCAACCTCGTCGGGGCAGAGGCCGCGGCTTTGCAGCAGGGGCAGCGCCGGGATGAACATGGTCGGCGTCAAGAACTTCTCATATTGGACGTCGTCCCGACCTGCCCAGCCGACGGTCATCTCCCCAATGACGCGCACGTGATCGCAGGACTCCTTCCTGCACGTGAGCACGCAGTAGAAGCTCCCCTGAATCCACTCGGGTTCCCACACCTCCTGGACGTGCAAGGACTTGCTGGTGACGGACTCCTCTTCCACGAACGAGTCACGGTCCGGGAGCAAGACCCCTCGCGTGCACGTGGGGCACGGGATGTGGGGCCAGCCATCCAGGTTCTCGGGGAAGCCCTTGGCGATATCCCGTAGATCCTTAATCAACAAGTTTGCCATGGTGTCGTATCTTGCCAGCGTCAACGACCCCTCGGAGATAGCTTTTTGAGAGTCCGGGCGAGGCTCGCAGGATGGTAGGTGAGCTGGCAAGGCGTGATCGTTCTGATCGGCTTTGTCTGTACCGGAGCTGAGTGCGGGGTCAGGCACTTCGAAACTCCGTGCACTGGTGGTCGCGCTCCTGCGATCATCGATCACTCTGAGTCGAGAGAGCGGAGCCGAGCGTTGATCATCGTGGATACCAGCATCCTGCGGTCGTTCAACCCGCAAAGCAGTAGTGCTGATCTTCTGCGGGCGATCCGCGCTACCGGGGCTGCGCGGGTCGCCGCTCCATCGATGGTGCTGACAGAGCTCTGCGCCCAGCAGGCCATCAAGTACCGGGAGCAGCACGAAAGGGCGGCTGAGGCACTCGAGGCTCTCCGGGCTACGACTCCGTGGCCTGTTGACCTGTCCCTCGAGCCGTGCGAGGAGGATGCATTCCGCGAGCACTGGCGCAACAAGTGGCTGGCGGTGGTGGAAGAGGTCCCGACCAGCGCGGAGTCGATGCTCCAGGGCTTCTTCCGGGAGTCGAACAATCTGCCTCCGTGCAGGATGGTGAAGGGCAACATCAAGATCGGGGCGAGAGACACCGCGATCTGGCTCTCCGCTGTGGAGTACGCGCGAGAACACCCGGACGAGACTGTCTACTTCGTCAGCTCCAATACCAACGACTTCGGCAACCGTTCGCCCTACCCCTCCCCCATGAGCGAGGACCTCGTCGGTCTGGAGGATCGGTTCGTGCACTTGACCAGCATGGATGATGTGGCAGCCCGGTTCGCGGAGCCGGCCACGATCGACGAGGAGAGCGCGGTCGCCATGCTGGGGAACCCGCTGTTCACGGACGAGGTGGCGCGCGTCTCCCGCGAGGCTCTTGCCGAAGCCAGCAGCAGACCATTCGGGTCGTTCTCCTGCACGGTCGTAAGCGACCTCGGCGGTGAACACGTGATCGCCCATGCGACAGGGTGGACCACCACCAAGGCTGCCTTCAGCTCAGTCGAGAACATGCAGGCTTATCGCATCGGCGATCAGGTCTGGTGCACCGCCACCGTGCAGTGGCTCCTTGGTGGGGTGGTGCTCACGAATGTGCAGCCGCCCAGAGTGAGCGCAGGTGCGTGCAGTTGGACCACGACGGTGCTGTTCACGCCGCGCGGTGCAGAGTCACGCATCACCGTCCTGCGTGCCGAGACTCCCCTTCCGGTCAGCGGAGAGGAGTTCGATGCTCTGGGCCTGCCGGAACCCGTGCCGAGCCCGGTAGAGCGCGCCGTCACAGGGCTCATGGAGGCCGCTGCGAATGCTGCGGTGAATCGGCGTCCGCTGCAGGGAATCCCGCGCCCTTACGAGGGCGCTTCCCTACGGAAGGCGATCACCAAGCAGGTCCGGATGGGCGACACGGCTGCCGGTTGAGGTTGCGTGCTGTTACCGGACTATCCCCCAACTCGCAGGTCCTGACCGCGCTGGAGAAGGGACAGCTCAAGAGCGTCTTGGAGGAACTCATCCGACGGCTGCACCTCGTGGAAAGCAATCTTGCTCCGGGAAGGCACCTGGACGTAGAGGACTGGCCGACTTCGTAACGGTCCCGCCTGTCCCGCCCAAGGCCGAAGCTCTTCCGCCCGAGATCATCACCTGATCCGTACGAGCACCGCGGGACGCTGCGACGCCGCCGTCCAAGGAGCCGTTCTGGAGCATGAGTGGGTCGAGCGCCTGCTGTACGAACTGGGGGAGCAGCACGCTGCCCTGCTCTCGCTCCCCGGCTTGTGTCGGCATCTTCGCCCGTGGAAGGGCGTGGTCGCCGTAGTGGTTGCGACGCTTCTGGTGTCCCTCGTCCTCGGCCTGGCCCAGATCGTCATGCCAGAGGAGTTCGAGCACAAGCGGGACCTTCTGCTCGCGTGGATTCGCCACCTCGAGCGCCGGGTCAAGGCGCAGGTTCCTCGGCCGGATCGGCGGACCAGCCGGACGAGGGACCGCCGGTGACCAGCGGGACCCCATGTGCTGGCGGCCCGGGGCTGGGTCGGCCCAGCAGGCTGCGGGCCCACCGCATGGAGCGGGCGCGTTCGTGGGGTCAGGTGGGCGGGCGCCGGAGGGTGCGGACGGCGTCGGCGAATGAGGCGTGGCGCTCGCCGGTGGCCTGGACGTGCCAGTGGCCGTCTGTGTCGCGGACGTGGAGGGTGCCGAGGTAGTCCTCGGGCCGGTAGCTGCCTGGGGTGTAGATGCTCCAGATGGGCCGGTCGGTGTCGCTCGGCCGGATGCATTCGATGGGGAAGGTGTCGATGGTCGTGATGAAGATGTCGCTCCAGGTCTGTGCGTCGGAGCGGGACAGATTGGTGCTGGGGGACAGCACGCATGGCGGGAGGTAGCGGGGGTTCATCTGCGGCCTCTCGGGTCCGGTGCGTATCGAGATGGGAGCTGCGAGATCACCGGCTTGATAGGCAGGCCGATGTCGCGGATCTGGGGCAGTAGCGGCGCGTTGGGGGTGAGGAGGGAGCGGAGCTGGGGAAGCGGGAGGGCTTCGTGGCGCAGCACCAAGCCATCGGTGAACAACTGTGCGACGGGAGCGGCGAGGTGTGGTGGCAGCCAGCTGGCCGCGGCGTGGGCGTCGTCGGCGGCGACGGGCGGGTGAGAGCGCGGTGGGCGGGTGAGGAGGGCCTGGTAGAGGCCTGCGGCGGGCTGGAGCGGGGGAAGACCGACAGCGTGGGCGCGCTCTGTTGCCTTCTGGGCGCAGCACAAGCCCTTGAGGTCGAGGTCTGCGTAGAGCAGCAGGGTGTCCACGGGGTGGTCGCGCTCGCGGAAGGAGGCCTGGGCGGTGGGCAGGGAGGCGATGAGGTGGTCGCCTTCGCCGAAGCCGAGCCAGCCGACCTGGCTGCGGTCGGGCCAGGTGCCGAGGATCTCGCGCAGACTGGTGAACGCGGCGGTGTTCTCGACGATGAGCAGCCAGGGCGCTGGCCCGAGTTCATACATCGCCAGTGGGGCGGGCGTGGGCCGGGCTCGGAGGTGCACGGTGAGGTCCAGCAGTCCCTTGGTGACGAGGTGGTGGCGCTCGATGTTCTTGAGGCGTTTTTCGTCGCCGTACAGCTCGTAGGAGCGGTCGGCCACCGGGATGATCTCGGCTTCCGGCTGGTCGCGCAGCAGCGCGTTGACGGGGCCGAGCAGGGCGTGGTCGCCTGCCGTCAGGCGCAGGGTGGTGGCGAAGCGCAGTTGCTCGACATAGGCGTGGGGGGCGGGCTGGTGGCGGGGCCGCCGCGCGGCAGGCGGGCGTTTGACCCAGCGGGGCAGGGGTGGGTGGGCGCTGTAGTCCCAGCCGTCGTTTCCCTTGGGCAGGGTGGCCAGCCCGCGGTGGGCCAAGGCGCGGGCGGCGTCGGCGAGGATGCGGCGGCGCCGGGGCGAGGTGGCCAGGCTGGAGTCGCCGGCGTCGACGGCGCCCGCCAGCGCGTCGAAGTCGACGCGCTGGCACGGCTGTTGGGCGAGGAACGCGGCCATGTGGTCGGTGGCGGTCACCCGGTCTCCTGCTCGGTCTGTGTGTCTGGTTCTGTCTCCGTGCGCAGGACGGCGCGGCGCAGGAGGTGGGCGGAGGTGATGCCGTCGTCCTGGGCGCGGGCGACGCCGGCCGCGACGGCGTCGCCGTAGCGGTCGAGGATCTGGACGTAGCGCCGTTTGGTGCGCAGGTCCACGCCGTTGCGCATGCGGATGATGAGGGGGAAGCGGCCCAGGGCGGGCAGATCGTTGGATCCGGTGGTGTAGACGAGCTGGATGCCGTGGGCGGCGGCGACGCGGCGCTGCAGGTCGACGAAGGGCCTGTAGTTGGCTTTCCCGAAGGGGTTGTCCAGTACGAGTGTGCCCACTCCGCCGGGGATGCGCCGGTCGCGCTGGGCGGCACGCATCCGGGCAAGCGTGCAGTACAGCAGCACGGACACGGTCAGCAGTTCGCCGCCGCTGAATTTCTGGATCTCGGTGACGGATTCGCGTTCGACGGTGTCCAGGCTCTGGGTCGGCTTGATGATTTTCGCGACGATGTTGCCGCGGCCGCCGAGGGCTGCCAGGACCAGTCGCTTGGCCAGAGGCATTGCCTCGGGCAGGGCGCTGGCTCGTCCGGCGGCGCTGGCCGGCAGGGCGGTGATGAGACGGTCGACCTCGGCGGACAGTCTGCGGGCCAGTTCGTCGCCTGTGGCACGCTGGCGCAGCTCCAGCGACAGGAACCGCTGGCTGGACCAAATCCCCAGGTTTTTGGGAAGACGGGAGTGGCGGGCGACTTCTTCCACGCTGTCCAGGACCGCTTCGACCGTGCTCGTACAGGCGTCTACGACTCGGGCCTGGTCCTCGGCGGACTCGGCCAGCAACGCGACGACCTGCCGTTCACGTTCCTCGATGTCCTCCAGGAGTGTGGTCAGCCTGGTGGGGGTGGTGAGGTCTTGCTGCAGGCGTTCGCGCAGTCGTCCGTCGACGATCTGCAAGTACTGCGGCTGTTGGGCGAGCCGTTCAACCTTCTGCACGTCCTTGCGTAGGGCGTTCCTGGCCCTTTCCAGGGCGCGGTCGGCCTGAGTGACCTCGCGGACGAGAGCCTCCTTGATCTGTTCGGCGTCGTGCGGCTGCAGCGACTGCGCGGTCACAGCGGACAGCCTGTGCTGTTCGAGCAGGAATGCGTCCACAGTCATCTCCGGGGCGCTGTCGGCGCCCTGGCCGGGGGCCGGCAGGTCGCTGGCCGCTCGAAGGGCGCTGACTGATTGCCGAAGCTGCGCGGCGTGGCTGGCCGCCTGGTCGGCGCGCCGGTGGATCTTCTCGGCGTCCAGGTGCCGCCCCTGGGCGAGGGCGCGGTCCTCTTCCAGCAGCTGCTTGGCTGATTGCAGTTGTTCCTGCGCTTCCTGGGTGCTGTCGAAGACCGGCACCTTGGCACCGGGGAAGTCGTCGAGGGCGGTGGTCGCCTCTTGGTGGTCTTCGGTGACCTGCCGCAGCAGCAGCCCCGCTTCCGCCTCCGCCCGCTCAGCGTCCTTGAGGGCTTTGTCGGCGACGGCGATGCGGGCGGAGAGGTGCTCGGTATCCATCGTCTGGGCTTGGTCGACGAGTTTCTTGGCCCGCGTGCGGGCCACAGGACCGGCCTTGGTCAGCTTCTGGTTGAGGCTCTCGATGGCGGTCTCGGCCGTGGTCAGCCGCTGGTGCAGGACCGTGTCGCTGATGCCGTTGAGCCAGTCCCGGCGGGCCTGGGTCCAGCGCTCGCGCAGGGCCTGCGCGCTGCTCTCGGGCACGGCAGCCGGACTGGCGGCATGGAGGGCGTCGGCGGACAGGTCCTGCCGGATCTCCTGCGCCCATCCCTTCCAGCGCTGCGCGCGCTCTTGGCACTGCCGCAGTGCTTCTTGTGTATCCCGCTGCTGTTCCTGGGCGCCTTGCCAGCGGTCTTTGCATGCCTGAGCGGCCACGCGGTGTTCCCGGGCCTGGGCCTGAGCGTGCCGCCGCTGCGCAGCCCAGTGTTCCACCGCGCGGGCTGTCTCCACCAGCGACTGGACCTGGGGGAGCGCCGCGGCGAGTACCCGCAACGTAGCCGTGTGCTGGGTCAACCGGTGTTCCGCCCGGCGCCCGGCATCATCGGCTTCGGCGGCCTGGCGGACCAGGACGCTCGTGCGCTCGGTGAGCGTGTTCACCTCCTCGTCGAGCTGCCCGAGGAGTTCCTCCAGGCTGGTCCGTGTCCGCGCGTCGAACCGGTCCAGATGGTTGCGCAGCCGCCCGCGGAGAACGCGATCGGCCTCCCGCCGTTGGACGATGGCTGTGCACCGCGCGTCCACGGTGGCCAGGCGGGCATTGACGCGGTGCAGTTCCTCCTCGCCGGCCTCGGCATCCAGCACCGAGGGGCGCAGCGGGAGCACCGCGATGTCACCGAGGGGCTGGGCCAGCAGGGCGCGGGCCTGGTCGTCGGTGGAAAGAGCGAGCACCGTCGGCAGGGCGACGTCGGCCCGCCGGGCCAGCGCCGCCAGCTCGCCGCCGGGCACCGGTCCGCAGATGACCACGCCGCCGATCAGGTGGGGGATGGCCGCGATGACGGCGTCGTGCTGCTGTGCGGGTACGGTCTCGCGGAGGAACTGCACCCCTGCGACCGCGGGGGCGCCCAATGCGCGCAGGGCGGTGACGGCCTGTGCGACTTCCCGAGGCGGCGGGCAGAACCCGTCCTGGTCCAGGCCGTCACGCAGCCGCTCGTCCTCGAACGCCTGGGCACGTTCGGCGGCCAGTTGCCCGTCCGCGGTCACCAGTTGGTCCGTGAGCATGGCGATGAGGTCGGCACCGACCGCGTCCAGGTCCAGCTCGCCGGCCGCCTCTCCGATCCCGGCCAGCTCCCTCAGGCGGAGATCGGATGCCAGGTCGCGGCGCTCCTGGACAAGGGCGTTCCACTGGTCCCACACCTGGTCGTGCCGCTGCCGGGCTGTACTGAGCCGGCCGGCGCAGGAGAGCCGCTCCGCCGCGATGGCGGTGGCCTGCTCGCGGGCTTCTTCCACTTGGCACCGCGCCTGTTCGGCCTGCTCCGTAGCTGCTTCTTCCTCGTGGACGAGCCGTGCCAGCGCTTGGGTGGGATCTTCCTGCTGGCCGAGCAGGCCAGTGCGGCGGGCAGCCGCCAGCTTCGCCTGTTCCTTCTTGCGGGCCTCCTCGGCCGAAAGCGCCCGGCTCTCGGCCCGGCCGGTCGCAGCCTCCGCTTCCGCGTACTCCCGCTCACCCGCCTGGGCCTGCGCGGCGGCTGTCTCGAGCGCGGCGCGGCTTTGGTCGGACTCGACCGCAAGCCGTGCGAGACCGTCTTCGAGCTTGGCGTACAGTTCGGCGCCGGCGTGCTCTACGGCCTCGCGCAACGGGGCCTGCTCGCTCTGGGCGCAGGCCAAGAGCTGCTTGGCCTCACGGCGTTCGGCTTCCTGGTCTGCCAAGTCCAGGAGCCAGGGGACCGCCTTCCAGGCCGCTGCCTCGCGTTCCGCCTCGGCAACCGCCTCGACCCGAGCGGCATGGTCTCGCCGGTGGTCAGCCATCCGCAGCCGTTCGGCCACCTCCCTGACCTCCGCCACCCGTTGCTTGCGCTCACCGACCCGGCCCTCGGCCTCGCGCGCCTCTTGTTCGGCGGTGTCCGCCTCGCGGCGCAAGGCGGTTGCCTGGTGCTCCTGGCGCTCGGCCTGGGCCTGGATGTGCTCGCCAGCCCGCTGGGCGATCCGGGCCTGCTGGTGGAGCGTCTGCTCGGCGACAGCGACCTCGGCCGTGCTCTTCTGCACCGGCTTCAGCCTTAGAACAGCTTCGGCGAGGAAGCGTTCCTCCATTTCCCGCGCGGGACGGGCGGCCAGCTTGTCGGCATGCTTGGACAGGGCCGCGCGCGCCGCAATGGGCGCTGCCGGATCAACGACCATGTCGATGAGGAAGTCAACGAACTCCTCGGCTGTGCGGAACTTGAACAGGTCGGTGATGCCACCCTCTTCCTGATTCATGGCCTTCTGGATCTTGAAGACCTGGGGGTCCAGGCCGTGGTTGCCCAGGTGCTCCTCCCACTCGTACTGTTCGTCCGCGACGGCCAGTTGCAGCCGCCGCTCCGTCTTGTTGGCTGCCTCCAGCGCCTTGACGTACGTGGACATGGTGAGCTGGCCGTCCTCGGTGCGGACTGGCAGTGAATCCAGTTCCAGTCCACCGGGCTGTGGCCGCAGCAGGTACCAGCGGCGCTCCAGGCGTTCCCAGCCGCTGCTCGGGTCCGCCGGACGCTGGCGGTCGCGCCACTGGTAGACGCCTCCCGTGAGCAGGACGGCGCCGGATGCGGGACGTTCGGAGTCGCCCCACTCGGCGATCACATGGGAGACCTGTCCGTCGGGGACGTACTCGGCGAGCGACTTGGCCTTGGCCGCCCCGATGAAGTCCTTCTTGGCCGGCAGCAGCAGGCTGAAGAGCAGCGAGAGCAGGCTCGACTTGCCGCCGCCGTTGCGCAGCCACAAGATCACGTCGACCGGCTGCATGAAGCGGCCGTCGATCGAGCTGGGTCCGCCGGTGAGGTCCAGGACGAGTGACTTGAAGCCGGCCGCCCGGTGGCCGATGTTCTCCAGACGAATGCGTCGGACTTGGAGCATGGTCAGTCCTCCTGTGCGAGGTGGGCGCGGCGCAGGTCGCACAGCGCGGTGAATGCCGCCGAGGCGGCTGCTTCGCGTACCTGGACGCGGAAGCGGTGGGCGAGCCGGTAGGTCCCCGGTCCGAGCTCGTCGGCGCGATAGGCCATGCCCTGATCCACGAGCCAGTCCAGCGCTTCCTTGAGCACCCGCTGGGTGCTCGACTGCGACAGCTGCCCTTTCTTGCGTGTCAGCTGGGAGGGCGGGAGCTTGGTGTACAGCTGCCAGGCGGCTTGGAGTTCGGGGTGCGGCACCGGCAGGCCGTCTGCGTCCACGGCTGCCTCGCGGAGCTTGGCGGTGAGCCGCCGCAGAAAGTCGTCGACATCCGTGAGCGAGATCCGCTTGACGCTTTCCTCTTCCAGATCCCCGGCCGTGGGGTAGGCGCGGGCGGCGATGGCGAGATGGGCGAGCCCGAGGACGAGGCGGTCGTTGACCCCCAGCTTCGGGTGGTCTTTGAGGCGATAGGACAGCCAGGAGCCCTCCCGGGGATGCAGGATGAGTCCTTCGCCCGTGTGCGCCTCCATCACGTCCAGGTCCAGACCATCCGCGGCGGCGTCCACCGCGTCGCGGAACGCTTGGTCCATCCGGTAGCGCTGCAGCAGGTCCCGGTACTGCGGGAACTGCAAGGGCCGAAGGCGCGGCTGGCATCCGAACCGCACCAGCACGGCCGCGTCGGCCAGGTCGTCGGGAGAGTAGGCATACGTGCTGGTGGTCATGCCAGGACCTCCAAGTCGTCCTCAGCGCGAGTGGGATCGGGAATCAGCGACTGCGCGGGAACGAGCAGCAGGTCACTGCCCGCGAGTGGACCGATGTCGAAGACGGCGCCGTCATCGAGCACCATCACGAGTTCACCGAGCAGGTCCGCCAGCTCGTCCGCGGCATCGTCCTCCTCGTCCTCCTCGGGATCGGGGGCATAGGCGCGCAGCACGGAGACAGCCAGCAAGTCCGCGGCCTCTGCCGTGTGATCCAGTGCCTGTTCGAGCAGCTGGGACAGCCGCACCGGAGTACGCAGCGCCTCCATGAGCACGGTGCGGGCTACAGCAAGGTCCTCCTGGCTGTAGGCAGAGAGCTCGCCCGGGTCGTCGGCGATCAGCTCGATGTCCTCGTCGGGCACTGCCTCCTGTGCTTCCCGGGCCGGGGCCAGCAGCGACGCCCACCAATCCTGAAGCCGCGGCTGATGTGAGACCACGGGACCGCCGACCGCATCGGCGAACCGACTCGCGATCACTTCGGCTTCCTCGATCCCGAGGCAGAGCAACGGCTCCAGCACGTCCTCCTGCACTCCCACGAGAGCCAGACGCGGCGGGGGACGGAAGCGCTGGTCGGCCTGGGACCGCAAGAACGCCGGACGGGCATCGATGATCTTCTCCAGCAGCTGCGTATGCCGCAGATGAGCCCGGCTCAGCAGCCGCAGGACCCGCTCACAGGTACGGCGGACGTCGGCGTCCTCCACCTCGTTGCGGACCCCGCGCATGTACTCCATCAGGTCGCGCTCCACCCGGTGGCGCTCACCGAGGTGTTCGCGGGACGCCGTCAGCAGCACGGGTACGTCCCGGCTCCAGTCCACCGCCCGCACATCGCGTTCGGTTTCCTCCAGTACCGCTCGCACCCGCTCGCAGTACATGAGGGACAGCTTCAGGCTCTCGGCTGCGCTCTCTTCCGCGCGTCCCCACCGGCCGCTCGCGACCTGGCGGCGCAGCATCGTGTCCTTCGCTGCCTGTTCGTCCTCCAGGTCGTGCTCCAGCCCGGACAGCAGCAGATTGATGGCCGGGGTCGTGGCCCGCAGCACGGCCTGGCCACGCCTGCCGATGCCTTCCTCCAGCATCCGCAGCGACAGCGTGACCCGGCTGTGTCCCGCGCGGTAGTCGCTGTAGGAGACCTCGAACTCCTCTCCGTGCTGCGCGTCATTCAGCAGCTCGCGCAGGACGAACCGGGACACCGCCAGATGCTCGGAGGCTTCCCGCTCGGGCGCCGCGCCCGCCGCGAGGGACGCGAGGAACTCGACCACCTCCCCCGTCGTCGCCTCCGCCTCCATCTCCTGCCTGCTCACCACCGCCTCGAGCGCGGCCAGGGCGAGTGTGCGGGGGTCGTAGAGACCGCGGGGGAAGCGCTGCCAGGCCTGGCGCTGATCGATCCGGTGCAGCGGGGCCCCGCGAGCCAGGACCGAACTGCGTCGGACGAAGCCAACCGCGGCCACGAGCGCCCGCCACTCATCAACGCCATCGGGAACTGTCGATGCCGAGGCGAGCAGCCGCCGCTCCTCGCGATCCAGATGGGCCTGGATCATCGAATCGCAGCCGTCTTCCTCCGCACGATCGAAGCCGTCGAGGAACGCTTTATGTTCTGCCATGTCGTCAGTGGAGCAGCAGGCACTGACAAACTATGCGATTAGCGGACCAATGGTTAACCGGTTTGGCGCGCAGCCAGATTGATGAAAGCTGAAGCTCTCACCCCAGGATTAACGGGGTCCGCAGCTACGTAGCACGCCCTCGATGACGCTGGCACCCACACTCTGACCGGCGGCATGGGGCTCTCGTCGCTTTCAGCGCCGGGGCTGCGGGGCCTGCCCGACCACGTGCCGGGAAGGACCCGCTGCTCGTGGGCAGCCAGTCAGGAAGCCTCTGCCGTACGGGAACGGGGAGGAATGCGGGACACGTGCAGCGCCTCGGTGAGACGGTGCAGGTCGAGCCAGTAGCGCAGGCGCACACCAGCCTGGCCCGTGCGGTCCATCGTTGCCCCTTCCCAGCAGGCGGCTCGCGGAATGCGGACGCGGACTCGGCGTCGACGTCGGCTGCCGCAAACTCCACGAGGACCCGCTTGGGCTCCGGCTGACCAGCCTGTTCATCTTCCTGCTGATCTGTGCGGTTGCCGCCGAGAGCACGACGGGCGGGAAGGGTGCGGGCCGACTGCCGCCCGTGGTGCGTGCGGGGACGGGCGAGGTGGTGGCGAGGATGATCTACAGCTGCTCGGCGAAGCTCGGGCCCGGAAACGGGATCTCGACCTCGGGGGTGCCTACGGCCGGTGATGGCTTCGCCAGGCCTGGCACAACGCAAGGAACTCCCCCTGCTGTTCGGCGAGGAGGTCCTCAGTCCGCTGCAGCTGGCAGTCCAGCAGGTGCACGCCGTCCTGGAAGGGCTCGAAGCCGATCCGCTGCCAGAGCTGGCCCAGCTTCACGGCGACGTCCCGGTGCTGATCAGCTGTCAGTTCCCGTCCGTCGGCGGAACCCGGCTCGCACGCGACCGCGGCGCAGCCCTGCGAGAGCCGGCGGATCGCGGAACCCGCGAGAACGGGTCCCAGTCCCACACCGCGCCATCCAGGATCCAGGATGACCCGGTCCATGACCAACAGGTCGCCGACCGGGTGCCCAAGCGTGGCCTGGAGGCCAGGGGCCCAGTCTCCGGCGGCGACGTCCAGGACCACTTCGCCGATGCCGGCCACGTCCCCGGTGTAGGAGTCCATCGCCTCGAAGGGGTGATCCGGGCCGAACATTCGCACCCGCACGAACGACATCCGGCCCACCGCGACGTCCTGCACCGCGTCCAACGCATCTTGATCCAGGTCACTGTGCACGGACAGTTCCTCGGCCAGGACGTCCGCGTCGATCCGGGCCGTCACCGTCCACACTTCCAGCGTGTCCTCGAACTCGTATACCTGGAGGGCGTGTTCATGCTGGTAGGCCAGGCTGATCAGCGACGGGTCGGCGACCAGCTGGGCGATCGCGGGAGCAACGGTGGTCACCGGCTCACCGTAGCGGCGGCATACGTCCGCCCGCCGAGCAACAACCGAAACTCACCCGCCCAGGCCGCGCGGACACGCCCGGTTCTCCCAGGGAAGCGCCTCGACCGATGCAGTGTCACCTGCTGCCAGCAGCCCGAAGAGCCGGAGAATCTCCTCACGGGCGACCTCGCGCATCTCACCCCCGCCCAGCGAATCGTCGTCCGGGTTCTCCCAGACCAACAGGCCGCCGTGGAACGCGCTGAGGCACCACCCGCTCTCATGGGTCAGCGACACGTCGGGGTGCTCGTCATCGGCATCCGCCAGGCCGTCGAGCACTCGCCTCATCGACTCCGGACCAGGCTCGTCGACCCTCCCGCCCATGACGTCGTACATGAAGTAGCTCACGGAACAATTACCTCACGCCGTGATCCGACGCGGTTCGGCCGAACTCATTTAGGGACCTGTCGGTTGCCAGGCTGCGGCCAGGATGAGTCCATCCGGGAGCGGAGCTCTTGCTGCCGGAATCAGCGCACGGGGAGCCGTGCCAGTGGCTTCGCTGAAGTCGACCGTGCCGCCGGAGAAGGTCGCCTCGGTGAAGATGGCTGCGCCGCCGGAGAACACCGCCTCACTGAAGTCGACCGTGCCGCCGGAGAAGGTCGCCGCGGCGAAGCCGACCGTGCCGCCGGAGAACGTCGCCCTACTGAAGGTGACTGTGCCCCCGGAGAACACCGCCTCGCTGAAGTCGGCTGCGCCGCCGGAGAAGGTTGCCGCCCTGAAGCCAACCCTGCCGTTGGAGAACGTCGCCGCGAGGAAGTCGGCCGCGCCGCCGGAGAACACCGCCCTGCTGAAGTCGACCGTGCCGCCGGAGAACACCGCCTCTCCGAAGCCGACCGTGCCGCCGGAGAACACCGCCTCTCCGAAGCCGACCGCGCTGCCGGAGAACGTCGCCCTGCTGAAGTGGACACTGCCGCCGGAGAACGTCGCCCTGCTGAAGTAGACCCTGCCGCCGGAGAACACCGCCCTGCTGAAGTAGACCCTGCCGCCGGAGAACACCGCCTCTCCGAAGTAGACCACGCCGCCGGAGAACACCGCCCCCTCGAAGCCGACCGCGCCGCCGGAGAACACCGCCCTGCTGAAGCTGACCACGCCGGCGGAGAACACCGCCCCGTTGAAGCTGACCGCGCCAGCGGAGAACACCGCCTTTGAGAGATCCCCGCCGTCGAACATGACTCCCGTGAAGTCGAAGTCGTGGCCTTGCCACGAGTGGTGATGTTCGAGGGGCAGACGGAGGTGATCTCGGATGAGCCGGATGACGGTGTGCCGGACTTCCCGCAGAGCCAGATAGGTGTGGCGGGCTTCCGCGTCGTTCGCCGGCAGGTCGGCTTCGGCGGTGTAGGGCAGTCGGAGGTACGCGCACAGGACGTCGATGCACGTCTGGCGCAGTTCGCGGGTGGGGGCGTCGTCGGCGAGTCCGGCCAGGGCGTGTACGCCGCCGAGGCGTACCGCGGCGGATTCGTTGCCGAGCTGGGAGACGGCGGTGGTGAAGCGCTCGGTGTGCAGGCGGGTGGCGTCGCGCAGGGCGCCGTCCTCGTCCACGCGTTGGCGCCGGTAGGCCACGACCAGGGCGACCAGGGCGCCCGCGCCAGCCACTACCCCGAAGGCGAGTTTGACCAGGTCGAATAGCGTTTTGGAGTCGACGCTTGGCTCGGGCTTCAACTTGTGTGCGCCTAGCAGGTCCCATCCGGCGTAGAACACGGCGGCAGCGACCAGGACCGCAACGGTGATGGCCAGGACCAGGACGATACCGACGGGCCACAGGCGCAGACCGCGCCGTTCGGCCTGGCGCCGGGGCAGACGTGGGTTCATTGCCGACAAGACTGACCGAGCGCACGATTGGTTGCAGCCGCCTTTACTGGCCCGCATCCCAATGTGTGCCGCACTGTGGTGCTACTGACCCTTTTGGTGTGATGTCGTCAAGGTGAGGCCGGTTTCGGTGAGGCATCCGTCAATGACGTTGCTGCGGTACTGGATCTGGCGAAGTCCTCTCCGGAGGGCGTGCAGCAGGTGGTCTGGGTCGGTGAATGCGGTATTGGCCTGACTGCTGCGTCGCATCAGTGACCAGATGCCCTCCACGGGGTTCAGGTCCGGTGCGTACGCCGGCAGAAAGCAGCTGGTGATCCAGTCCTGGGCATCGATGAACGCCCGCAGCCTGGCGTCCTTGTGCACGTTCAAATTGTCCCAGACAAGCACGATCGGCGCGTCGAGCTGTCGATGGGCGGCGATCAGCAGGTCGCGGTACTCGCTCCAGGTGAAACTTCGTCTGCCGCCCCGCTTGTGATCGACGTGCCGCTTGGGCCGGTAGATGAGGCGCGAGTGTTCGCCCTGCTTGTAGCAGGCCAGAGCGGCGATGGAGAACCGGCGCTGGGAACGTCCGCGGACCCGGATGACAGGTGTACGCCCGCGCCTGGCCCACGTTCGGGTCGTCGGCGGCGTCATCGAGAAGCCGGCCTCGTCTTCGAAGCAGACCCAGGCCCCGAGCGCCGCCGCGGTGTTTCCACCAGGGGCCAGGTTTCCTTCACCCAGCCGCTGACGGCTTTCTCGTCGCGCTCCACCGCGCGGCGGGCCGGGACCTGGTGGCTGAAGCCGTGCCGGTGCAGCATCTGCGCGATCGCCGACAACGTTATGCTCGTGTGGAACCGGCGCCCGATCAGGGTCTTGATCCGCGACAGCGTCCATGTCTGATCCGGCCAGCCGTGCGCCACCGGTCCTTTGGCCAGCTCCTGCCCCAGCACCGCGAAGAGCGCTTGGCTGAACTTGGGCCTGGACAACGGCCCCTTCGAAGCCAGGGCCCGCTCTCCACCGTCCTCCCAGGCCCGGCGCCACCGCTGCACGGACCGCACGCTGACACGTAACTCACGGGCGACCGCGGCATTGCCCTGCCCAGCAGCGAACAACTCGGCCGCCTGCAACCGAATGTGCTCACGAAACGCCTGCCGCTCGGCGGTCAGCCCGCCCCCTTGCGGATACCTCATACCAGCGGCCTACCGCAGCACACACGGCCTGTCAGCTACGACATCACGCCAACAAAGTCAGTAACCGCCAAGCTATCCAGCCGGTGCCCTAACCACGGGGTGCTATAGGTGATCCCTTAGACAACTCCCGCAGCCGTGGCACGGTTCGGGTCCTCCCTCGGGTCCGCTACGGTACGAGGCAGTCTCCGCCGTACGGGCCAGATGGGATCTCCTTGGTGAACAGTGCTCACGCCGCCGCTGATGATGGCTTCCGGTTGGTAGTGACGGGCGGCGGGACCGGGGGGCACACCTATCCCGCTCTGACCGCCGTTCGGGCGCTCCAGGACCGGCTGGCGGTGTCCGGCCGGAGGCTGGAGACGTTGTGGATCGGTACGGAGGACGGGCTGGAGGCGCGGGTCGCGCCTGCCGAGGGGATCGCGTTCACGACGGTCGCCACGGGCAAGATCCGCCGGTCGTCGAATCCGCTGAAGATGCTGTCGGCGGCCAACGTGCGGGACATGGCGCGGGTGCCGCTGGGTGTGGCGCAGGCCCGCAAGGCGATCTCGGACTTCCGGCCGGACGTGGTCCTGGCGACCGGCGGCTATGTGGCCGTTCCGGCCGGGCTGGCGGCTCGCCTGTGCCGACGGCCACTGGTGTTGCATGAGCAGACGGTGCGGCTGGGTCTGGCCAACCGTCAGCTGGCCGGGTCGGCGACGAGGATCGCGGTCTCTTCGGAGTCGACGTTGGCGCTGCTGTCCGCGGAGGCGCGCTCGATCGCCGTGGTGACCGGGAATCCGGTACGGCCGCAGGTGCTGTCCGGGCAGGGACAGAAGGCCGTCGACGCGCTGGGGCTGCGGGGGTTCGACGGCCGCCGGCCCACGGTGTACGTCACCGGTGGCGCCCAAGGGTCGCAGCAGATCAACACGGTCGTGGCCGAGGTCCTGCCATGGCTGCTGGAGCACGCGAACGTCATCCACCAGTGCGGGCCCGACCACGTCGAGACCCTGCGCCAGCGGGCAGCATCCTTGCCGGTGGAGAGTGCGGGCCGCTACTACGTGAGCGGATTCGTCGGCGCGGAGCTGCCTGACGTCCTGGCGCTCGCGGACGTGGTGGTCTCGCGCAGCGGGGCCGGCACGCTCGCCGAGCTGACCGCGCTGGGCAAGGCCGCCGTGTTCATCCCCCTGGCCACCTCGGCGGGCAACGAGCAGGTGCACAACGCACGCCACTTGCAGGAGTCCGGGGCCGCGGTCGCGCTGGAGGGCGAGGTGACCGCGCAGCGGATGCGGGACGCGCTGGGCCCGCTCCTTGCCGATGCCCACCTGCGGCAGGCGATGGCGGAGCGGGCCCGTGCACAGGGCCGTCCGGATGCGGCCGACCGGCTCGTGGACGTGATCCTGTCGGCCGCTCAGGCAGCTACGGCAGGTGCCGGGCAGCACCGTGCTCGATGACCTCCACGCGGGCGGCGAGGAGACGGCGTGGTTCTATGCCGCCGGTCACCGGGCAACCGCCTTGCGCAGTGCGTCCACGACGGCGCTCACGTCCTGCTCGGTCATCGCCGGGTGGAACGGCAGGCTCATGATCTCCTCGGCGGTCTGCTCGGTCACGGGCAGTGGCCGGTGCCACGGCGCGAACGCGGCTTGCAGGTGGTTGGGCGGGTAGTGCACGCCGACGCCGACGCCCCGGGACTGCAGGTCCGCGAAGACCGCATCCCGGCCCCGCACGCGCACGACGCAGTTGAAGGGGACGGTGTGCTCGACGTCGACGTCGACCAGGGCCACGCCGTCGATCCCGGCGAGAGCGTCGCGGTAGGTCCGCCACAGATGCGGCCGCTTGGCCTCGATCTGATCGAAGCGGGCGAGCTGGGCCAGGCCGATGGCCGCGTTCAGCGCCGACATGGGGTAGCGCAGGCCGAAGGTGTCCACGCTGTAGGTCGTCGAGCGGATCCGGTCGGCCTGTGACTGGCGGATGCCCAGCATCCGCAGCAGCCGTATCGTCTCCGCCTCCTGCGGGGTTCGGGGGATCACGGCGCCGCCTTGCCCGCAGGTGAGGTTCTTGATCGGGCCGAACGAGAAGCACGTCAGCGTGCCCGACGCGCCGAACGCGCCGATTTTGCGGTCGCCGTGCCAGGAGCCGAAGGCCTGCGCCGCGTCCTCGACGACCGTGATGTTGTGCCCGGCGAGCACCGGTGCCGCGTCCGTCAGGTCGACGGCCCGGCCGCCGTACAGCACGGGCATCACCGCGCGGGTGTCCGGGGTGAGGGCCTCCAGGACGCTGGCGCCGGTGACGCACAGCGTGTCTGGGTCGGTCTCGGCGAACCGGGGGCGGGCGCCTGCGGCCACGATCGCCTGGACGCTCGCGGCGAACGTCAGTGAGGGCACCACGACCTCGTCGCCGTTGCCGATTCCGGCGGCCAGCAGCGCCAGGTGCAGGGCGGCGGTGCCCGACTCGACGGCCACGATCTCGGGCACGTTGAGGTAGGCGGCGACCTTCCGCTCGAACTTCTCGGTGATGTCGCTGTGGCCGTACTGCCCGGACTTCAGCACTTGGGCCACGGCCGCGGCTTCCCCTCCGTACAGGTATGGGCTGGCGTTGCGCCGGACGGCCAGCCTCGATGGACTGGTCACGAGATCCTCCTCGGTCTGCGTTGTCGGCATGCTGGGCGCCGCGCTCCGGCCGGTGCTGGTGATCACTGCGTGTCTTCGGTCGGCCGGATCACCGGCCGGATCAGGGCAGTGGCCGCGTCCAGGGCTGCAGAGGCGTCCGCAGCCGTGGCTCCGGCGGCAACGATCAGGCCGATCTTGTGGCCGGACTGGTCATGCGGTCGTACGAGATCTCCCGGCTGGGCGTACAGCTCGACGTCGGTGATCCCGGGGAGGTTGCGGGCTTCGGCGACGCCTTCCCATGCGATCAGCTCGCCCTTCACAGTGAGCGGCGAGCCGATCAGTTCCAGCGCCGCATGGGCGGCGCGTGTCGGCGCCAGGTGCTCGCCGAACGGTTCGCCCAGCGCGAGCGCGATGAGTGCACGCACGACGTGAACGCCGTAGGCGGCGGTGAGCAGTCGCGGAACGCCGTCGCCGCCGAGGCGCGCGTTGGCCTCGATGATGCGTGCGTGGCCGTCTGTGCCAAGGACGGCGTCGAAGTTTGCCGGTCCGTCGGTGATGCCCAGTGCACGGCACAGCCGTTCGACGGTGGCCTCGATGCGCTCGCGTGTCGCCGACGGCAACTGGGCGGTGCGCAGCCGCTTGACGACGAAGCCCCCGCCGACGAACTCCTTGTCCTTGATGCAGGCCATCACTGCCCTGCCGTTGTGCATGAAGACCTCGATGGCCAGGGGGCGGCCTGGAACGAACTCCTCGGCGATCACGGTCCGGGAGGCGGAGTGGGAGCGGGCGCAGGCGACAGCGGCGGGCAGGTGGTCAGGATGGGTGACGTGGGTGACGCCCTTGCTACCGGAACCGTCTACGGGCTTGACCATGATGGGGAAGCGCAGCTGCGTCGCCTTCGTGACGACCTCGTCCGGGTTGTCGGAGGCGGTCCATCCGTATCCGGTGATGCCGCAGGATGCGGCGATCTCGTGGAAGGCGGCCTTGTCGCCGGCCGCGAGCGCGCTTCCGGGATACACGTAGGCGGTGCCGTAGTGCAGCGCCAGGGTGTGCCAGCTGGCGAGGGCGGCGTCGCTGGCACCGCACACGATTCCGGCGGGCCGTATGTCTCCCAGCGCGTCGGTGATGGCGTCGGTGTCCCGCGTGGAGATCGTCAAGGTTGCGTCGGCGAACGGAAACGCGGGGGCGTCCGACCGCATGTCCACCGCGATGGTGGGGATTTGCCGACGTCGCGCCTCCGGGTAGAGCGGGATCTGTTCCTCCGATGCGCCCAGGACGATCAGTGCGCCCTGCGGCCAGTTCTCAGGCATGCTCAGGCTCCCGGGTGGCGTCGAGGATGACGTGCGGAGGTGTGACGGCGCAGGCGCGTGGGGGCGGCGTCCAGCGCCGGTGGTGGTGGCGGTACCACTGGACGGTGTCGGCCAGGGCCTCGTGGAAATCGCGGCGGGGCTCGTAGCCGAGCTGGGCGATTTTGTCCCAGGCCATCGAGTACCGGATGTCGTTGGCGCGGCGGTCGGGGATGTACTGGATCGCGTTCCAGTCGGCGCCGCACAGGCGCAGCAGTTCCCCGGTCAGCTCCCTGCTCGTCAGGTCCGTTCCGCCGCCGATGTTGTAGACCTCGCCGGGCGTGCCTGCGCGGAGCACCAGGTCGATGCCGGCGCAGTGGTCGCTGACGTGGAGCCAGTTGCGCACGTGCTCGCCGCGGCCGTGCAGGGTGACCGGTTCGCCGCGCAGCAGGCGGGTGATGAACAGGGGGATGATCTTCTCTGGGTGCTGGGCGGGCCCGAAGTTGTTGGAGGAGCGGGTCACGCACACCGGCAGCCCGTAGGTGCGGTAGGCGCTCAGTGCGATCAGGTCGCTGGCGGCCTTGGTGGCGGCGTAGGGCACGGTGGGCCGCAGCGGGTCGTCCTCGGTGGCCGTCCCGTCGGGCAGCGGCCCGTACACCTCGTCGGTGGAGACGTGCACGAACCGCTGGATGGGGTGCCGGGATGCGGCGTTCACCAGGATCTGGGTGCCCAGCACGTTGGTCTCGGCGAACAGCGCTTCGCCGGCCAGGGAGCGGTCGACGTGGGATTCGGCCGCGAAGTGCACGACGTGGGTGTGTGAGGCCATGACCTGGTCGACGACCGCGGTATCCAGGATGCTGCCGTGGACGAACGTCAGCCTGGGATCCAGGAAGGCCTCGCCGAGGTTTTTGACGTGGCCTGCGTAGGTGAGGGCGTCCAGCACGGTGACGCGGGCGGTGGTGTCGGAGCGCAGCAGCGACTTGACGTAGTGGGAGCCGATGAATCCGGCACCGCCGGTCACGAGCACAGCGTTCATGAGCATGTCCCCTTCCATGAGGGTGCGAGACGGGGCGGAGCGTCGCCTGGGTGCAAGGAGGGGACCGGGTCAGGTTCGCGTCCTTGCGGCTGTCCTGAGGGCCGCTCCGAACTGGAGTGCGATGACGGAATGAAACGCTGTCTCTCGCGCCCCGCACAGGCTCACGAAGGGGGCACACAACGGGGAAACAACCCCAGCCGCAGGCCAGCGGCTCGTACGCTCGAAATGCCCAACTGGCCCTGCCCGGGTGGCGTATCCATCCGGCCACGGCCCGGTCTTCAGGAGGCGTCTTCCATGCAGCGCAGCGAGCAGCCGGCCAGGACGGCGAACCAGGAGCTGGCCCAGCTGATCGAGGCGGCCGGGATGAGCCATCACGCGCTGGCACGGCGCATCAACCTGCTGGCCGAACGCAGCGGAATCGCCTTCTCCTACACCCATACGAGTGTCGCGAACTGGACCAGGCGCGGCATGGTCCCCCGCCCGCCCGTCCCCGCGTTCATCGCCCAGGCGCTGGCAGAACGCTTAGGACGGCCCCTCGACCCGGCCGAGATCGGCATGCCCGAGATACGCGAGAACCCCGAAGCCGTCGGCTTGGATTTCCACCGGGACGCTCACGAGGCCGTCCATACCGCCACACGATTCTGGAGCACCATGCGCCGCCGTACCTTCGTGACCGCCCCCTTCGCCATCGGCGCCTACAGCACACCGGTCACCCGGTGGCTCGCCGTGCCCGCCGACCCCACCGCCGCTCATCCCGGGCGCCACCGCGTCGGCCGCCGCGACCTGGATGCGCTGTGGGCGGCCGCCGCCGACGCCCAGCGCTCGGACTCGAAGTACGGCGGCGGCACCGGCAAAGCCTCGACAGTGACCAGCTTCCTCAATGAACGCGCCATCCCGCTCCTGCGCGGCGACTACACCGACGCCGTAGGCAAAGAGCTGTACGCAGGCACCGCCGAACTGGCGCGCGTCGCAGGCTGGAGCGCCCTGGACATGGGCCATCACGCCCTGGCGCAGCGGCACTTCATCCAGGCCCTGCGGATGGCCCGCGCTGGCGCAAGCCTCGCCGTGGGCTGTCACGTCCTGACCAACATGGCCCTCCAGGCCACCCTGCGTGGCTATCCCGACGAGCCGGTGGACATGGCACAGGGCGCCTACGACCGCGCCCGCCACCGGGCAGCCCCCCGCGTCCTGGCCTTCGCCAAACTCGTCGAGGCCCGCGCACACGCCCGTCTCGGCGACGCCCCCTCCGCGGCTGCCGCGCTCGTCTCCTCCGAGCGGCTCCTGGAACAGGCCGACGCCGAACCCGGCGACGAACCCGCATGGATCCGCTACTACACCCCCGCACGGATGGCAGCCGACGCCGTGGAGATCCACCGGGACCTGGGCCTGCCCGCCGCCGCCCTGCGCTGGAACAACCGGGCCGCACCCATGCCCGAAAGCGCCTACACCCGCTCCGTCGGCCTGCGCATGACCGTTCTGGCCACCGCGCACCTCCAAAACCGCGACCTCGACCAGGCCCTCGCCCACGGCCAGCGCGCCGTCACCATCCTCAGCCACGTACGCTCCACCCGCGCCACCGACTACCTCGCCGGCGTCGTACGCGCCATGGCACCCTGGCGCCGCGACCCCCGCGTCATCGACCTCTCCCACCTCGCACACCAGGCCATCGCCCTCAGCACGACCGGAACCGCCCGCTAAGACGGCGCGTGGGCTCTCATCCAGTGACTCATCTTCCTCCCGCCCGAGTTGAGGGCGTGAGGCCACCCGGGCCGAATTGACGAGTCACGGCAGTTCGCTCCGCCGCAGGTCAGTTGCGTGCTAGGAAGGCTCGTTGGATGATCGGTCGAGGAGGGTTCGGAAGAACTCTGTGACGACGGGCCGGGCCTGGCCGCGGTCACGAAGCTCATCGTGGCCGAACCGGAAGACTTCGTATCCGCGGAACTTCAGGTCCCGATCGCCAGCCATGGTGGCAGCGTACTTCGCGCTGTCGGGCACGGTTCCCTCCTTGCGCGTGTAGTGCTGCATGCCGTCGACCTCCAGTACGACCCGCCGGTTACCCGGCAGCAGCATGAGGAAGTCCATGCGCAGATTCTGCAGAGCAAGCGCACCTCGCTCACGGACCGTCCTCGGATCCCAGTGAACCCATATCTCCGGAAGGAGAGCGGGGACCGCACTCAAGTCCTCCCGGTAGATGTTGTGGTAGAGCCAGAACAGATTCTTCTGCCCGTCGGACTTCGGAGGCAGGGACGAGTCCATGCGGTCGAAGAGGGACCAGGTCGCCCGCTCCGGGTCACTGATCTCCCGGGTCTCCTGCCACCAGGCGAGCAGCTCACGCCACAGCAGCCCGTTCTTGCCGACCGGCCGGTCATAGACGAGGACCTGATCGGAGCGTTCTGCGATCTCGATGTCGTTGTCGAGGGCGCTCGTGAAGCGGATGTCGGGCTTGCCCAACGTGGCGAAGATCAGATTCCGCGGCCGCCGGCCCGTTCCCTGACCGGACTGGACGAGCTGGAACAGCGGATAGCCGTCCTGTTCTCCTTCGAGGCGCAGCTGCGCGCCCACGGGCTGCAGATGCTTGTTGACCAGGTCAACGAAACGGTGCTGGGCCTGCTCGTCGGGCAGGGTGGTAGGGGACGCCAGTCCTTCGAGGAAGTGCCCGAAGCGAGGATCAGGGGCTTCGAAGGCGTGCAGCTGCTCGAAAAAGTACTCGGTCGTCCAGTCCTCCTGGAACCTGATCACGTGGCGCTGGATCTCGTCGCGCAAGGCCGGTGCGGAATCGTTCCACGAGCCCCGCAGATCGTCGCCCAGATCCCAGACTCGGTCTAGCAACGCCATGAAGCGGTCGGGGTAGTTGAGATGACCGGACAAGTCGAATTCCCTCGCCAATTCACGCCGCGTGCGGCCCGGGATCCGCACGTGGGGGCGCCCCAGCCACAACACGTCCTCCAGCCGGTTGCGCTCCCATGCTGCCAGCGGCTGACTCTCGAGAACGGCCTCAGCGACCGCCTCCAGGCCGTCGTCGGGACAGGCCTGCAGACTGGCCGACAGACGCTGGTGTTTGCTGTGGCCCTCCTCAGGAGGCGGCTGGGGCAGGCGGAGCCGCTCGCAGAGTGCAGGCAAGTCCTGATGGCGGTGATGTTCATAGGCGGCAGCGAGGAACTCGTCGATCAGACCACGCAGTCGCGGCACGTCCATGTGATCAGCCATCACACGATGATGGGACAGTCGAGCACTCCAATCCATGCCTTCTCACAAATGGCGCCTGCCCAGTCAGGTCGCAGGACATCGTCGGAGCCGTGCGAGGTCTGCGCCGCGGTCAGGTGCCGACGCTCGCTCCCGGGCGACCACGTAGGTGCAGCGGACTGCTTCGGGCCGTGTCGTTCCCTCTCGTTGATCCGCTGGGCCGCTATGGTTTTGGGCTGCGGCAGGATGCGCACGCCGCGAGCCTGCGTCCGGTACCCCGCACCGGTCATGCACCAGGCGAAGGACACCGGAACGGAAACGGTTCCAGGGACGGTCCCGCACTTGTTCGCCCATGCCCGCGCGTCGTCGACTCTGCGGGGCGGCGGGGGCCCTGGAGCGGAGATCGATCCTCATGACCAAGTCCGGTGCGAGCGGCCCCAAGGCCCGCGCCCGCAAGGCCCAGCAGGCGGCCGGCGTCCGCTACACCCAGGTCCGCCGCGCGGCCTTGCCCTCCCGCAACGGGCGCACGGTGCAGTTCCTGCTCGAGGACCGGTACGAGCTCAGCACGCTCGCGGTGCAGATCGCGGCCGCGTGGGCGCTGCAGGGAATGCGGGTGTTGCTGGTGCACGAGTACAAGCCGTCCGGGATCGGCATGGAGCTGTACTCACGGCGTGCCCGGGAACGCAAGGCCGCCGAGCAGCGGCTGCAGGAGTGGCCCGGGTACCGCAGCACCCTGCTGTGGAAGGCCGGCACCGGCCGGGACCAGGGTGGGCTGCTGGTCGAGCAGCACACCCCCTGGTCGACTCCGCCCGCCAACCCCAAGTACCTCACAACCGACGACAGCCCGCTCCGCGACGCATTGCAGTTGGGGCGCCGCCACTTCGACTGCATCGTGCTCATGGGCCGCCCGACCTGGCCGCACCGCGAACTCGTGGACCACTTCGTCGTGCTCGCCGCCACCAACGGTGCGCCGGTCGCCGAGACCCTCACCCACGGCGCCATGCCCGAAGAACGCCGAGAACATCCGCTCACACCCGAGCAGAGCGCTGCGCTGCTTCGCGAGCGCCACCTCAACTTCCTCCACCACCGCCCCACCGCATTCCTCGGCATGATCAGCGGCAGCCGCCAACTTCCGGCCGCCGAGCCCAAACCCGGCTTCATCCACGCCGTCGAAGCCAATATGACTGCCGCCGGCATCCCTCTCCTGGGACACGTACACGTCGGCCACCACGACCTGGCCACCCACGCCCGCCGTACAGACCAGGCAGCTCTGGTCGTCGCCTCCCCACTCGACCCTGGCGTCGCGCAGGCCGCAAAGACCATCACGAACCGCTGGTAGCCATCGGGGCCTGCGCCCAGCGTGAAACCAGATCCAACGGCCTCGGGGCACGCGATCGCGGAATGAACGGTGGCGTCAACCAGGAGAGCTGAGCTTGTCATTTAAGGTCCGGCGTCGAACGCGGCTCGAACTTGGTCGGTGGACGCACAAACGGCAAGAACCAGACAGCCGATCTACCTAGGAATGCCCTCGTTCGGCGAGATTGCCGCACGAGCCTGATCCCGTGGCTTCGTCAATCGGACGGCGTGGCCGGGGACCGCATGCCGAGCCACTGCTCGGCGTCCCAGGCATGGAACCGCTCTACCTCGGTGAACCCCAGCTTTGCCACGAGGCGCATCGAGGCGACGTTTGCGGTCTGGGTAGCGAGCACCACCGGCTCGCCGGGAAAGACGCTGTCGAACCAGTCGAGTGCCGCCGCGCACGCCTCGGCGGCGTATCCAAATCCCCACACCCGCGGCAGGAACAGGTAGCCGAGATCGACCTTTCCGGCCGCAGCTGGACGATGGTGCTCCGGTTCCCTCACCAGCTGAATCTGTCCGATCATCGCCCCGTCGAGATCGACGACGAAAGTACCGGGCCGCCGCCCAGGCACCTCAGGCACCTCGCGCTCAAGCTCGTCACGCGGCCGGGGGCCGCCGAGGTAGGTGTGAACCTCTGCCGAAGAGTGCAACTCGATGAACGCCGCACGGTCCCGGGCCTCGGACTCACGGAGCACGAGCCTCTCGGTCCTGATCGGGGCAGGTGGCCAGGCGACGGGCCCGAGCTCAGTCATGCCAGTTAGCCAATCAGCAGGCTCGGCAGCGATCAAGACTCTCAGACCGATCCAGCCACCGGCCCAGGCCCCAGCTCGCCAACGGGCCGGGCATTACATCAACCACGGCTCCGCCAGCGCGCTGGCGGAGCCGCTTCCATGAGAGGAACGTCCGTGACCAGCACTCTTGACATGCTTGGAGAGCTCGGAGAGTGCGGTCCGGTGTCGAACGCCGCTCGAACTTGGTCGGTGTTTTCGCAGTTCAGCAGACGTGAACGCGGCCTCCGTCTGATCCTTTGCTCCGTCACAGAGGCAGAGGAACAGTACGAAGGCCGTGGTCATGAGTCTGGTGTGCCCAGGTGTCCTGCGGGACGCGTTCGCGGAAGTGTCACGCTTCCGGACGGAGTTGTACGAGTGTCTGATTGCCCGGGGCGACGCGCTGTTCGAGTAATGCGACGCCTTGTTGTGCACGGACGGACCGGTGCGGACGCTCGTCGATCTGGCGCTCGCCCCGGAACACCGCCGCGGGCACGGGGCCCTCTACGGCGGCCTCAACCAGGGGCAGATCGACGTCGCGCGGCTGCGTCGGACCCTGGTGTCGACGCCGCTACCGAGGGCTGCGGACGGTCGGATCGTGCTGGCCGCAGACATCTCGCCGTGGCTGCGGCCGGACGCCAACACCTGCCCTGACCGGGCTTTTTGTCACACGTTCGGCCGGGGCGAGGGCAAACACCAGATGGTGCCCGGCTGGCCGTACTCGATCGTGGCCGCGCTGGAGACGGGCCGCACGTCGTGGACGGCGGTGCTGGACGCGGTCCGCCTCGAGCCTGGCGCTGACGTCGCCGCGGTGACCACCGTCCAGATCCGCGAGGTCGTCGAGCAGCTCGTTGAGGCCGGCCAGTGGAAGCCGGGCGACCCGCACGTCTTGGTCGTGCTGGACGCCGGATACGACGCGCCTCGCATCGCCCACCTGCTGGCTGACCTGCCAGTCGAAGTCCTCGGCCGGCTCCGCTCAGACCGGGTGATGCGCCGTCCGGCCCCCTCCCGCAACGAGTTCGCCCTGGCCAACCCCCTGGGCGGCCGGCCACTCAAGCACGGTGGCGAGTTCGTCTTCGGCGATCCCTCCACCTGGGGCGTCGAGCAGGCCGTGACGGTCACCGACACCCGCCTCTACGGCAAGGCGACCGCGCGGGCATGGGACCGGCTGCACCCAAGGCTCACCCGGCGGGCGGCCTGGATCGAGTACGACGGACCACTGCCTCTCATCGAAGGCACCGTCATCCGCCTCGCCGTGGAAAAGCTGCCGTCTGGCGGGGTGAACAAGCCGGTCTGGCTGTGGTGGTCGGGCACCGGAGCCAGCGCGGCGGACGTCGACCGCTGCTGGCAGTCCTTCCTCCGGCGTTTCGACCTGGAGCACACGTTCCGCCTGCTCAAGCAGACACTCGGCTGGACCAAGCCCCGGCTTCGCAGTTCGGATGCGGCCGACCGGTGGACCTGGTTGGTGATCGCCGCCTACGCCCAGCTCCGGCTCGCCCGGCCGCTGGCCACCGACCTCCGCAGGCCCTGGGAGAAACCGACTGAGCCGAACAGACTCACCCCTTCGCGCGTCCGACGAGGGTTCAGGAACCTGCGCACGAAGACCGGCTCTCCGGCCAGTGCGCCGAAACCTGCAACACCCGGCCCAGGAAGGCCCCTTGGTTCGAAGAACCGCCGTCCGGCCACCCGCCACGACGTGGGCCGCGTCCTTGCGACCGGCGAGGCATACAGCCGCCCTGCCCATCACAAAGTGGGCACGAAACCACGGAGAGTCAACGTCGATCGTTAAATGACAAGCTGAGCTTGTTCTTTATCTACCAAGATCTTCCAGGCTTGCCGATGGCCGTGAGGGTCTCGGGGCGTTTGACGGTCTTGCCGACGTCGTAGCGGGGGGCCCGGTGTTTGTTCTTGGCGCCGGGTGGCC
>NZ_JAVREZ010000040.1:0-27563 GCF_031845645.1 Streptomyces doebereineriae
GGCCCCAACAGCCCGCACCCCCGCCGTCACGACCACCGCGACCGCGACCACGAGCAGGAACGGCGCCCGCAGGAGCAGCGCCACGGCGGCCGCGGCAAGCCCCGCGGCCCGCGCGTCGAGAACCGGCACCCGCCCGTCGGCGAAGGTCTGCTGCGCGGTGAGCGCGGCCAGAAGTGCCACCGGCAGCAACGCGGCAAGACGCTTCACCAGGGGCCGATCGAGAACGCCCGCAGGCACGAGCAACCCGAGGAGCTTGACGGCGTAACAACCGAGGGCGGTGACACCGATGGCGATCCAGACGTTCACCGCCCCTCCTCCCCTCGCACCCGATCACGACGTCCCCGCACCCACAGGACAAGCGGCGCGGCGAGAGCGGCCGCAAGCACCGGCACCCCGGCGGGCAGCACAGGAAGCAGCCCGAGCCCCAACAGCACGGCGAGCCCGGCCACAACCCGCTCGGTGCCGCTCTTCACCATGGGCGCCAGAAGCGCCAGAAAGACGGCGGGCCCGGCCGCGTCCAGCCCCCACGCGCGCGTGTCCCCGATCGCGTCGGCTCCCAGGGCTCCCAGCAAGGTCGTCAGATTCCACAACACATACAGACTCAGCCCCGTGACGGCGAACCCGATGCGCGCACTGCGCCGCGTTGGCTGAGCCAGCGAGACGGCCGCCGTCTCGTCGATGACCCACTGGGCGGCAAAGGGACGCACCACGCGCGGGAGGGCGAGCAACTGCGACAGCCGCAGCCCGTAGAAGGCGTTGCGCGCCCCCAGGAAGAAGGCCCCGGCAGCCGCTGCAAGAGCGCTTCCTCCGGCCGCGAGCGCTCCGACGAGCGCGAACTGGGACGCCCCGGTGAACACCAGGAGGCTGAGCGCACAGGTCTGCGTCAGTGTGAGCCCGCTGCCGGCCGAGGTCACCCCGAAGGCGAACCCGGACAGTCCGACGGCCACCCCGACCCCGAGGGCGTCCCGTACGACGGCGGCGTCCGGCCTGCCTCCATCGTCTGCGTGTGCATCTGCGAGCGCTGTCTGTTCTTCTGCCACGCCTCCGACGCTAGGAGCAGCCGCCCGGGCGAGTCTTGTACGTTCTTGCGCTCCCGCTGATAGGCCCCCGGAGGCACGCCCACGATCCGCGTGAAATGCCGGTTCAGATGAGGCTGGTCCGTAAACCCCACTTCGACGGCGGCCGAGGCGGGGTCGGCCCCCGCATCCAGCAACCGCCGAGCCCGCCGCACCCGGGCATCGGTCAGCCACGTGTGTGGCGGCATCCCGTAGACACCCCGAAAAGCACGCAGCAACGCGAAGGGACCGACCCCGAGATCAGCGGCCAACTGCTCCAGCGTCGGCGGCGCGGCCATCCGCTCCTCCAGCACGGCACGCGCACGTACGGCGATCCGAGCGCCCGCGCTCCGCACATCCCGTTGCGGCAACGTCCCGCCGTTCACCCGCAGCAACCGCGTCACGGCGACCCGCAACAACGTGTCGGCGGCCAGCGCGTTTCCCTCGTCCGCGGCCCGCAGAACCTGATGCACCAAGCCCACCGCATACGGATCGTCGAGCACCGGCCGCACGAAGCCGGGCGTACCCCGCAGCGAAGTGGTCTCAGCCGCGATCCCGGCCACCACCTCGGGTGACGGATACACGGCCCCGTACCGCCATCCTTCGGGCACCCCGGCCCGCCCTGTATGAGCCGTATCGGGATTGACCAACGCCAGCGCACCGGCCCCCGCGTACTGATCGGCCCCCCGATGGTGAAAGACCTCGACGCCGTCCGCGATGGCGGCGATCACGAAGTGCTCGTGCGTATGCCGCACGAACGTCTTCCGCACATACCGGGCCCGCAGCAGATCGACCCCGGGCAGCTCGGCATACCGCCAGTGCCGCGCCCGCTCCCCGGAACCTGCCATGCACCCATTGTCACGCGGTTCCCCGCACCCCTGAGTGGGTCAATTCGCGAGGACGGACACCTGTACGAGTAGGCGCCGTGCACGCCCTCACCGGCGCCGCAGGCACCCCCGCTCGGCCGGGGCGCCGCAGGCACCCCCTCGGCCGCCGGAGCAACCCGCAGGTCAGGGGCATTGTCAGTCCCCGGGTGCAGGATGGACGCATGGTCAGCCCCGCACACCGAGCCCTGAACGGCTTCTCGCCCGCCACCCGCGGCTGGTTCACGGGTGCCTTCGACGCGCCCACCACTGCCCAGGCCGGAGCATGGCAGGCCATCTCAGAGGGCTCGGACGTACTCGTCGTCGCCCCCACCGGTTCCGGCAAGACCCTGGCCGCCTTCCTCGCCGCCCTGGACCAGCTGGCCTCCACACCCCCGCCCGCAGACCCCAAGAAGCGCTGCCGAGTCCTGTACGTCTCCCCCCTCAAGGCGCTCGCCGTCGACGTGGAACGCAACCTCCGCAGCCCTCTCACCGGCATCCGCCAGGAATCCGTCCGCCTCGGCCTGCCCGAGCCCGAGGTCAAGGTGGGCATCCGCTCCGGCGACACCCCCGCAGCCGAGCGTCGAGCCCTCTCCACCCGTCCCCCGGACATCCTGATCACCACCCCGGAATCCCTGTTCCTGATGCTGACGTCGGCGACCCGCGACGCGCTCACCGGCATCGAGACAGTGATCCTCGACGAGGTCCACGCCGTGGCCGGCACCAAGCGCGGGGCACACCTGGCCCTCTCCCTGGAGCGCCTGGACGAACTCCTCCCGAAGCCGGCCCGCCGCATCGGCCTCTCCGCCACGGTCCGCCCGGTGGACGAGATCGCCCGCTACCTATCGCCCCAGCGCAAGGTGGAGATCGTTCAGCCGAAGTCCGGCAAGGAGTTCGACCTCTCGGTCGTGGTCCCGGTGGAAGACCTCGGTGAACTCGGCGGATCCCCGGTCGCCGAGGGCAACGAAGGCGCGGAACGCCCCTCCATCTGGCCCCACGTGGAGGAGCGCATCGCCGACCTCGTCCAGTCCCACCGCTCCACGATCGTCTTCGCGAACTCCCGCCGCCTCGCGGAACGCCTCTGCAACCGCCTCAACGAGATCGCCTACGAGCGCGCCACCGGCGAGCCCCTGGACGAACACCACGCCCCGGCCGAACTCATGGGTGGTTCAGGCGCGGCCCAGGGCGCCCCCCAGGTCATCGCCCGCGCCCATCACGGCTCGGTCTCCAAGGAACAGCGCGCCCTGGTCGAGGAGGACCTCAAAGCGGGCCGCCTCCCCGCCGTGGTGGCGACGTCCAGCCTCGAACTCGGCATCGACATGGGCGCGGTGGACCTCGTCATCCAGGTCGAGTCGCCCCCGTCCGTGGCCTCCGGCCTGCAACGCGTCGGCCGCGCCGGTCACCAGGTCGGCGCGGTCTCCACCGGCGTGGTCTTCCCGAAGTACCGAGGCGACCTGGTCCAGGCGGCGGTCGTCACGGAACGCATGCGCACCGGCTCCATCGAGTCCCTCAAGGTCCCCGCGAACCCCTTGGACGTCCTCGCCCAGCAACTGGTCGCGATGACCGCGATGGACACCTGGCAGCTCGACGACCTCCTCGCCATGGTCCGAAGGGCGGCCCCGTTCGCCTCCCTCCCCGAGTCCGCCTTCACCGCGGTCCTCGACATGCTCGCCGGCCGCTACCCTTCCGACGCCTTCGCCGAACTGCGCCCGCGCGTGGTCTGGGACCGCATCGCCGGCACCATCACCGGCCGTCCCGGCGCCCAGCGCCTCGCCGTCACCTCCGGCGGCACCATTCCCGACCGCGGCCTCTTCGGCGTCTTCCTGGCCGGCTCCGACCCCAAGAAGGGCGGCGGAAGGGTCGGCGAACTGGACGAGGAGATGGTCTACGAGTCGCGCGTCGGTGACGTCTTCACGCTCGGCACCAGCTCCTGGCGCATCGAGGACATCACTCGCGACCGCGTCCTGGTCTCCCCGGCTCCCGGCGTCCCCGGCAGGCTCCCGTTCTGGAAGGGCGACCAGCTGGGCCGCCCCCTCGAACTGGGCCGCGCGGTGGGCGCGTTCCTCCGCGAGGTCGGCTCCCTGTCCAAGGAGGACGCCCGCCTGCGCCTCCTCGCCGCGGGCCTGGACGCATGGGCGGCGGACAACGTCCTGTCCTACCTGGACGAGCAGCGCGAGGCCTGCGGCCACGTCCCGGACGACCGCACCATCGTCGTGGAGCGCTTCCGCGACGAACTCGGTGACTGGCGGGTCGTCGTCCACTCCCCCTTCGGCGCCCAGGTCCACGCCCCCTGGGCCCTCGCCCTCGGCGCCAAGCTCTCCGAGCGCTACGGCATGGACGCCCAGGTCATGCATGCCGACGACGGCATCGTCCTTCGGCTGCCCGACGCCGACCTGATGAGCCTGGACCTCCTCGACCGGGAGCCGAACGGGATCGGCACGGAGTACGACGCCGAACAGGCTCCGGTGGGCGCCGCGGACGTCGTCTTCGACAAGGGCGAGGTCGACCAGGTCGTCACCGACCAGGTCGGCGGCTCGGCCCTGTTCGCCTCTCGCTTCCGCGAGTGCGCCGCCCGCGCGCTCCTGCTGCCGCGCCGCAACCCCGGCAAGCGCACCCCCTTGTGGCAACAACGCCAGCGGGCCTCCCAACTGCTCCAGGTGGCAAGCGAGTTCGGTTCGTTCCCCATCGTCCTGGAGGCGGTCCGCGAATGCCTCCAGGACGTCTTCGACGTCCCCGGACTCGTCGAGCTGATGGGCGACCTGGAGTCCCGCCGGGTCCGCCTGGTCGAGGTCACGACTCCCGAGCCCTCCCCCTTCGCCCGCTCCCTCCTTTTCGGCTACGTCGCCCAGTTCCTCTACGAAGGAGACTCGCCGCTCGCCGAGCGCCGCGCGGCGGCCCTGTCGCTGGACTCCCGTCTGCTGGCCGAGCTGCTCGGCCAGGCGGAGCTGCGCGAGCTGCTCGACGCCGAGGTGCTGACCGAACTGGAGCGGGAGCTCCAGTGGCTCGCCGAGGACCGCCGGGTGAAGGACGCCGAGGGCGTCGCGGACATCCTCCGCGTCCTCGGCCCGCTCACGGACGCCGAGCTGGCCGAGCGGGGCGCCGAGCCGCAGTGGGCGCAAGACCTCGCCGGAGCCCGCCGCGCGATCAAGGTCCGTGTCGCCGGCGCCGACCACTGGGCGGCGATCGAGGACGCGGGCCGCCTGCGTGACGCCCTCGGCACAGCGCTGCCGGTCGGCGTCCCGGAGGCCTTCACCGAGCCGGTCAAGGACCCCCTCGGTGACCTCCTCGCGCGCTACGCCCGCACCCACGGCCCTTTCACCTCGGCGACGGTCGCCGCCCGCTTCGGGCTGGGCACGGCGGTCACCGAGGGCGCGTTGCAGCGCCTGTCCGCGAGCGGGCGGGTCGTACAGGGCGAGTTCCACCCGGCGGGCATCGGCCAGGAGTGGTGCGACGCCACGGTGCTCCGCCGCCTTCGCCGCCGCTCCCTGGCGGCCCTGCGCCACGAACTCGAACCGGTGCCGCCACCGGCCCTCGCCCAGTTCCTGCCGCAGTGGCAGCACATCGGCAAGGGCCACTCCCTGCGCGGCATCGACGGACTGGTGCGTGCCGTCGAGCAGTTGCAGGGCGCGCCCGTGCCCGCGTCCGCCCTGGAGAAGCTCGTCCTGCCGTCACGCGTCACGAACTACACCCCGGCCATGCTCGACGAGCTCACCGCCGCCGGAGAGATCGTGTGGGCCGGAGCGGGCGCCCTGCCCGGAAAGGACGGCTGGGTCTCCGTGTACCTGGCGGACGCGGCCCCCCTGCTGCTGCCACCGCCCCACCCCCTGGAGCTGACGGCCCTGCACCAGTCCGTCCTGGACGCCCTCACCGGCGGCTACGGCCTGTTCTTCCGCCAGATCGCCGACCAGGTGCGCGCCACCACCCACCCCGACGCCACCGACCCCCAACTGGCCGACGCCGTATGGGACCTGGCCTGGTCCGGGCGGCTCACCAACGACACCCTCACCCCCATGCGCTCGCTCCTGGGCTCCGGCCGCACCGCCGGCTCCACCGCCCACCGCGCCAAACGCACGATCCCCCGCGGCCGCTACGGCTCTCTGACGGCCGCGGCCCGCACCGCCTCCCGCACCGGCCCGCCGACCGTCGCCGGCCGCTGGTCCCTGCTCCCGCCACGCGAGGCCGATCCGACCGTGCGCGCCCACGCCCTGGCCCGCACTCTCCTCGACCGCCATGGGGTGGTCACCCGGGGAGCCGTCTCGGCAGAGGGCGTGGAGGGCGGCTTCTCGGCGACGTACCGCATCCTCTCCGCCTTCGAGGACAGCGGCCAGGCCCGCCGCGGCTACGTCGTGGAGGGCCTCGGCGCCGCCCAGTTCGCCATGGACGGCGCGGTCGACCGTCTCCGCGCGGTGTCCACCGCCCGCGACCGCGGGGAGCCGGCGCCGGACAGCGGCACTCCCGACATCTGGGCTTCCGGCTCGGCCCCCGAGGTGCCCCACGGCCCCGCACAAGGCGACCCCGCGACCGAGGACTGGGACTGGGCCCGCGCCTTCGACAACCCGGACGGCCCCGGGCCCGAGGCAGGCCCCGACTTCACTTCCGGGTCCCCGTCCCCCGCTTCCCGCGACGAGTACATCTCCCCGCGCGACTACCCACCCCAGCCCACCCCCCAGCACTGGCAGGCCAACCCCGGATACAGTCCCGGCTTCGGCAGTCGCAGGCACAACGCCTCCGACGCCTCCCGAGCCGTGGTCCTCGCCGCCGCCGACCCCGCCAACGCCTACGGCGCCGCCCTGCCCTGGCCCGACCCACCGACCGAGGCCGGCCACAAGCCGGGCCGCAAGGCGGGCTCCCTCGTGGTCCTCGTGGACGGCGAGCTCACGCTCTACATGGAGCGCGGCGGCAAGACCCTCCTGGCCTGGCCCTCCGCCCCCGACACCACCCCCACCGAGGACCCCCGCCTGCACACAGCGGCGGAGTCCCTCGCCGCGGCCGCCAAAGCCGGTTCCCTCGGCACGGTCACGGTGGAACGCATCAACGGCACCTCGGCCCTGACCTCCCCCCTGGGCGCTCTCCTGGAAACAGCGGGCTTCATCGCCACCCCTCGCGGCCTACGCCTACGCGCATGACGGCCCTCTCCGCCCCCGGCCGCCAAGCCTGGGCCACCCGCCCGACCCACGCGGCCGCCGACAGCGAGCACGCCCCCACAGGAGCCGCCCGCACCCGACGACGAAACCCGCCCACGAGGTGTGCGTGGAACCGGCCGAAGGCGAAGACCACCACCCGCACCTCCCCACGCCCGCTCTCACCTCCAAGGCCCCCTCATGCCACGCGTGGCCTACGCCTACGCGCATGACGGCCCTCTCCGCCTCCGGCCGCCAGGCCAGGGCCACCCACCCCGTCCCCGCCGAGCACGCCCCACAGGAGCCGCCCGCGCCCTCCCCATGCCCGCTCCCCCTCCCCGCCCCTCCCCCATGCCACCCTTGACCCATGCCCGAAGGAGACACCGTCTGGCAGTCCGCGAGACGCCTGCACAGCGCCCTCGCGGACAAGGTGCTGACCCGCAGCGACCTGAGGGTGCCGAAGTACGCCACAGCCGACCTCACAGGCCGCCGGGTCCTCGACGTCACCCCACGCGGCAAGCACCTCCTCACCCGCATCGAGGGCGGCCTGACCCTCCACTCCCACCTCCGCATGGACGGCTCCTGGAAGGTGTACGCGGACAACCAGCGCTGGACCGGCGGCCCCACCCACCAGATCCGCGCGATCCTGGCCAACGCCGACCGCACAGCCGTCGGCTACCGCCTCCCCGTCCTGGAACTCCTGCGCACCACAGACGAGCACAAAGCCGTCGGCCACCTCGGCCCCGACCTCCTGGGCCCGGACTGGAACCCCGAGACGGCCCTGGCGAACCTCCTCCAGGACCCCGCCCGCCCCCTCGGCGAGGCCCTCCTCGACCAACGCAATCTCGCCGGCATCGGCAACGTCTACAAGAGCGAACTCTGCTTCCTGCTCGGTGCCACCCCCTGGCTCCCCATCGGCGCCCTCCCCGCGGACCGCGCCGCTCAGCTACCCCCGCTCGCCAAGAAGCTCCTTGAGGTCAACCGCGACCGCCCGGTCCGCAGCACGACCGGCCGCCGCGGCCAGGACCTGTTCGTCTACGGCCGCGCGCCTCGCCCCTGCCTCCGCTGCCACACCTCCATCCGCGTCGCCGACCAGGGCGACGGCTCCCGCGAACGTCCCACGTACTGGTGCCCGACCTGCCAAACCGGCCCCGCCCCGAGCCCCCACCGCAGAGCACCAGGCGGAACACACCCCAGAACCTCACGCCGTACGACCAATTGACGCCCCGTCAGAAACGCTCGTACCGTCGCTCCATGGCCGTCAGCGCGTACGACCTCACCGGACGCACCGCCTTCGTCACCGGCGCCGCGAGTGGCATCGGCCGCGCAACCGCCGTCCTGCTCGCCGAGGCGGGCGCCACCGTGCACTGCGCCGACCTCGACGCGTCGGGACTGCATGAGACGGCGACCCTGATCAAGGACGCGGGCGGCACCACCCACACCCATCCCCTCGACGTCACCGACCGCGAACAGCTCCACCAGGCCGTCACCTCCTGCGAGCGCCTCGACGTGCTGGCCGCCGTCGCCGGGATCATGCACAGCAGCCCGGTCCTGGAGACGAGGGACGAAGACCTCGACCGCGTCCTGAACGTCAACTTCAAAGGCGTGCTCCATGCCTGCCAGGAGGCGACCCGCCTGATGCTGGACCGGGAGACGAGAGGCAGCATCGTCACCATGGCCTCCGGCGCCGTGGACACGGGCGGACCCGGGCTGCTCTGCTACGGCGCGGCCAAAGCAGCCGTGGTACAGCTCACGAAGACCCTGGCCACCGAGGTCGGCCGGTACGGCATCCGGGTCAACGCGGTCGCGCCCGGCTGGATCCGCACTCCCATGACCGACCGCCACGACGAGGAGGCACAGGCGCACACCGAGGCACTCATGTCCCGCATGTCACCGCTCAGACGCGTCGGTGAACCGGAGGACATCGCCCACGCCGTGCTCTACCTGGCCTCCGACGCCTCGTCCTTCATGACGGGCCAGATCATCCGCCCGAACGGCGGGGTGGCGATGCCGTGGTAGCCTCACCCGCCCCACCGGAGCGCCCGGCCTCCGCAGGCCTCCCCGCCCGCCATGCCTGACGCCATCGCCCGGCGCCCACGGCTCCCGCGGCCCGCCCCTTCGGCACACAGTGCACCGGCAGCAGGCTCAGCCCCCATCCGCCCGCCGCGATCGCGCCTTCGATCCCTCCGGCGTCCGGCGTCAGCACCAGCCGCGCCACGGCCCACCACCACAGCGCCCCGAGCCCGAGAGTCATCCCCCGGCGTACTGTCGGCCCCGCCATGCAGCCACCTCCAGCCCGGACGCTAGACCGCCGCCGCACCCACGGGGAGGGCGCACCAAGGGCACACGGTCGCACCTGAGCGGCCGTCGCTCCAAGATGCACGAAAACCCCGACCGGCGCCTCTCCAGTCCAGCTGGAGAGGCCCGTCCGGGGCCTCGCAGACTTGCTCTCGGCGTGCCGTCAGCTCACGGCACACCAAGCGTGAGGGTCGTCACGCCGCTACGACGTCGACCGCTTCGCTGGGCGCCTTGATGGTCACCCGTTCCGGTGGCACACCCTTGACCGAGACGGAACCCAGCATCGGGCGCACCCCTGCCGGTACCGGCGCGCTGGGCGTGGCCGCAGCGGACTGGGCCAGCTCGGCGAGGGCGAGCTCGTCGCTCACTTCCCGCATGAGTTCGGACATCCGTACGTCCAGCGCGTCGCAGATCGCGGACAGCAGCTCGGAGGAAGCCTCCTTCTGCCCCCGCTCCACCTCGGAGAGATAGCCGAGTGAGACTCGGGCGGACGAGGAGACTTCGCGCAGAGTACGGCCCTGGCGTTGGCGCTGCCGACGCAGCACGTCACCCAGTAGGCGACGGAGCAGAATCATCGGTGGCTCCCTCCTCGGACCGCGTAGCCGCATCCTTCACGCCCCACCGTACCGCCTTGCGCCGCGGCCGTGCGGGGAGCGATGTCGTGTTCACTCAGGGCTGCAAACATCAAAACCCCCCGTTCCGTTCCGTATCCTGTGCCCGCTCATTCCCGGTCTGTTCGCCCGCAAGCTGCTCCAGGAGCAGTGCGAGTACGCTCCGTACACTCTCCATACGAATTTCCGCGCGGTCGCCGTTCAACCGCAGCGCGGTCACTTTCCCGCCACTCGCTGCGTCGGAAGCGCCCGCGGAGGGCCCGTCGACAGCCACGAAAACCGTTCCGACGGGCTTGCCGTCCTGCGGTTCCGGGCCCGCGACGCCGGTGGTCGCGATGCCCCAGTCGGCGCCGAGTGCCTTGCGCACTCCTGCCGCCATCTGGGCCGCGACCTGCGGATCCACCGCACCTCGCTGGGACAGCAGGGTGGCGTCGACACCCAGCAGCTCATGCTTCAGTTCGGTGGCATAGGCGGTCACCGACCCCTTGAACGCCTGGGACGCCCCGGGGGCCGCTGTGATTTCCGCCGCAACCAGTCCGCCCGTGAGCGACTCGGCGACCGCGAGCGTCTGGCCCTTCACGGTGAGTAGTCGCACCACTTGGGCGGCTGGGGAATTCACGCTTCCGTCTCCTCCAACGCCGCCTTGCGCTCGGCGATTCCCTGCCTGCGCAGCACAATGGCCTGTCTCACATAGTCGAGCCCGGTCACCACGGTCAGCACGACGGCCACAGCCATCACCCAGAACCGCGCGGTGGCCAGCCACCCCGTCAGCGCCAGGATGTACATCCCTACGGCGATGCCCTGGCTGAGGGTCTTGAGCTTGCCGCCACGACTCGCCGGGATCACGCCGTACCGGATGACGAGGAAACGCAGCAGGGTGATCCCGAGTTCCCTGCCGAGGATGACGATCGTGACCCACCACGGCAGATCGCCGAGCCCGGAGAGACAGATCAGCGCCGCCCCCATGATCGCCTTGTCGGCGATGGGGTCGGCGATCTTCCCGAAGTCGGTGACGAGGTTGTAGGCGCGCGCCAGGTGTCCGTCGAACAGGTCGGTGATCATGGCGACCGCGAACGCCGCCCAGGCGAACGAGCGCCATGCCGGGTCGTACCCGCCGTCGGCCAGCATCAGGGCGACGAAGCCGGGAACGAGGACCAGGCGGAGCATGGTCAGCAGATTGGCGACGTTCCACACGCTGGCCTGGTTGACCGCCGCAGCCGCGATCTTCCCGCCGCGCGCGGTCTTGGAACCGGAGTCGACGCCGGCCCCGGAAGCCGCGCCGGCAACGACACCCGCCGCGGGGACGGCACTGGCACGTACCTCGGCAGCCGTACCGGAGACCGCGTCCGAAGGAGCGCTGGGTGCCACACCGGAGGCGGCACCCGAGACGCCGCCCGCCGGTCCGCCCTTCGCGGCGGAGGGGCCACCCGCAGCGGACGCCGGAACTCCGGTCATCTGCCCGCCTCCTCACTACACGCGAGCGAGCCGTCGAGCGGCTCGGCCACCAGGTCGACACCTTCCGTACCGACCACCTTCGCCTCGACCATACGACCGACGCTCAGACCTTCGCCGCTCGTGAGCAGCACTTGGCCGTCGGTCTCCGGCGCCTGGTGCGCGCCTCGGCCGTACACGCCCTCGTCGTCGATGGACTCGACCAGCACGTGCACGGTCTCGCCGACGCGCTCTTCGGCGCGCTGCGAGACGAGTTCTTCGGCGAGCCGGGAGACGTGTGCCAGCCGCTCGGCCACGACGTCCTCGTCCAGCTTGTTCTCGTATGTCGCCGCTTCGGTGCCCTCCTCGTCGGAGTACCCGAAGACGCCGATGGCGTCCAGTCGCGCGCCGTTCAGGAACCGCTCCAGCTCGGCCAGGTCGGCCTCGGTCTCACCGGGGAAGCCCACGATGAAGTTGGAGCGCACCCCGGCTTCGGGGGCCTTGCCGCGGATGGTGTCGAGCAGCTCCAGGAAGCGGTCCGTGTCGCCGAAGCGGCGCATCGCGCGCAGCACGTCGGGGGCGGAGTGCTGGAAGGACAGGTCGAAGTAGGGCACCACCTTGGGCGTGGACGTCAGTACGTCGATCAGGCCCGGCCGCATCTCGGCGGGCTGGAGGTAGCTGACACGCACGCGTTCCAGACCGTCGACCTCGGCGAGCTCGGGCAGGAGGGACTCGAGGAGACGGATGTCGCCGAGGTCCTTGCCGTACGACGTGTTGTTCTCGGAGACCAGCATGATCTCCTTGACCCCCTGCTCGGCCAGCCAGCGTGTCTCGTTGAGGACGTCCGAGGGGCGACGCGAGATGAAGGAGCCGCGGAAGGACGGGATGGCGCAGAAGGAGCAGCGCCGATCGCAGCCGGAGGCGAGCTTCACCGAGGCGACCGGCGCGCCGTCCAGACGGCGGCGCAGGGGCGCACGCGGGCCGGAAGCCGGAGCGAGCCCCTCCGGAAGGTCGGCGGGAGCCGCCTCGGGGGCTTCGGCGGCCGGCCCATGCCCGGGCAGCGCGACGGAGGCCGCCGACTCCTGCCGCTGAGCCGGGCTGATCGGCAGCAGCTTGCGCCGGTCACGCGGGGTGTGCGCGGCGTGGACGCCGCCGCTGAGGATGGTCTGCAGCCGGTCGGAGATGTCGGCGTAGTCGTCGAAGCCGAGCACCCCGTCCGCCTCCGGCAGCGCCTCGGCGAGGTCCTTGCCGTACCGCTCGGCCATGCAGCCCACCGCCACGACGGCCTGGGTTCTGCCGTGCCCCTTGAGATCATTGGCCTCGAGGAGGGCGTCGACGGAGTCCTTCTTGGCGGCTTCGACGAAGCCACAGGTGTTGACGACGGCGACGTCCGCATCGGCGGCGTCCTTCACGAGATCCCAGCCGTCCGCCTCCAAACGGCCTGCGAGCTCCTCCGAGTCCACCTCGTTGCGGGCGCAGCCAAGAGTGACGAGTGCGACGGTACGGCGTTCAGGCATGGGCTCAAGACTACTTCGTCCCACTGACACCCCACGTCGACGGGGTTGGCCGATCTTGGCCAACCCCGTGACGGCAGAGCGAACGGATCCCTATCCGACCTGCGGGTCGCCCTTGGTGTACGTCAGGCGCTCCACGGCTCCGGGCTGCCAGTCGTCGTCGATCTTCTTGCCGTTCACGTACAGCTGGATCGCCCCGGCGTCACCGAGGACCAGGTTGATCTTGTCGCTGTCCTGGAAGGTCTTGGTGTCGCCCTGCGTGAGCAGTCCGTCGAAGAGGGTCCGGCCGTTGTGGTCCTTGGCGAGGATCCAGCTCTTTCCGTCGGCAGCGCTGACCTGCACGGTCACCTTGTCCTGGGGTGCCGCCGCGATGGCGCTGTCGGTGGGCGTGGGCGTCGGTTTCGGGTCCTTGGTGGTCTTGTCGGACTTGGGCGTCGGAGACTTGCTGGTGGCGGGCGTGGTGCCGTCGGCGACCTGTGTCGTGCCGCCGTCGTCGCCGCCCTTGAAGGCGGTGAACCCGACGAAGCCGACCACGGCGACGATCGCGGCGACCATGGCCGCGGTCCAGTTGGGCCCGCGGCGCTCGGGACGGATGCGTTCCGCCTCGAACAGCGGGGCGGCCGGGGTCGGGGCCGGACGCCCGCCGCCGTGATCGGCGGCGAACTGGTCCAGCAGGGGGGCCGGATCCAGGTGGACGGCCTTGGCCAGGGTCCGGATGTGGCCCCGGGCGTACACGTCACCCCCACAGGGGGCGAAATCGTCCGCCTCGATGGCATGCACGATGGCGATGCGGACCCTGGTGGCGTTGCTGACGTCGTCGACGGTCAACCCAGCCGCGATCCGCGCCTGTTTCAGGGCGTGGCCGACGGAGAGGCGGTCTTCCTGTCGGTCGTCTTCGAACGGACGCTCGTCTTCAGGGGAGTTGCCGATGGACACGGGGGCGCCTTTCGAGCGTTTAAGCCACCTGTGCTGGAGGTTCAGTCTAGGGGGGGTGCGAAAGGGTGGGGCAACCGGGCGGTGGGACTTTGTACGCCATCGGAATGGCCGGACACGCCGATGGTGGAGCAGCAGCTTTTCGCTTCCCTCAACTTGACGTACGCCGAAGGGAAACGGTTGCTCAATGATCCCTTACGGGTGAGTCACGATCGAACATCGGTGGCCGCACCCGCTCCGGGACTCTTTAAGCCTCCCCGCGGATCACCGCGAGCACTCCGTCCAGCTCGTCAGCCTTCACAAGAACGTCACGAGCCTTGGATCCCTCGCTCGGCCCCACGATGCCCCGGGACTCCATGAGGTCCATCAGACGCCCCGCTTTCGCGAACCCGACCCGCAGCTTGCGCTGGAGCATGGAGGTCGACCCGAACTGCGTGGAGACGACCAGTTCGGCCGCCTGGCACAGCAGGTCGAGGTCGTCGCCGATCTCCTCGTCGATCTCCTTCTTCTGCTTGGTGCCCACGACGACGTCGTCCCGGAAGACCGGCGCCATCTGGTCCTTGCAGTGCTGGACGATCGCCGCGACCTCGTCCTCGGTCACGAAGGCACCCTGCATACGGGTGGGCTTGTTGGCCCCCATCGGCAGGAAGAGCCCGTCGCCCTTGCCGATCAGCTTCTCGGCGCCGGGCTGGTCGAGGATGACCCGCGAGTCGGCGAGCGAGGAGGTGGCGAAGGCGAGCCGTGAGGGCACGTTCGCCTTGATCAGACCGGTGACGACGTCCACGGACGGCCGCTGCGTGGCGAGCACCAGGTGGATGCCGGCCGCGCGCGCGAGCTGCGTGATCCGCACGATCGCGTCCTCGACGTCCCGCGGGGCGACCATCATCAGGTCGGCGAGCTCGTCGACGATCACCAGCAGATACGGGTAGGGCTGGAGCTCGCGCTCGCTGCCCTCGGGCAGCTTGACCTTGCCGTTCCTGATAGCTTCGTTGAAGTCGTCGATGTGCCGGAAGCCGTACGCCGCCAGGTCGTCGTAGCGAAGGTCCATCTCCCGTACGACCCACTGGAGCGCCTCGGCGGCCCGCTTCGGGTTGGTGATGATCGGCGTGATCAGGTGCGGGATGCCCTCATAGGCCGTCAGCTCCACGCGTTTGGGGTCGACGAGGACCATGCGCACGTCCTCGGGGGTCGCGCGGACCATGATGGAAGTGATCAAGCAGTTAATGCACGACGATTTACCGGAACCGGTGGCTCCGGCGACCAGCACGTGCGGCATCTTCGCCAGGTTGGCCATCACATAGCCGCCCTCGACGTCCTTGCCGAGCGCGACCAGCATGGGGTGCTCGTCCTCGGCGGCCGCCGCGAGCCGCAGCACGTCACCGAGATTGACCATCTCCCGGTCGGTGTTCGGGATCTCGATGCCGACCGCCGACTTGCCGGGAATCGGGCTGATGATCCGCACATCCGGGCTGGCGACGGCGTACGCGATGTTCTTGGCCAGCGCGGTGATCCGCTCGACCTTCACGGCGGGACCGAGCTCGACCTCGTAGCGGGTGACCGTCGGCCCGCGCGTGAAGCCGGTGACGGCGGCGTCGACCTTGAACTCCGTGAAGACGGTCGTCAGCGAGGCGACTATGGCGTCGTTGGCCGCGCTGCGCGCCTTGCCGGGGCCGCCGCGCTCCAGGAGGTCGAGCGAGGGCAGCGCGTAGGTGATGTCGCCGGACAGCTGGAGCTGCTCCGCGCGCGGGGGCAGTTCGCCGGGAGCCTCGGGAGCGGGCTTGGTGAGGTCGGCGACCTCGACCTTGAGCCTCTCCTGCTTCGGGCGCGCGTCCTGCTTGGGCCGCGCGGCCGGGACAGGGGTGGGTACCGGGGTCGTCTCCACGCGGTCGCCCACGCTGACGCCCTGGGTGAGGTCGGCGACCAGCGCCGAGGGCGGCAGGCCGTGCATGACGACGCCGTCCAGATCCGCGGCGGCGGCCGCGGCGATGTCCACGGCGTCCATCCGCCGGTCCATCGCAGGCTGCGGCACCGCGGAGCGCCTGGGGCGCCCGCGACGCTGCGAGAGGGCCTCCTGCTCGGCTCCGTCGGGGTCGTACGACTCGGGCGCGGGACCACGCCTGCGACCACGCGCGGGCAGTGCCTCGCGCCATTGCTCGTCGTAGCGCTCGTCGTCCTCGCCGAGCTCGTCCTCCTCCGGGTCGGGGAGGATCCCGAGCCGCACACCGAGCTCCCGCAGCCGCCGCGGAATGGCGTTGACCGGGGTGGCCGTGACGACGAGCAGCCCGAAGACCGTCAGCAGCACGAGCAGCGGTACGGCGAGAACCTCACCCATGGTGTACGTCAGCGGGGTCGCCGCTCCCCAGCCGATGAGGCCGCCGGCGTCCCTTATCGCCTGCATGCCGTCGCTGCGGGCGGGTGCGCCGCACGCGATGTGGACCTGCCCGAGCACACCGATGAGGAGCGCCGACAGGCCGATCACGATGCGGCCGTTGGCCTCGGGCTTCTCGGGGTGCCGGATGAACCGCACGGCGATGACCGCGAGCAGTATCGGCACGAGCAGGTCGAGTCGGCCGAAGGCGCCGGTCACGATGATCTCGACGAGGTCGCCCACCGGGCCGCGCAGGTTCGACCAGGTACCGGCGGCGACGATCAGGCCGAGGCCGAGCAGCAGGAGCGCCACGCCGTCCTTCCGGTGCGCGGGGTCGAGGTTCTTCGCGCCCTGCCCTATGCCGCGGAACACCGCGCCCACGGCATGGGCCAGGCCGAGCCAGACGGCCCGGACGAGGCGGTAGACGCCCCCGGTCGGGCTGGGCGCCGGCTTCGGCGGCGCGGCCTTCTTCGCCGTGGCCTTCTTGACGGGCGCCTTTTTTGCCGGTGTTTTCTTCGCCGGGGCCTTCCTCGCAGGACCCTTCGCGGGAGCGGCAGCCTTCTTGGCGGGCTGCTTCTTGGCTGCGGAGGGACGTGAGGCCATAGGTGCGAGGTTACCGGTGGAGACGACCGCGGACACGTGTGCCCACTGCTTCACCCGTTCGTGTCGCTTCTGAAAAGGTGTCGAACTGACGCGGGCTCAAGGGGTCCGGCGGCGAGCGTCAGTTCTGAGAAGGCACCGAAGGCGAACTTCCGGTGCCCGGCTCCAGCGCGTCCAGCGCCCGCCGCAACCCCGTGAGTTTGCGTTCGAGATGGGCCGCGGTGGCCACCGCGGCCGCGTCCGCGGACTCGTCGTCCAGTTGCTTGGAGAGCGCCTCGGCCTGCTCCTCGACCGCGGCCAGCCGCGCGGACAGCTCGGCGAGCAGACCCGCCGGCTCCTTCGCGTCCCCTGCCGCCGCCTTGCCTCCGCCGCCCTCCAACTGGAGCCGCAGCAGCGCCGCCTGCTCCCGCAGCTGGCAGTTCTTCATATAGAGCTCGACGAAGACCGAGACCTTCGCGCGCAGCACCCACGGGTCGAACGGCTTGGAGATGTAGTCCACCGCACCGGCCGCGTACCCCCGGAAGGTGTGGTGCGGACCGTGGTTGATCGCGGTGAGGAAGATGATCGGGATGTCCCGGGTCCGCTCCCGCCGTTTGATGTGCGCCGCGGTCTCGAAGCCGTCCATCCCAGGCATCTGGACGTCCAGCAGAATCACCGCGAAGTCGTCCGTGAGCAGTGCCTTGAGTGCTTCCTCCCCGGACGATGCCCGCACCAGTGTCTGATCGAGCGCGGAGAGGATGGCCTCCAGCGCGAGCAGATTCTCCGGCCGGTCATCGACCAGGAGGATCTTGGCCTTCTGCACCATGGCCCGCCCTCCTCGCCCCGGATGTGCACCGGGCGCCGCCGCTGGGGACGACTCCCTTTCGCCGCCCGTCCTTGTGCCGGTCATCGTAGCCGCACCCTGTCTGTCGCCACACCCTGTCACCGTGATGTCACTGTGCACGTAGCAGAAACGTAGCGGGAGACCAGAAGGTTCCCCGAATCCCGTACTTCTACACGGCGTCGGGCACACTGAGTCAGCAACTCCGCGTGAACTCCGCTGATTCCCATCACTCCCCCCGCATCCACTGTTCCATCACCGACAGCAGATGATCGGGATCGACCGGCTTGGTCACGTAATCGGAGGCGCCCGACTCGATCGCCTTCTCGCGGTCGCCCTTCATCGCCTTGGCGGTCAGGGCGATGATCGGGAGCCCGGCGAACTGCGGCATCCTGCGGATCGCATTGGTCGTCGCGTATCCGTCCATCTCGGGCATCATGATGTCCATCAGGACGACCGCCAGGTCCTCGTGCTGCTCCAGCACCTCGATACCCTCACGGCCGTTCTCCGCGTAGAGCACGGACAGCCCGTGCTGCTCGAGGACGCTCGTGAGCGCGAAGACGTTGCGGATGTCGTCGTCGACGATCAGCACCTTCTCCCCGCCGAACCGGATGCCCCGGCGTGGCTGCGGCGCGGCCTGGTGCTCCACCGCCGACCACTGGTCCGGCTGTCCGATCCGCTGTTCGAGGGCGGGTACGGTCCTGCGACGGCGCCGGAAGAGCGCCGCGGCGCCGTTCTGTGTCTCCTGGTACGACTTCACCTCGGCCGGCGTCTCGACCTCGACTCCGGTCCGCCCGTGCTCCGACGCGGACGCCACCAGATCGCCGGCCTCCAGGGCGGGCATGGACTGCTGGTATCCCTGCGGCGGCAGTTCGCTGGGGTGCAGCGGCAAATACAGCGTGAACGTCGATCCGCGACCGGGCTCGCTCTGCGCGTGGATCTCTCCGCCGAGCAGTTGCGCGATCTCCCGCGAGATCGACAGCCCGAGGCCGGTGCCACCGTACTTGCGGCTGGTCGTGCCATCGGCCTGCTTGAAGGCCTCGAAGATCACCCGCATCTTGCTGGCCGCGATGCCGATCCCGGTGTCCGTCACCGAGAACGCGATCAGGTCGGCGCTCGGGTCGCGCAGCGAACCGGCCTCGAGCAGCTGCTCCCGGATCGCCACCGGTACGTCCCGCCCGGCGGGCCGGATGACCAGCTCGACGGCACCGGAGTCGGTGAACTTCACCGCGTTGGACAGCAGGTTGCGCAACACCTGGAGCAGCCGCTGTTCGTCGGTGTGCAGCGTGGCGGGCAGCTCGGGCGAGACCCGTACGGACAGGTCCAGGCCCTTCTCCGCGGTCAGCGGCCGGAAGGTGGCCTCCACGTAGTCCACGAGCTGCACGAGCGCGATGCGCGTCGGGGAGACGTCCATCTTGCCCGCCTCGACCTTCGACAGGTCGAGGATGTCGTTGATCAGCTGCAGCAGGTCGGAGCCGGCCCCATGGATGGTCTCGGCGAACTCGACCTGCTTCGGGGTGAGGTTGGAATCCGCGTTGTCGGCGAGCAGTTTGGCGAGGATCAGCAGCGAGTTGAGCGGTGTACGCAGCTCGTGCGACATGTTGGCCAGGAACTCGCTCTTGTACCGCATGGATACGGCGAGCTGCTCGGCACGCTCCTCCAGGACCTGCCGCGCCTCCTCGATCTCGGTGTTCTTGACCTCGATGTCGCGGTTCTGCTGGGCCAGCAGCTCGGCCTTCTCCTCCAGCTCGGCGTTGGACGCCTGGAGGGCCTTCTGCCGGTTCTCCAACTCGGCCGACCGCTCCCTGAGTTGCTCGGTCAGCTCCTGCGACTGCTTCAGCAGTACCTCCGTCTTGGTGTTGACGGAGATGGTGTTGACGCTGGTCGCGATCATCTCGGCGATCTGGTTGAGGAAGTCCTTCTGGATCTGCGTAAAGGGTGTGAAGGAGGCCAGCTCGATGACACCGAGCACCTTGCCCTCGAACAGCACCGGGAGGACGATCACTTGCGCGGGCGGCGCCTCTCCGAGACCGGAGGAGATCTTCAGGTAGCCGCTGGGCGCGTTCTCCACCAGGATCGTGCGCTTCTCCTCGGCGGCCGTCCCGATGAGCGCCTCACCCGGCCGGAACGACGTCGGCATCGAGCCCATCGAGTAGCCGTACGAACCGAGCATCCGCAGCTCGTACTGGTCCTCGGCCTCGGCGCTCATGTCCTTGCCGTCCAGGAGCGGCATCGCGACGAAGAACGCGCCGTGCTGCGCGGTCACCACCGGCGTCAGCTCGCTCATGATCAGCGAGGCCACGTCCTCCAGGTCCCGGCGGCCCTGCATGAGCGCCGAGATACGGGCCAGGTTGCCCTTGAGCCAGTCCTGCTCCTTGTTGGCGATCGTGGTGTCGCGCAGGTTGGCGATCATCTTGTTGATGTAGTCCTGCAGTTCCTGGATCTCGCCGGACGCGTCCACGTCGATCTTCAGGTTCAGGTCGCCCCGGGTCACCGCGGTCGCCACACGCGCGATGGCTCGCACCTGCCGAGTAAGGTTTCCTGCCATTTCGTTCACGGACTCGGTCAGGTCGCGCCAGGTGCCGTCGACGTCACGCACACGTGCCTGGCCGCCGAGCTGGCCCTCGGTACCCACCTCGCGGGCGACTCGGGTGACCTCCTCGGCGAAGGAGGACAGCTGGTCGACCATCGTGTTGATGGTGGTCTTGAGTTCGAGGATCTCACCGCGGGCGTCGATGTCGATCTTCTTGGTCAGGTCGCCCTTGGCGATGGCCGTGGTCACCATGGCGATGTTCCGCACCTGACCGGTCAGGTTGGACGCCATCTGGTTCACGGACTCGGTGAGGTCCTTCCAGGTGCCGGCCACACCGGGCACCCGCGCCTGGCCGCCCAGGATGCCGTCCGTGCCCACCTCTCGGGCCACCTTGGTGACCTGGTCGGCGAACGAACTCAGCGTCTTGACCATGGTGTTGAAGGTGTCGGCGAGCTGCGCGACCTCGCCGCGCGCCTCGATCGTCACCGTCCGTGTGAGGTCGCCGTTGGCGACCGCGTTCGCGACCTGGGAGATGTTGCGCACCTGCATGGTCAGGTTGTTGGCCATCAGGTTCACGTTGTCGCTGAGGTCCTTCCAGATGCCCGTGACACCCGGAACCCGCGCCTGACCGCCCAGCTGGCCCTCGGTGCCCACCTCACGGGCCACCCGGGTCACCTGCTCGGCGAAGGATGACAGCTGGTCGACCATCGTGTTGACGGTGGTGACGAGCTCGAGGATCTCGCCCTTGGCGTCGACGGTGATCTTCTTGGAGAGATCGCCCTTGGCGACCGCGGTGGTGACCTCGGCGATGTTGCGCACCTGGATCGTCAGGTTGTTCGCCATGAAGTTCACGGACTGCGTGAGGTCCTTCCAGGTGCCGGAGACACCCTGCACCTCGGCCTGCCCGCCGAGGATGCCCTCGGTGCCCACCTCACGGGCCACCCGCGTCACCTGGTCCGCGAAGCTGGAGAGCTGGTCCACCATCGTGTTGAGGGTGTTCTTCAGCTCCAGGATCTCGCCACGCGCATCGACGTCGATCTTCTGCGACAGGTCACCCCGGGCCACTGCGGTGGCCACCTGGGCGATGTTGCGCACCTGGGCAGTAAGGTTTCCTGCCATTCCGTTCACGGAGTCGGTGAGGTCACGCCACACACCGGCGACGCCGGGCACCTGCGCCTGTCCGCCGAGGCGTCCTTCGGTGCCCACCTCACGAGCCACCCGCGTCACCTGGTCGGCGAAGGCGGACAGCTGGTCCACCATCGTGTTGATGGTGTTCTTCAGCTCCAGGATCTCGCCGCGCGCGTCCACGTCGATCTTCTGCGACAGGTCACCCCGGGCCACCGCGGTCGTCACCTGGGCGATCTGCCGCACCTGAGAGGTGAGGTTGCCGCCCATGAAGTTGACGGAGTCGGTGAGCTCCTTCCACGTACCGGACACCCCCGGCACCACGGCCTGACCGCCCAGCCGTCCCTCGGTGCCCACGTCCCGGGCCATCCGCGTCACCTGGTCGGCGAAGGCCGACAGCTGGTCCACCATCGTGTTCACGGTGTTCTTCAGCTGGAGCATCTCGCCGGAGACGTCCACGGTGACCTTCTGCGACAGGTCACCGTTGGCCACCGCCGTGGTCACCTGGGCGATGTTCCTCACCTGTCCGGTGAGATTCCTGAACGCCGTGTTGACGGAGTCGGTGAGGTCCTTCCAAGTACCGGCGGCTCCGGGCACCTGCGCCTGGCCGCCCAGCTCACCCTCGACACCGATCTCGCGCGCCACGCGCGTGACCTCGGCGCCGAACGCGGACAGCTGGTCCACCATCCCGTTGACGGTGTTCTTCAGCTCCAGCATCTCGCCGGCCACGTCGACGGTGACCTTCTGCGACAGGTCACCGTTGGCCACTGCCGTCGTCACCGCGGCGATGTCCCGCACCTGCGTGGTGAGGTTCCGGAAGACCGTGTTCACCGAATCGGTGAGGTCCTTCCACGTTCCCGCCGCACCCGGCACGTTCGCCTGCCCGCCGAGCTGTCCCTCGGCACCGACCTCGTTGGCCACGCGGGTGACCTCGTCCGCGAAGATCCGCAGCGTCTCGGTCATCTGGTTGATCGTGTCGGCCAGCTGCGCGACCTCACCGCGTGCGGAGACCGTCACCTTCTGCGACAGGTCACCGCTGGCGACCGCCGTGGTCACCTGGGCGATCCCGCGCACCTGGGCCGTCAAATTGCCGGCCATGAGGTTCACCGAATCGGTGAGGTCCTTCCACACCCCGGCCACACCCGGTACCTGCGCCTGGCCGCCCAGCTCGCCCTCGACGCCGACCTCGCGCGCGACGCGGGTCACCTCGGAGGAGAAGGAGGAGAGCTGGTCCACCATCGTGTTGACGGTGTTCTTCAGCTCCAGCATCTCGCCGGCCACGTGAACCGTGACCTTCCGGGACAGGTCGCCCTTGGCGACCGCCGTGGTCACCAGCGCGATGTCCCGCACCTGCGCCGTCAGCCGGTACGCCATCGTGTTGACGGACTCGGTCAGGTCCTTCCACGACCCCGACATGCCACGCACGCGTGCCTGTCCGCCGAGCTTGCCCTCGGTGCCGACCTCGCTGGCCACCCGCGTGACCTCGTCGGTGAACGTCGACAGCTGATCGACAAGGTTGTTTACAGTCCGCCCGACTTTCAGGAACTCCCCGCGCAGCGGATGCCCCGTTCCGTCCGGCGCCTGCGTCCTGAGCTCCATACGGGGTGACAGATCGCCCTCCGCCACCGCGGACAGCACCCGGCCGACCTCGGAGACGGGCCGTACGAGATCGTCCACGAGCGCGTTGGAGGCATCGATGGCTGACGCCCAGGAGCCCTCACAGGCGCCTGTTTCCAGCCTTTCCGTGAGCTTGCCCTCACGGCCCACCATGCGCCGCACCCGTGACAGCTCACCCGTCAGATGGAGATTGCGGTCGGCCACCTCGTTGAAGACCGCCGCGATCTCCGACATCACGCCGTCGCCGGACACCGTGAGCCGCTTGCGGAAGTTCCCGTCCCGCATCGACACCAGTGCCGCCAGCAGCCGGTTCAGGGCAGCCGTGTCCACCGCGGTGGTCCCATTGCGCGGTTTGCGCTGGTTGCTCGGGGACTGTCCGCCTTTCGCGCGCGTTTTAGTGCCCCGCGTCGCTGCGCCAGACTCCACTGTGTCCCTCCCGCAGGGGTCGACCGTTACTGCTGTGCTCAGGTGCTACTGCGCGGCGCACCGGTGGCTGCCGCGTCCTTGTGCTTACTACAGCGTTATTTCAACCGGGCATACAAAGCCGCACCACGGGCTGCTGCCCGCCGTACACGTAAGCCACTCGGCCTGCCCGAACCTTCTTCAGGAGCCTGCCCAGTGTTTCACCCTGGTTGAACCCGGCCATAACAGTTCGGCAGCTTCGCACATCGTCCGCACACCCTCCGGACGGAAACACTGCAGACCGGCATCCGCATGGCCGTCGAAGGTAAGTAACCTTGCATGCGGCTGTCCAGCCGAGCCGGTCCGTCCGGCCTGGACGGTGGCACGAGCACGAGCGGGCATCGGAGGGCGGCCGCACACATGACCACCGGACTGGTCCCCGGGGGACAGACCCCGGACCCCCGGCCGACGGGCGGCCTGCCGCAGCAGCGGCACGAGCCGGTCGGCCAGGCAGCCCTGCACGTCGACAACCGGCCGAGGAGTTCTGTGATCACCGCGCGCGCGGCCGCCAGCTTCGAGCCTGTCGGTCGATCGGTAGCGACCGCCCGCTCCTTCGTCCGCGACACCCTCCAGGGATGGGGCTTCGCCGACATCGTCGACGACGCGGTGGTCCTCACCAGCGAACTCGTCACCAATGCGGTGGTGCACGCGGGCACCTCCGCGGATGTTCTGTGCCTGCGCAGTGACGACGGTGTACGGATCGAGGTGGGCGACCGCTACCCCGAGCGCGAGATCCCCCTCCAGGGTCAGGCCGTCAACATGGGCAACCTCGACCGCGAGGGCGGCCGCGGCCTCCAGCTCTGCGCCGCGCTCGCCGGCCGGTGGGGCGTCGAGTACACGCCCACCCACAAGCAGGTCTGGTTCCAGCTCGATCTTCCCGAACGCACGGTGGGCACCCGCACGGCAGGCCCGGCCCTGCCCGCGGACCTCCTCCCGCTGGCGGACGGCCGCGTCCGCGTCGCCGTCGTCCAGATCGACCGTGCGTGCGCCATCAGCTCGTGGAACGAGGACGCCGAGGAACTCTTCGGTTACGCCGCCGAACAGGTCATCGGCAAGCCCCTGTCCGACCTCGCGGCCTGGCCCCACACCCCCGGTACCGGCACCGGAATCGCCGAGGCCCTCCTACTCTCGCGCTGGGAGGGCAGTTACGGCATCAGAGCGGCCAACGGTCGCGTCACTTCTGTCTACGCCTCCCACCTGCGCGTCCGCGACACCGGCGGCGAGCCGTCCACGGTCTGCCTCCTGGTCCGCGACCACGAGCGCGCCGTCCTGCAGACCCCGTTGCGCGTGCCCTCCTCCGACACGACCACCTCCTCCGACGGCCAGAGCACCGACCCGTTCGAGGTGTTCATCGGCTCCCCGGCCCCGGACGACCTCGACGGCCTCCTCCAGCGCACTGTCGAACGCGCGCGCGACATGCTGGACGGCGACTCCGCCTTCCTGCTCCTCGCGACCGACGACGAGACCGAGCTGGAGGTCCGCGCCTCCACCGGCCTGCCCTCCGCCCGTCAGCGCTTCGCGCGGGTGCCCGTCGAGGCAGGCCCCGGCCGCTACGGCTCCGCCCGCATGCCGGCCGTCCACGACGACCTCTCGGCCGTACCCGGCGCCGTACCCCTCCTGAACGGCACCGGCATGCGCTCGGTCGTCACCGTCCCGCTGAAGGTCGAGGGCCGCCTCACCGGCTCCCTCGGCGTGGCCGCCGAAGGCCCCGGCAGATACTCGAACGAAGAAGCCCTTCGCCTCCAATTCGCCGCCGACCGCATCGCGTTGGCAGTCGAGTCGGCGCGCCTGGGCGAACTCGAACGCCTGCGCCGCGGCTCCCTGAGCTTCCTCGTCGAGGCCTCCGACCTCCTCGCCGGCACCCTGGACCGCGACCAGACCCTGGCCCTCATGGCCCAGATGACCGTCCCCACCCTGGCCACCTGGTGCGCCGTCTACACGATCGCCGACCAGGCCTCGGATCCCTATCTGTCGTACGTCCTCCACGAGGACGAGGAACTCATCGACGGCATCAAGTCGTTGCTGTCGAAGATCCAGCCCCCGGACCCGGTCCCCACCCCCGGTGCCCGCGTCTGGTCGGCCCCCGGCGAGGCAGCGCACCAAGCGGCTCTGCGCAGCTCCATGCGCAGCCTCGGACTCAGCGGTGGCCCCACCCACCAGCTCGCCTCCGGAATCGGTCCCACGCTCGCCACAGCCTCCGCGGTGGGCGGCGAGACCGTCGTCCTCCCGCTGGTCGCCCGCAATCGCGTCATCGGCATGCTGACCCTCGGCAAGCCCGCGGACGAACACTTCCGCCAGGAAATCCTGGAACTGGCCGAGGACTTGTCCCGCCGGGCCGCCCTCGCCCTGGACAACGCCCGCCTCTACTCCGAGCGCACAGCCATCAGTCAGTCCCTCCAGCGCAGCCTCCTGCCGCCCGAGCTCCCCGAGATCGACGGCGTGGAGGTCGAGGTCATCTACCGCGCCGCCGGCGAGGGCAACGAGGTCGGTGGCGACTTCTACGACGTCTTCCCCATCAGCGACGGTGCCTACGGGTTCGCCATCGGCGATGTCTGCGGTACGGGTCCGAACGCGGCGGCGGTCACGGGCCTCGCCCGGCACGCCCTCAGGCTGCTCGCTCGCGAGGGGCTCAGCGGCCCGGCGGTCTTGGAGCGCCTGAACTCCGCGATCCTCGACGAGGGCGCCCGCAGCCGCTTCCTGACCCTCCTCTACGGCGAGCTGTGGCCGCAGGAGGACGGCAGCGCCCGTCTGAAGGTCGTCTGCGCCGGCCACCCCCTCCCGCTCCGCCTGCGCCAGGACGGCACCGTCGAACCGGCCGCCGAACCCCAGCCCCTCCTCGGCGTCATGGAGGACCTGGAGCTCTACGAGCAGACGGTCACCCTCGACCCGGGCGATGTCCTCCTCTGCGTCACGGACGGCGTCACCGAGCGCCGCGAAGGCACCCGCATGCTGGGCGACGACGGCCTCGCCGACGTCCTGACCACCTGCACGGGCCTGACCGCCGGTGCGGTCGCGGCCCGCATCATGCGCGCGGTCGAGCGCTTCGCCTCCGACGCCCCGTCCGACGACATGGCGATCCTGGCGATGCGCGTCCCGGGCCTGCACACGGACTGAGAAAGACACGAAAAAGGCCCCGCCCGAATGGGCGGGGCCTTTTGGCTGGAGCCCCCTAACGGAATCGAACCGTTGACCTTCTCCTTACCATGGAGACGCTCTGCCGACTGAGCTAAGGGGGCCTGTCGCTTTCGAGGTTTCCCTCGCGGCAACGGAATAGATCATACCCCGAACAGACGCGTGCTCCCAACTCCCTCAGAAGGCAGGCTGAAGCAGTCCCCCCAGCGCATTGCACGCGGCCACGATCCGCTGCATGTCCCGCTTGGTCAGCGAAGCGTCCACCGGCAGCGCGAGCGTCTCGTCGGCGGCCCGCTCCGTCTCCGGCAGCGACACACAACGCCGGAACTCGGGCAACCGGTGCACGGGCGTCTTCACCGGCACCCGGCAGTCAACCCCCTTGCCCCGCAGGGCCCGAGCGAACGCGTCCCGGTCCGGCCGCCCGTTACCGGGCACCCGCACCACGTACTGCTGATAGGTGTGCCCGTCCCCGCCATCGGGCGTACGCACCCCGCGGAGCTTCCCATCGAGGTAGCAGGCCCGCTCTCGACGCTGAGCCATCTCGTCGTACGGCGCCTCGGACTCGCCCTCCTGCAGCACCAGCAGCCCGTGCCGCTGCCCCAGCGCGAGCAGCCGCGCCATGTCGGCCGGTCGCCCGAATCGGTGTACGACAACGACGGCCGCCGTCCGCGGAGTTACCGCCGCTTCGACAGCGGAGGCGTCAAGGCAGTAGCTGACCGGATGTATGTCCGCGAACACCGGAAGCGCACCCGCGAGTGTCACCGCCTCGGCGACCTCGACGTTCCCGAAGGCCGGCACGACGACCTCGTCACCGACTCCGACGCCGGCGGCCCTGAGCATTGCAGCAGTACCCATGCCTCGGATGGTGGTTGCGCAACGTGAACTTCAAGTGACGCACAACAAAAAAGGGTTGGACCCCGAACCGAAGTTCAGGATCCAACCCTTTGAATAATTGTTCGGCGGTGTCCTACTCTCCCACAGGGTCCCCCCTGCAGTACCATCGGCGCTGTAAGGCTTAGCTTCCGGGTTCGGAATGTAACCGGGCGTTTCCCTCACGCTATGACCACCGAAACACTATGAA
>NZ_JAVREZ010000041.1:0-22843 GCF_031845645.1 Streptomyces doebereineriae
AAGGCCACCTCGCTCACCCAGGAGGCGGCCTCGTTGCAGGCGTGCAGGGTTGCCTCCAGTGCCGCCGCCTGCTCGGGCGTCGGCAGCAGCCTGACCTGCACCACCAGCTTCACAAGCACCGAACGTACACACCCGCACGACAGACCACCACACGTTCGAAGTGGATCACCTGAACGAGTGACAAACAAGGCGTGTCGGCCCCTTGACCGGACCACATACCCGGCCGCTCCGCGGCCGAGCAGACATCATGGCGCTGCGGCGCTCCGCGCCGCCTGACCCAGGATGCCCGGGCGCGCCGGACGGACACGTCTGCGAGATCGAAGTGAAGCCCCGTCCGAAGCGTCCGCCGATCCGTCTGGGGGAGATCAAGACCGGTCCGATCGTGAAGCGGCTTCGGGAACTGCACGAGCTGGGCGGAGATCCGGCGTACGAGCGGCTCTCCGCCTCGCAAGAACTGTTCCGGGTGCTGGAGCACGCGCAGACGTGGGCTGGACAGTTGAAGCAGCCGAAGGACAGCCCGGTCAACGTCATGGGCGAGGCCGCGGTGTTGCGCGCGACGTTGTGGCAGCACCTGTGGGAGCAGGCCGACACTGGGCAGCTGAAGGCGATCGAGGATGGCCGGGCCGCGGGCGTGCCGTGGGGCACTTCTCCGAAGCGCTGTGCGTGACCTCCAAGCAGGGCGCGTACCAGAAGGCGCGGAGGCTGAAGGCCGAGCAGGTCCGCGAGCCCGGCGAGCGCCGCACACCCGAGGTCGCTCGTGAACATGAGGACCGGGCTGCCGCCTAGGAGCGACTCGAGCGGGCCCTAATGCTCGTGCAGGAGCGACGCTTCCCAGTAGCCCGACAGATTGGCCGGCTCCTCCTGGAGCACTGCGACGGCATCGTCCTGGACACCAGGGCCGCGTACTGGCTCGGCGAGATCGCCGAGACCATCGACGACCGCGACGAGCCAGCCAAGCGTGCACGGTTCACCGGGTGGGTAGAGAGCTTCGTCCGAGCCGTCCACGGCCATGCTCGGCAGCGCAATCAGCCCTCCACCACAACAGAGGAGGCCCGCCGGGCTCTGGCGTTGGCCACCGAGTTCACCTTCCAGGAACGGCCCAAGATCCCCGCGCAGGTCCCGCGTTCCCAATCTGGGAACCCGGCACGGCGCGAGCGCCGACGAACACGCGGCGGTCGTACGGGCCGATAACCCTGCTCGTGCATTCCGTCACCTCGGGAGCCGCATCTCGTCGGTTCCCCGGTACGGGCACGGGGGTGGGGGCGGCGTACACCCCGGGCCGCAGATGCCCACAAACCCGTGCACCATTCTGGTTCGCCGTCCCCGAGCGCCGCCCTCTCCTGTCCGAGACGTCCAAAGGGCGGATAGGCAAACTGGAGCCTGGTCAGTGGTATTTGGCCGTTGGCAGACGTGGCTCGGCCCTGCTTGTCCACCGGGGAGCGCTCCGAGGTCTCCTTGCGGACGTCTCCGGCATCCAGCGTGCAGAGGAGGACAGCTGAACTCCTCGACGAGCATTGCGTCACCTCACGAGCCGTAATTCGTCGGCAGCCCGTCATACGTCGAGGTGCCGCCCCCCGCGTCGAGTACTCACTGGCCGAGGACGGCGAGCGCCTCAACGACGCGCTTCGGCCTCTGGCCGCCTGGGGGCGCGGGCGGCCGGCCGCTCAGGGGTGACCACGTCGCGCGGAAGGCGATCGGGCGGGTCGTGACAAGATCCACTATCATGAGCATCCAACAAGGCAACGGGCCCGTCGCCCTGGTCACCGGGTCCGCGTCGGGGATCGGCGAGGCCGTCGCACGACGCCTCGCGGCGGACGGGACGCGGGTCGTCGTGCACTCGCGGCGCAGCACGGAGGCCGGGCAGGCGCTGGCGGCGGAACTCGGCGGCGCCTACGTACAGGCCGATCTCGAAGTGGAGGAGGAAGCCCGGGGGCTGGTCGAGACGGCACTGGGTCACTTCGGGCGGCTGGACGTGCTGGTGAACAACGCGGGCATCAGTTGGCCGATCCCCCACGCGGACCTCGCGGCGGCGACCCCGGCGGACTGGCGGCGCCTGCTGGAGGTCAACCTCATCGCGCCCTGGGTGCTGTGCACCGCGGCCCTTCCGGCGCTACGGCAGTCCCCCGGCGGCGGCAGCATCGTCAACATCACCAGCCACGCCGGCGTACGGCCCAAGGGTTCCTCGGTGCCGTACGCGGCGAGCAAGGCCGCGCTGAACCACGTCACCCGGCTGCTCGCGGCCGCGCTCGGGCCCGACGTGAGGGTGAACGCGGTGGCGCCCGGTCTCGTGGACACGCCGATGACGAAGGACTGGGTACAGGCGCACGAACTGTGGCGGGACCGCGCACCGATGCACCGCCCGGCCCGCCCCGCCGACGTGGCCGACCTGGTGGCGTCGGTGATCGGCAGCGGCTATCTGACCGGGGAGGTCATCGTGCTCGACGGCGGCCTGAACCTGACCTGAGAAACCTCACGGCACCGGGGCGAACGCGGGCAGCGTGAGGGCTGAATGGGCCGGTCGGGTTGTCGCGGAGGGCAGGGTGACGAAGTCGCGCCGCTTGGTGTTGCGTTGCTGCAGGGCCGACGCCGTGGTGGGAAAGAGCGTGGCCCCACCGTCGTTGACCAGTGCCTGGTTCATGGCGACGAACTCGACTGTCCGGTGAGGAACGACGGGGCGTACGCGGCGTCACCGACGAGAACGTCGCGGCCGCCGGCCCAGTGGGGCAGGCGGATCTGACCGGCCGTGTCGAAGAACAGGTCGTCCGCGTCACGCATGGCGTCGACCAACCGGGGACCTCCCATCCCGCGCCCGCGAAGGTCTTGGCGACCAGGTCCCGCTGGGCGTCGGGGTTCCGGAGGGCCTCGAACGGCGGTTCCGGCCGGTGAAAATTCAGGAAGGCGTGCAGTTCGTCGTTCTTCCCGACGGCGTAGAGGGCCGCACAACATGAGCTCGCGGGAGAGCCCGAAGGTGTTCGACATGGTGAACAGGGCGAAGCAGTAGCCGAGGTAGCGGTGGAACTGTTCCTAGCGGCCGAACAGGGACTCCCGGGTGGGTGAATGCATTCCGTCGGCACCGACCACCAGGTCGAACGTGCGCTGTCGCCCGCTGTGGAACGTGATGTCGCCGCCTTGTCCGGACTGGTCGAGGGTGCGGATGGAGTCGCCGAACAGGAATTCCACATCGTCGCGGACAAGTGCGTGGAGGAGCGCGGTCAGATCCCCTCGGCGCACCTCGATGTCCTGTCCCTCGACACTGCCGACAACGGCGCTCGGATGGAGCGAGGCCACTTCACTGCCATCGGCATCGAGGAATGGGCAGCGGCGTCGAGTCGATGTGCGCGTCCCGCAGTTGCGGCAGTATCCCCATGCGACGGACCACTTCTGTCCTCGGTGCGCGCGGCGAGCGGGTGCGAGTACTACGCCAGGTGGTCGGTGCCGGCCTCGGGGGCGGCCTGGGCCAGGCCCGTCCGGTAGGCGATGACGACGAGTTGTGCCCGGTCGCGGGCGTCCAGCTTCGTCATGGCGCGCTGCACGTGGGCGCGGACGGTGAAGGGGCTGAGGAACATCCGCTCGGCGATCTCCTGGTTGGACAGGCCGGTCGCGACCAGAGCCACCATCTCGCGTTCGCGCGGGGTGAGCACGGCGAGCTGTTCGGGGTGGTGCGACGGGACGTCGTCCGGTGTGGCCAGGAAACGGGCGACCAGCGAACGGGTCGCGGCGGGGGACAGAAGGGTGTCGCCGTCGGCGATCGTCCGCACGGCGTCCAGCAGGTCCTCGGCGCCGATGCCCTTGCCGATGAACCCGCCGGCCCCCGCGCGCAGCGCCTGGGCGACGTACTCGTCGGTCTCGTACGTGGTGAGGATCAGGATGCGGCTGGCGCGCAGTTCCGGGTCCGCGCAGATCTGAGACGTGGCGGTGAGACCGTCCACCTCGGGCATCCGGATGTCCATGACCACCACGTCCGGGCGCAGTTCCCGGGTGAGTCTCACCGCCTCCCTGCCGTCGGCGGCCTCACCGACCACGGTGATGTCGTCGGCGGAGTCGAGAAGCAGCCGGAAGGCGCCCCGTAGCAGGGCCTGATCGTCGGCGAGCAGCACGCGGAGCGTCACAGCGCACCCCCCGCCTCTGCTTCGCCCGTCCGTCCGTCGGCTGTCGCCGCGTCGGCCATCCGGTTCTCGACGGCTGTCGCTCCGTCCGTCCCGTGCGTCGCGTCCTTGGCGGGCGGGAGGGGCAGTTGGGCGCAGACGAGAAAGCCACCCTCCGGGCGCCTGCCCGCGGAGAGCTGTCCCCCGACCGCGGTGGCACGCTCACGCATCCCGATCAGACCGTAACCGGGCGGACGGTCCCCCGCCGTGGACGCACTCGGCCCCGTGGCGGCGGTCGATGCCGTTCGGGCGCCCCCTCCGTCGTCGGCGACAGTGATCGTCACGCGGTCGCGGTTCCAGACGAGGCGCACCCGGGCGCCACGGGTGCCGGCGTGCTTGGTCACGTTGGTCAGGGCCTCCTGGACGATGCGGTAGGCGGTGAGGTCCACTCCCGGCGGCAGCGGCCTGGCCGTGCCCTCCTCGTGCGCCGACACCTCAAGTCCCGCGCGGCGGAAGGACTCGAGGAGCGTAGGAAGACGGGACAGCCCGGGCGCCGGTTCGGCGGGAGAGGCGGCAGTGTCCCCGGACTGACGCAACAGACCGACCGTGGCCCGCAGTTCGTCGAGCGCGTCGCTGGTGGTCTCGACGAGCTCCTTGAGGCTCTTGCGGGTCTGCTCCGGGCGGGTGTCGAAGAGGTGGGCGGCGACCGTGGCCTGCGCGTTGGCCAGGGTGATCTGATGGGCCACGAGGTCGTGCAGTTCGCGGGCGATCCGCACCCGTTCCTCGGCCACTCTCCGGCGCGCCTCGCTGTCCCGGCTCTGCTCGGCCCGCAGGGCCCGCTCCTCCATGGCCGCCAGGTAGGCCCGTCGGTTCCGCACCGAGTGACCGAGTACGCCGGCCACCAACGGGAACGCCGCCACCGCTCCCACCCTGCTCGCGTCCTTCCAGGACAGCGCCCCGAACAGGGGGGTCGAGGCGACCAGCAGCGCCACGGAGATGAGCGCCACCGCGCTCACCGCGCGCCGTTCGGTGCGCGCGGTGAGCGCATAGGAGTAGGCGGTGATCACGGCGGGAGCCGCGATGAGCGGGCTCAACAGGAGGCCCAGGAAGGGCGCCAGCACGCCGCTCGCGGTCGTGACCGCCATGGCGGCCAGGGGCGCCCGGTGCCGTACGGGCAGCACGGCACAGGACACCACGGCGATGACATAGGCGACGGCGGACGGCGGTGACAGCGTGCTGCCGTCGTCGTTCACCACGCCGCCGAGCAGACAGAGCGCGAACGCCGTCGCCGTGATCGCTCCCTCCCGCCACCACGTGCCGCGTGGTCGCGGGCCAACGCCCCCTGTGTGAGTCATGGCCTGCTCAGTCCCGCCCGACGGGGAGCCGCCGCACCGCTGCGTCCGACTCGGCCGTGGAGGCCGGGACATGCCTGCTCAGTGCCTCACCCTCGATATCCACATTCGGCAGCACACGGTTCAGGATACGAGGCAGCCACCAGGCCCGGTGGCCGAGCAGTGCCAGGACCGCGGGGGCGATCGCCATCCGGACGACGAAGGCGTCGAAGGCGACGGCGGCGGCCAGGCCGACGCCCATCGTCTGGATTGTCGGGCTGCTCATCCCGACGAATCCGGCGAACACGCTGATCATGATGATCGCCGCCGCGGCCACCACCCGTCCGCTGTGCCGGAACCCGCTGACGATCGCCTCGCCGGGAGATGCGCCATGGACGTAGGCCTCCCGCATCCGTGTGAGGAGGAAGACCTCGTAGTCCATGGCGAGGCCGAACACGATGCCGATGATGAGAATCGGCATCAGCGACATGACCGGTCCGGTCTGTTCGATGCCGAGCAGGTCCGCCGCCCAGCCCCACTGGAAGACGGCGACGAGGACGCCGAACGCGGCACCCACCGACAGCAGGAAGCCGAGCGCGGCCTTGACCGGGACCAGCACCGAGCGGAAGACCACCGTCAGCAGGAGCACCGCCAGGCCGATGACCACGGTCAGATAGGGGACGAGGGCGTCGGACATGGCTTCGGAGATGTCGATGTTCATCGCGGTGGTGCCGGTCACCAGGACGGCGGCGCCCGTGTCGGCCTCGACGCCCGGGACCGTGTCCCGGATCGCGTGCACCAGGTCCTTGGTCTCGCCGCTGTTCGGCGCGGTGCGGGGAACGGCGGTGAGGACGGCCGTGTCCTTGGTCCGGCTGAGCACCGGATCACCGACTGACGCGACCCCGTCGACTCCCCCTACGGTCTTCACGACCAGGTCCGTCGTGGCCCTGGTGTCTTCGGACGCCGACATGTCCACGACCACGGTCAACGGGCCGTTGAAGCCGGGGCCGAAGCCTTCCGACAGCAGATCGTAGGCACGGCGCTGGGTGGTCTGAACCGACTTGGACTCGTCGCCGGGCAGCCCGAGTTCGAGGCTCAGCGCCGGGAGGGCGACGGCGCCGAGACCGAGTCCGGAGATCATCAGCACGGCCATCGGCCGGCGCAGCACGAACCGCGCCCAGCGGGTGCCGAGCCCGGGCCGGCCGGCCGCGGCGGGCACCCGGTGCGGGCGCTCGCTTCCCGGCCGGGTGGCCTTGCGGATACGGCGGGACAGCACCCGCCGTCCGAAGAAGCCGAACAGCGCCGGGACCAGGGTCAGGGCGACGAGTACGGCCAGGGCCACGGCGCCCGCGCCGCCCATGCCCATCTTGGTGAGTTCGGGGATTCCGACGACCCCCAGCCCGGCCAGGGCGATGATGACGGTCGCGCCGGCGAAGACGACGGCGGATCCGGCCGTGCCCACCGCCCGGCCGGCGGCCTCCTCCGGCTCGCTGCCCTGGGCGCGCTCGTCCCGGTAGCGGGAGGTGATGAACAGTGCGTAGTCGATGCCGACCGCCAGGCCCAGCATCAGGGCCAGGATGGCGACGGTGGACGTCAGACCCAGTGGAACGGCCAGCGCGGAGACCAGACCGAAGGCGATGGCCACGCCTGTGAACGCGGTCAGCAGTGACAGTCCGGCCGCGACCAGCGACCCGAGGGCGAGGACCAGCACCACTGCCGCCACCGCCACGCCGATGAGCTCCGTCGTACCGCCCAGTTCCTCTTCCGCATCCAGGGCCGAACCGCCGATCTCCACGGTCAGCCCCGCGTCCCGGGCCTGGCTCGCCGCGTCCTCGAGGGCGCTCTTCGTCGACCCGGTCAGGTCGACGGCGTCCGCGGTGTAGGTGATCGTGGAGTAGGCGATGGTGCCGTCCTCGCTGACCGCGCCGGTCGTATAGGGGTCGGTGGTCGACGCGACCTGACCGCCCCCGTCCAGCGAGCCGAGCGCGTCCTCGACGGCCGCCTTGTTCTCCCTGGCCGTCACTCGTTGCCCGTCCGGGGCCCGGAACACCAAGCGGGCCTCGGCGCCCTGGGAGTTGCTCTGCGGGAAGCGCTCGTCCAGCAGGTCGAACGCCTTCTGCGACTCGGTGCCGGGCATGGAGAGGTCCTCTTCCTCCCCGGCCGGCGCCATGGCTGCGGCGGCGACGGCCAGCAGCAGGGCACCCAGCCACAGCCCACCCACGAGACGGCGCCGACGGAAGGCCCACCGTCCGATCCGGTAAAGAAAAGTAGCCACCTGTTGATCACTCCAGACGCCGCTAGGCAGGGGGAATGCGCGGGATCCGCACGCCTCCGACCCTTCCTTCCGGCGCCCCGCCGGGCATCGTCCTGCGCCGCCGTCTTCCCCTGGTGCACCCGGACCACCCACTCCCGTGTCCTAGTGCCTACGCACCAGGCCGACTTGAGCGTGGACGGGTCCGCCGGATGTACGTTTCCTGCATGGCTGTTGATCAGGAACTCGTGGACGCCGCCATCGGGCTGGCCCGCCACCGTGGGCCTTTGCCACGAGACGGGCGCCATCTGTGAGGCCTTCAAGCTGGGGCGGCGCGTGGTGGCCTCCGTGTGCGTGACCGCCGGCGACAAGGATCGCGGGTACTGGATCCTGACGCCCTGCGGTGTCTGCCAGGAGCGGCTCTTCGCCTACGGCCCAGACGTCGAGGTCGCGGTCCCGGAACCCGCCGACCCACGCCGCTGGCGCACGCTGCGGCTTCGGGACGTCCAGCCCCATTGGTTCGCGCGAGTCTTCCCGGACGATGTCTGGCCTTACGAAGCCCAGGACCCGGAATCCCGGGGCTGACCCGGACTTCGGACGCGGGACGTCAGCGCATCCCCCAACTCCTCGCGCCCCGCCCCCATTTCAGCCCGGCACATCCGTCAGCATCCGCCACCCCGGCGCATAGTTCCCGTGCAGCACCAGCGACGCCGCCCCCACCGCGCCCACCGTCTCGCCGATCACGCTCTGCTCGACGGCGACCGTGCGGATCGTACGGGCGACGGACGTGCGGTTGACGGCGGCCTCGACCTCCTCGCGGATGATCGGCTCGATGCCGCGCAGCGCCTCGCCGCCGAGGACGACCCGGCTGACGTCGAGGAGGCTGGCAGCGCCGCGCGCGGCCTCGCCGATACGGCGGGCGGCACGCCGTACGACATCACAGGCGTCGGGATCGTCCGTGCGGGCCGCCCGGCGCAGGGCCTTCCAGTCGTGGTGCACGGAGTCGGGCGTACCGGTGAGACCGATGCGGTCGGCGGCAGTTCGGCCGTGCAGGCGCAGCAGGTCGTCGATGATCGCGGCCGGGCTGACATACGGGCCGAGGCAGTCCATCGCACCGCAGTGGCAGACACGGTCCCCAGGTTCCACGGCCATGTGGCCGAACTCGCCGGCGTTGCCCGAATCGCCGTGCAGGACCGTGTTGTTGAGGACGATGCCGGCGCCGACGCCCGTGCCGAGGTAGATGAACAGGAAGCTGCCCGCCCGGTCCGCGCCGCCGATCCAGCGCTCGCCGATGGCTGCGGCGGTGGCGTCGTTGTCGAGGGCGACGGGCAGGCCGGTGGCGTCGGCGAACATCTCCGCGAGGGGGACGCGGCCCCAGCCGGGGAAGTTCGGCGGGGAGACCACGGCGCCGGTGCTGCCGTCGAGGGGCCCGGGCGCGGCGATGCCGAGGCCGAGCAGGCGGGTGCGGTCCACGGCGCTGCGGTCGAGGAGGCGCCCGGTGGTGCGCGCTATGCGGTCCACCACGTCGGCCGGGTCGCCCGGGTCGGTGAGCCGCAGCCGTCGGCTGCCGATCACCTCGCCGGCCAGGTCGACCACCACGATGACCGCGGCATCGGGGTCGAGGTGGACGCCGACCGCACACGCCCCGTCGGCCCGGATGGTCAGCAGGGTGCGGCGCTTGCCGCCGCTGGAGGGGGCCTGGCCGGATTCGGCCACGAGGCCCGCGTCGAGGAGCTTGCGGACGACGTTGGAGACGGTCTGGTTGGTCAGGCCGGTGAGGGCGGCCAGCTCGACCCGGCTCACCTGTCCCGTGGTGCGGATCGCGTCCAGGACGACGGCCTGGTTGTAGCCGCCGACCCGCGGCAGGTTCGTCCCGCTGAGCATCGTCACCTGTCGGTCACCTGGTCCCCTCGCATCCGCCGCCCCCGCACTCCCAGGGCGAAAGTTTACATACTCGAAGCATTGACTTCATCCATCAAATGGATTTAGCTGACGCCCATCAAATTCCGGCCATCGAGGCCGATCAGCGCAGGGTGGCGCAGAGTATGGCGCGTCGTCCCGGCTGGCCTCCAGGCCCGAAAACTCGCGGCTTTCCCTCAGGTTTCGCGTCCCGGAGGAACCACTGTGCGCTCGAGAATCGTCACCGCCGCGGCCTTCACCGCCGCCACCGCCCTGGCCGCCACCGGCTGCGGTTCGGGCTCGTCAGGCAGCTCGGCCAAATCCATCAAGGTCGTCTACTGGCAGAACCTGGACAGCACCAACAAGATCCAGGCCAACTTCCTCGCCTCGATGGTGAAGGAGTTCACCAAGGCCAACCCGGGCACCAAGGTGACCCTCGTGCCGGTGACCGCCTCCGAGAACGACTACTACACCAAGCTCCAGCTCATGATGCGCTCCCCCGCGACCGCGCCCGACCTGGTCTACGAGGACACCGCGCTCATCAACTCCGACATCGCGGGCGGTTACCTCAAGCCGCTGGACACCTACACCGCCAAGTGGGCCGACTGGTCGCAGTACGCCAAGGCCGCCAAGGGCGCGGTGACCGGAGCCTCCGACGGCAAGACCTATGCCGTACCGGACGACACCGACACCCGCGGGATCTGGTACAACAAGCAGCTCCTCCAGAAGGCCGGAATCCCCGTGCCCTGGCAGCCGAAGACCTGGGCCGACGTGATCGCCGCCGCCAAGAAGATCAAGGCGAAGCTGCCCGGCGTCACCCCGCTGAACCTCTACACCGGGCAGGCGGGCGGCGAGGCCTCCTCCATGCAGGGCTTCGAGATGCTCCTGTACGGCACCCCGGCCGGCGACAAGTCGCTCTACGACGCCTCGCAGAAGAAGTGGGTCGTGGGCAGCCAGGGCTTCAAGGACGCACTGGACTTCGTTCACACCGTGTACGGCGAGGGGCTCGGTCCGGCCAAGGAGCAGGCGCTGGGCGCCAACTTCGGGACCGCCGTGGGCACCGAGCTCATTCCCGAGGGCAAGCTGGCGATCGACATCGACGGCTCCTGGATGCCCAACAACTGGAGTTCGGCGGCGGCCAAGCCGTGGAACGAGTGGCAGTCGGTGATGGGCACCGCGGCGATGCCGACCCAGAACGGTCAGGCGCCCGGCAGTACGAGCATGTCGGGCGGCTGGGCCTGGTCGATCCCGGCGAAGGCCAAGAACCCCGACCTGGCCTGGAAGTTCCTGTCGACCACACTCCAGACGAAGACCAACGCCGCCAAGTGGAACGCGACGAACGCGAACATCGCGGTGCGCACGGACGTCGCGTCGGACCCGGCGTACCTGAACTCGGTGCCGACCAACAAGTTCTTCACGGAGCTGGTCGCCGACACCCACTACCGGCCCGGGCTGCCCGAGTACAACCAGGTCTCGACCGCGATCCAGAAGGCGATGGAGTCCGTGACGACCGGTCAGGCCTCCGTCGACAAGGCCGCCTCGACCTTCGATAACGATGTCAAGGCGGCGGTGGGCGACGACAAGACCGCGGAGGGCACTTCGTGACCACCCTCGCCCCGGCGCCTCACGGGACCGGCGGTCACCCCCGCCGGTCCCGCGGGGCGCCCGCCCGCTCGCTGCTGCGCGGTCTGCCCACGGTCCCGGCCGTGGTCCTGCTGGCCGTCTTCCTGGCCGGTCCGATCGCGTACTGCGTGTACTACGCGTTCACCGACATGCAGCTCACCGGTGCCGCCGGCACCAACTTCGTCGGCTTCGACAACTTCACCAGGGCGTTCAAGGACACCGACTTCCTCAACGCGATGTGGCTGACCCTGCTGTTCGTGGTCGGCTCCGCGGTGATCGGCCAGAACACCCTCGGGCTCGCGCTCGCGGTCCTGATGCAGAAGGCCACCCAGCCGGTACGGGCACTCGTCAACGGCGTGGTCATCGCCGCGTGGGTGCTGCCCGAGGTGGTCGCCGGCTATCTGATGTACGCCTTCTTCTACGACCAGGGCTCACTCAACTCGCTTCTGGACGCGGTGCATCTGCCGGACCAGAACTGGCTCTACACGATGCCGATCCTCGCGGTGTGCCTGGCCAACGTGTGGCGCGGCACCGCCTTCTCGCTGATGGTCTTCACCGCCGCCATCAACGACGTACCGCAGGAGCTGGTGGAGGCCGCCGAGATGGACGGCGCGGGCCCCTGGCAGCGGCTGTGGCGGGTCGTGCTGCCGGTCATCAGGCCCTCGATCCTGACCAACCTGATGCTGATCACGCTCCAGACGCTCTCCGTCTTCGGGCTGATCTACACCATGACCCGCGGCGGCCCCGGCAACAAGAGCGAGACACTGCCGATCTTCATGTACCAACAGGCCTTCCAGAACAGCCTCATCGGCTACGGCACCGCCATCGCCCTCGTCCTGCTGGTGGTCGGGGCCCTCTTCTCCGTCGTGTACATCCGGCTGCTGAAACTGGAGGACGACTGATGGCCGCCGTCGCCACTCCCCCCGCCCCGCCCGTCTCGAAGACGGTCCCGGCACCCGCCGCGCGGTCTCCGCGCCGCGTGCGTCCCGGTCGCCTCGCGATCAACCTCGTCCTGATCGCCGTGTCGGTCCTGTACATCCTGCCGCTGCTGTGGATGGTGCTCGCCTCGGTGAGCGACACCAACTCCTTCCGGCTCAAGTGGCCTTCGGCGCTGACGCTCGACAACTTCGACGCGGTTCTCAACGTCGACACCACCTACCGGCCGATGCTCAACAGTCTGCTGCTGTGCGGCTTCGGCACGGCGGTGACCGTGGTGGCTTCGGTCCTGTGCGCCTACCCGCTCTCGCGCTACCGGTCCCGGGTGCGCCGACCGTTCCTCTACACGATCCTGTTCTCCACCGGGCTGCCCATCACCGCCGTGATGATCCCCGTGTACAGCATGTTCGTGCAGGTGAACCTGATCGACTCGATGCCGGGCACGACCCTGTTCCTGGCCGCGTCCGCGCTGCCGTTCGGGATCTGGCTGATGAAGAACTTCATGGACGGCGTCCCGATCGTCCTGGAGGAGGCCGCCCGTATCGACGGCGCGAACACCATGCAGGTGCTGTGGCGGGTGGTGCTGCCGCTGATGCGGCCGGGTGTCGTCGTGGTCACCATCTTCACGTTCATCGGCATGTGGGGGAACTTCTTCGTCCCCTTCATCCTGCTGCTGTCCCCGGAGAAACTCCCCGCGTCCGTCAGCGTGTTCACCTTCCTCTCCGCCCACGACCAGACGCAGTACGGGCAGTTGTCGGCGTTCTCGCTCCTCTATTCGCTGCCCGTGGTGATGCTCTACCTGCTGCTGGCCCGCAAACTCGGCGGCGGCTTCGCGCTCGGCGGCGCGCTCAAGGGCTGACCCGGGCTCGTTCCCCCCACCTCGTAGTACTTCGCACGGAGACGGACACCTCATGCACAACGACCGTGAAGTCACCGAACAGCGGCTGGCCCGCGTGCTCAACGAGCGGATACGGCCCGCCGTCCATGCCCGGTCGGTCCCTCTCCACGTGGAGATCTGGAACGTCCCCGGCGAGCCGGTCCCGGTCGCCGAGGGCCTGACCGCTCCGTACCGGCCGGCCCGGGTCGGCGACTGGTGGGGGCCCGCCTGGTCCACGAGCTGGTTCAAGGTCAGCGGGACGATCCCGGCGGACTGGGCCGGCGAGACGGTCGAGGCCGTACTCGATCTCGGGTTCGCCACCCACTCCGCGGGATTCTCCGCCGAGGGGTTGGTCTACCGGCCGGACGGCACCGCGGTGAAGGCACTCAACCCGCGCAACACCTGGCTGCCGGTGACCGAACGGGCCGCAGGCGGCGAGGAGTTCGCCGCCTACGTCGAGGCCGCCGCCAACCCGGTCGTCATGCACACCGCTCCGGGCGAGCTCACCTTCGGCCCCACGTCGGTGGGCGGCCGGGCGCCGTGGCTGGGAGATCCGGCCGCGGACCCCGGCGAGCCCCTTTACCGGCTACGGCGTCTGGACCTCGCCGTGTTCGACCGGGAGGTCCACGAACTCGTCCAGGATCTGGAGGTGTTGCAACAGCTGATGCCCGAGCTGTCCCCCGACACCCCGCGCCGGTGGCAGATCCTTCGGGCGGTCGAACTCGCACTGGACGAACTCGACCTGCAGAACATCAGCGGTGGCGCGGCCGCCGCGCGGGCGGTCCTCGCACCCGTGCTCGCATCGCCTGCGCACGCGAGCGCGCACCGGATCTCGGCGGTGGGGCACGCGCACATCGACACCGCCTGGCTGTGGCCGCTGCGCGAGACCGTGCGCAAGGTGGCCCGGACGGTCTCCAACGTCACCCACCTCATGGACGACCACCCGGAGTTCAAGTTCGTGATGTCCCAGGCGCAGCAACTCGCCTGGCTGAAGGAGCACCGCCCAGAGGTGTACGCACGAGCGCAGGAGAAGGCGAAGACCGGGCAGTTCCTGCCGACCGGCAGCCTGTGGGTGGAGCCCGACACCAACATCAGCGGCGGCGAGGCCCTGGTGCGCCAGTTCGTCCACGGAAAGCGGTTCTTCCTGGAGGAGTTCGGCGTCGAGACCGAGGAGATGTGGCTGCCGGACACCTTCGGCTACAACGCGGCCCTGCCGCAGCTGATGAAGCTGGCCGGGGTGAAGTGGTTCCTGACCCAGAAGATGTCCTGGAACACCACCAACAAGTTCCCGCACCACACGTTCTGGTGGGAGGGCATCGACGGCACCCGGATCTTCAGCCACTTCCCGCCCGTCGACAGCTACAACGGCGACCTGTCCGGCGCCGACGTCGCTCACAGCGTGCGGAACTTCCAGGACAAGGCCGGCGCCGGCCACTCCCTCATCCCCTTCGGCTACGGCGACGGCGGTGGCGGCCCCACGCGCGAGATGCTGGCGCGCGCCGACCGGCTCAGGGACCTGGAGGGATCGGCGCGCATCGAGATGGAGGGACCGGTCGACTTCTTCCGGCGCGCGCACGACGAGTACGAGGCCAACGGCGGCGCACCGGTGTGGTCCGGGGAGCTCTACCTGGAGTTCCATCGCGGCACGCTGACCAGCCAGCTCGCCACCAAGCAGGGCAACCGGCGCAGCGAACACCTGCTGCGCGAGGCGGAGTTGTGGGCGGCGACCGCGGCCGTACGGCACGGGCAGCCGTATCCGTACGACGCCCTGGACCGGCTGTGGAAGACGGTGCTGCTCCACCAGTTCCACGACATCCTGCCCGGGACGTCGATCGCCTGGGTGCACCGGGAGGCGGAGGAGACGTACGCGGCCGTGGCCCGGGAACTGGAGGAGCTGATCGGCGCCGCTCAGGGGGCGTTGGCCGGAGATCCTGAAGGCACGGCGGCTGGAGGCACGGTGGTCTTCAACTCCGCGCCGCACTCGCGGGGCGGTGTCGCGGCGTTCGGCGCCGGCCCGCGCCCCGAGGCCGTCGACGTGCCGGTGCCGCCGGCCCCGGACGGGGACGGGTTCGTCCTCGACAACGGTCTGGTGCGCGTCGTGGTGGACGCCCGCGGTCTGATCACCTCCGCATACGACCACACCGCGGGACGGGAGGCGCTGGCTCCCGGGGCGGTCGGCAACCTGCTCCAGTTGCACCAGGACTTCCCCAACCAGTGGGACGCCTGGGATGTCGACGTCTTCTACCGCAACACCGTGCGCGACCTCACCGATGCCGAGTCGGTCACGGCGACCGCCGACGGTGTCCGGGTGGTCCGGGTCTTCGGCGCGTCGAGGATCGACCAGACCCTGACGTTGCCGGCCGGGTCCCGCGGGCTGGTGATCGACACGGTTGTCGACTGGCACGAGCGGGAGAAGTTCCTCAAGGCGGCCTTCCCGCTGGACGTACGGGCCGCCCACTCGACCGCCGAGATCCCCTTCGGACACGTCGAGCGGCCCACGCACACCAACACCAGCTGGGACGCGGCCAAGTTCGAGACGTGCGCCCACCGTTTCGTGCACGTCGGCGAGCCCGATTGGGGAGTCGCCCTGGTCAACGACTCCTCCTACGGCCACGACGTCACCCGTGACGTGCGCTCCGACGGCGGTACGACCACCACGGTCCGCCTCTCCCTGCTGCGCGCCGCCCGCTTTCCCGACCCGGACCAGGACCAGGGCACCCACCGGCTCGGGTACGCGCTGGTGATCGGCGCCGACGTCACCGACGCGAGGCGCGAGGGGTACCGCTTCAACCTGCCCGAGCGTGCGGTGCCGGGCAGTGCGACGGTCGCCCCGCTGGTGTCGGTGGACCACGAGGGCGTGATCCTGGAGGCGGTCAAGCTCGCCGACGACCGCAGCGGGGACGTCGTCGTACGGCTCTATGAGTCCCGGGGCACCCGGGCCGCGGCCACACTCACCACCGGCTTCCCGCTGGCCTCCTCCCTCGTGACCGACCTGCTGGAACGCCCCTTGGACGACCCGTCGAGCCACCAACAACTGGCGGATGCCGTCCGGTTGACGCTGCGGCCGTTCCAGATCCTGACGCTGCGGTTGCGGCCCGCGTCGCACGACTGAGGCTCCCGCGAGCGCGGGTCAGGTGGCGAGGAGGCCACCGTCCATGTGCAGGTCGTGGGCGTTGACGCCGGTGTTGCGGAGCAGGAACTCGGTGGCGTCGGCGATCTCGGCCATGGTCACCAGCCGTCCGATCGGTGTCTGGGCGGAGTGTGGCGGCTCGGGAACGTCGCGCCACTTCGGGCTGTCGCCGATCAGGCCGGGGTGCAGGGCGTTGACGCGATGGGGGGCGATCTCCACGGCGAGCGTCCGCACCAGGCCGGTGATACCGGCGTTGAAGGTGCTGACGACGGTGGAGCCGGGGTACGGGCGTTCCTTGGCGAGCCCGCCGAAGAGAACGACGGAGGCACCGGGGTTGAAGCGCTCGCGCAGCACACGGACGGTCTCGGCGTAGCCGACGAGCTTCATGGTCACCGCCGCCACGGCATCAGTGACGTTGAACTGCGCCAGCGAGTTCGCCGCCTGACCGACCGCGGTGATGACGACGTGGTCGACCTCGGTCACGTCCGCCAACGCGGCACCGATCGTCTCCGGTTGGCCGAGGTCGACGGCCAGCCCCCGCGTGCCGGGGCCGATCCGGGCGGCGGTGGCCTCCGCCCGCGCCTTGTCCCTGCTGGTGACGACGACGTCATCGCCGCGGTCGGCGAAGTGCCGGGCGATCACTGCGCCCAATCCGCCGCTGCCGCCTACGACGAGTGTGCTGGTCATACGGTGACCGTCCTTCAGCTGCCGGTTGGGCGTACCCAACTCTTAATATCCACTTGGATATTAACTATAGCCGCGCAGGTCCGCGACGCCCGGGCCGGAAGTACAGTGATCACATGGCAGAGGGCGCCGCGAAAGGCAGCGAAGAGCCGGGGAGTCCGCCGCGCAGGCGCCGGCGGGACCCCGAGGGACACCGGGCGGCGATCCTGGACGCGGCACGCCACGCCTTCGGCGAGCGCGGTTACGCCCGCACCACCCTCAGGGACATCGCAGGCCGGGCCGGTGTCACCCACGGTCTGATCACACGCCACTTCTCGTCGAAGGAACGGCTCTTCCTCGCGGCGGTTCCGGGTAATCGTGATCTGGAGCAGGTGGCGGCCGGGGACCCGGCGACACTGCCCGACCGGATCGCCGACGCCTTCGTACGGCGGATGGAGACCGACGCCGTGGGCGACCCGCTCGTCGCCCTCGTACGGAGTGCCGCGTCTGACGAACGCGCTGCCGCCGACCTCCTGTCCGCGATGCAGGAGCACAGTGCCGCCGTCTACCGGTCCGTGCTCTCCCCCGACGGGACGGCGGCTCGGGACGACGACCTGGACGCCCGGGTGGCGCTCGTGGGGTCCCTGATGATCGGGGTCGCCTTCAGCCGGTACATCGCGCGAACCGACCCGCTCGCCTCGATGCCGCCGGAACAACTCACCGCGCATCTCGCGCGGATGCTGCGGCACATCCTCTTCGACTGAGACTGCCGCACAGGGCTCGAGGGCTCCCGCCGGCCGCGTTCTTCGAAACCAAGGCGCCCCTGACGCTCGTCCTCCCCACCGACCACACACGCGGGGCCGATCCACGTCCCGCGCCAAGCAGTCCAGGGGGAAACCGCGATGCATATCCGCGCCGCCAGATCCACTCGTCCCGGAACGCGCACGGCCGCCGGCGTCACCACGGCCGTGCTCGCCGCGGCCGCGCTCTGGTCCACCGCCGCTCCGGCCTCCGCGATCAAGGGTGGCGGTCCGGCCACCACGAAGGCCCGGCCGTACGCCATGTTGATCGAGTTCAACGGCCGGCAGTTCTGCGGTGGCACGCTCGTCGCGCCCACGAAGGTGCTCACGGCCGGCCACTGCGTGGAGAGCGCCGGTGATGTGTCCACGCTGCGGGTCATCGGCGGCCGCACCCAGGTGGACGGCACCGACGGCACGGTGCGCGAGGTCACCTCGGCCCGGCTGGACTCGCGTTACGGCGCGCCCGGTTACGCCTACGACGCCGCGGTCCTCACCCTGGACCGGCCGATGCCGTACCGGACGATCCCGGTGGCCGGCCCCAGGGACGGCAAGCTGGTGGCCGAGGGCCGGAAGGCCACCGCGCTCGGCTGGGGACGCACCGGGCCCGGCATCAACGGAACCCGGCTCAAGCAGACCACGCTCGTCCTCTCCCCCGTCGCCGACTGCCGGCCGTACACCGACCCCGAGACCGACCCCGCCGCGATGCTGTGCGGCATGCCCCGCCCCGGCACCACCGACAGCATCTGCCCAGGAGACTCCGGCGGGCCGCTGATCAGCGGCGGCAAAGTGGTGGGAATCGTGTCGTCCGGCAACAAGTACTGCGACGAGCAGTTCCCGGTGTCCGTCTTCGTCCGCGCGGACTCGGTCGCCACGGATCTGGGCATCCCCACCCACTGACGCCCGAGCCGTCCTCGTGATCGACCGACGTCACAGGAGCCCCGGCCGCCTCCACTTCTCGCCGAGGACGTGGTGGTCGAGGAAGTTCAGGGCGGTCTCGTACACGAGGCGCAGGTGGTTCGGGGCTCCGATGCCGTGGCTCTCGTCCGGAAAGTACAGCAACTTGGCGGGTACACCCTGGCGTTGGAGGTCGTGGTGGAGGGCCAGGGGCTGGCCCACCGGGACCCTGTAGTCCTTGCCGCCGTGCACGATCAGCATCGGTGTCGTCAGGTTCTCCGCGTCGAGGTGGGGTGAGTCGGCCTCGTAGCGTTCGCGCCGGGTGCGCGGGTCGCCGTAGATCTTCCGGAAGTACGTGTGCATGTCGGTGTCGCTCTGGAAGGCCTCCAGGTTCCACATCCCGGCGTGTGAGACGACTGCTCTGAAGCGGTCGGTGAGGGTCGCGGCGCGGCCCGCGAGGTAGCCGCCGAAGGACCAGCCGGCAAGGGCCGTTCGGCCCGCGTCGAGGTCGGCGCGGGCCAACGCGGCGTCGGTCAGGGCGATCACGTCGCGGTAGGGCCGACCGCCGTACTGGCCGCGTCCGCGTGCCTGCATCTGCTGCCCGTATCCGGTGGACAGCGCAGGATCGGGCAGAAGTACGGCGTAGCCGCGGGCCACGAAAGGCCACGGGTTCCACTGCCAGGGCCAGCCGCTCCAGGACGACTGGGGTCCGCCGTGCGCCTCGACGAGGAGCGGTGACGGGTCGTCGGGCCCGGCGCCCTCGGGCAGGATCAGCCAGGCGCGGAGTGCGAAGCCGTCGTCCGCGGTCGTGTACACCTCGGTCAGCGTGCCGGGGAGGGGGCCGAGCTCGCCCGGTGCCCTGAGGAAGGTGGGCTGCTGATCGGGCTTGGTGGCGTCCAGGCGGGCTACCTGGGGCGGACTGTCGAGCGCGCTGCGCAGGGCGTAGAGGATGGACCCGTCCGGCGTCACGCAGAGGGAGGAGTACGCGCCGGAAGCGGTGAGGCGGGTGACTGTGCCGTCCGGGTCACGGCGGAAGACCGGGCAGTGGCCCCGCTCGTCGCCGGTGAACCACAGTGTGGCGTCCCCGGCAACCGGAGAGGGTATCGCCCGTCCCGGCCAGGGCCAGTTGTCGAAGTCCGGCAGAAGGTCCGTCTCTTCGCCGGATCCGAGGTCAAGGGCGACGAGGGTGACCCGCCACTCCATGTCGTACGTCTCCTCCCGCTGGCGTTGGCAGATCAGGCGCGTGCCGTCGGCGCTGAAGACAGGGCGGTGGTACTGGTGGCCCGGCAGAGAGAAGGTGCGACGCTCCATGCCGGTTACCGCGTCGGCGATCACCACCACGTTCGTGTCCGGGGCAGTGCTCGTCGGGGCCCGCGTGTAGGCGACCACCTGCCCGTCCGGGGAGAGGGCCATGTCCCCGGCACCCGCGAGGCCTTGACCGCCCGCGTCGACCGGCAGGGCATCGCCACGATGGACGAAGGTGTGCGGTTCGGCGGGGCCGAGGTCCACACCGCCGGCTCGGGTGGGCGTCGCCTCGTACAGGACCGCGGTGACGCGTGCCCGATGGCGCTCGTGGAGCAGGGCGGCGTGAGTGTCGGCATCCGCAGCGCCCGGCAGAAGAGCGGCTGTCCAGGCGAGCGTGGGCGCACGAGGGGCGGTGGTGAACGCGGTCATACCGCCCGGGTGGTGGACGATCCGCTCGGCTTCACCCTTCTCGGACAGCGCCCACAGGGCAGCTTCCGACGGCTCGTGCGGGCCACGTTCGGCGAGGAACAGCAGTCTGCCGTCGGCAGTGAAGGTGGGGGCGGAGTCGCCCGGGACGGATCCGGTCACGAGACGGGCCTCGCGCTCGCCCGCCGGATCCACCTCCCACAGCTCCGGCACGTACCGCGTGCCCTCGTCGTCGAGGGTCTGGACGGATGCGATGAGGCGGGTGCCGTCGGGAGCGAGGGCCAGGTCGGTCAGGCGCGGTTGTTCGACGAGGTGGTGGTGGAAGGGGCTCGGGGCGTTGACCATGGTGATCATCCTGCCCATGAAGGAGTCGGTTCCAGACTCGTCACCTCGATACGGCTCATGCGGAGAATGAGGTCGGGGTTGATGTAAGCGCAGTGCGGTGCCGTGGACGATGATCGGTGGATGCGCCCGTTGAAGCACGGCTACACCAACCGCACGGTCGGCGACGGATCGGTGGTGGAGAAGACCTACGAGGGACCCGATGCGGGGATCAGGCGTGCGCGGGAGTACGCGTTGTTGACCCGGTTGCAGGGGAAGCTGCCGGTACCTCCGGTGCGTGGCCTGGACGGCGGGACCTCACACTCGGGTTCGTGGCTAGTGTGCCGGGACAGGAACTGGTGGAGGCGGGTCACGCGGCGCGGGTCCTGGAAGCCTGCGGGGTGCTCCTGCGTCGCATCCATGAGACCGCGACGAGCGTCCTCGGGGCGGGCGCGCACGATGCCGGCAAGGTGCTCGTCCACGGGGACTTCGGGCCCAACAATCTGCTCTTGGACCCGGTGTCCTTTAAGGTCACTGCCGTGGTCGACTGGGAGTTCGCCCACGTTGGCGACGCGGTCGAGGATCTGGCCTGGTGCGAGTGGATCGTGCGGATGCACCACGCCGAGCACCACCAGGAACTCGACCACTTCTTCAACGCCTACGGCGGGGCCGTGCCCGCGTGGCCGGTTCGCCGGGCCGCCATGCTGTCCAGATGCGCCGAGCTGGAGCAGTTCTGCCACCGAGGAGATCCGAACGGACCAGGGGTGAGGCAGTGGCAGGCACGCACCGCCGAGACAGCGGGCTGGCAGGAATAACCCGGTGCCGGCCGGGCATGGTCGCATCCGACCCGGGACTGCCGACATCCGCCCAACCCGTGTCCGTGCACGGCAATCATGATGCACACCACCGCACCGTCAGATCGAAGCCTCGACGGTCGGCGAAGGCACTGCGCATGGACGCAGCACCATGAGTGAGTCCTCCAAGGTCGCCACCATGGCGAAAGGGAACCGGTCGAGCTCTAGACAGAGGGCGACGTCGTCAGGATGGACTCCTTCACGCACACCCTCCGTCAGCTCGGCGGCGGCGCGTGACTCGCCGGCCCGGCGGAGGAACTCGGCTGCGTCCGTGCCGGCCCCGGTGACCCTCCGAGCGATGTACTGAGCGCAGGCCAGATCCTCATCGGCCTGTCCATCCTCGCCGGTCACCACGAACGTGACATCGGCGCACTTGCGGGTCTGCAGGAGTCGAGCCGTCGCTCCCGCCACGACGAAGCTCGCGCACAGCACCAGCGACGCCTCCTTGACCGCGAGGGCGCCGACCGTGCCGGCCGTGGTCTTCTGCACGACGGTCCGTCCGCCGAGGTCGAGGGAACGCAGCAGGCCCGGCGAGTTGACGGTGTCGAACCCAGGGGCCGGCGGGCCGTCCTTGAGGGCCACCCAGTCCGGGTGGCTGTCCTTGAGTGCCAGGGCCTCGTCCAGTGACTCGGCAAGCGCGATCTTTTCCGCCCCCTGGGCAAAGGCCAAAGGCCCAGGCAGCCACCGTGAAAGCACGCATGACGTCGACCACGACCGCCACGGACGGGGTGTCGACCAGCTGGGCGATGCCGAGGAAACGAGCGTCCATCCGGCCATGATCGCGCATGCACCGAGTCGAAGTCCCCGGAAAGCAGGCGCTCGCGAGGAGGGGTCAGGTGGCAAACCCATCGCGGTCACAGTCACGGTCACGGACGCTCAGGGGCCGTACTCGATCGCGCGCAGGGCGGGCGGCGTTGTCCGACGGTACGACCTTCACACCCCACCCCGCCCTGCCTCACGCTTGCGGAAGCCGACGCCGTGAAGTCGACCGAGCCGTCGTCCAGGAACATCAGCTCCCACGTGAAGTCTGCGTCGAAGACCTCGGCGATCCCAGGGACCGACGGCCTCCACGTCAGGAACGTACAAGACTGGCAGAGCCCGGGCGCGGCAGGCTCGTGACGCCGGTTGGAGGGCCTGAGGGGTCGCTCCTGGTTGCCCGGCCCTTGAGGAGGGATGCCCGACGTCCAATTCCGCTGTCCCTGCCAATCTCGCCGACAAGCTGGCGCAGTTCGGCGAGCTGTGGCCGCAGAAGAAAGTGGCTGTGCTCAACGACTACGAGGTCAAGCTGGCCAAAGTCAACTACCCAGCGCTAAAGCGCCGGGCTTGCACAACGGGCATCACTGGCGGTGATGCTGCGTTTGCGTCCAGTCCCACCCCGAGATGTCCGGGGCGGGGCAGGGGCCGTTGACTGGGCCCCGCATCTCCACAACTCCCACGCTCTGGCGCGGATGTTGCGGGAGCTGTTGCGGTCTGCGTGATCAACGAATCCGCAGCTCCGGCACGCGAAC
>NZ_JAVREZ010000042.1:0-18186 GCF_031845645.1 Streptomyces doebereineriae
GGGGGGGGGGGGGTGGGGGGGGCGTGACGGGGGGTGCGGAGGCCATGGGGGCGTGAGGGCGGGGGTGTGAGCCATGGGGGCGTGAAAGGCGGGGCTTCGGGCCATGCGGGTGTGCTGGCGGAGGTCGGGTCATCGGGGTGTGAAGGCGGGGGCGCGGGATGTTGGGGCCTGACGTGGGGGTGGGCTGTCGGGGTGTGACGGCGGGTGGGGAGGCCATGGAGGCGTGACGGCGGAGGTCGGGCCATCAGGTGGGACGGCGGAGTTGCAGGCCATCGGGGAGAGAGGGCGGGGTCGCAGGCCGGCGGAGGTCGGGCCATCAGGGTGTGACGGCGGGTGCGCAGGCCCGCGGGGCGTGACGGCGGAGGTTCGGAGCGTAGGGACGAGGAGAGGCCGCCGTCACGCGCGTGTGGGTGCAGCCGTCGTAGCGGCTCAGCCCACTTCGCGGCCGTATGCCCGCAATGTGCGCAGGGCCTCGATCGTCACCATGGGGCGCGCTTCGAGGGCCGTGGACGGCGCCCACAGGCGACGGCGGATCGGCCAGCCGCCGTCCTCCTGCTGCTCGGCCGTGAGGTGGTCCAGCGAACGGGACATCTCGGCGTCCGTGAACCACGCGCGCGCGAGGGAGCCCGGCGTCTTCGCGTAGTCGTGCGGGAAGTGGTGCTCGCCCGGGTCGTAGCCGGGGGAGACGGGGAACGCGTCGAGGTTCGAGGGGTCCAGGGCGGCCAGACGTTGCTCGCGCACCAGTCGGCCGAGGCGGTCGGCGGTCGCCTCCGCGCGCTGGCGGTCGGGGACGGAGTCCAGGAAGGTCACGGCGGCCTGGATCTCGTACGGGTGGGACACCTGGAGGGACTCCACCGCCTGCCAGCAGAAGTCCGTGGCCCGGAACAGCCAGGCGTGCCACACGTCGTTGCGGTGCAGCAGACCGACCACGGGACCGGTGGTGAGCAGATCGCTCGGCGGGCCGTCCACGACCGGCAGGGAGGGGGCCGTCGGATAGCCGCGCTGGGCGGGAGTGACCGCCGGGAGGGCACCGTCCGGGGTCGACACGGAGGTGAGATAACGGCACACACGCTCCACGCGCTGTCCGCCGCAACGTCCGACGGCGTCCAGGACCCGCAGGGCGTGACCGGTGTGCAGGGGCTGGCTGACCGGGCCACGCAGATCGGGCTCCAGCGCGTGACCGTACCCGCCGTCCGCGTTGCGGTAGGCCTCCAGCGCCGTCTCCACCGGATCGGGGCCGGCGTTCAGGAAGTGGTACGCGAACAGACGCTGTTCCAGCACACGCGCGGTGAGCCAGACGAGGTGCTCGGCGCGGAAGAGCGGGGAGTGCGCCGGTGGCGTCTGGGGGAGTGGGGAAGCTCCTGTTTCGGGCATGCGTCAGACCGTAGGGCGGAAAGCGGTCTCGGCAGGCGGCCCCGGCCGAGGCCCACCCTCAGGGGCGGGATACTGGAGTCATGCGGTTGACGGTCTTCTGGCAGCGGATGGCGGAACACTTCGGTCCGGGGTACGCCGACACCTTCGCGCGCGATCACGTGATGACGGAGCTTGGCGGGCGCACGGTGCACGAGGCGCTGGACAACGGCTGGGACGCCAAGGACGTCTGGCGTGTGGTCTGCACCGTCATGAACGTTCCGGGCGAGCGGCACTGAGACCGCGTGGACATTCGGAGGAGAAGTGCCGACCGGGCGTGAACATCTCACGAAAGAGGCACTGACCGGTCACGAAGATCGCAGGACAGCAGCCGATTGTCAGTCGCGTGGGTGAGACTTGCTCCGTGGCACCCACAGACGAGTCCGGGCAGGCAGCCCAGCACGCATCTCCGCTCGGCACGACGCCGCCCACCCGGCCCCCGGCCGACGGCGCCGGGCCGAACGCCCGCATGCCGCGCTGGCTACCGCGCGCCATGGTGCTCGCGCTCGCCCTCATCGCCGTGTTCCAACTCGGCAGCTGGGCCTTCCACCAGCTGATAGGCCTGCTGACCAACATTCTCATCGCGTTCTTCCTGGCCCTGGCCATCGAACCCGCGGTGAGCAAGATGGCGGCGCGCGGCATGCGCAGGGGGCTCGCGGCCTTCTTCGTCTTCTTCGCGGTGCTGATCGTGGCCGCCGGCTTCGTCACGCTGCTCGGTTCCATGCTCGCGGGCCAGATCATCAAGATCGTCGAGGACTTCCCGGACTACCTCGACTCCGTCATCGCCTGGATCAACGGGCACTTCCACACCGATCTGAAGCGGGTGGACGTCCAGGAGGGGCTGCTGCGCTCCGACTGGCTGCGCAACTACGTGCAGAACAGCGCCACGGGCGTCCTGGACGTCTCCGCCCAGGTCCTCGGCGGCCTCTTCCAGTTGCTGACGGTCGCGCTGTTCTCGTTCTACTTCGCCGCGGACGGCCCGCGGCTGCGCCGCGCGATCTGCTCCGTCCTGCCGCCCGCCCGCCAGACCGAGGTGCTGCGCGCCTGGGAGATCGCCGTGGACAAGACCGGCGGCTACATCTACTCGCGCGGTCTGATGGCCCTCGTCTCCGGAGTCGCGCACTTCGTCCTGCTCCAGGCCCTGGACGTGCCGTACGCGCCCGTGCTCGCCGTCTGGGTCGGCCTGGTCTCGCAGTTCATCCCGACCATCGGCACCTATCTCGCGGGCGCCTTGCCCATGCTGATCGCCTTCACGGTCAATCCCTGGTACGCGCTGTGGGTGCTGATCTTCGTAGTGATCTACCAGCAGTTCGAGAACTACGTGCTGCAGCCCAAGCTGACCTCGAAGACCGTCGACATCCACCCCGCGGTCGCCTTCGGCTCGGTCATCGCGGGCACCGCCCTCCTCGGCGCGGTCGGCGCCCTGATCGCCATCCCGGCGGTCGCCACGCTGCAGGCGTTCCTGGGGGCGTACGTGAAGCGGTACGCCGTCACCGACGACCCTCGCGTCCACGGGCACCGGAAGCGGGGCGAGGGGCCCTCACCGGTCACGCGCGTGCGTGCGCTGTGGGAGCGGCGGCGGCCGGGAACGCAGGAATCCGGCGACGGTGACAACTCGTCCTGAGGGCGCCGGGTTCAGTACGCGAGGGCGGCCCACACCCCGGCGCCGACGACGGCAGTGACGTAGGAGCCGATCGCCGCGGACAGGATCCGTCGCCGCAGCGGTTCGCTCCAGGGCGTGCGGGACAGCAGCCAGGCCAGTGCGGGCAGGACCAGGACCGCGTGCAGGCTCACGCCGTGCAGCGGCTTGAGCGGGGCGGTCGAGTGGTAGGCCGCCTCCTGGTGGCCGGTGCGGGTGAGGACGACACCGCGCGCGATCATCGCGGCACCCGAGGCGAGCGCGACGAGCAGGATCGCGAACCCGGACCGCACCGCGAGGTCCATCCCCGCCGGGCCCGAGGGCCGGTGGCGGAAGGAGACGACCGCGAACACCGTCAGCAGCACCACCAGGACGCCGCCGCCCACCGCGAGCGTCATGGACACCGCAGTGTCGAAGGGTGTCGCCATGTCGAGGTGCGAGGGCACCCCGCGCCACGCCTGGAGGGTGATGCCGCCGACCTCCACCGCACAGTCGGCCGCGAAGACCGTGAGCAGCAGGGTGCGCAGCCGGGTGCCGACGCGCAGATACGACGTGACCCAGGCGACCGCGATCAGGGTCACCCCGAAGGACACCCCGAACGTCACCGGCTTGCGCCAGGAGACCGGCCCGTCCCAGGGGCCGCCGTCCACGGCGAACACCACCAGGTGCGCGAGCCCGGAGAGGACCAGGAGGACACCGGTGGCGTGGCAGAGACGCTCCACGCGGCGTGCACCGCCGGCCCGCGGCGCCGAGGTTCGTGTCGGCACCGCGGGCGCTTCCGTCGGGACCGGGTCCATCAGCGCCGTGTTCCCTTCCGGGCCAGGGTGGCCGTGGCCCCGGCGAGCACCAGGGTGGCGAGGGCGACGAGTTCGGCTGAGGTCGAGGCGATGAGCGCGGTGTCCCCCGAGGAGAGGTGGTCGCCGGTGTTCGGGGTCAGGATCGCGCCCGTGCCGATGAACAGGCCCACACCGAGGGCGAGCCCGGTCGTCCATCGGTTCGTGCGCCAGACCAGCAGGGCCGCCGCCACGAGCGGGATGACGAGTCCGGGCGGGACAATGGGATAGTCCGCTCCGGCGCGATCTGACCGGCGATGGACGCGGCCGGCAAGAGCAGTGCGGACAGGGTCGCGACGACGGCGGGGGAACGTGCCGTGCCGGTGTCGTTCCGGGTGGTCTCCGGGGTGCTCCTCGTGGTCTCCATGGCACCAGACTCGCGAGAACGGCCCGCCCGGTCGTCGTACCGCCGAAGACACCTGAAGTACGCCGCGGGAAGTAGCCGGAGCGCGGCGGAGGAAGCCGGTCGGAGCGTGCCGTAGGAAGTGGCTCGGGTGCCGTGTGGTGCGCTTGACACGAAAATCGAACATCCATTCTTATGGAAGTTCCGGCGAAGTCAACGGCGGGCGTTTCGGCATGGTTTGCATGGAGAAGCGCCCTAGTTATCCACAGGCTGGACGGGCGTCGGGACGCATTGTCAGTGGCAGGCGTTAGCGTCTTTGACGTGAAGCGATCGACTCAAGCAAATCGGGTGGAACCCATGGCAGGAACCGACCGCGAGAAGGCGCTCGACGCCGCGCTCGCACAGATTGAACGGCAGTTCGGCAAGGGTGCCGTGATGCGCCTGGGCGAGCGGCCGAACGAGCCCATCGAGGTCATCCCCACCGGGTCGACCGCACTCGACGTCGCCCTCGGCGTCGGCGGCCTGCCGCGTGGCCGGGTGGTGGAGGTGTACGGACCGGAGTCCTCCGGTAAGACGACCCTGACACTGCACGCGGTGGCCAACGCCCAGAAGGCCGGCGGCCAGGTGGCCTTCGTGGACGCGGAGCACGCCCTCGACCCCGAGTACGCGAAGAAGCTCGGCGTCGACATCGACAACCTGATCCTCTCCCAGCCGGACAACGGCGAGCAGGCTCTGGAGATCGTGGACATGCTGGTCCGCTCCGGCGCCCTCGACCTCATCGTCATCGACTCCGTCGCCGCGCTCGTCCCGCGCGCGGAGATCGAGGGCGAGATGGGCGACAGCCACGTCGGTCTGCAGGCCCGTCTGATGAGCCAGGCCCTGCGGAAGATCACCAGCGCGCTCAACCAGTCCAAGACCACCGCGATCTTCATCAACCAGCTCCGCGAGAAGATCGGCGTGATGTTCGGCTCCCCGGAGACCACGACCGGTGGCCGGGCGCTGAAGTTCTACGCCTCGGTGCGGCTCGACATCCGTCGCATCGAGACCCTGAAGGACGGCACGGACGCGGTCGGCAACCGCACCCGCGTCAAGGTCGTCAAGAACAAGGTCGCGCCGCCCTTCAAGCAGGCCGAGTTCGACATCCTCTACGGGCAGGGCATCAGCCGTGAGGGCGGACTGATCGACATGGGCGTGGAGAACGGCTTCGTCCGCAAGGCAGGTGCCTGGTACACGTACGAGGGTGACCAGCTCGGCCAGGGCAAGGAGAACGCGCGCAACTTCCTGAAGGACAACCCCGACCTCGCCAACGAGATCGAGAAGAAGATCAAGGAGAAGCTGGGCGTCGGCGTGCGGCCCCAGGAGCCGACCGTCGAGCCGGGTGCGGACGCCGCGGTGTCCGCTGCCGCCGACGATGCCGCGAAGGCGCCGGCTTCGGCGGCTGCGAAGGCGACGAAGGCCAAGGCTCCGGCCGCCAAGAGCTGATCCTGTGACACGGCGAACCGACTGGGCCGAGTACGAGGACGCTCCGCGAGGGTGGAGCGGAAAGGGCGGCGGGGGTTCTGCCGGGCCGGGCGGCGGCAGGGACGGTGCGGACGGGGGACACGGCCGCTCGGTGTCGTACGGCATGGGGCGGACCGGCGATGAGCCGACGGGCGGCGCGGACGGGGGATTCGGCCGCGCGGCGGCGTACGGCGTCGAGGGGACGGGCGGCCACGACCTGGCGTACGGCGCCGGTCGGTCCCACCTCGGCGGGACGTACGGCGATGGTGGGCCGAGCAGCGACGAGTCCGGTGACGGGGCGGCGCGTGGTTCCGGGGCGTTCGGCCGGAGCTCGCGTCGAGGCGGTCAAGCCCCGGGCGGTTCCCGTGGGCGTCGACAGCGTCGCCGCGGCTTCGGGGAGTCGCCCGGCGAGGACGGAGGCGGCCCCTCCTTGTCGAGGGCCGAGAAGGGGGAGCCTCCGGCGGACCCGGTGGAGCGGGCGCGGGCGATCTGCCTGCGCCTGCTCACCGGGACCCCGCGCACGCGGAAGCAGCTCGCCGACGCCCTGCGCAAGCGGGAGATCCCGGACGACGCCGCCGAGGAGGTGCTGTCGCGGTTCGAGGAGGTCGGACTGATCAACGACAGCGCGTTCGCGGATGCCTGGGTGGAGTCCCGGCACCACGGCCGGGGACTCGCCCGGCGGGCGCTCGCCCAGGAACTGCGGACCAAGGGCGTCGACTCCACGCTGATCGACGCGGCCGTCTCGCAGCTCGACTCCGACCAGGAGGAGGCGACGGCCCGCGAACTCGTCGACCGCAAGCTGCGCGCGACGCGCGGCCTCGACCGCGACAAGCGCCTGCGCCGCCTCGCCGGCATGCTCGCCCGCAAGGGCTACTCCGAGGGCATGGCCCTGCGGGTGGTCCGCCAGGCGCTGGAGGAGGAGGGCGAGGAGACGGAGTTCCTCGGCGACGAGGGGTTCTGACGCGGGGGAGTTTCCCCGAAGTATCACCGGCCGGCCAGGACCGGGTTTCCCCGACGGGCAGCAGGGAGAGCGGGCCGTCACCGGCACCGTCGCCCCGCTGCGCGACGAGGACATCGACAAGTTCGCAAACAGCCCTTGGTCACCGAGGGGACCGCGGACACGGCCCCGCTCTACTGCCCGCCCGGTATCGGCTGACGTCCCGGCAGTCCAGGAGCCGCCGTCCCGTCGGCCCGCGCGGTGACCGGCAGCCCCGCCGCCCGCCAGGCCTGGAAACCGCCGACCAGATCCGTGGCCCGGCGCAGCCCCAGTCGGTGCAGGGACTCCGCCGCCAGGCTGGAGGCGTACCCCTCGTCGCACACCACCACGACCCGCAGATCGTGGTCCGTGGCCTCGGGGAGGCGGTGGCTGCCCCGCGGGTCGAGGCGCCACTCCAGTTCGTTGCGCTCGACGACCAGGGCACCCGGGATCAGCCCGTCGTGCTCGCGCAGGGCCGCGTAACGGATGTCCACCAGCAGGGCCTCACCGGCCCGGGCGGCGTCGTACGCCTCCTGGGCTCCGATCCGCTCGTAGCCCGCGCGCACCCGCTCCAGCACCTCGTCGATGCCGGGCGCCTGTTCGGCCGTACGACCGACAGGCTGGGCGCTCACTGCCAGTCCTCCGGCCGCTCCACGTGCTCCAGCCGGAGGATCTGGCCCGTGCGGCTGTAGCGGCGGATCTGGGGGAGGGGCGGGTAGTAGGCGTGCACGGAGACCGCGTGGACCTCGGTGGACTCGTTGAGGACCTCGTGGACGTGGTGCTGCCCGAACGAGCGGCCCTTGCCGGCCGGCAGCCGTCGCTCGCGGTCCACGTCCTCGGAGAGTTCGAGGGTCTTCCAGCCGTCGGCGGGCAGCCGGGCGGCGAGGGAGTTCTCCTTGAGCTCTCCGGCGGCGATGGTGAAGGCGCCGACCGACTCGGCGTGGTCGTGCCAGCCGGTGCCGGTGCCGGGCGGCCAGCCGATCAGCCAGGCCTCGCTGCCGCCGGGCCCCTCCAGGCGCACCCAGGTGCGGCCCTCCGGGTCGAGGGGGAGCGATTCGATCAGCTCGGCGTCGGCGGCGGTGCGCCGTACGAAGTCGAGGAGGTCGGCCTGGGTGGGCGGCGCGACGGAGGACACCGGGGGGAATGCGGGGGAGGCAGACACGGACACCGTCCTGAGAAGAGTTCGCGAGAGCGCGCCGTCGCACAGACACGGCACGCGGGGAAGTTGAAGAGGCGAATTCAGCAGGACGGACGACACACGCAGCCCGCATAGCGGACGAGGTCCATATGGACCCTCCGCCACAGGCGCACACAGGTGTCGGTCACGATCCGGAGTACACCATGAGGGCCCGGAGCGTTTCAACTCACCGTCACTATGTGGACGCACAGTGACGGTGAGCACGTCAGCGCGAGCCGGCCCCCGCGCTCGCCTCGGCCTTCGCCGGCGGCCCGCCGAGCACCGTCTCGGCCGCCGAGTACAGGTCGGCCGGGCGGACTCCGCTCAGCGCTGTGACGAGGTGACCGTCCGGCCGTACGAGAAGGACCGTGTGCGGGGCCGCACCCGGGTACTCCTCGGCGACCAGGAGCTCGGCGTGGTGGGGCAGCGCGGTCACCGACGCGGCCAGGCGGGGCATGATTCCGGCGGTCACCCAGTGCTTGCGCTCCCACACTCCGGTGCCCGGCGCGACCAGTACGACCAGCAGTGCGCCGCGGCCCAGGCGCTCGCGCAGCCGTACGAACGAGCCGTCCTCCGCGGTGACCCGCACATCCGCGACCGTGGACCCCGGCAGGGTGTCGACGGGCACCTCCCCTTCGAGGTGCCGGGGTGCGAGGGGCGAGTCGGCGTACGCCCCCGGCGCGCCGAGCGGGCCGCGCCCCAGGTGACCGTCCGTGAGCAGGGCGTCGTGCCCGCGGGCCGAGCCGGGGACGACGGCGCGCAGCCCCCCGCCGCCACGCAGCAGCGGTAGCGCCTGGTCGGCGGCGCGCAGCCGTCCGGCGACGACCGCGCGCCGCTCGGTCTGGTAGCTGTCGAGAAGCGCCTCATGCGACCCGTGGTGCCAGGCCAGGGCGAGCTTCCAGGCGAGGTTGTCGGCGTCCTGGAGGCCCACGTCGAGACCCTGCGTGCCGAGCGCCCCGAGGCAGTGCGCCGCGTCCCCGGCGAGAAAGACCCGGCCGGCGCGCCAGCGGCGGGCCAGCCGGTGGTGCACGGTGTGGACTCCGGTGTCGAGGAGTTCGTACGGCGGTGTCGAGCCGCCCGTCCAGCCGGCCAGGGTCTCCCGGACGCGGGCCACAAGGAGTTCGGGGGTGACCAGGTCCTTGCCCGGCGGCAGCAGCCAGTCCAGGCGCCACACGCCCTCGGGGAGCGGGCGGGCGGTGATCTCCCCGGCGGACGGGCCGGACGTCCGCCACGGCGGCATCCGGTGCAGCAACGCCCGGTCCTCCCAGGGGAGTTCAGCGCGCAGGGCGGCGACCGCGTGGCGCTCGACCGCCGTACGGCCCGGGAAGCGGATGTCCTCGAGCTTGCGCACGGTGGAACGCGCGCCGTCGCAGCCGACCAGGTAACTGCCGCGCCACCAGGTGCCTTTGGGACCGCGGGTGTGGGCGGTGACGCCCGAGGGCTCCTGCTCGATCGTGTCGAGACGGCTGTCGGTGATGAGCTTGACCAGGCCCTGCTCGGCCAGGGCGGCGCGCAGGGCGCCGGTCAGGACGTGCTGCGCGAGGTGCAGGGGGGCATCTCCGGCGTCCTCGAAGTCGACCTCGCGCATCACCTGCTTGCGACGCATCGACCGCCATCCGGCCCAGTGCACACCGAGCTCGGCGACCGGCACTCCGGTCAGCCGCGACATGAGTGCGGCGGTGTCCTCGTGCAGTACGGCAGTCCGGGCCAGGCGGGGTTCATCCTTGCCGGGACCCTCGTCGAGGACCACGGAGGGGACCTCCTGACGCGCCAGCGCCAGGGCGAGCGTGAGCCCGACGGGCCCCGCTCCGACGATGATCACCGGGTCCACGGCGCGGCGCCCCCTGCCCGCAGCGGAATGCCGGGAGATGTATGAGAACAGGAGGTTGGGGCAGGGTGCACGATCACAGAACGTATGCAACCCATTGCCGGTGCTTGCGTCAAGTGACGGAGGGCAGTGGCGATCATGCCACTGCCCTCCGTGTCGTCTGCGCGGACGGGTCACGCCACTTGACTGCGCATCAGATCATCGGGGCGGCTTGTCGGTGAAGGTGAATCCGCTCGGGCCGCCGCCCTCGCCACCGGTCCCGAAGGTGCCGCCCACCGCTGCCGGGTTGACCTCCACCGTGTCCTCGCCGAGAACCGCGCCCGTGCTCTTCTTGCTGCGCCGCAGCCTCTGCTCCAGCCAGCCCGCGAAGCTGGTGAGGAGGAAGTTCAGGATGATGTAGATGATGCCGACGACGATGAAGCTCGGGATGACGTTGGCGTAGTTGGCCGCCAGCGTGCTGCGCGAGTTGAGCAGCTCGGTGAAGCCCAGCATCACACCGCCCAGCGCGGTGTCCTTCACGATGACGACCAGCTGGCTGACGATGGCCGGCAGCATCGCGGTGACCGCCTGCGGGAGCAGGACGCTGGTCATCGTCTGGCCCTTGCGCAGGCCGACCGCGTAGGCCGCCTCCGTCTGTCCCTTGGGCAGCGAGAGAATACCGGCGCGGACGATCTCGGCGAGCACCGAGGCGTTGTAGAGCACCAGGCCGGTGACGACGGCGTACAGGGGCCGCTGTTCGCTGGAGACGTCCGTGGAGCGGACGTAGAACTCGTTGGCGAACAGCATCAGCAGCAGGACCGGGATCGCCCGGAAGAACTCGACCACCGTGCCGGCCACGCCCCGTACCCAGGCGTGCTCGGACATGCGGGCGATACCGAAGACCGCGCCCAGTGGAAGGGCGATCACCATGGAGATGGCCGCGGCCTTGAGGGTGTCACCGAGACCGGGCAGTAGATACGTCGTCCAGGCCTCGCTGGTGGTGAAGGGCTCCCAGAGGCTCCACTTCAGCTGGCCCTTGTCGTCCATCGTCTGCCACACCCACCACAGGACGAGGGCGAGGAGAACGGTGAAGACGACCGACAGGAGGACGTTGCGCCGCTTGGCGCGGGGGCCGGGAGTGTCGTAGAGGACCGAGCTCATCGCTTCACCGCCAGGCGCTTGCTGAGCCAGCCGAGGAGCAGACCGGTCGGCAGGGTCAGGACCACGAAACCGAGGGCGAAGACCGCGCCGATGAGCAGCGTCTCGGCCTCGTTCTCGATCATTTCCTTCATCAGATACGCGGCCTCGGCCACGCCGATCGCGGCCGCCACGGTGGTGTTCTTGGTCAGCGCGATCAGCACGTTGGCCAGCGGCCCGATGACCGAGCGGAACGCCTGCGGCAGCACGATGAGACGCAGGGTCTGGCTGAAGTTCAGCCCGATCGCGCGGGCTGCCTCTGCCTGGCCGAGCGGCACCGTGTTGATGCCGGAGCGGATCGCCTCGCAGACGAAGGACGCGGTGTAGGCGACGAATCCGAGCACCGCCAGCCGGAAGCCCTGGACCTTGAAGTCGTCGGACGCGCCCATCGTCACACCGAAGATGTCGGCGAGGCCGAGCGAGGTGAAGACGATGATGACGGTCAGGGGGATGTTCCGGACGATGTTGACGTAGGCGGTGCCGAATCCGCGCATCAGTGGGACCGGGCTGACCCGCATCGCGGCCAGCACGGTGCCCCAGATCAGGGAGCCGACGGCGGAGAGGGCGGTGAGTTTCACCGTCATCCAGAACGCCCCGAGGACGTCGTAACCTTCAAGAAAGTCGAACACGATCTCCCGCGCTTCCGGGTGTGTGGCCGTGGGTGGAGGGGGCGCGGCGCGCCGCCGCCCTGAGCGCGGCGGGCGGCGGCGCGCCGGTGGATCCCTGCGTTACTTGACGATGACGCCGACCTTCGGGGCGGGCTCGTTCTTGTAGCCGGCGGGGCCGAAGTTGTCGTCGACCGCCTTCTGCCAGGAGCCGTCGCTGACCATCTTCTCCAGGGCGGCGTTGACCTTGTTCAGGGTCGCGGTGTCGCCCTTCTTCACACCGATGCCGTAGTTCTCGTTGCTCAGCTTGAGGCCGGCGAGCTTGAACTGGCCCTTGTACTTGTCCTGGGCCGCGAAGCCCGCGAGGATCGAGTCGTCCGTGGTCACCGCGTCGACGGCGCCGCTCTGCAGGCCGGCGATGCACTCCGAGTAGCCGGAGTACTCGCGCAGCTGGGCCTTCGGGGCGAAGTCGTCGTGGACGTTCTGCGCCGAGGTGGAGCCGGTCACGGAACACAGCTTCTCGCCGTTGAGGTCCGTGGCCTCGCTGATCTTGGAGTCCTTCTTGACCAGCAGGTCCTGGTGGGCCAGCAGGTACGGGCCGGCGAAGTCGACCTTCTTCTTGCGCTCGTCGTTGATCGAGTAGGTGGCCGCGATGATCTTCACGTCGTCACGGGCGAGCGCGTTCTCACGGTCGGCGCTCTTGGTCTCGACGAACTCGATCTGATTGGGCTCGTAACCGAGCTGCTTGGCCACGTACGTCGCCACGTCCACGTCGAAACCGGAGAAGGAGCCGTCGGGCTCCTTCAGACCGAGGCCGGGCTGGTCGTACTTGATACCGATCTTGATCTTGCCGCCACCGCCGCTGGAACCCGAGCCGGAGCTGTCGTCCTTGCTGTCGCCGCCGCAGGCGGTCGCGGACAGGGCGAGGGCGAGAACGGCGGCCGAGGCGGCGGTGACCTTGCGGAGCTTCATGGTGAACATCCTTTGGGTGGTGAAGAGATGAGAGCCGTCGGTGGTCGATCCGGGTGGCACGTCAGTGGTGCAGGATCTTCGACAGGAAGTCCTTGGCACGGTCGCTGCGCGGATTGCTGAAGAACTGGTCGGGCGCAGCCTCCTCGACGATCCGTCCGTCCGCCATGAACACCACGCGGTTTGCAGCCGATCGTGCGAAACCCATTTCGTGCGTGACGACGATCATTGTCATGCCGTCGCGGGCGAGCTGCTGCATGACCTCCAGCACCTCGTTGATCATCTCAGGGTCGAGCGCCGACGTGGGCTCGTCGAAGAGCATGACCTTGGGGTCCATCGCCAGGGCACGGGCGATGGCGACACGCTGCTGCTGACCGCCGGACAGCTGGGCGGGGTACTTGTCCGCCTGTGTGGTGATGCCGACCCGGTCGAGCAGGGCGCGCGCCTTCTCCTCGGCCTGCTTCTTGTCGGCCTTGCGGACCTTGATCTGGCCCAGCATCACGTTCTCGAGCACGGTCTTGTGCGCGAAGAGGTTGAAGGACTGGAAGACCATTCCGACGTCGGCGCGCAGCCGGGCCAGTTCCTTGCCCTCCTGGGGCAGCGGCTTGCCGTCGATGGCGATCGAACCCGTGTCGATCGTCTCCAGGCGGTTGATGGTGCGGCACAGGGTGGACTTGCCGGACCCGGAGGGTCCGATGACCACGACGACCTCGCCGCGGGCGATCGTCAGGTCGATGTCCTGGAGTACGTGCAACGCGCCGAAGTGCTTGTTGACGCTCTTCAGGACGACCAGTTCGCCGGTCCCGGCCACATCTTCCTTGGCCACCGATACTTCGGTCATCGCTCTCTGGCTCCGTCCTCCTCGGTTTCGGAGGACAGTAGTTACCCCATGCGACCAGCGTCATTAGTATTGAGGGGAATCTGAGCATCACGATCCGATAGCAATCGGACACGTGTCGTAGCACTTGCGACAGTGCGCATACCGGCCGGGTAACGGAACCGCGGTGCAACCGGAACCCTCTTGACGCCGTCCTCATCCATCAGCATGACTGCACGGTGCGCACGCGCGTGTGCGTACGCACATTTGTACCTGTTCGCTACATATTCAGATGGTACGTCCGATGGACCAAAGGGGGCCGGGGTGAGACTTCTCCTCGTCGAGGACGACAACCACGTGGCCGCCGCGCTGTCCGCGGTGCTCGCCCGGCACGGTTTCGACGTCACGCACGCCCGCAGCGGCGAGGAGGCCCTCCAGGCGCTCGTGCCGGAGGTGGACGGCTTCGGCGTCGTGCTCCTGGACCTCGGACTGCCCGACCAGGACGGCTACGAGGTGTGCGGCAAGATCCGCAAGCGCACCAGCACTCCGGTGATCATGGTCACCGCCCGCTCCGACGTGCGCTCCCGCATCCACGGTCTCAACCTCGGCGCCGACGACTACGTGGTCAAGCCGTACGACACCGGGGAGTTGCTCGCCCGCATCCACGCCGTCAGCCGGCGCACCGTCCACGAGGACGCGTCGGGCGGCGGGGATGCCGCGCTGGTTCTCGGCGCCGTGCGCATCGAACTGCCGACCCGTCAGGTCACCGTCGACGGCACGGTCGTTCAGCTCACCCGCAAGGAGTTCGACCTCCTGGCGCTGCTCGCCCAGCGGCCCGGTGTGGTCTTCCGGCGCGAGCAGATCATCAGCGAGGTCTGGCGCACCAGCTGGGAGGGGACCGGTCGCACGCTGGAGGTACATGTGGCGTCCCTGCGCGCGAAGCTGCGGATGCCGGCGCTGATCGAGACGGTGCGGGGAGTGGGGTACCGGTTGGTGGCGCCGGGGGTGTGAGGGGTTGGGCTCCGGGGGTTCGCGGCGCGGTTGGGAGCGGTGGCTCGGGGCGCGAAGGGTTGGGCCTCGGGAGTGCGATGCGACGGCGTGGGTGGGCTGGGGCGAGGGTGCGATGGGAAGGCCTGGTTGGGGCGTTGGGGCGTTGGGGCGTTGGGGCGTTGGGGCGTTGGGGTGAAGGTGCGGGGTGCGAGGCCGGGCTGGGGTGAGGCTTCGGCCGGTGGTCTGGCGTGGGGGCCTGGGTGAAGGCTTCGGCTGAGGTCCGGGGTGTGAGCTGGGTCGAGGGTCGGGCGCACGGTCTGGGATGAGGGGCGGGTCGAGGGTCGAGCACACGGTCTGGGATGAGGGGCGGGGCGATGTGGGGGGCATGACCTGGGGGGAGGGGCGGGCCGAGAACGGGGTACGACCTGGCGCGAGGGACGGGTCGAGGGGAGTACGGCTGACGTGAGGCGTCGCGGTGACGGCTCCGCGTGAAGGTGTGGCTGAGTGGCGGCAGTGAAGGCTGTGGATGGGGGTGCGGGACGCGGAGCTGTGCGAGGCTCGGGGTGAGGGATTCAAGGCAGGAGAGGGACGGTGTCTGTGGGCGCGGGTGAGTGCGGCGGCGAGGGTGCCCACGTGTTCGGTGGCGGCCTTGGGCGGCTCGGCGCGGGTGCCTGGGGCGGTTCGGGCGAGAGTGTCTCGCGGTGCCGGGGCGTGGGCGGTATCCGGAACCGGGGCGCCGTTCCCGTCTGCGTGGACCGTGTGGCGGTGACGCGGCAGAGGCCGGGCGTGGCTGATATCCGGAACCCGGGCGCCGTGCCCGTCTGCGTGTGCCGTGTGGTTGCGGTGCGGCGGGGGCGGGGTGTGGTTGCTGTCCGGAACCGGGGTGCTGTCCAAGTCTGTGCGTGCCGTCCGGGGCTGGGTCTGGGTGGTATCCGGAACCGGGGCACCGCGCCCGTCTGCGTGTGCCGTGTGGTTGCGGTGCGGCGGGGGCGGGGTGTGGTTGCTGTCCGGAACCGGGGCGCTGTCCAAGTCTGTGCGTGCCGTGCGGCCCTGCCGCGGCAGGGGGCTGGCGTGGATCGCATCCGGGGCCAAGGTGCCGACCGTGTGGCCATGGCGCGGCGGTGTCGAAGCGTGCGCAGTGGGGCCCGCGTGTGGTGGGGCTCGCGGCTTCGGCGCGGGGCGTAGGCGGGGCCGTGCGTACACGTCTTCTTCCGCTGCTCATCGTCCTCATGGCCGCCGTGCTGATGGCCCTGGGCGTGCCGCTGGCCATCGGTGTCGCCTCCGCCCAGCAGCAGAAGGTCGTCGTCGACAGGATCGACGACACCGCGCACTTCGCCGCGCTCGCCCAGTTCGTCACCGATGCCTCCGACGAACGCCTGGAGACGCTGGAGAGTGAACTCGCCAGCTACTACAAGGTCTACGGCATTCGTGTCGGTGTCTTCTACGACGGTGATGTGCCCATGGCCACCGCGCCGCGCGGATGGTTCCTCCCCCGGGAGGGTGAGGTGCGCGACGCGTTCGGCGAGGCGCTGCTCAGCCGCCGAAGCCAGGACCCCAAGCAGGTCTGGCCCTGGCAGCGGGGCCGGCTGGTCGTCGCCTCGCCGGTGATCCGGGACGGTGACGTCGTCGCGGTCGTCGTCACCGACTCGCCCACCGGGCCGATGCGTTCGCGGATCCTGCACGGCTGGCTGGTCATCTTCGCGGGCGAACTCGCCGCCATGCTGCTGGCCGTCGGCGCCGCACTGCGGCTGACCGGCTGGGTGCTCAGGCCCGTGCGGGTCCTCGACGCCACCACCCACGACATCGCCACCGGGCGACTCAAATCGCGGGTGGCGGTGGCCGGGGGGCCGCCCGAACTCAGGCGGCTGGCACGGTCGTTCAATGAAATGGCGGACAACGTCGAGGACGTGTTGGAGCAGCAGCGGGCCTTCGTCGCCGACGCCTCCCACCAGTTGAGGAATCCGCTCGCCGCCCTGCTGCTGCGTATCGAGCTGCTCGCCTTCGAACTTCCCGAGGGGAACACCGAGATCGCCTCCGTGCAGACGGAGGGCAAGAGGCTGGCCCAGGTCCTCGACGACCTCCTCGACCTCGCGCTCGCCGAGCACACCGAGGCGGACCTCAGGATCACCGACATCGGGGAGCTCACCGCCGAACGGGTCGCCGCCTGGACACCCACCGCCACGGCCAAGGGAGTGCGGCTGGTGGGGAGTTGTCCGCCCACCACCGCCTGGGCCGACCCCGTCACCCTCTCCAGCGCCCTCGACGCGGTCATCGACAACGCGATCAAGTTCACGCCCAAGGACGAGACCGTCGAGGTCACGGTCGCCGCGGACGGGGACACCTCGACGGTTGTCGTCGCCGACCGCGGACCCGGGCTCACCGAGGAGGAACTCGCGCGTGTCGGCGACCGGTTCTGGCGCAGCGGGCGGCATCAGAACATCAAGGGGTCCGGTCTCGGGCTGTCCATCTCGCGGGCGCTGCTGGCTGCGGGGGGCGGGGCGATCTCGTACGGCCACCATGAGCCGCACGGGCTGGTCGTGACCGTCTCCGTGCCCCGTAGTCGCCCTACGGTTTGACCGAGCGGTAGTAGCGGCGGGCGCCATCGTGGAGGGGGACCGGGTCGGTGTAGATCGCTGTGCGTACGTCGACCAGCTGGGCGGAGTGGACGTCGTGGCCGATGCCGTCCCTGCTCTTGATCACGGTCCGGGTGAGCCACTCCGTGAGCTCGGGGTCCATGTCCTTGCGGGTGATCAGCAGGTTGGAGACGGCCATCGTCGGGACGGTCCTGTTGTTCTGGACGGACGGGTACGCCGACGCCGGCATGTTGGTGGCGCGGTAGTACCGGGTGGGCTCGCCCTCGGCGTGCAGCTTCGCCACGAGGGAGGGTTCGATCGGGACGAAGCGGAACGCTGAGCGTTCGGCCAGCTGCTTCAGGCCGTCGGTGGGAAGGCCGCCGGACCAGAAGAACGCGTCCAGGCCGTGGCCGAGGAGCTTGGGCCCGGTGTCGATGCCCTCCGCCCTCGGCTGAATGTCCTTGTCCGGGTCGATGCCGGCGGCGTTGAGCACGCGGTCCGCTATCAGTCGTACGCCGGAGTTGGGGACGCCGATGGAGACGCGCTTGCCCTTCAGGTCGGCCAGGGTGCGGATGTCCGAGTCGGCGGGGACGACGAGCTGTACGTAGTCGTCGTAGAGGCGGGCCACGCCGCGGAGCTGGTCGGCGCCGGGGTCGCCGTTCTGCTGGTAGGTCTCCACCGCGTCGGCCGCGGCGATGGCGAAGTCGGACTGTCCGGTCGCCACGAGTCTGACGTTCTCCTGGGAGCCCGCGCTGGTCTCCAGTTTCACCTTCAGGTCCGGCATGTCCTTGCGGATCTCCTTGCGGAGGAGGTCGCCGTACTTCTGGTAGACGCCGGCCTTTGTGCCCGTGCTGAAGGTGATCGTGCCGGCCGGGGGGTCCTCGCCCAGCGGGAGCAGCCACCACAGGAGCAGGCCGAGGGCCACGATTGTGGCGGCCGCGGTCTGGAGCGCCTGGCGGCGGCTGAGGCGGGGGAACGGCTTGGGCATGCCGGTGATCCTGCCAGGGGGTGTGGGGACTGGCCAGTGTGGGTGCCTGTGGCGGCCTGTGCGGGTTCGGTGGGTTTGCCTGCGGCGGCCTGTGCGGCTGGGTGGGGGCGGGCGTTGTGCGTAGTTCCCCGCGCCCCTGGGTGCCTGTGGCGGCCTGTGCGGGTTCGGTGGGTTTGCCTGCGGCGGCCTGTGCGGCTGGGTGGGGGCGGGCGTTGTGCGTAGTTCCCCGCGCCCCTGGGTGCCTGCGGCGGCCTGTGCGGGTTCGGTGGGTTTGCCTGCGGCGGCCTGTGCGGCTGGGTGGGGGCGGGCGTTGTGCGGAGTTCCCCGCGCCCCTGGGTGCCTGTGGCGGCCTGTGCGGGTTC
>NZ_JAVREZ010000043.1:0-16526 GCF_031845645.1 Streptomyces doebereineriae
CACCGGGCAGGCACGAGCCTCACAGCTGCGCCATCGCCCGCCACACGCCTTGGCAGATCGAGTCTTAACGGAAGCTTGACGCCCCGGCGCCCTCCATCCGTGGGCCAAGGCGTCACTCTCCGCTTACGCTGGTCCCGCCGTCAGCCGGGCGGCCGGAACCCCGCTGAGCCGCACCGCAGGAGCGCCCCCGATGGCCACCACCGAACACCCTCCTTCCAGTCGCCTGCGCTCCTGGATGCTGGAGGGCCTGTCCGACATGGGCAAGGACGGCGGCCACACGGGCCCCCACGCCGAACCGGAACCCGCCCATCAGGGCCAGCGCTGGTGGCGGGTCATGTGCCTGACCGGCGTCGACTACTTCTCCACGCTCGGCTACCAGCCCGGCATCGCCGCCCTCGCGGCCGGCCTGCTCTCCCCCATCGCGACGATCGTCCTCGTGATCGTCACCCTCGCGGGCGCTCTGCCCGTGTACCGCCGGGTGGCCGAGGAGAGCCCCCGCGGCGAGGGCTCGATCTCCATGCTGGAACGGCTGCTGTCGTTCTGGCAGGGCAAGCTCTTCGTCCTCACGCTGCTCGGCTTCGCCGCCACCGACTTCCTGATCACCATCACCCTGTCCGCGGCCGACGCCTCCACCCATCTGATCGAGAACCCGCACCTGACCAGCACCCTCCACGACCACAAGATGCTGATCACCCTCTTCCTGGTCGCCCTGCTCGGCGCGGTCTTCCTCAAGGGCTTCCTGGAGGCGATCGGCGTCGCCGTCGCGCTGGTGGGCATCTACCTCGCCCTCAACGTCGTCGTGGTGCTCGTCGGCCTGTGGCACGTCATCACCGCGGGCCATGTCGTCACCGACTGGTCCAGCGCTCTGACGGCCGAGCACGGCAACGTCTTCGTGATGATCGGTGTGGCCCTGATCGTCTTCCCCAAGCTCGCCCTCGGCCTCTCCGGCTTCGAGACCGGCGTTGCCGTCATGCCTCACGTCAAGGGCGACCCGGACGACACCGAGGAGAACCCCAAGGGCCGGATCCGCGACACCAAGAAGCTGCTCACCACCGCCGCCATAGTGATGAGCTGCTTCCTGATCGCCACCAGCTTCATCACCACCCTCCTCATCCCCGAGAAGGACTTCGAGTCGGGCGGCCCGGCCAACGGCCGTGCCCTGGCCTACCTCGCCCACCACTACCTCGGTGGCGTCTTCGGCACGGTCTACGACGTCTCGACCATCGCCATCCTGTGGTTCGCCGGCGCCTCCGCGATGGCCGGCCTGCTCAACCTGATGCCGCGCTACCTGCCCCGCTACGGCATGGCCCCGCACTGGGCCCGCGCCGTGCGCCCCATGGTCGTCGTCTTCACTCTGATCGCGTTCCTGGTCACCTGGATCTTCGACGCCGACGTCGACGCCCAGGGCGGTGCGTACGCCACCGGCGTGCTGGTGCTGATCAGCTCGGCGGCGATCGCGGTGACCATCGCCGCCCGCAAGGCCGGGCAGCGCAACTGGACCGTCGGCTTCGCCGTCATCTCCGCCGTGTTCCTCTACACGACCGTCGTCAACGTCATCGAACGCCCTGACGGCGTGAAGATCGGCGCCTGCTTCATCGCCGGCATCATCCTGGTCTCTCTCCTCTCCCGCCTGGCCCGCGCCTTCGAACTCCGCGTGACCGACGTGACGCTCGACGACATGGCGGAACGTTTCATCCGGGACATGGCCAGCCGCAAGATGCGCTTCATCGCCAACGAGCCCGACCAGCGCGACAAGGCCGAGTACCGCGACAAGATCGAGCAGATCCGCGAGGACAACGACATCCCCGGCGAGGACTTCGTGTTCGTGGAGGTCACGGTCCTGGACCCCTCGGAATTCGAGGCGAGCCTGACGGTCCGGGGTGAGGTGCTCCATGGCCGCTACCGCGTCCTGACCCTGGAGTCCTCCTCCATCCCCAACGCCCTCGCCGCCCTCCTGCTCCACGTGCGCGACACCACCGGCTGCACCCCGCACATCTACTTCGAGTGGACCGAGGGCAACCCCTTCGCCAACTTCCTCCGCTTCTTCCTCTTCGGCCAGGGCGAGGTGGCCCCGGTCACCCGGGAGGTCCTCCGAGAAGCAGAACCGGACCGCCCGCGCCGCCCCCGAGTCCACACGGGCTGACGCCGTCGCACATCCCCGCCGCGGCCCACCACACGCCCTACGTTGATGCACATGACCCTGAGCATCCGCAACCAGCTCCCCGGCACCGTCACCACCGTCACCCCGGGCGAGGCCATGGCAACCGTCAGGATCCGCCTCGACGGCGGCCAGGACCTCACGGCCGCGATCACCCTCGAGTCCATCGCCGAACTCGGCCTCACCCAGGGCTCGCCCGTACGCGCCCTGGTGAAGTCGACGGAGGTCTCCCTCGCCACCGCCCCGGTCCAGAACGTGTCCATCCGCAACCAGCTCCCCGGCACCGTCACCGCCGTCGCCACCGGAGCCGCCATGGCCACCGTCAAGATCGCTGTCGAGGGAGGCGTACTCACCTCCGCGATCACCGCGGACGCCGCGACCGACCTCGCCCTCGTCGCCGGCGCCCCGGTCGTCGCCCTGATCAAGTCGACAGAGGTGTCACTGGCCACGGCGTAACGGAAAAGGGCCCCGCCGAAACGGGGCCCTCATCACCTCGGGTCAGTCCTCGTACGCGTCCAGCGGCGGGCACGAACACACCAGGTTCCGGTCGCCGAAGGCCTGGTCGATCCTCCGCACCGGCGGCCAGTACTTGTCCGCCACCGACACCCCGGCCGGGAACACGGCCTCCTCGCGCGTGTAAGCGTGCTCCCACTCACCGCCCAGCGCACCGGCGGTGTGCGGAGCGTTCCGCAGCGGGTTGTCCTCGGCAGCCCACTCCCCCGAACCGACCTTCTCGATCTCCGCACGGATGGCGATCATCGCCTCGCAGAACCGGTCGAGTTCGATCAGGTCCTCGGACTCCGTCGGCTCGATCATCAGCGTCCCGGCCACCGGGAACGACATGGTCGGGGCATGGAAGCCGTAGTCGATGAGCCGCTTGGCCACATCGTCGACACTCACCCCGGTCGCCTTGGTGAGCGGCCGCAGATCGATGATGCACTCGTGCGCGACCAGTCCGCCGGGGCCGGTGTAGAGCACGGGGTAGTGCGGCTCGAGCCGCTTGGCGATGTAGTTGGCGGAGAGCACCGCCACCTGCGTGGCCCGCTTCAGCCCCTCACCGCCCATGAGCCGGACGTACGCCCACGAGATCGGCAGGATCCCCGCGGAACCCCAGGGCGCGGCCGAGATCGGCCCGACGCCCGTCTCCGGGCCGGCCGCGGGCTGCATCGGGTGGTTCGGCAGATACGGCGCCAGGTGCGCCCGTACGCCGACAGGACCCACACCCGGGCCACCGCCGCCGTGCGGAATGCAGAACGTCTTGTGCAGATTCAGGTGGGAGACGTCACCGCCGAAGTGCCCCGGCTTGGCAAGGCCCACCAGCGCGTTGAGGTTGGCCCCGTCGACGTACACCTGCCCGCCGGCCTCGTGCACCTGCGCGCAGATGTCGGCGACGTGCTCCTCGAACACGCCGTGCGTCGAGGGGTACGTGATCATGAGCACGGACAGCTCGTCCCGGTACTGCTCGATCTTCGCGCGCAGGTCGTCGACGTCGATCTCGCCGTCCCCGGCGGTCTTCACGACGACGACCTTCATCCCGGCCATGACGGCGCTCGCGGCGTTGGTGCCGTGCGCCGAGGACGGGATGAGACACACGGTCCGCTGCTCGTCACCGTTGGCCCGGTGATATCCGCGTACGGCGAGCAGTCCGGCCAGCTCTCCCTGCGACCCGGCGTTCGGCTGCAGTGACACGTTGTCGTACCCGGTGACCTCGGCGAGCCGCTCCTCCAGCTCCCGGATCAGCGTCAGATAGCCCTGCGCCTGCTCGGAGGGCGCGAAGGGGTGCAGCTGCCCGAACTCGGGCCAGGTGACCGGCTCCATCTCGGTGGTCGCGTTGAGCTTCATGGTGCAGGAGCCGAGCGGGATCATGCCGCGGTCGAGCGCGTAGTCGCGGTCGGCGAGCCGACGCAGGTAGCGCAGCATCGCGGTCTCGGAGCGGTACTGGTGGAAGACGGGGTGGGTGAGGAAGTCGTCGTCGCGCAGCAGCGCGTCCGGCAGCGCCTCCTCGGTGGCCTCGTCCAGCGCCTCGATGTCGGCCTCGACGCCGAACGCGTTCCACACGGCACCCACCTGGGCCCGCGCGGTGGTCTCGTCGCACGCAACGGACACATGGTCGGCGTCGACGAGGTGCAGGTTGACGCCGTTCCGCCGCGCGTCGGAGACGACCTCGGCGGCCCTCGCGGGCACCCGCGCGGTGAGCGTGTCGAAGTACGAACCGTGCACTACCTCGACCCCACCGGCCGTCAGGCCCGCGGCAAGGATGTTCGCGTACCGGTGGGTCCGCCGCGCGATGCCCTTGAGCCCCGCGGGCCCGTGGTAGACGGCGTACATCCCGGCCATGACCGCGAGCAGCACCTGAGCGGTGCAGATGTTGCTGGTCGCCTTCTCCCGACGAATGTGCTGCTCACGTGTCTGCAGCGCGAGCCGGTAGGCCTTGTTCCCGTCGGCGTCCACGGACACCCCGACGAGCCGCCCGGGCAGGCTCCTCGCGAACTTCTCGTGTACGGCCATGTAGCCGGCGTGCGGCCCGCCGAACCCCATCGGCACTCCGAACCGCTGCGTGGTACCGACCGCGATGTCCGCCCCGAGCTCACCCGGCGACTTCAGCAGGGTCAGCGCGAGCAGATCGGCGGCCACGGTCACGAGCGCGCCGAGCTCGTGAGCCTGGTCGATGAGCGGCTTGATGTCGCGTACGGCCCCGGAGGCGCCGGGGTACTGGACGAGCACACCGTTGATCTCACGCCCGGCGAGCTCGGCCGGGATCCCGTCGCGGAGGTCGGCGACCACGACCTCGACACCGGTCGGCTCGGCCCGGGTCTCGATCACGGCGATGGTCTGCGGCAGGGTGTCGGCGTCGACGAGGAAGAGCCCCTTCTTGTTCTTCCCCATGCGGCGGGACAGAGCCAGGGCCTCGGCCGCCGCGGTCCCCTCGTCGAGCAGCGAGGCGCCGGAGGTCGGCAGCCCGGTGAGGTCGGCGACCATGGTCTGGAAGTTGAGCAGAGCCTCGAGGCGTCCCTGCGAGATCTCCGGCTGGTACGGCGTGTAGGCGGTGTACCAGGCCGGGTTCTCCATGACGTTGCGCAGGATGACGGGCGGAGTGAAGGTGCCGTAGTAGCCGAGCCCGATCATGGAATCGAGCACCTGGTTCCGGTCGGCCAGCGACCGCAGCTCGGCCAGCACCTCGGCCTCGGTGCGCCCGCCCGGCAGCTCCAGGGCATCGGCGTTCTTGATCACATCCGGCACCGCGGCGGCGGTGAGCTCGTCCAGCGAGCCGTAGCCGACCTGCGCGAGCATCTTCGCCCGCGCCTCATGATCAGGGCCGATGTGACGCTGCTCGAACGGAATGCCCTGTTCGAGCTCGGAGAGCGGAATGCGATGGGCGGTCATTGCGGAGGCCTCCTGGTCTGACACGACCTGCGAGGGGTACCCCGGCGCGGGTACCCCGACGGCCTCCCCCTCTGTCATCTGACCTGAGAGCTTCACCGGACCGCCCGAAGGCCGCCGGCTTTCACCGTCGGTGAGAGCGGAAGCTGTCGACACCCGCTCTGCTTTCCAGAGTGACCTCGTCCGCGCGGTACGTGAGCCTGAGAGATTCCGGGGAGGATTTGCTCCTTCGGCGCCTCCGATGTTGTCTGGAGGACTCTCCCGCGCGGGGTCAGCAGCCGCTCGCAAGCCTACCAGCGAGCCCACCGCACGAGTCTTCGAGTGGCCGCGCGCCCCGAAGTGCTCTTTCGTAGTGCTTACGACCGCTTCGGATGAGTTGCGACCAAGTGGAGGGCCCGTGCAGACCGACATCGATCCGCGCAACCTGATCGGCCGCAAGGCGTTCGACCGCAACGGCACCAAGATCGGCACCGTCGACGAGGTCTACCTCGACGACGCGACCGGCGTGCCGGAGTGGGCTGCCATACGCACGGGCCTCTTCTCCCGGGACGCCTTCGTCCCCCTGGGGCCGAGCGAGCTGGTCGCCGGCACCCTGCACGTCCCCTTCGACCGCGCCCTCATCAAAGACGCCCCCGACTTCGGCGTAGGCCGCCACCTCTCCCCCGACCAGGAACTCCAGCTCTACCACCACTACGGTCTCGACGTGTCCGCACCGCCCCCGTTCCCGGACCGGGACTTCGGCAAGCTGGCGGGCACGGAGGACGCGGAGGCCTGAGCGCCCGGCACCTCCTCTGTCAGGGGCAACGGCTCAGCGGGCTCCAGCGCAGGGTCCTCCACGAGAAACGTCCGTACCCGCCCCGGCTCCGAATCCGGCGTCTCGAACCGCACGGTCACCCGCCCCAGCCCGCTCCCCTGCACCCACCCATGCCCGTACTCGGCATGCCGCACATCATGCCCGGCGACCCACCGCCGCTCAGCAGCCGCCGTCGCCTCGGGGACGGCCACATCATCGACCTCCTCCTCAGCCGCCGACTCCACCCGCTCCCCCGCGGCCTGGGCGAACAGATCCTCCTGAGTGAAGTCGGCGAGTCCGCTCACCCCCACTCCCAGCAACCGCACACCCCCCGTCGAGTCCACGCCCTCCAGCAACCGCAGGGCAGCCTCCCGCACGACCGCCGGGTCATCGGTGGGCCCCCGCAAGGTCTCGGACCGCGTCAACGTCGAGAAGTCGTAGCGCCGCACCTTCAGCACGATGGTCCGCCCCGACAGCCCGGCCCCCCGCAGCCTCCGCACACACCGGTCCGCCAGCCGCTGCACCTCCAGGCTCACCCGCACCCGGTCATGGATGTCCACGTCGTACGTGTCCTCGACGGACACGGACTTGGTCTCCCGCTCAGCCACCACGGGCCGCTCGTCGTACGCCAGCGCCATCGCGTGCAACCCGTGCCCATGGGCCTTCCCGAGCAGTCGTACGAGCTCGTCCTCGCCCGCCTCCACGATCTCGTCGACCGTATGGATCCCGGCACGCCTCAGATGATCGCCGGTCGCCGGCCCCACTCCCGGCAGGATCCGCACCGACATCGGCCCGAGAAGCGCCCGCTCGGTCCCCGGCTCGATCACCACCAGGCCGTCCGGCTTGGCCTGCTCGGAGGCGATTTTCGCGAGCATCTTGGACGCGGCCAGCCCCACCGACCCCGTGAGCCCCGTGACGGCCCGTATGTCGGCCCGTAGCTTCGCCCCGGCCAGCCGCGCCGACGCCTCGTCCCAGGCCGTTCCCCCGGCCTCCAGATCCACGAACGCCTCGTCCAGGCTCAGCGGCTCCACCAACGGGGACAGCTCCCGCAGCAGCCCCATCACCTGCTCGCTGATCGCCTTGTAGAACCCGAAGCGCGGCACCAGATACGCGGCGTTCGGCGCTAGCCGTCTCGCCTGGCCCATGGGCATCGCCGAGTGCACCCCGAACACCCGGGCCTCGTAGGACGCGGTGGCCACCACACCCCGCGGCCCCAGCCCGCCCACGACGACGGCCTTCCCGCGCAGACTCGGCTTGGACGCCTGCTCCGCCGAGGCGTAGAAGGCATCCATGTCGAGATGCAGGATCGTGGGCGTCTTTCTCACATGTCCGATGCTGCCCTACGCCACTGACAATGCCCCGCCCGAGAGAGCGGGGCAGGCTTCAGACCGCCCGGTTGCGCCGCCGCGCCAGTTCGTCCGCGGGGTTGTGCCCGACGAGTGTCTCCCCGGTGTCGATGCGCTCCCCGTGCAGCTGTGACAGGGCGCTCTCGACGTCCCGCCACACGACACCCACGGCGATCCCGAAGATGCCCTGACCGCCCTGGAGCAGCGCGTGGACCTCGTCGGGCGAGGTGCACTCGTAGACCGTGGCGCCGTCGCTCATGAGCGTCATCCGCTCCAGGTCCTGGAATCCCCGCTCCCGCAGGTGCTGGACCGTGGTGCGGATGTTCTGCAGCGACACACCCGTGTCGAGGAACCGCTTGACGATCTTCAGGACAACGACGTCCCGGAAGCTGTAGAGCCGCTGCGTCCCCGACCCGTGGGCGGGCCGCACGCTCGGCTCGACGAGGCCGGTGCGCGCCCAGTAGTCGAGTTGCCGGTAGGTGATGCCTGCCGCCGCGCACGCCGTAGGGCCGCGATAGCCGATCTGCTCGGACGCCATGGACGTCGCCCCTCCGCTGCTCGGCACGGCCGCCGGTCGCTGCGGAGCGTGATCGGCCGCGCTGCCCTGAAACGGGCTGCCGTGAAGCGGGTACGGGCCGCCTGCCCCGAGACTCCGTCCGGGGGCACCCCCAGCCGTACCGTCGCCGCTGCTTCTCACGCCGACCTCCGTCCTTGACCTGCCTTCTCGACGGTAGGCAGTCACCAGGGGTGCGTCAACGATCGCCACACTCGGCACGCCGAGTGATAATCACCCTAGGAGTGGTTTCCCGTACCCAACCGCGGGGAAAGGCTAGCCGAATGCGCTCCTGGCGGGCCGCAGGACGCTCTCACGCGCCGGTGGCAAATGCCAGCATTTCAGTGACGACCGGACACGGCTGACCCGTCACGGACCGCTGATCCGCCGGATCGGCCGCGGCTGCCTCACTGACTGCTGGTGCCGAAGTCCTCGGGGGAGATCTGGTCGAGGAACTCGCGGAACTTCTCCACTTCGTCCTCCTGCTCGTCCGGAATCGCGATGCCGGCGTCGTCGAGCACTCCGTCGCTGCCGTAGATCGGCGTCCCGGTGCGCAGGGCCAGCGCTATGGCGTCGGACGGCCGCGCGCTCACCTCGACCCCGCTGGCGAACACCAGCTCCGCGTAGAAGACGCCCTCACGCAGATCCGTGATGCGCACTTCGGTGAGCTCCTGGCCGACCGCCTCCAGCACGTCCTTGAACAGGTCGTGGGTCAGCGGTCGTGCGGGGGCCATGCCCTGCTGTGCGAAGGCGATCGCAGTCGCCTCACCCGGCCCGATCCAGATGGGGAGGTAGCGGTCGCCTCCCACTTCACGCAGGAGCACGATCGGTTGGTTGGAGGGCATTTCGACCCGGACACCTACGACATCGAGCTCGTTCACACAGCAACCCTAGGCCGTGCCCGGGACGTTTGGGTAGTCGGGCCGGAAACGGGGGACGATCCGATGCCCGGCCACCCTCAGGGCAGGCGCACCCCGAGCGCGGTCTGCACGAGCGCCGTGTGCAGCTTCACCGTGAGCCCCGCGAGTTCCTTGGCGCGCGCTTCCGCGTGTGCGCGGGTCTGCGGGTTGCGGTGGCGTTTCAACGGAGCCACGACCTGGTCCACCAGCCCGGCCTCACGATCGGCGGCGGCCTTCATCGCACGCAGATGCCTCGGCTCGATCCCGAACCGGCCCAGCTCGACGACCAGCGCGGCCACGGTGACCGCCTCGGCGTCGTAGGCCCCGTCCGGAAACGGGGTGATGAGCCCGTACGACTCCCACTCCGCCAGCTCCGACTCGCCGATCTCGGCGGCGGCGAGCAGCTCGGCCCGGCCGATCCGGGCCGCTGTGGGGCCTTCAGGGACCTCCAGGACCGTTTCTCCGTCCCGCTGCCGGCCGACCGTGGGCAACGCGACGGCTTCGCCTCGCTCCATGGCGTCCAGATGCTCTTTGATCACCTTGAGCGGCAGATAGTGGTCCCGCTGCATCCTCAGGACATGACCGAGACGCTCGACGTCCCGGTCGCTGAACTTGCGATACCCGGACGGAGTCCGCTGCGGCTCTATGAGACCTTCGGACTCCAGAAAACGGATCTTGGAGATCGTGACTTCGGGGAACTCGTCACGCAGCACGTTCAGCACCGTGCCGATGCTCATCAGCCCACTGTCCGTCGCGGCGGTGCCGTGTCCGGCACCGCCGCTCGGTGTTTGAAGCATGGACCTTCCCTGGGAGGGTCAGTAGCCCTGCTGGCTCGCGTAGAAGACCAGCCGGTACTTGCCGATCTGCACCTCGTCGCCGTTGTTCAGAGCGACCGAGTCGATGCGCTCACGGTTGACGTACGTGCCGTTGAGACTGCCCACATCGGACACCGTGAACGAGCCGTCCTGACCGCGGCGGAACTCCACATGCCGGCGCGAGACCGTGACGTCGTCGAGGAAGATGTCGCTCTGCGGGTGGCGGCCGGCCGTGGTCAGCTCGCCGTCCAGCAGGAAGCGGCTGCCCGAGTTGGGCCCACGACGCACGACCAGGAGCGCCGAGCCCAGCGGCAGCGCGTCGACGGCAGCCTGCGCCTCCGGGGAGAGCGCCGGCATCTGCGTCTGGCCGGTGACCTCGGAGTCGTACGCCTCGAGTCCCGAGATGGAGATGGTGGAGGTCGTCTCCGAAGGACGCTCGGGCACAGCCCCGGCCCGCAGCGGAGCGCCGCAGTTGGAGCAGAAGCGGCTGTTCTCCGCGTTGCGGTTACCGCACCTCGTACACACCAGGGCCGACATAGGGGAAAACCCTCCACCCGTACTTGAGGTTGACGGCTGCCCGAAACCTATGCCGCCGGACTGGGCAGGGTCAACAGACGGCACGCCCTGACCTCCGGAAATGTCGCCACCCTGGCCGCCCAGCTGGTCCCGGAACAGCGGGCGCTGGCCCTCGGCGTCGGGCTGTGCGCGGTGACGAGCGGTCGCGTTGTTGTCGCTACCTTCTCGCGCGCTCTTGCCGAACAACTTCGCAAACAACTTCACGGGCGATTCCCCTTGACCGAAACAGACCCGCCCGTGGGGCAGGACGAACCCTGATTGAACACACCGGTCGACCCGGACATCCTCACAACGTCCGTTTCCACCAGACAGTTTCCACCACGCACCACCCATTCGGTGCGGCGACCCCCCGCAACCTCATGCCCTGGCCGGACGCCCCCCATGCACCCCCGGTTCACCGGGGGGACGACCGAGCGTAGTCAGGCCGCTTCGCCGCTCGCAAGGCATCCACGACGATCTTGTTCGACCGCTCGACGGTAACGGTGGCCTGCTCCTTCTCAAGAGTCTGCACCACGCCTCCAGGGATGTTGAGCGCCGGTTCGAGGTCCTGCGGATTACCGATGACCTTGAAACGAAAAGGTGCGGTGATCTTGTTCCCGTCGACGCTCACACTCTTGTCGGAGTCCGACAGAAAGGTGTTGGCGACGACCCGCACACCGTTCACCTGGATCGCCTCCGCGCCGGCCGCGCGCAGCTCCTGGATCGCGTCGAGCAGCATGTCCGCCTCGACCGTCCCCTTGGTGTCGTCGATGGTCATCGTGATGCCCGGCCCCTGCGCGGCCACCGTGCCCGCGAGGATGCCGAGTTGCCGCTCCTTCTCGACCGTCTGCTTGCGGGCCTCCTCGGCCTGGTCGGAGCTGTTCTCCAACTCGTCCCGCTGGTTCTCGAGGCCCTGCTTCTCGTCTTGAAGACGCTGAGTACGGTCGCCCAGTTCATCGAGGATGCGTACGAGATCCTCCTGCCGCGCCCCCCGCAGCGCGCTGTCGCTGTCGCTGTTCGAGGCCACCTGGACGGCGAGGCCGAATCCAAGGCCGAACAACAGCACCGCGACGATGAGTTGGGCCCGGGTCGCGCGCGGCGGCCACAACCCCTTCACCAGTCGCTGGCGGCCGGTCAGTCCTGGCTCCGACGCCGTGGTCTCTGCCTCCTCGGACGGGGTCGCCGGGAGTTCCTCGGGCAGTTCTTTGCGCAGCCTGTTGCCGGGCGTCTCTTCCTGGTCGCTCATCGGCCTCACGCCCGGAAGACGTGTCGACGGATCGCCGCGGCGTTCGAGAAGATCCGGATGCCGAGCACCACGACGACACCGGTCGAGAGCTGGGCGCCCACGCCCAACTTGTCGCCCAGGAACACGATCAACGCGGCCACGACCACATTCGACAGGAACGACACGACGAAGACCTTGTCGTCGAAGATGCCGTCGAGCATGGCCCGCAGGCCCCCGAAGACAGCGTCGAGCGCCGCCACTACGGCGATCGGCAGATAAGGCTCGACGACCGCCGGAACCTCAGGCCGGACCAAGAGGCCGGCCACGACTCCCACGACGAGGCCCAGTACGGCGATCACGATGTGCCCTTCTCAGTTCTCGGCTCTGCTGTACGTACGATCACACTCGGTGCGGCCGGCAGCCGGAGGTCGTCCTCCACGGAGATGGCCGTCCGGATGCCGTAGTTCTCCTGCAGGGCGTGCAGATACAGCCCGTCGGCACTGTCCTGGAACCTGGTGCTCAGCCGCTGCCCGTCCCCCACCGCAAGCACCGTATACGGCGGAACCAACGGCTTGTTGTCGACCAGTATCGCGTCACCCGCGGCCCTGATCGCCGACAGCGCGGTCAGCCGCTGTCCGTTGATGGAGACGGCCTCCGCGCCCGACTCCCACAGCCCGTTCACCACCCGCTGCATGTCACGGTCGCGCACCCGCCCGGTGTCGGAGAACCCCGACGTCTCACGCGGGTTCCCGTCGCCGCCCGTGCTGGCTTCCTTGGCGTCGTTCACGACCAGTTTTACGCCTGGGCCGTGCACCTCCACTGCGCCCGACAGAATGCCCACGAGGTCGGCCTGGCCGCTGTCGCCACTCTGCTTGAGCGCCTCGCGCTGCCGCGTGCTCACATCGTCGCGCAGCTGGTCGACGCTCTCCTCGAGCTTGTCCGCCGTCTCGGTCTCGCGGTCAATACGGTCGATGAGTTCCTCGCGCTCCTTGGCCACGACCGGAGCCGCCACCCGCGCCTGCGCCGCCCCCACGGTGACCACGAGAGCGGCGAGGACCAGACCGACAGCCAGCCCCAGCCTCGCCCGCAAGGTCTTGGGCAGCCCGCCGTCACCGGCGGCCTTCTTGCGGTCCGCAGCCTCGGCGTACCCGTCGTCGAGGCTGTGGTCCATGACGTTGGTGAGCAGCGACATGGAGGCGTCCGGGCGCGTGGGGCGCGTGGGGGTGCTCCGAATGGGGGGCTGCTGCGGCATGCCGCACATCGTCGCACGTCGCGGCCCCCACCTCCGAATGGCCCCATCGGCGTGCCGGACAGGCCCCCTTGGGGACACCTGTCCGGCACGCACGCGTGCGGGACTCAGCGGCCGGCGCTGTCCACGACCGCCGACCACTCGTCCAGCAGGGCCTGCGCGGACGCGTCATCGGGCCCCTCGGCCCACAGATGGGTGACCGCCTCCGCCGGGTCCGGCAGCACCATCACCCAGCGTCCATCGGTCTCCACGACCCGGACACCGTCCGTCGTGTCGACAAAGCGATCGCCCGCCGCCTCCACGACCCTGCGCATCACCAGTCCCTTGACGGCCCACGGCGTCGCCAGATCCCGCTTGAGGACATGCGCCCGCGGAATCCGCGCGTCGATCTGGCTGAGCGTGAGCTGCGTCCGCGCCACCAGCCCGATCAGCCGTACGAAGGCCGCCGCACCGTCGAAGACACTGCTGAACTCCGGGATGATGAAGGCGCCCTTACCGTCACCACCGAAGATGGTCGAGTCGTCGCGTCCGACCCGGGTGAGGTCGTCGGGCGAGGTGGTCGTCCACTCCACTTGCGTGCCGTGGTACGCCGCCACCTGCTCGGCGATCCGCGTGGTGGTCACCGGCAGCGCCACACGGCCGCTGCGGCGCTCCGCGGCGACCAGGTCGAGCATGACGAGCAGCGCCCGGTCGTCCTCGATGATCCGCCCCTTCTCGTCCACAAGGGACAGCCGCTCACCCACAGGGTCGAACCGCACCCCGAACGCGGCCCGCGCGGACGCCACGATCTCACCCAGCCGCACCAGACCCGACCGCCGGGCGTCCGCCGTCTCCGTCGGCCTGGACTCGTCGAGCCCCGGGTTGATGGTCAGCGAGTCCACGCCGAGCTTCCCGAGCAGACTGGGCAACACCAGACCGGCACTGCCGTTCGACGCGTCCACGACGACCTTCAGCCCGGACTCGGAAATCCCGGTGATGTCGACGTTCCGCAACAGTGAACCGGTGTACGAATCGAAGACACTCGCCGGGAAGTGCAGGTCTCCGATCTCACCGGGGAACGCGCGCCGGTACTCCTGCCGCGCGAACACCCGGTCCAGCTTCCGCTGGCTGCCCTGAGAAAGGTCCGCGCCCCGCCCGTCGAAGAACATGATGTCGACGGAGTCCGGCACCCCGGGCGTGGTCCGGATCATGATGCCGCCGGCGCTCCCGCGAGCGGTCTGCTGGCGCGCCACGGGCAGCGGTACGTTTTCCAGGTCACGTACGTCGATGGCGCTGGCCTGCAGAGCGGAGATGACCGCCCGCTTCAGTGCCCGCGCGCCACGGGAGTGGTCACGGGCGGTGGTGACGGTCGATCCCTTCTTGAGGGTCGTCGCGTAGGCGCCGGCGAGCCGTACCGCGAGTTCCGGGGTGATCTCGACGTTCAGGATGCCGGAGACTCCCCGGGCGCCGAAGAGATGCGCCTGGCCCCTGGACTCCCAGATGACCGAGGTGTTGACGAAGGCACCGGCCTCGATGGTCTTGAACGGGTAGACCCGCACATTCCCCTGGATAATCGATTCCTCGCCGACGAGGCACTCGTCACCGATGACCGCGCCGTCCTCGATACGAGCCGCGCGCATGATGTCGGTGTTCTTCCCGACGACACAGCCACGAAGATTGCTCTGCTGCCCGACATACACGTTGTCGTGCACGACGGCCTTGTGCAGAAACGCGCCGCTCTTCACGACCACGTTCGAACCCACGACGGTGTGCTCGCGGATCTCGGCGCCGGCCTCCACCTTCGCGTAGTCCCCGATGTACAGCGGACCACGGAGAACGGCATCGGGGTGCACCTCGGCACCTTCCGCAACCCAGACGCCCGGAGAGAGCTCGAAGCCGTCGATCTCGACGTCGACCTTGCCCTCCAGGACGTCGGCCTGCGCCTTCACATAACTCTCGTGCGTGCCGACGTCCTCCCAGTACCCCTCCGCGATATAGCCGTAGATCGGCTTGCCTTCCTTCATCAACTGCGGGAAGACATCGCCGGACCAGTCCACGGGCACATCGGGTTCGACGTAGTCGAAGACCTCGGGCTCCATGACATAGATGCCCGTGTTCACGGTGTCCGAGAAGACCTGCCCCCAGGTCGGCTTCTCCAGGAAGCGCTCGACCTTGCCTTCCTCATCGACGATGGTGATGCCGAATTCGAGCGGATTGGGCACACGGGTCAGACAGACGGTGACCAGCGCACCCTTTTCCTTGTGGAAGTTGATGAGTTCGGTGAGGTCGAAGTCGGTCAGAGCATCACCGGAGATGACGAGGAAAGCGTCGTCCTTCAACGCCTCTTCGGCGTTCTTGACGCTTCCGGCGGTACCGAGTGGCTTCTCCTCATTGGCATAGGAGAGCTCCATTCCGAGCTCTTCACCGTCACCGAAGTAGTTCTTGACCAGTGAGGCCAGGAACTGGACGGTGACGACGGTCTCGTTGAGCCCATGCCTTTTGAGCAGCCGCAGCACGTGCTCCATGATCGGCCGGTTTACCACCGGCAGGAGCGGCTTGGGCATGCTCGAGGTCATGGGACGAAGGCGTGTGCCTTCGCCTCCGGCCATCACGACGGCCTTCATGTCGGAAGCGTCCTCCTTAAGAGACGACGGTCTAGCCGACTTCACCCGTCCAGATTGTCCCGCACTTTTCTGCCGGGGGCCATCGAGCCGCCACGGCCGTGCCAATCGGCGGGTTCAGTCGGCCTTGGCGTCCGCACGGACCAGGCGGCGGACTTGTACCACGTAGAGCACTCCTGCCCACCAGTACAGCGTTGTACCCCATCCGGCGAACGCCCATCCGAAAATAGCAGCGAGTGACGAGATCCATCCAGTTCCGTCACTGAGCAGGAGCAGTGGGAAGGCGTACATCAGGTTGAAGGTGGCAGCCTTGCCAAGGAAGTTCACCTGCGGCGGGGGATAACCGTGACGCCTGAGGATGCCCACCATCACCAGGAGAACCAGCTCTCGCAGGAGCAGTGCAGCCGTCAACCAGATTGGCAGAATCTCGCGCCAGGTGAGACCGACCAGAGTCGAGAGAATGTAGAGCCGGTCGGCCGCGGGGTCGAGCAGCCGGCCAAGACTGCTGATCTGGTTCCACCGTCGGGCGAGTTTGCCGTCCAGGTAGTCGCTGATCCCGCTCAGAGCGAGTACCAGCAACGCCCAGGTGTCACTCTTCGGCCCTCCGAACTCGGGCCTGAGGATCAGCCACAGGAAGAGCGGCACCCCAACGAGCCTCGCCATGCTGAGGATGTTGGGGATGGTGAGGACCCGGTCTGTCTGGACGCGGGTCTCCTGGACCTCCACCCGGGGGCCTCCTGTGGGAAACGTGCCAACGATGCTCCCTGACCCTACCTCAACGCAAAAAAGCTCTGGCTCTTGGGCTGCGTGCCCAAGAGCCAGAGCTCTAAAAGGAGTTCGGCGGTGTCCTACTCTCCCACAGGGTCCCCCCTGCAGTACCATCGGCGCTGTAAGGCTTAGCTTCCGGGTTCGGAATGTAACCGGGCGTTTCCCTCACGCTATGACCACCGAA
>NZ_JAVREZ010000044.1:0-16389 GCF_031845645.1 Streptomyces doebereineriae
TCAACATATCTGGCGTTGATTTTTGGCACGCTGTTGAGTTCTCAAGGAACGGACGCTTCCTTTGTACTCACCCTCTCGGGCTTTCCTCCGGGCTTCCCTTCGGTCTTGCGTTTCCGACTCTATCAGATCCTTTCGGGCCTGATTCCCTGTCGGCGGGGCCTTTCGACATTCACTACGTTAGCCGATTCCCTCGGCAACTCATAATCGAGTCCGCGAGTTCGAATTCAAGCGTGCGAGCACGCCAAAATCGCCCCCGCTGAGGGGATGTTGTAGGTAGTGGTTTGGCCGCTCTCGGCTGCTGGCGATCGCCGTAACCGGTTCAAGCGGCTCGTGCCACGTTACGCATCTTCCAAGAGCGAGTCAACTTGAGCGGCGCCTCGGCACATGGGCCCGATAGGGGCTCACCGTTGGGTCGTTGTCGATCCAGAACCGCCAGGGGTGCACGCCTCCGTCGCCGGCCACTCCGGTCCGCGGACCGTTGAGTACCTGGTCGGAGGCGGCCGGGGTGCCGGTGAGCACCCTCAGAGGGGTGTCACCCGACTCGCAGGCATCCGTGCCGTCCAGGGCCCGGTCCACGCCCAGGGCCGTGGCCAGGCGGGCCGGTCCTTTGGCCAGTTCCTTGTCATTTCGGGCCGAGAGTCGACGTTTGCGGGCCAGATCCGCTCCTTCGAGGACCTCGCCGGCCCGGAGCAGGACGGCGCTCGCCCGGCCCTCCGGTCCGCACACCAGGTTCATGCAGAACCACATGCCGTAGGTGAAGTAGACGTACACATGCCCAGGCGGACCGAACATCACGCCGTTGCGGGGCGTGCGGCCGCGATAGGCGTGGGAGCCCGGGTCGTTCGGACCGTCGTAGGCCTCGACCTCCGTGAGACGCACAGTGATCGGACCGTCCGGGGTCGTGCGGACGAGGGTGCGGCCGAGGAGGTCGGGGGCGACTTCCAGTACAGGGCGGTCGAAGAACTCTCGTGGCAGTGGCGTACGGTCCGGGGGCGTGATCATGGCGTACGAGCGTAGTCCAGACGGGTGTGTGCCAAGGGTGGTCAAGGGTCCGTCCGCTTGCCAGGGTGAGGGCGCGGAACCGACTGCGGCCGGATCGCGTTTGTAGGGATCAGGAATCCGCGCGTTCTTAAGAGGAGAGACATGGCGTTCAAGAAGCTGCTCGCGAGCCTGGGGGCCGGCGGGGCTTCGGTGGAGACGGTGCTGACCGAGGTCAACGTCGTCCCGGGTGGTGTCGTCCAGGGCGAGGTCCGGATCCAGGGTGGGTCCGTCGACCAGGAGATCGAGGGGCTCTCGGTCGGGCTCCAGGCCAAGGTCGAGGTCGAGAGCGGCGACCAGGAGTACAAGCAGGACATCGAGTTCACCAGGGTCTCGCTCGGCGGTGCCTTCACGCTTCAGGCGAACGCGGTGCACGCGGTGCCGTTCGGTCTGGAGATCCCCTGGGAGACGCCGATCACGGTGATCGACGGCCAGCCGCTGCGCGGCATGAACGTCGGTGTGACCACCGAGCTGGCGATCGCGCGTGCCGTGGACTCCGGTGACCTGGACCCGGTCAGCGTGCACCCGCTGCCCGCGCAGAAGGCGATCCTGGACGCGTTCGTCCAGCTGGGCTTCCGCTTCAAGAACGCGGACCTGGAGCGCGGCCACATCCGTGGGACGCGGCAGCAGCTGCCGTTCTACCAGGAGATCGAGTTCTTCCCGCCGCAGCAGTACCGCGGGCTCAACCAGGTCGAGTTGAGCTTCGTCGCGGACGGCAACGCGATGGACGTCGTGCTGGAGATGGACAAGAAGCCGGGGCTGTTCAGCGAGGGCAGTGACACCTTCCGGTCCTTCCAGGTGGGTCTGCACGACTACCAGAGCACCGACTGGGCCGCCTACCTCAACCAGTGGCTGTCCGAGGTCGGCAGCAAGCGCAACTGGTTCTAGGCTCGGAACCACTGACTCCAGTACTCGATCAGGAGGTACCGAGGTGACCGAGCTCAAGCGGCGGCCGCTCCCCCACGACTTCCACCCGCCCGTGCCGTCGTTCACGGTCACGAGCGGGGACGTCGCCGAGGGAGCGACGCTCAAGGACGCTCAGGTCTACGCGGCCGGCAACACCTCTCCGCAGCTGCGCTGGGAGGGCTTCCCGCCGGAGACCAAGAGTTTCGCCGTGACCTGCTACGACCCCGACGCGCCCACGGGCAGCGGGTTCTGGCACTGGGTCGTGTTCGACATCCCGGCCTCGGTGACCGAGTTGCCGGTGGGTGCGGGCAGCGGCAAGTTCGAGGGGCTGCCGGAGGGTGCCGTACAGGCGCGGAACGACTACGGGTCGAAGGACTTCGGTGGGGCCGCGCCGCCGGCCGGGGACGGACCGCACCGGTACGTCTTCACCGTGTACGCCGTGGACCAGGAGAAGCTCGGGCCCGATTCCGATGCCTCTCCCGCCTTCGTGGGCTTCAACCTGCGATTCCACGCGATCGCGCGTGCTCAGCTGATCGGTGAGTACGAGGTGCCCGCCGAAGACTGACGTTCATTGAGCGTTTGCCCGCCTCTGGTCTTGGAATTGATCAGAGGCGGGCACTTTTTATTGCGTTGTCCATCTCGGCGTGCCCGGCCAGAGTTGATCCAAGCCCAAGCCCGCCAAGGGGTGGGACGGTGCGCACGGGAGGTGGGCTGGTTATGCGGGACACGCTGGTACTCAACGCGAGCTTCGAGCCGCTGTCGACGGTGACGTTGAACCGAGCCGTCGTTCTGGTGCTTCAGGACAAGGCCGTCGTCGAGCAGTCCCACCCCGAACTGCGCATGCGCGGAGCCGCGGTCGACATACCGGCGCCCCGGGTGATCAGGCTGTGCAGGTATGTACGGGTGCCCTTCCGAAGACAAGCCCCCTGGTCTCGGCGGGGTGTTCTGGTGCGTGACCGGCACAGGTGCGCGTACTGCGGGCGGCGGGCGACGACCGTGGACCACGTGGTGCCGCGGTCCCAGGGTGGTCAGGACACTTGGCTGAACACGGTGGCCTCCTGTGCGGAGGACAACCACCGCAAGGCGAACCGGACTCCGGCGGAGGCGGGGATGCCGTTGCTGCGGGAGCCGTTCGAGCCGACTCCGGCTGATGCGATGCTGTTGTCCCTGGGCCACGAGGACTTCTCTGCGCTGCCGGACTGGCTGGCCGGAGAGGCCGCCTAGTCATCTGCCGGGTGCGGTTCTGATGCGGCTGCGGGTGCGTGGCGGCTGGTCGCGCCCCGCGGCGGAGCCGCATGTCGATACAGCCCCGCGCCCCTGAGTACGTTGGGGCCCGCCTTCGTTGAGAAGGCGGGCCCCTTTGTCGTACTGGAATCCTGGGTCAGTCGATCTTCGGGGTCTCCCGGCGGTCCGAGCCGCCGTTGCCTCCGCTCGAACCGCCGCCGAAGTTGCCGAAGTTGCCCATGGCTCCGGAAAGGCCCTTGAGGGCGTCGCCGATTTCGCTGGGGACGATCCAGAGCTTGTTGGCGTCGCCTTCGGCGATCTTGGGGAGCATCTGGAGGTACTGGTACGACAGGAGCTTCTGGTCGGGGTCTCCGGCGTGAATCGCTTCGAAGACCGTGCGGACCGCCTGGGCCTCGCCCTCGGCGCGCAGGGCCGCGGCCTTGGCCTCACCCTCGGCGCGCAGGATCTGGGACTGCTTCTCACCTTCGGCGGTGAGGATGGCGGCCTGGCGCGTACCTTCGGCGGTGAGGATCGCGGCGCGCTTGTCACGGTCGGCGCGCATCTGCTTCTCCATCGAGTCCTGGATGGAGGTCGGGGGCTCGATGGCCTTCAGTTCCACGCGGTTGACGCGGATGCCCCACTTGCCGGTGGCCTCGTCGAGGACGCCGCGCAGGGCCGCGTTGATCTCCTCGCGGGAGGTCAGGGTCCGCTCCAGGTCCATGCCACCGATGATGTTGCGGAGCGTGGTGACGGTGAGCTGCTCGATGGCCTGGATGTAGCTGGCGACCTCGTAGGTCGCGGCCCGGGCGTCGGTCACCTGGTAGTAGATGACCGTGTCGATGTTGACGACCAGGTTGTCCTGGGTGATCACCGGCTGCGGCGGGAACGGCACGACCTGTTCACGCAGGTCGATGCGGTTGCGGATGGTGTCTATGAACGGGACGACGATGTTGAGGCCCGCGTTGAGCGTCCGTGTGTAGCGGCCGAACCGCTCCACGATCGCGGCACTCGCCTGCGGGATGACCTGGATCGTCTTGATGAGGGCGATGAAGACCAACACCACCAGGATGATCAAGACGATGATGACCGGTTCCATCGTGCTCCCCGTGCCCTTCTCTGCCTCGGCGTTCTCGGAAGATCTTATGGTTGTTGAAGATCTTGCTGGTCGAGTCTGACAGACCGTAGTACAACTCGTGGTGCGTTCGGTTCAGTTGCATCCTGCGAGGTCACAAGACGATCGCCGTGGCTCCCTCGATGTCCACGACATCCACTTCCTGACCCACTTCGTAGGCCCGGCCGGTGTCGAGAGAGCGGGCCGACCAGACCTCGCCGGCGAGCTTGATCCGACCGCCCGCGTTGTCGACGCGTTCCAGAACGACGGCCTGTTTCCCCTTCAACGCGTCGACTCCCGTGACGAGTTGGGGTCGCTGAGAGCGGTGCCGGGTCGCGATGGGCCGTACGACGGCGATGAGGGCCACCGAGACGACGGCGAAGACGAGCACCTGGACGACGATGTCACCGCCGAGTCCGGCCGCGATCGCGGCGGCGACGGCGCCCACCGCGAGCATGCCGAACTCCGGCATCGCGGTCACCACGAGCGGGATTCCGAGCGCAGCCGCGCCGACGAGCCACCACACCCATGCGTCGATGTCGTTCACATGGGTCATGGTAGGTGCGGGGGACCGCCGCGGACAGGGCGCGATGGAGCGGGAACGGCCTTCTTACCCGTGTTTTTGCGGGGACTTCACGTGATCACGACAGAGGCAGACCCTGCGCGGTCCAGCGTTCGCCGACCTGCTCGACGACGAGGGGAAGGCCGAAGCAGAGGGAAAGGTTGCGGGAGGTGAGTTCGAGCTCCAGGGGACCTGCGGCGAGCACCTTGCCCTGGCGGATCATGAGGACGTGGGTGAAGCCGGGGGCGATCTCCTCGACGTGGTGGGTGACCATGAGCATCGAGGGGGCGATCGGGTCGCGGGCGAGTCGGCCGAGGCGGCGGACCAGGTCCTCGCGGCCGCCGAGGTCGAGGCCGGCGGCGGGCTCGTCGAGGAGGAGGAGCTCGGGGTCGGTCATCAGTGCGCGGGCGATGAGGGTGCGCTTGCGTTCGCCCTCGGAGAGGGTGCCGAACTTCCGGTCCAGGTAGTCGGTCATGCCGAGGCGGTCGAGGAAGGCGCGGGCGCGCTGCTCGTCGATGTCCTCGTACTCCTCCTGCCAGCCCGCGGTCATGCCGTACGCCGCCGTCAGCACGGTCTCCAGGACGGTCTGGCGCTTGGGGAGCTTGTCGGCCATGGCGATGCCGGCCATGCCGATGCGGGGGCGCAGTTCGAAGACGTCGGTGCCGGGCTTGCCGAGGGTCTCGCCGAGGATGGTGGCGGTGCCCTTGCTGGGGTAGAGGTAGCTGGAGGCGAGGTTCAGGAGCGTGGTCTTGCCGGCGCCGTTGGGGCCGAGGATGACCCATCGCTCGCCCTCCTTGACCGACCAGGAGACCTGGTCCACCAGAGCCCGGTCCTCACGGACCACGGATACGTCCTGAAGCTCCAGAACATCGCTCATGAGCGCGTTGTCTCCCCTTGCAGTGTGACCGGTGTCGGCGTCTCGGCTGTCGCGTGCGCGTTTTTGGGCGCAGCCCTCGAAGAAATCTACGCCACCGGTCGGCCGCTCCCATCCATCGGTCCGGTCCTTAGGCTGGGGGCATGCTCTCGGAACCGCGCTCTGGACGCCTTGCCGCTTGGGGAAACGGTCTTTTGGCCGGACTTGTCTCGCCGGACGACGCCGTGCTGGCGATCGTCGGTGACGATGCCGTGCACCGGGTCGAAGGGCTGCCGGGTGAGACGGCGGCCGTCGGGCTGACGCTGGCGCTGGGGCGGCTTCGGTCGCTCGGAGTGACGGGACTGCGGGTCGCGCTGCCCGCGCCCGGGCATCCGCTGGGGCTGAGCGGCCCGCCGGAGTTCAACGCGCGGGCGCTGGAGGCCGAGGAGGCGGTGGTCTGTCACGGCGCCGCGCTGGGGCTGGTGCCGGAGGTGTACGAGGCCGGGCCGTCGGGTGATGTGCATGTCGAGGTGGTGTGGCATGTGCTGCCGGTGCGGGAGGCTCCGCCGGCAGATGTTCCCTCGCTGGGCGAGGCCGAGCGGGAGCTCGCGGAGGCGCTCCGGGAGGCGACCGAGGTGTTGTCGGGGCTGGACCTGGCCGGCTCGGGGCCGGTGGCGGAGGCGGCGATCGACGCGTACCGGGCCCGGGCCGAGCGGGGACGGGAGGTTCTGGCGCCGGGGTATCCGCCTCGGGCGGTGCGGGTGTTGGAGCTTGCTCAGCGGGTGGGGTTGTTGGTGTCGCTGGCCTATGAGAACGGGCACGGGGGTGCGGTCAGCTCCGCCGAGATGCGGGCTCGGGGGGAGGCGTTGCGGCCGGTGGAGCGGACAGGGCGGCGGGCGCAGGTGGCTGCGTACAACGCGTATGTGGAGGAGCTGGAGCGAGGGGTGCGGTGAGCGGGTGTGACTGCACCCACCTGCTTTTAGGGGCGCGGGGAACTGCGCGACCAGCCCCCACCGGCCGCAGCCGAACGACCGTCCGTTCCTACGGTGGCAACACGAAGGACCCCACAAGTCGCCTTGACTTATGAGGCCCCGTGGCTCAGACCCGACGTCAGTCGTTCGCACCCGAGTTGCCGAAGGCCGGGTTCAGCAGGGCGATGAGGTTGGCGGTGTTGCCGACCACGTTCACCGGGACGTGAACGGGGACCTGGACGAGGTTGCCCGAGACCGCGCCCGGCGACTTCACGGCCGCGCCGTCGGCACCCGCGTCGGCGACAGCGGCACCGGCAGCGGCACCCGTGGCCATACCGGCGACGGTCAGGGCCACGGCAGCCTTCTTGGCGATGTTCATGAGAAGCGTTCCTCCTGCGTTTGCGAGTCCGACCCGGCCGCGGGTCGTGCGCTGATCAACGCATAAGAGAGACGGGACGGTACGGAGATACGAGCAGGAGTGCCCGTTCGGATCATTCGCACGACAACCGGACCGGCCTCCCGGGTGCGAGGCGCACCCGGGAGGCCGAAGTCACTGCCCGCTCGGGGGAAGTCAGCGGTTGACGCCGAGGTTGCCGAAGGCGGGGTTCAGCGCGCCGATGACGTTCACGCTGTTGCCGACCACGTTCACCGGGACGTGCACCGGGGCCTGGATGAGGTTGCCCGAGACGACGCCGGGCGAGCCCACGGCCTTGCCGTCGGCGTGCGACCCGTTGGTGGCGGAGGCCATACCGGCACCGGCCGCGACCAGTCCGCCGGCCACCATCGTCACGGCCGCTGCCTTCTTCAGGTTCTTCACTTCTAAGCCCTCCCTAGCGATTGCCGCGGCAGTCGCCGCAGCACGCACTGGAGAACGGCGGAGATCCACGAAGGATGCGCCATCCGGGGGACATTCCCACGACGGTATGAATCTCAGCCCGGAGCGGAACCCTCCGTATTGCCATGCGTCTCGTGGATCAACCGGCCACTCCGTGACGAACCGCCCATAGAGCGGCCTGCGTCCGGTCCGCCAGGTCGAGTTTCATCAGGATGTTCGAGACGTGTGTCTTGACGGTCTTCTCGGAGAGGACCAGCGCCCGGGCGATCTCCCGGTTGGAGCGGCCGTCCGCGATCAACCCGAGCACCTCGCGCTCCCGCTCGGTGAGCGAACCGCCTCTGCCCTGGCCGGAGTTGTTCTCCTCCTGGGACAACAGGGCGCCCGCGACCTCGGGTTGGAGCAGGATATGGCCGGCGTGGACGGAACGGATGGCTCCGGCGAGGGCGTCGGGGTCGACGTCCTTGTAGACGTAACCGGCGGCGCCGGCGCGCAGGGCCGGGACCACGGTGCGCTGTTCGGTGAAGCTGGTGACGATCAGCACGCGCGCGGGGTTGTTCAGCTCGCGGAGCTTGCGCAGGGCGTCGATGCCGTCCATGCCCGGCATCTTGACGTCCATGAGGACGATGTCGGGCTTCAGTTCCTCCGCGCGCTCGACGCCCTCGGCGCCGTCGGCCGCCTCGCCCACGACCTCTATGTCGTCCTGCACTTCGAGGAAGGTGCGCAGGCCCCGGCGGACGACCTGGTGGTCGTCGACGAGCAGGACCTTGATCGCGTCAGCCACCGGGTACCTCCATCTCGATCGTGGTGCCCTTGCCGGGCGCCGATTCCACGGTCAGCGTGCCGCCGACCCCGCTGGTGCGGTCCCGCATGGAGACCAGACCCAGGTGGCGTCCCGCGCGGCGTATGGACTGCGGGTCGAAGCCGCTGCCGTCGTCCGTCACGCGCAGGACGGCTCCGCCGCCGCGCCGGTCCACGGTCACGTCGACGTGGGCCGCGCCCGAGTGCCGCAGCGCGTTGTGCAGGGCCTCCTGGGCCACGCGGAGCATGGCCTCCTCCTGGGCCGCGGGCAGCGCGCGGAAGCTGCGGGCGGCGAAGGTCACGCGCGCGGTGTGGGCGCGGTCCAGGACCTGGACATGGGTGCGGAGGGTGGCGGTCAGGCCGTCCTCGTCCAGGGCCGCGGGGCGCAACTCGACCACGGCGGCGCGCAGTTCGTCGGTGGCCTCGGCGGCGAGCATGGCCACCTGCTGCATCTCGTCCTTGGCGCGGGTGGGGTCGCGGTCGACCAGGGCGGCGGCGGCCTGGGCGGTCAGGCGCAGGGAGAAGAGCTTCTGGCTGACCGCGTCGTGCAGTTCGTGGGCGAGGCGGGAGCGTTCCTCGGCGATCGTGAGCTCCCGGCTGCGTTCGTAGAGGCGAGCGTTGGTCAGAGCGATCGCGGCGTGCTGGGCGAGGATCGAGAGCAGTTCCTCGTCCTCCTCGGTGAAGCCGCAGCCACCCTCGGGCTTCGGGCACGGGGGGTGTGGGGGGTGTCCCCCCACAGGACGCAGCTTGTTGGCGAGGAAGAGCGCACCGATGACCTCGTCGCCGTCGCGGATCGGCAGGCCCAGGAAGTCGACCATATCGGGGTGGGCGGACGGCCAGCCCTCGAAGCGGGGGTCCTTGCGGACGTCGGCGAGGCGCTCGGGGGTGGCCTCGTGCAGCATCGCGGCGAGGATGCCGTGCTGGCGCGGGAGGGGGCCGATGGCCTTCCACTGGGCGTCGCTGACGCCGTCGACCACGAACTGGGCGAAGCCGCCGTGGTCGTCGGGGACGCCGAGGGCGGCGTACTGCGCGTCGAGCAGCTCGCGGGCCGAGGCGACGATCGTCTTGAGGACATCGCGCACCTCGAGGTGTCTGCTCATGGCCAGCAGCGCGGAGCTCACCGCGGCGAGGCCGGACCGGGGGCCTTGACTCATGCCCTCAGAGTACGGGCGGGGTGTGACAGCGCGGATCGGACCTGTGACGGCCTCCGACTAGGGCGAGCGACCTAGGGCGAAGGGCCTCGCAGCTTTGCGGCCCGCGTCCGAGGCGGCCGGGACGACCCCGTTCCTACGTTGGGGGCACGCCGATCAGGAGGCGTGGAGGACGAGGGGACGTGTGTCATGCCGGTAGCGATCATCACGGGGGCCTCGAAGGGGCTGGGACGGGCGCTCGCCGAGGCCCTGGCCGCGCGGGGCTGGGACCTGGTGCTCGACGCGAGGACGGCGGGGGTTCTGAAGGAGACGGCGGCCGTGCTCGGCGGGCACGGCACCCGGGTGACGGCTCTGCCCGGGGACGTCACGGACCCGGCGCACCGCTCGGAGCTGGTGGCCGCGGCCTGGAAGCTCGGTGGCGTGGATCTGCTGGTGAACAACGCGAGCGCGCTGGGTTCCGAGCCGCTGGCCCGGCTCGAGGGGCTGCCCCTGGACGGGCTGCGCCGCGCGCTGGAGGTGAACGTGGTGGCCGCGCTGGGGCTGGTCCAGGAGGCGCTGCCGCTGTTGCGGGCGTCGGAGGCCGGCTCGGTGATCACGGTGAGTTCGGACGCCGCCGCCGAGGCCTACGAGACGTGGGGCGGCTACGGGGCGTCGAAGGCCGCCCTGGACCACCTCGCGGCGGTGCTGGGCGAGGAGGAGCCGCGGCTGCGGGTGTGGGCCGTCGATCCCGGGGACATGGCGACGGACCTGTACGCGGCGGCCGTACCGGACGACGGGGATCCGCGACCGGAGCCGGCGAGCGTGGTGCCGGCCTTTCTGCGGTTGCTGGACGAGCGGCCGGCGAGCGGCCGGTACGGGGCACCCTCTCTGCTGGAGGGGCGATGACACTCGCGGTGCGTGTACCGGAGGAGCTGTCGGCACGGTTGCCTGCCGAGCAGCGCGGGCCGGGGCTCGACCGGGACGCCGTACGGCTGCTGGTGTCGCGGGGTACGGCGGTGTCGCACCACTCGTTCGGGGAGCTTCCGACGCTGCTGCGGGCCGGGGACCTGCTCGTCGTGAACACCTCCCCCACGCTGGCCGCGGCCGTCGACGGGCGGATCGGGCACGCGCGCGTGGTGGTGCACTTCTCCACGCGCGGGGACGACGGCAGGTGGGCGGTCGAGCTGCGGGATCCCGACGGGAGGGGCACCACGCGTGCGCGTGCGGGAGGGCCCGCGGGGACGGAGGTGCGGCTGCCCGGGGGCGGGCGGCTGGTCCTGGAGGAGGCGGTGAGCGAGCGTCTGTGGTGGGCGCGCGTGTGCGGTGGGGAGGTTCCCGGGCTGCTGCGGGAGCACGGGCGGCCCATTCGCTACTCCTATACGGAGCGGGACCAGCCCTTGTCCGTCTATCAGACGGTGTTCGCGCTGCCGTCGCCCGACGGGTCGGGCAGTGCGGAGATGCCCAGTGCGGCACGGCCCTTCACCGCGCGGCTGGTGGCGGAGCTGGTGAGCCGGGGTGTGCAGTTCGCGCCGGTCACCCTGCACACGGGGGTGGCCTCGGCGGAGGCGCACGAGCCGCCGTATCCGGAGCGGTTCTCGGTGCCGGAGGCCTCCGCGCGGCTGATCAACGCGGTGCGGGCCGGGGACGGCAGGGTCGTCGCCGTCGGGACGACCGCTGTGCGGGCCGTGGAGTCGGCCGCCGGGGCCGACGGGATCGTACGCGCGCGTGAGGGATGGACGGATCTCGTCGTGACCCCGGAGAGCGGGGTGCGGGTGGTGGACGGGCTGCTGACCGGGCTGCACGAGCCGGAGGCCTCGCATCTGCTGATGCTGGAGGCGGTCGCGGGGCGGGCAGCGATCGACCGCGGCTACGAGGAGGCGCTGCGCCGGCTCTACCTGTGGCACGAGTTCGGGGACGTGCATCTCCTCCTCCCGGACAAGGACTCTCACGCAGAGCATTGCTCAAGCAACTGCCAGTGAGACCGCTCTGCGGACGATGTGAGCCCGCGCATAGGGCGCAGATCACGTACGAAGCGACATAGGAGACAAAGGCTTCCCCGATGAACGGGAAAGACGTTCCAGTCTGTCCGTTTTTGTCCTCCCCTGGTCCACTACCCGGGGTCGTACGTCACACCTTTGCCCGGACGTTTTGCGCCAGCTAAGAATGGCCAACGTCGCTCAGCGCCGCGGTTCCGACCGCGGCGTTTGTGCCGGAAGCACCCGTGTCCCCCAGGACAGCGAGCGACCTCCCGCGCTATTCGAAGAGGTCCATCCCGCATGCCCAAGAACCCTTTCACCCGTGGTCATCGTCGCGAGCTGAGCAAGCGCCACAAGATCGCCGTCGCCGGCGTCGCCACGCTCGGTGCCGCCGCCGTCGTGTTCAGCGCGGTTCCGGGCAACGCGGAGACCACCACGTCCGAGGCCGCCGTCTCCTCGGCCCCGGTGAAGTACTCCTCCGAGCAGCTCAAGAGCCGCCAGGCCGATGTCAGCGAGCAGCTCGCCGCCAAGGCCCTGCAGAGCAAGGCCGCCGCCGAGGCGAAGGCAGCGAAGGCGCACGCCGAGGCGAAGGCCAAGGCCAAGGCCGCGGCCGCCGCGAAGAAGAAGGCCGCGCACGCCGCCGCCGCCAAGAAGGCCGCGCAGGCGCGCAAGGCCAAGGCCGCGAGCCGGGCCGCGCATCGTGCCAAGCTCAAGGCCGCGGTGCACAAGAGCTACGCCAACAACCTTGACGGCTGGATCAAGGAGTCCCTGGACATCATGAAGGCCAAGGGCATCCCGGGCTCCTACAACGGCCTGCACCGCAACATCATCCGGGAGTCCTCGGGCAACCCGAACGCGATCAACAACTGGGACATCAACGCCATCAACGGCATCCCGTCGAAGGGGCTGCTCCAGGTCATCCCGCCGACCTTCAAGGCGTACCACGTCCCGGGCACGTCCTGGAACATCTACGACCCGGTCGCCAACATCACCGCCGCCGCGAACTACGCGGCCGACAGGTACGGCTCGATGGACAACGTGAACAGCGCGTACTGAGGCCGCGCGGACCTCTCGTAACGCACAAGGGCGGCACCCTCTCGGGGGTGCCGCCCTTCACCGTCGTACGACAGTGATCACTTGCGCATGACCTCGGGCTCGTGGCGGCGCAGGAAGCGGGCCACGAAGAAGCCGCAGATCACGCCGATGGCGATGAGGGCGATCATGTCGAGGCCCCAGACGCCGACGCTGTGGTTCCACAGCGGGTCGGTCGAATCGCCCGGTTTGACGGGCGGGTTGACCTGGTTGAAGTCCAGCGTGGCGCCCGCGGCGGCGACCGCCCAGCGGGACGGCATGACGTACGAGAGCTCGTTGACGCCGATCGTGCCGTGCAGGGTGAACAGACAGCCGGTGAAGACGACCTGGATGATCGCGAACATGACCAGCAGCGGCATGGTCTTCTCGGACGTCTTCACGAGCGCGGAGATGATCAGGCCGAACATCATCGAGGTGAACCCGAGGCCCATGATCGGCAGACACAGCTCCGCGAGGGTGGCGCTGCCGAGGACCAGGCCCTCCTTCGGGAGGCCACGGCTGGCGAAGCCGATGACGCCGACCAGCAGTCCTTGCAGGATGGTGATCACGCCGAGCACGAACACCTTGGACATCAGGTACGCCGAACGGGACAGGCCGGTGGCGCGCTCCCGTTCGTAGATGACCCGTTCCTTGATCAGTTCGCGGACGGAGTTGGCGGCGCCGGCGAAGCAGGCGCCGACCGCCAGGATCAGCAGGACGGTGGTGGCCGTGCTGTTGGGCTCGGGGAGTTTGGTCCTGGGGTCGATCGGCTTGGGCAACAGCGGGTCGCCGAAGTCGATGAGCAGGCTCACCGCGCCGAGGACGAGCGGCAGGATCACCGTCAGGGCCAGGAAGCCCTTGTCGGACGCGATGACCGAGACATAGCGGCGCACCAGGGTCCCGAACTGACCCATCCAGCCCTGTGGCTTCGGCGGCTTCATGCCCTGCATCGGAGGCATCTGTACGGACTGCGGCGCAACGGCGTCTATGTCCGCGGCGTACATCTGGTAGTGCTGTGAGCCCTTCCAGCGTCCGGCCCAGTCGTAGTCGCGGTAGTTCTCGAAGGCGGAGAAGACGTCGGCCCAGGTGTCGTAGCCGAAGAAGTTCAGTGCCTCCTCCGGCGGGCCGAAGTAGGCGACCGCGCCGCCCGGGGCCATCACCAGGAGCTTGTCGCACAGCGCCAGCTCGGCGACGGAATGGGTGACGACGAGGACCGTACGGCCGTCGTCGGCGAGGCCGCGCAGCAGCTGCATGACATCGCGGTCCATACCCGGGTCGAGGCCGGAGGTCGGCTCGTCCAGGAAGATCAGGGACGGTTTGGTGAGCAGCTCCAGGGCCACGGAGACGCGCTTGCGCTGGCCGCCGGAGAGGGAGGTGACCTTCTTCTCCTTGTGGATGTCGAGCTTCAGCTCGCGCAGCACCTCGTCTATGCGTGCCTCGCGCTCGGCGCCGGTGGTGTCGGCCGGGAAGCGGAGTTTGGCCGCGTACTTGAGGGCCTTCTTGACGGTCAGCTCCTTGTGCAGGATGTCGTCCTGCGGGACCAGACCGATGCGCTGGCGCAGCTCGGCGAACTGCTTGTAGAGGTTGCGGTTGTCGTAGAGGACATCGCCCTGGTTGGCGGGCCGGTAGCCGGTGAGTGCCTTGAGCAGCGTCGACTTGCCGGACCCGGACGGTCCGATGACCGCGATCAGGGACTTCTCCGGCACGCCGAAGGAAACGTCCTTGAGGATCTGCTTGCCGCCGTCGACCGTGACGGTCAGGTGGCGGGCGGAGAACGTCACCTCACCGGTGTCGACGAACTCCTCGAGGCGGTCGCCGACGATCCGGAACGTGGAGTGGCCGACGCCGACGATGTCGCTCGGGCCGAGCATCGTCGAGCCGCCCTTGGGGATCGGCTGGCCGTTGACGTACGTGCCGTTGTGGGAGCCGAGGTCGCGGATCTCCATGCGGCCGTCGGGCGTCGAGTGGAACTCCGCGTGGTTGCGGGAGACCTGCAGGTCGGAGACGACCAGGTCGTTCTCCAGGGCACGGCCGATGCGCATGATGCGGCCGATGGTGAACTGGTGGAACGTGGTCGGGCTGCGGTCGCCGTAGACCGGCGGCGCGCCCGCGCCCACGCCGGGGCCCTGCTGCTGCGGGATCTTCTGCGGCGGCTGGTGAGCGTACGGCTGCGGCTGGTGCTGGGGCTGTGGCCAGCCGGACTGCGATGCCTGCTGCGGCTGCTGGTGCGGGGCCTGCTGTGGTGTCTGCTGGGCCCAGCCGGGGTTCGCGCTCTGCGCGACGTACGGCTGCTGCCGGGGCTGGGGCTCGGCGACCGGGGCCGCGGTGCCGGACAGGCTCAGCAGCGGGCCGTCGTTCGCGTTGCCGAGGTGGACCGCCGTGCCGGGGCCGATCTCTGTCCCGTGGATCCGCTGGCCCTGCACGAAGGTGCCGTTGGTACTGCTGTGGTCCTCGATGACCCAACCGCGCCCGCTCCAGCTGATCGTGGCGTGACGCCAGGACACCCTGGCGTCGTCGAACACGATGTCCCCCTGCGGATCGCGTCCAAGGCTGTACGACCTGGACGGATCGAGCGTCCAGGTACGTCCATTCGCTTCCAATACGAGTTCCGGCACTCCAAGCCCCACTGAGTAGTCCCCCGAATTGCCCCCGTCACAGGGAGTGTAGGGATGTCGAACATCGTCGGGAACTATTTCAGGATCCCCCTCCTGACCGAAAGTTGAGCCCCGAGAACACCACGTTCGCGCGCTTCGGCCGGTTCCGTTGACGGGGTTGAAACCGACCCGGAGAGTGGGTAATCCACGCGAGGGGGACAAGCGCGGTCTTGTCCGCGCCGCGGATCGGGGGGTCTGCCATGAGTGCGTCCATCAGCGTCGAGACCACGAAGCACGGCGTGAGGCTGCCGTGGGGCGACATCCTGCTGTCCGCCATAGCGGCCGTGAGCTGGGCGTTGATCGGGATGGCAGGCGCGGCCGCGCTCGGTCTGCATCTGCTGGAGGCCGATTCCGCGGCCTCGCTGGGCCCGATGACCGCGGCGGTTGTGGCTCTTGCGGCGGGTGGTTCGGTGACGCCCTCCGGTGACGTGTCCGCGTTCGGGCTGACGGGGGCGGAGGCGGCCACCGCCATCGAGATCACGCCATTGGGCGTCAGCCTGGTCGGTGCGGTGCTTTTGTCATGGTTCTTCCTACGGTCCCTGCGGGGCGCCGGAGCGGTGATCGCGCCGTCGGAACTCCTCGCGCGCGGGGGCTCGGTGGTCGTGCTGTTCACGGCGATGATGGGCGGGCTGGCCTGGGCGGGGCACGACGTCATCACGATCGACGGGGGCGCGCTGGGGCTCGACAAGCTGCCCGGCGCGGGCGGGAGCGGCGGCCTCGACATCCCCGGGCTGGGGGACGTCGGGGACATCGGCGGGCTGCTGCCCGACCAGATCGGCGGCCTCATCGACGCGAAGGCCGCGGTCGGCTTCACGGTGGACACCGCGCCGACGCTGCTCGGCGGGCTCGGCTGGTCGGCCGGGATCCTGCTGGTCGCCCTGCTGGCGTCCCGCCGTACGCCGCTGCCGCGCGGCTGGGAGGCCGTGCACCGCGTGGTACGGCCGGCCGTGTCCGCCCTCGTGACGGTGCTGCTGGTCGCGGTGGCCGCGGGGCTCTCGGCGGCGGCGTTCGCGGCGATCGGCGACGACCACCCCAAGCGGATCGCGGGGGCGGCGCTGCTCGGGGCGCCGAACGGGGTGTGGCTGGGCATCCCCATCGGCCTGTTCGTCCCCTTCGACGGCCGGGCGACGGGGGTGCTGACGAACTTCCTCCCGGACCCCCTGGACCGACTCCTCAACTCGGACTCCGACCAGTCGGTGTCCCTGGGGCGCTTGGCAGAGCTGGACGGGCGGGTGTGGCTGCTGGGGGTGGGGGCGGCGC
>NZ_JAVREZ010000045.1:0-13535 GCF_031845645.1 Streptomyces doebereineriae
GAACAGGCCGCCGCAGGCATCCAGGGGCGCGGGGAACTGCGCACAACGCCCGCCCCCACCGGACCCGCACAGGCACCGTCAAACCGCCGGAGGCCACCGCGGCGCCCGCCGCTCATTGAACGCCGCCACCCCCTCCGCCCGATCCCCCGAGAACGCCACCGCCCGCCACGCGGCGTCCTCCACCTCGAGCCCGGCCCGCAGGTCCAGCCCCTGCCCGAGCCGCAGCGCCCGCTTCGCCGCCCGCAGCCCCACAGGCGAGTTCGCGGCGATACGGGCCGCCAGTGAAAGCGCCTCCGCCCGGTCCTCCCCCGCCTCCACCAGCTGATCCACCAGCCCCAGCCGACGCGCCTCCTCCGCCTCCACCCGCCGCGCCGTGAAGATCAGCTCCGAAGCCCGCGCCGCCCCCACCCGCCGAGGCAGCAACTGCGTCCCCCCACCCCCGGGGATCACCCCCACCGACACCTCCGGCAACCCCACCACCGCCGTACGGTCGGCCACGATCAGGTCGCACGCCAGCGCCAGCTCGAACCCCCCACCCAACGCGAACCCGTGCACCGCGGCGATGGTCGGCACAGGCAACTCCAGCACCCCCGTGTACGCCCCCCGGGCCACCGGCCGCTGCCGCAGCAGCTCCGCGTCACTGAAGGAGTTCCGCTCCTTCAGATCCGCCCCGACACAGAACGCCCGCTCATGCGTGGAGGTCACCACGACAACCCGCACCTCCTCATCACCCCCCAGCGAGGCGCAGGCGGCGGCGACGGACCGCGCCATCTCCGTGGAGACCGCGTTCATCGCCTTGGGCCGATCGAGAACCAGCTCGGCGACAGTCCCCTCCCCATGCCGCCTCACCAGCACGAACTCCCCGAACCGCTCCTCACCCATGACACTCTCCCAGTTAACGCGGGTTAACAAGAACGCTCCGATCATCGCAGCCCCACCCCCTCCGCGAAAGGTTCCCGCCGACCCACCCCGACACCCCGTACGAGTGACATCCCGCCCAACTCCTCACCCACCGCCCACACCAGCGCATAACGTGCGCCCCGCCACGGCGCACGGGGGCGCAGGCACAGGGGAGGAAGCATGACGGCGACGACAGGACCGACGGACGGCACCGGCACGGGCACGGGCACCGACCCCACCACCCGCCTGTTCGGACCACGCGGCCGCCACCGCAAGCCCCGCCCCCGCAAGGCCCTGCTCGCGGCGGGCGGCCTCGCCCTCGCCGCCGGCGCCCTGAGCCTGGTGCGGATGACCCCCGACGCGGGAGTGGGCGGCTTCGGCGCGACGGAGGCGGATCCCCAGGCCGCCCCGGGCACGGACACGGACATCGACGCCGGCCCGGACCGAGCGACGAACGCCGCCGCGACCGTGGGCTCCGTCCCACAGGCGAGCCCGTCGTCGACCACGGCGATGGGCGGGGTCTCCGCGAGGACCACACCGGGCGCCTCGCAGGCCCCGACGGGATCCGCGACGGCCGTACCACTGCCCCTCGCGGCGGTCCCGACGACGATCCCGGAGGCGCCGAACACCCCGGCACCGACCCCCACGGCGTCCACCACGCCCCACCCACCGGCGACGACCACGGCCCCACCACCGGCCCGGACCACGCCCCCACCGGCACCGGCACCCACACCACAGCCCACTCACACGACCCAGCCCGCACCCGGCCTGTGCGTACCGGTCATCGGCCTGTGCGTGCAGCAGCGCGGTTAGGAGGGAGCCACGTCCCTGCGGGTCAGCAGCCAGGGCTCGACCACGCCCAGCCCACGCACCGGCCGCTGCCACATCGGCTGGAGCGCGAAGCGGTACGTCGGCGGCTCCTCGCCCTCCTTCTCGGCGGTGGCCGCGGCCTCGGCCGCCTCCGCCTCGGAGGCGGGCGCCTCGCCGGTGCGGATCAGTTCCTCCGCGAAGGCGCTGTCGACGAGAACCGCGTCGCGGGGAGCTATCGAGGTCAGCCGAGAGGCGAGGTTCACCGTCGTACCGAAGACATCACCCATACGGGTGGTCACCGTGCCGAAGGCGATGCCGACGCGCAGCTCGGGCATGGTCTCGTCGTTCGCCATGGTCTCGATCAGCCGCAGGGCGATCTCGGCGGCCACCGCCGCGTCGTCGGCCGCGTACAGCACCTCGTCACCGAGAGTCTTGATGAGCCGCCCGCCGCGCGCGGCGACGAGGTCGGCGGCGGTGGTCTCGAAGGCCTCGACCAGCTCGCCGAGCTCCTCCTCCTCCATACGGCGGGTCAGCCGCGTGAACCCGACGAGGTCGGCGAAGCCGACGCACAGCCGCCGGTCGACCATCTCCTCGTCGTCGGCGGCCTGTACGACCCGCCCTGCCGAGGCGGAGAGCTGGCGGCGCCAGACGTAGACGAGGAACTCCTCCAGCTCGGGCAGGAGCAGCTCGATGATCGGGTAGGTCACCTCGGTGCGGGTCATGCCGGGTTCCGGGGGGTCGGTCAGGCCCTCCAGGAAGGAGTCGATCTGCCACTCGGCGAGCCGGGCGGTGGTCTGCCCGGTGGACCGCGCCACCTGTACGGCCATGGCCTCGCTCAGCAGCCCCGCCTCGACGAGACCGGCGAGCCGGCGCAGCGCGAGGACGTCCGCCTCGGTGAAGGCCTTGGCCTGGCCGACGTCGGCGAAGCCCATCGCCCGCCAGAAGCGGGTGGCCAGCTCCATGGAGACACCGGCGGTGCGGGCCGCCTGAAAAGGGGTGTAGCGCCGCTCCGCGCCGAGGATGAGCTGCTCGAGACGCACGGCGAGCGGGTGCGGGGTCGCGTCCGCGCCGGAGCCCGTGTCGTCTGCGGTCACGCCTGCTGCCCTTCCGATCTGTCACGGCCAGGTATCGACCGGCCTCAACTGTACGGCAGGTGTGCGGTACCTCACGTCCTCACTCCGTCAGGTGGGACAGCTCCGCTCACGCCGGTCGCAGGTGGACGATGTCTCCTGCCCCCACCGGCTCCTGTACGCCCTCCTCCGTCGCGATCACCAGACGGCCGTCGCCGTCCACCGCGACCGCCTCGCCGACCAGTGAGCGGTCACCCGGCAGCTCCGCCCGTACCGTCCTTCCCAGCGTCGCGCACCCCGCCGCGTACGTCTCCTGGAGACCGCTCACCGTCGGGTCGCCCGCCGCCGCGCGCCAGCGCTCGTACCACTCCTCCAGAGAGCGCAGGACGGCCCGCAGCAGGGGGTCCCGGTCCGTGCTCACCGCTCCGGCCAGCGCCAGCGAACCCGCGGTCGGGACCGGCAGCTCGTCCTCCCGGAGGGTGACGTTGATGCCCACGCCCACGACGACGCCGTCCTCGCCCGCCCGCTCCGCGAGGATTCCGCCGGCCTTGCGTTCCTCGCCGCCCACGGTCACGAGCAGGTCGTTGGGCCACTTCAAGGCCGTATCGACACCCGCGGCCCGTGACAGCCCCGTCGCCACCGCCACCCCCGTCAGCAGCGGCAGCCAGCCCCAGCGGGCCACCGGCACATCGCCGGGCGTCAGCAGAACGGAGAAGAACAGGCCCGACCGCGGCGGTGCGGTCCACCGGCGGTCCAGGCGGCCCCGCCCCGCGGTCTGCTCCTCGGCGACGAGGACCGCACCCTCGGCCGCCTTGCCCGCGGCGGCACGGGCGACCAGGTCGGAGTTGGTGGAGCCGGTGCCGGCCACCACCTCGAAGCCGGACCACAGCCCGCCCTCCCGCACCAGCCCGCGGCGCAGCGCGGCCGCGTTGAGCGGCGGCCGGTCGAGGTCCGACCAACGGCTGTCGTCTCCTGAAACATCTCGCGGCGTCATGCAAGCCACCCTAGGTGTGTGAAACGCCGCACTGCTGATTCCTAGGGGCACCACTACTCTACGGATGAGTAACCGTCCCCCCTTTTGAGCAGGCAGGGAGCCGCGATCCCGATGTCCGAGCCGGAAGCGACCGACATTCACACCACCGCGGGCAAGCTCGCGGATCTCCAGCGTCGTATTGACGAGGCGACGCACGCCGGCTCCGCACGCGCCGTCGAGAAGCAGCACGCCAAAGGCAAGCTGACGGCCCGTGAGCGCATCGAGCTCCTCCTCGACGAGGGTTCCTTCGTCGAGTTGGACGAGTTCGCCCGGCACCGCTCCACCAACTTCGGCCTGGAGAACAACCGCCCCTACGGCGACGGTGTCGTCACCGGCTACGGCACGGTCGACGGCCGCCCCGTCGCCGTGTTCTCCCAGGACTTCACCGTCTTCGGCGGCGCGCTGGGCGAGGTCTACGGCCAGAAGATCGTCAAGGTGATGGACTTCGCGCTGAAGACCGGCTGTCCGGTCATCGGCATCAACGACTCCGGCGGCGCCCGGATCCAGGAGGGAGTGGCCTCCCTCGGCGCCTACGGCGAGATCTTCCGCCGCAACACCCACGCGAGCGGTGTCATCCCGCAGATCAGCCTGGTCGTCGGTCCCTGCGCCGGCGGAGCCGTGTACTCCCCGGCGATCACCGACTTCACGGTCATGGTCGACCAGACCTCGCACATGTTCATCACCGGCCCCGACGTCATCAAGACGGTCACCGGTGAGGACGTCGGCTTCGAGGAGCTGGGCGGCGCCCGCACCCACAACTCGGTGTCCGGCGTGGCCCATCACATGGCCGGGGACGAGAAGGACGCCATCGAGTACGTCAAGCAGCTGCTGTCGTACCTGCCGTCCAACAACCTCTCCGAGCCGCCGGTCTACCCGGAGGAGGCGGACCTCGCGATCACCGACGAGGACCGCGAGCTGGACACGCTCGTCCCGGACAGCGCGAACCAGCCGTACGACATGCACACGGTGATCGAACACATCCTGGACGACGCCGAGTTCTTCGAGACGCAGCCGCTGTACGCGCCGAACATCCTCACCGGCTACGGCCGCGTCGAGGGCCACCCGGTCGGCATCGTGGCCAACCAGCCGATGCAGTTCGCCGGCTGCCTCGACATCACCGCGTCCGAGAAGGCGGCGCGCTTCGTCCGCACCTGCGACGCCTTCAACATCCCGGTGATCACCTTCGTCGACGTGCCGGGCTTCCTCCCCGGCGTCGACCAGGAGCACGACGGCATCATCCGCCGCGGCGCCAAGCTGATCTACGCCTACGCCGAGGCCACGGTCCCCCTGATCACGGTGATCACCCGGAAGGCCTTCGGCGGCGCCTACGACGTCATGGGCTCCAAGCACCTCGGCGCGGACCTCAACCTCGCCTGGCCGACCGCCCAGATCGCCGTGATGGGCGCCCAGGGCGCGGTCAACATCCTGCACCGCCGCACGATCGCGGAGGCGGAGGCGGCCGGAGAGCTGGAGGCGACCCGCGCCCGACTGATCCGGGAGTACGAGGACGCCCTCCTCAACCCCTACATCGCGGCCGAGCGCGGCTACATCGACTCCGTGATCATGCCGTCGGACACCCGCCGCCACGTGGTCCGGGGCCTGCGCCAGCTGCGCACCAAGCGCGAGTCCCTGCCCCCCAAGAAGCACGGCAACATCCCCCTCTAGCCCTGCCGGGAGCCGTCATGAACATCAAGGTCGTACGGGGTAACCCCACCCCGGAGGAGCTCGCCGCCGCCCTGGCGGTGGTCCGGGCACGCGCCGCGGCGGCGACGACAACGCCGTCCGGCGCCGAGGAACAGAGCGCCGCGTGGTCCGACCCGTCACGGATCGCGGGCCACCGCCTGCCCCAGCCAGGGCCCACCTCATGGGCGCGCACCTACTGGCCGGGGTAGGGCGGCTGACCCGTCGGAGAAGTTGAGTACGCGTACTCAGGCGCCCTCCCAGAAATCGCCGCACGCTGGAAACCATGCTGTGGTCCGACCCCGAGAACGAACCGCCCAAGGAACTGCGCGACACGCAGGAGATGCTTCGGCGCCTGAGCATCTTCCTGGCGCTGGCCATGGTGCTCGCGATGATTGTGATCGGACTACGCTGACCGCATGACCGACCAGCCGCGCCGCCGACTCGTCCTCGCCTCCCAGTCACCCGCTCGCCTGAACCTGCTGCGGCAGGCCGGCCTCACTCCCGAGGTACTCGTGAGCGGGGTCGACGAGGACGCCGTCACCGCCCCCACCCCCGCCGATCTCGCGCTCGCCCTCGCCGAGGCGAAGGCCTCCGTCGTGGCTGCGAAGCCCGAGGTCAAGGGCGCGCTGGTGATCGGCTGCGACTCGGTGCTCGACCTGGACGGCGAGGCACTGGGCAAGCCGGCCGACGCCGAGGAGGCGACGGCCCGCTGGAAGTCCATGCGCGGGCGCGCGGGCACCCTGCAGACCGGCCACTGCGTCTACGACACGACGAGCGGCCGGTATGTCTCCGGCGTCGCCTCGACCCTCGTCCGCTTCGGCGAGCCGACCGACGACGAGATCGCCGCATACGTCGCTTCCGGCGAACCCCTCTATGTCGCGGGGGCGTTCACCCTGGACGGCCGCTCGGCCCCGTTCATCGAGGGCATCGACGGCGACCACGGCAATGTGATCGGCCTCAGCCTGCCGCTGCTGCGCCGGCTGCTGGCCGAGCTCGGCGTCGGCATCACGGAGTTGTGGGCGCCGGCGGAGACGTGAGCGGCGAGCCGCCGGCCCCCTGAGGGCTCTCCGGCTCCTTGGGACCCTCCGGGCCACCCGGACCCTGCGCGTCCTGCGGCTCCGCCGCGACGGGCCCTCGCCGTGCGTCGTAGGTCACCAGCACGAGCACGATCAGCCCGAGCATCACGATCATGAAGACGAACTGGGGCCAGCCGATCAGCGCCCAGGCGACCGCGCCCAGCAGGCCGTGCACCACGGCGGCGCTGATCAGCAGGACCCGGCCGAGCCCGGCGGGCTGCCGGTCGCGTACCCCCACCAGCAGGGCGACCAGCGCGCACAGCGCGAAGTAGAGGCCGAAGACGACCCCGCCGATCTTCGAGGACATCGACATCGCGTCCGGGTCCAGACCCGCCAGCGACATGTTCTGCGCGTCGACGAGATTGCCCATGAGCCAGTTCAGCATCGCCACGCCGAGAGCCTCGACGAAGAGAACGACCGCCACGACCCACGCCACCGGCCTGCGGATCACCGGTCCCCACCCACTTTCGAGCCATGCTCCGGATACCCGACGTACGTTCAATACAGCGCGAACGCTACTAACGGGTAAACCCCGGGACAAGGGTTCGGCCGCAGGCAAAGATTCATTGGGCCATTCGTAGGGACTCCACAAAGAAACGGAGTGGTCCGCAGCACGCTCTCACAGAGACCTTGGCCACAGAGGAGGGCTAGGGTTTCCGGGAGGAGTCCTGCGTAACGAGGTGCGACAAGGGATTTCGCGGGTCGGGCAAGCTCCGCATCACGCTCCGTGTGGGGAAGCTCACCACAGGGGATGGGTCGAAGAGTCGTGTCGGCAGTCCCTAAACTCGGCTTGTTTCAAGGAGGGAGCCTCAATCGTGCGCAAGGTGCTCATCGCCAACCGTGGCGAAATCGCTGTCCGCGTTGCCCGGGCCTGCCGGGATGCCGGTATCGCGAGCGTGGCCGTGTACGCCGACCCGGACCGGGACGCTCTGCATGTCCGCGCCGCGGATGAGGCGTTCGCCCTGGGCGGTGACACCCCGGCCACCAGCTATCTGGACATCGACAAGGTCCTGGGTGCCGCGCGCGAGTCGGGCGCGGACGCCATCCATCCCGGCTACGGCTTCCTCTCCGAGAACGCCGAGTTCGCTCAGGCGGTCCTGGACGCGGGCCTGATCTGGATCGGCCCGCCCCCGCAGGCCATCCGCGACCTCGGTGACAAGGTCGCCGCCCGGCACATCGCCCAGCGGGCCGGCGCCCCGCTGGTGGCCGGCACCCCGGACCCGGTCTCCGGTGCCGAGGAGGTCGTCGCCTTCGCCAAGGAGCACGGCCTGCCGATCGCCATCAAGGCCGCCTTCGGCGGTGGCGGACGCGGCCTGAAGGTGGCCCGCACCCTCGAAGAGGTCCCCGAGCTCTACGACTCCGCCGTACGCGAGGCCGTCGCCGCGTTCGGCCGCGGCGAGTGCTTCGTCGAGCGCTACCTCGACAAGCCCCGCCACGTGGAGACCCAGTGCCTGGCCGACACCCACGGCAACGTGGTCGTCGTCTCCACCCGCGACTGCTCGCTGCAGCGCCGCCACCAGAAGCTGGTCGAAGAGGCCCCCGCGCCCTTCCTGTCCGACGCCCAGGTCGCCGAGCTGTACGCGTCCTCCAAGGCCATCCTCAAGGAGGCCGGCTACGTCGGCGCCGGCACGGTGGAGTTCCTGGTCGGCATGGACGGCACGATCTCCTTCCTGGAGGTCAACACCCGCCTCCAGGTGGAGCACCCGGTCACCGAGGAGGTCGCCGGCATCGACCTCGTGCGCGAGATGTTCCGCATCGCCGACGGCGAGGAACTCGGCTACGGCGATCCCGAACTGCGCGGCCACTCCTTCGAGTTCCGCATCAACGGCGAGGACCCGGGCCGGGGCTTCCTGCCCGCGCCCGGCACGGTCACCCGCTTCGAGGCGCCGTCCGGCCCGGGCGTCCGCCTGGACGCGGGTGTCGAGTCCGGCAGCGTCATCGGCCCCGCGTGGGACTCCCTGCTGGCCAAGCTGATCGTCACCGGCGCCACCCGCGAGCAGGCCCTCCAGCGCGCCGCCCGCGCCCTGGAGGAGTTCCAGGTCGAGGGCATGGCCACCGCCATCCCCTTCCACCGCAAGGTGGTCACCGACCCGGCGTTCGCCCCGGAGCTGACCGGCTCCGGTGACCCGTTCACGGTCCACACCCGCTGGATCGAGACCGAGTTCGTCAATGACATCAAGCCCTTCGCCACCCCCACCGAAACCGAGGCCGACGAGGACGCGGACCGCGAGACGATCGTCGTCGAGGTCGGCGGCAAGCGCCTGGAAGTCTCCCTGCCGGTCTCCCTGGGCATGTCGCTGGCCCGCACCGGCCTCGCCGCCGGGGCCAAGCCCAAGCGCCGCGCGGCCAAGAAGTCCGGCCCCGCCGCCTCCGGTGACACCCTCGCCTCCCCGATGCAGGGCACGATCGTCAAGATCGCCGTCGAGGAGGGCCAGGAGGTCAAGGAGGGCGACCTCGTCGTCGTCCTCGAAGCGATGAAGATGGAACAGCCCCTCAACGCACACAGGGCCGGCACCATCAAGGGCCTGTCCGCGGAAGTCGGCGCGTCGATCACTTCGGGCGCGGCGATCTGCGAGATCAAGGACTGAGCAGTCGTACGACATCTCGAGGCGCCCGGCGGACTGGAGCAATCGGTCCGCCGGGCGCCTCGTTCACAGCCGAAGCGTGCGGCAGCTCAGCCGTACCGGAGCTTCAACACGCGACCTCAGCAGCTCATCGTCGCCTGAGATCCGCCACCCGTGCCCGCTCCGCACCCGGAATCGGGTCACCCAGGGCCGTGGCCGTTCGGAGAGCGGGGCCCGGTGAGGGGACCTGACCGCGGCGGGGCCCCGGCAGGGGCACGTCCCGGCGCTGTTGCTGCCGCGCCGGGACCTGATCACCCCCCGGTGCTCCCGACGCGCCGGCCACGGCGATCTGCACCCCCTGGTCGGCGAGCGCCTGGAGTTCCGTGGCGGCCCGGTCGTCGTGGGCCGGGGGCTCGTCGGTGACAAGCCGGGTGATCAGGTCCGTCGGCACGGTCTGGAACATCGTGTCCATACCGAGCTTGGTGTGGTCGGCGAGGACCACGACCTCCGCGGCGGCCTGCACCAGCGCCCGGTCCACGGACGCCGACAGCATGTTGGACGTGGAAAGACCGCGCTCGGCGGTGAGCCCGCTCCCGGAGAGGAAGGCCCGCGAGACCCTGAGCCCCTGGAGCGACTGTTCCGCCCCCGAACCCACCAGGGCGTAATTGGAACCGCGCAGGGTGCCGCCGGTCATGACGACCTCCACCCGGTTGGCATGGGCGAGCGCCTGGGCCACCAGAAGGGAATTGGTCACTACGGTCAGCCCGGGAACCCGGGCGAGCCGGCGCGCCAGCTCCTGGGTGGTGGTACCCGCCCCCACCACAATGGCCTCGCCTTCTTCTACGAGGCTCGCGGCGAGATCGGCGATGGCCGTCTTCTCGGCGGTCGCGAGATGCGATTTCTGCGGAAAGCCGGACTCCCGCGTGAACCCGCCCGGCAATACCGCACCGCCATGCCGGCGGTCGAGGAGTCCTTCTGCCTCCAGTGCGCGCACGTCCCGCCGTACGGTCACTTCGGAGGTCTGGACGACGCGGGCGAGCTCACGGAGCGATACAGCCCCGTTGGCTCGCACCATTTCGAGGATCAATTGGCGACGTTCTGCAGCGAACACGAAACTGACAGTAACGCCAACGACCGTCTGCTTTCAGCTGTTTGCGCCGAATAGCAGAAGATGTTCGCACAGCTGGGCGGGAAGTGGTATAGGGCCTAATCCCCCCGCCTATGCCGCGCGAATGGTCGACAACTCCCTGTGACCAGGCAGGAATCGCTTTCGGCCGTCAGGCTCCCCCGGTCTCCTTGCGTGTGTGCAGCTGTCGTGCCACCTCGGCGATCGACCCCGAAAGGGAGGGGTAAACGGTGAAAGCGTTCGCGATCTGTTCGACCGTCAGATTGTTGTCGACCGCGATCGAGATGGGATGGATCAGTTCCGAGGCGCGGGGCGAGACGACGACACCGCCGACGACGATCCCGGTCCCGGGCCGGCAGAAGATCTTGACGAAGCCGTCGCGGATGCCCTGCATCTTCGCGCGCGGGTTGCGCAGCAGCGGGAGCTTCACGACCCGGGCGTCGATCTTGCCGCCGTCCACGTCCGCCTGCGAGTAGCCGACGGTGGCGATCTCCGGGTCGGTGAAGACGTTCGACGAGACCGTCTTCAGGTTCAGCGGGGCCACCGCGTCACCGAGGAAGTGGTACATCGCGATACGGCCCTGCATGGCGGCCACGGAAGCCAGCGCGAACACCCCGGTCACGTCACCGGCGGCGTACACACCGGGAGCCGAGGTCCTGGACACCTTGTCGGTCCAGATGTGCCCGGACTCGCGCAGCTTGACGCCCGCTTCCTCCAGCCCCATGCCGGCGCTGTTCGGAATGGCACCCACGGCCATCAGACAGTGCGACCCGCTGATGACCCGCCCGTCCGCCAGCATGACCTCGACCCGGTCCCCGACCCGCTTGGCGGACTGCGCCCGGGTACGCCCCATGACGTTCATGCCGCGCCGCCGGAAGACGTCCTCGAGGACCGCGGCCGCGTCCGGGTCCTCCCCGGGCAGCACCCGGTCCCGCGAGGACACCAGCGTCACCTTGGAGCCGAGCGCCTGATAGGCGCCGGCGAACTCGGCACCGGTGACACCGGACCCGACCACGATGAGCTCTTCCGGCAGCTCGGTGAGGTCGTAGACCTGGGTCCAGTTGAGGATGCGCTCGCCGTCGGGCTGGGCGTCGGGCAGCTCACGGGGGTGCCCACCGGTGGCGATGAGCACGGCGTCGGCGACGAGCGTCTCCTCGCTCCCGTCGGCGGCCCGCACCACGACCTTCCGCGACCCGTCGAGGGCCTGCATGCCCTCCAGGCGCCCACGCCCGCGCAGCACCCGGGCACCGGCACGCGTCACGGAGGCGGTGATGTCGTGCGACTGAGCGAGGGCGAGCCGCTTCACACGCCGGTTGACCTTCCCCAGGTCGACGCCCACCACCCGGGCGGCCTGTTCCAGCGGTGGGGTGTCGTCGGCGACGATGATCCCCAGTTCCTCGTACGACGAATCGAAGGTCGTCATGACCTCGGCCGTAGCGATAAGGGTCTTCGACGGCACGCAGTCGGTCAGCACCGACGCTCCGCCCAGACCGTCGCAGTCGACGACGGTCACCTCCGCGCCGAGTTGGGCGGCCACCAGGGCCGCCTCGTATCCGCCGGGTCCGCCACCGATGATCACGATCCGAGTCACGTACTCCATTGTCCCGCACGACCCGAGGTGCTACGGCCTCGGGGGCGTCCCGAGATGCCACTGTTACGGGAGAGACGCCGGGGAACGCTGCCGTACCCTCGACCCATGTCGCTCTACGCCGCTTACGCCGGCAACCTCGACGCGCGGCTGATGACCCGCCGCGCCCCGCACTCGCCGATGCGCGCCACGGGGTGGCTGAACGGGTGGCGGCTGACCTTCGGGGGCGAGCACATGGGCTGGGAGGGCGCACTCGCGACGATCGTCGAGGACCCTCTCTGCCAGGTGTTCGTGGCGCTCTACGAGATCGCGCCCGCCGACGACGAGTCGATGGACCGCTGGGAGGGCGTGGGCCTGGACATCTACCGCCGCACACGCATCCGCGTCCACACCCTGGAGGGCGAGGAGCAGGCCTGGACGTACGTCCTGAACGGCTATGAGGGCGGTCTGCCCTCCGCACGTTATCTGGGCGAGGTGGCCGACGCGGCGGAATCGGCGGGCGCGCCCCACGACTACGTCATGGAACTCCGCAAGCGCCCCTGCTGAATCACACAGGTCACCGGCGTCACACAGTTGGTTGGAAACGACAAGACAACGATCGCCATCCCGTCAGCTCTGTCATCTACGCGCGTAGGCCCGGACCGGCTACCCTCATCCGCGTGAACGCATCTCTTCTTCCGGACGACATCCAGGGCGACCCGCATGCCGCCGCCGACGCCGCCGCCGCGCGCCTGCGCGAACTGACCGGCGCCGAGACCCACGACGTCGCCCTCGTGATGGGCTCCGGCTGGGCACCGGCCGTGGACGCCCTCGGTGCCCCCGACGCCGAGCTCCAGGTCACCGAGCTGCCCGGTTTCCCGCCGCCGGCGGTGGAGGGGCACGGCGGCAAGATCCGCTCGTACAAGATCGGCGAGAAGCGGGCCCTGGTCTTCCTGGGCCGCACGCACTACTACGAGGGCCGCGGTGTCGCCGCCGTCGCCCACGGCGTCCGCACCGCCGTGGCCGCCGGCTGCAAGACCATCGTCCTCACCAACGGCTGCGGCGGCCTCCGCGAGGGCATGCGCCCCGGCCAGCCGGTCCTGATCAGCGACCACATCAACCTCACGGCCACGTCCCCGATCATCGGCGCGAACTTCGTGGACCTCACGGACCTCTACTCGCCCCGCCTGCGTGCCCTGTGCAAGGAGATCGACCCCAGCCTGGAGGAGGGCGTCTACGCCCAGTTCCCCGGCCCGCACTACGAGACCCCGGCGGAGATCCGCATGGCCCGCGTCATCGGCGCGGACCTGGTGGGCATGTCGACGGTCCTCGAAGCGATCGCCGCGCGCGAGGCGGGGGCGGAGATTCTGGGTATCTCGCTGGTGACGAACCTCGCCGCGGGTATGACGGGTGAGCCGCTGAACCACGAGGAGGTTCTTCAGGCGGGCCGTGACAGCGCGACGCGGATGGGTTCGCTGCTGGCGCAGGTGCTCGGGCGGATCTAAGAGACGCATTCGGATATGCCGGGTTCGGTCGTCGGGCGGCCGCGGCCCGGCGGGGGCTGGTCGCGCAGTTCCCCGCGCCCCTGAGTGGGTCCAGTCGCCGACGGCGGGAAGGGGACGGGGTGGGGGGGTGTCCGCCCGCAGCGGCCGGCGTCCCGCACCGAGCACCACTCAAGGGACCGAGCCGCCGGACCGAGGACGGAC
>NZ_JAVREZ010000046.1:0-12701 GCF_031845645.1 Streptomyces doebereineriae
GCTCGGTCCCTTGAGCAGGGCTCGGTAACGGACGCCGGCCGCTGCGGGCGGACACCCCCCACCCCGTCCCCTTCGCGCCGTACGCGGCCAACGGCCCGTCCTGGCGCGGGTGACTGCGACTCCCCAGGGGCGCGGGGAACTGCGCGACCAGCCACAACGGACCCGCAGCCGCCCGACAACCCCACCCGGCACCCCCTTAGGCGCCGTCCCGCCCCACCGACGCCTCCGCCACCCGCGAACCGCTCTCCGTCGTCGTCGGGGACTCGCGGCGAGCCGTCAGTCGTGTCGCCAGGGGCTCCGTGTAGCGGGCCGTGAGGGGGCCGAGGATGACCAGGATGAGGACGTAGGCCGTGGCCAGGGGGCCCAGGGAGGGCGCTATGCCGGCCGAGACCGCCAGGCCCGCTATGACGATCGAGAACTCGCCGCGGGCCACCAGGGCGCCGCCCGTGCGCCAGCGGCCCTTGGGGGAGATTCCGGCTCGGCGGGCCGCCCAGTAGCCGGTGGCGATCTTGGTTGCCGCGGTGACCAGGGCCAGGGCCAGGGCGGGGAGCAGGACCGGGGGGATGCTCGCCGGGTCCGTGTGGAGGCCGAAGAAGACGAAGAAGACCGCGGCGAAGAGGTCTCGCAGGGGGCTCAGGAGGGTGTGGGCGCCCTCGGCCACCTCGCCCGAGAGGGCGATGCCCACGAGGAACGCGCCCACCGCTGCCGAGACCTGGAGCTGCTGTGCCACGCCCGCCACCAGGATGGTCAGGCCCAGGACCACCAGCAGGAGCTTCTCCGGGTCGTCGCTCGAGACGAAGCGGGAGATGAGGCGGCCGTAGCGGACCGCCACGAACAGGACCAGGCCCGCGGCTCCGAGGGCGATGGCCAGGGTCAGGCTTCCGGCCAGCAGGCCCGCTCCGGCGACGAGGGCGGTGACGATGGGCAGGTACACCGCCATTGCCAGGTCCTCCAGGACCAGGACGCTCAGGATGACGGGGGTCTCCCTGTTGCCGACCCTGCCGAGGTCGCCCAGGACCTTCGCGATGACGCCGGAGGAGGAGATCCAGGTGACGCCCGCCAGGACCACCGCCGCCACCGGGCCCCAGCCCAGCAGGAGAGCGGCCGCCGCTCCCGGGAGGGCGTTGAGGGCGCCGTCGACCAGGCCGGAGGGGTAGTGGGCCTTGAGGTTGGTGACGAGGTCGCCGGCCGTGTACTCCAGGCCGAGCATCAGGAGCAGGAGGATGACGCCTATCTCGGCGCCTATCGACACGAACTCCTCGCTCGCACCCAGCGGGAGCAGGCCGCCCTCGCCGAAGGCCAGGCCGGCCAGGAGGTAGAGGGGGATGGGGGAGAGGCGGAAACGGGCGGCGAAACGGCCGAGGAGACCCAGGCCGAGGATGATCGAGCCGAACTCGATCAGCAGGACCGCGGAGTGCACGCGTTCACTCCCGCCCGAGGATCGCTGCGGCGGCGTCCACGCCCTCGCGGGTGCCCACGACGATGAGGATGTCGCCGCCCGCCAGGCGGAAGTCCGGCGCGGGGGACGGGATCGCCTCGGCCCGGCGCAGGGCCGCCACGACGGACGCGCCGGTGTCCGTGCGCATCTTCGTGTCGCCCAGGACCCGGCCGTTCCAGCGGGAGCCGGCCGCCACTTCGACGCGCTCCGCCACCAGGCCCAGGTCCGAGGTGTAGAGGAGGCTCGCGCTGTGGTGGGAGGGCTTCAGCGCGTCGATCAGGGCGCCCGCCTCGGCGCCGGTCAGGCGCAGCGACTGGGCGCAGGAGTCGGGGTCGTCGGCCCGGTACACGCTCACGGTACGGGCACCGTCGCGGTGCGCCACCACGGAGAGATGGCGGTCCTCGCGGGTCATGAGGTCGTACTGGACCCCGATCCCCGGCAGCGGCGTCGCCCTCAGGCGTGGTGCAGACACGTTTCTTCCCCTTGTGGTTCGTGTGATCACGGGTGCCGGGTTCGCATGCTGCCAGGTCCCCGTACGGTGGCGATATGGGTGACGTGACGGATATACGCGAGCGACGGGGCCCGGCGAGACTGGCTCCTCGGGCGTCGTACGAGAGGAGCGAGGGCAGGACCGTGTCGCTGTTCTGGCGGATCTTCTCGCTCAACGCCGCGGGCCTCGTCGTCGCCGCCGCGCTGCTGCTGGGCCCGGTCACCGTGTCGACGCCCGTCCGCCAGGGGGAGGCCGTGGTCGTCCTCGGGGGGCTCGCTCTGCTGCTGGCCGCCAACGCTGTCGTGCTGCGGGTCGGGCTCATCCCGCTCCAGCGGCTGGGGCGGGCCATGGCGGCCGCTGATCTGCTGCGTCCCGGGGTGCGTGCGCCCGTCTCCGGTCCCTCCGAGACGGCCGCGCTGATCACGACGTACAACACCATGCTCGACCGGCTGGAGGCCGAGCGGGCGACCGGCGCGGCCCACGCGCTCTCCGCGCAGGAGAGGGAGCGGCATCGCATCGCGCGTGAGCTTCACGACGAGGTCGGGCAGACGCTGACCGCCGTTCTGCTCCAGCTGAAGCGAGTCGCCGACCGTGCGCCGGAGGAGCTGCGGGAGGAAGTGGGACAGGCGCAGGAGGCCACGCGGGCCGGTCTGGACGAGATCCGCCGGATCGCGCGCCGACTGCGGCCCGGCGTGCTGGAGGAGCTCGGGCTGCCGAGCGCGCTGCGGTCCCTGGCGGCCGAGTTCACCACGCACGGGCTGACCGTGCGCCATCACGTCGGGGGCGATCTGCCCCGGCTGACCGAGGAGTCGGAACTGGTCGTCTACCGGGTGGCCCAGGAGGGCCTGACGAACACCGCGCGGCACTCCGCCGCCGACCGGGCCGAGGTGCGGCTCCAGCCCGTCGCCGGGGGTGTCGAGCTCCTCGTGCGCGACAACGGCAGCGGTCTGGGCGGGGCGGTCGAGGGAGCCGGGATACAGGGCATGCGGGAGCGGGCGCTGCTGGTGGGGGCGGTGTTCTCGGTGACGGCGGGGCCTGGGCGAGGAACGGATGTGCGCTTGCGGATACCGGTCGCGGCGGGGGTGCGCTGATGTCCGGGCCGACCCGGGTGCTGCTCGCCGACGACCACACTCTCGTACGGCGGGGGGTGCGGCTGATTCTCGAGGGGGAGCCGGATCTCACGGTCGTGGCCGAGGCGGGCGACGGCGCGGAGGCGGTGGAGCTGGCACGCGCGCGTGAGGTCGATCTCGCCGTGCTGGACATCGCCATGCCACGGATGACCGGGCTCCAGGCGGCTCGCGAGCTGTCCCGGCGGCTGCCGGACCTACGGATCCTGATCCTGACGATGTACGACAACGAGCAGTACTTCTTCGAGGCCCTCAAGGCCGGGGCGAGCGGATACGTCCTCAAGTCCGTCGCCGACCGCGATCTCGTCGAGGCGTGCCGGGCCGCCGTGCGCGACGAGTCCTTCGTCTACCCCGGCGCCGAGCGGGCCCTCGTCCGGTCCTACCTCGACCGGCTGCACCGCGGTGACGACCTGCCCGCGCGGGCCGTCACCGAGCGAGAGGAGGAGATCCTCAAGCTCGTCGCCGAGGGACACACCACGAAGGAGATCGGCGAGCTGCTGTTCATCAGCGCGAAGACGGTCGAGCGGCATCGGGCGAATCTGCTGCACAAGCTGGGGATGCGGGACCGGCTGGAGCTGACCCGGTATGCGATAAGGGCCGGGCTCATCGACCCTTGAGACGGGACTGCGGCTGTGTGGCCCGACGCCGACGCACCACATACGCACCCGCGAGCCCGACCCCGCCGAGTGCCAGTGCCACGCCGATCGCCCGCTCGAAGCCGGCCGGGCCCACAGCGCCACCGGACCCGCCCTGGACACCGAGCGTCGGGAGAGGCGTGGCCACGGTCACGGTCGCCGTCGGAAGCGGCGTGGCCACGCTCACGGCCTCGTGGTCCCTTCGGGGCAGCACCTCACAGGCGATGCCGTCGTCCCGTCCCCGGTCCTCGTCGAGCCGGTCGGGGTCGGTGGGGTCGAGGTCGAACGCCGCCTGCGCGTCCTCCTGGTAGACGAAGTCGGCGCAGTCGCGGTCGCCTTGAGCATGTGCGACGCCGGTCAGCGGTCCTGCGGTGGCCAGAACTGCCACGGCGGCGCCGGTGAGTGTGGTGCGTATTCTCATGGGTCGTGCCTTTCGGGGGGCCTGAACAGCCGTCACCGCGACCCTAGGGACGCGCCCCGGCGTCCGGCCCGTTGTGCTGGGCCGAACGGGCACGCGTTCTCACAGGAGTGCGTCCCAGTCCTCGTCGAAGTCCGCGGGGTTCAGGAAGAGCACGTCCGACGGCCGGTCCGGGCCCCGCAGGGACTGTTCCGTCCAGATGCACTTGCCGGTGGGGGTGTAGCGGGCGCCCCAGCGGGTGGAGAGGGCCGAGATGAGCTGCAGGCCCCGGCCGCCCTCGTCGGTCTCCGTGGCCCGGCGGATCCGGGGCATGGTCTGGCTGCCGTCGTAGACCTCGCAGATCAACTCGGTGGTGTGCAGAAGGCGCAGGCGGACGGGACCGCGGGCGTGCCGGACCACGTTGCCGACCAGTTCGCTGACCAGGAGCTCAGTGGTGGGGGACAGGTCGTCCAGGTCCCAGGCCGCGAGCTGTTCGCGGATATGGCGGCGGGCCTGGCTCGCCGCCTTCGGGTCCTCGGGCAGGGACCAGCCGGCCATCCGGTCGGCAGGCAGCGCGTGCAGACGGGCCACCAGGAACGCCGCGTCGTCGGCCGCCTGCTGGTCCGTCGGCAGGAGACCGGCCGTCAGCGTGTCGCACAGGCGCTCAAGGTCTACGGCGGTCCCGTCGGCGTGGGCGGCGCCGAGCAGCCGCGCCAGCTCCGCCATGCCCTCGTCGATCTCCCGCTTCGCCGATTCCACCAGCCCGTCGGTGTACAGCACGAGCAGACTGCCCTCGGGCACCTCCAACTCGGCCGTCTCGAACGGCGGCTTGGCGGCTCCCAGCGGTGGATCGGCGTCCGGCTCGGGGAAGTGCACCGTTCCGTCGGGCCGTACGAGAGCCGGCGGTGGATGGCCGGCCCGGGCGATGGAGCAGACCCGGGTCGTCGGGTCGTAGAGCGCGTACAGACAGGTGGCGTACGACGCCTCGCCCATGCCGCCGACGATGTCGTTGAGGTGGCCGAGGATCTCGCCGGGCGGCAGCTCCAGGTCGGCCAGGGTGTGCACCGCGGTGCGCAGCCGGCCCATGGTGGCCGCCTCCGGCAGACCGTGGCCCATCACGTCGCCGACGACCAGGGCGACCTGTCCGCCGGACAGCGGGATGAGGTCGTACCAGTCGCCGCCCACGTCCGCGCCCGGTCCGGCCGGAAGATAGCGCGCGGCCGCCGTGCACGCGGGCAGGTCGGGCAGCGCCTGGGGGAGCAGACTGCGCTGGAGTTCCCGGGACCGGGTGTGCTCGGCGTCGTAGAGCCGGGCCCGCTCCAGGGACTGGGCGACGAGTGCGGTGATCGTGGTGAGCAGGGCGCGTTCCTCGTCGTCGAGGAGCCGCGGCCGGTCGAAGGAGACCACGCACACCCCGAAGGTGTGCCCGGACGCCGTCAGCGGCAGGAAGGCCCAGGACTTCTTCTCGCCGCGGGCGGGGAAGCCGGCCAGTTCGGGATAGCGGGCGGCGTACTCGTGGGCCGAGGACATGAACAGCGGGAGGCCGGACGCGATCGTGTCCCAGGCGGGATCGCCGGTCGCAGCCCGGGAGCGGCTGTCGAGGAGGGCCACGAAGTCCTGGGGGTAGCCGACCGCACCGACGTGGTGGAGCCGGTCGCCCTCGCTGACCTGGACCATCAGTCCGGAGGCGGCGAACGGCGGCAGCACCCGCCGGGCGACCGCGTCCACCACGTCCCGTGACGTCGTCGCCTTGGCGAGCTCCGTGGTCAGCTCGGCGATCCTCACCGCCCGCTCGGCCGCGGCCCGTTCCGTCGCCTGCCGCTCCTCCGCCAGCCGGCGCTTCTCCGTGACGTCCTGGAAGTAGAGGGTGCGGCCGTCGGGCCCCGGCACCAGCCGCACATGCAGCCGACGCCGGCACTCCGCGACGTACACGTCGAAGCCGGCGGGCTTCTCCTGGGCCCCGGCCTCCAGACAGCCCTCCTTCAGGCCCGGGACCTGCCGGGTGGCCGGCAGGTCCCACAGCAGGCGCCCGAACAACTCCTCCTCGGAGAAACCGAGGAAGCGTTCCGCCTCCAGGTTGGCGAAGGTGATCCGCCACTCGTCGTCCACCGCGAGGAAGCCGTCGCTCATGTGGCGCAGGGCCCTGCCGAGGGCGTCGCGCGCGGTGCGCGACTCGTTGCTCTCCCAGCCCACCCCGATCATCCGGAGGGGCTCACCCTGCTCGTCGTAGGTGGCCCGGCCGCGGGCCTGCGTCCACCCCCAGGTGCCGTCCAGGCGCCGTACGCGGTACTCGGCCTCGTAGACGCTGTGGTCGAGGATGGCCCGCTGCGCCGCCGCCAGCGTGGGGGCCAGGTCGTCGGGGTGGACGATCCGCATCCAGTTGTCGATCCGGCCCGTGAAGTCGGTCGGGCGGGTGCCGTACAAGGCCAGGGCGGCCTCGTCCCAGATCAGGTCGCCGTTGCGGATGTCCCAGTCCCACGAGCCGACCTGGACCTCCTTCAGGGCCTGCCGGAGCCGTTCGCCGCCCAGTTCCGCCTGGGAGGGGCCGGAGGGCGGTGGTGCCTGGGCCATGCGGTCCTCGGTCCAGGCGACGACGTCCCGCAGGAAGTCCCAGTGCCGCGGGGTGGGTTCGCCCCGCTCGCCGGCCAGGACGGTCAGCGCGCCGATGCTGCGCCGGCCGCTGAACACCGGGAGGGCGGCGAGGCCGGTGCCGGGCCAGGGGACCTCCTGCGGCGCGTCCTGGGACAGCGGCACCCAGACGCCCTCGCCCTGCTGGAGCGCGCGGGCCGGGGCCAGGGGGCCCTCCTGGTCGACGATCTCCCAGGAGCGGGTGACGGCGGGCGGCAGACCGACGGACGACACCAGGCGCAGCGCGGACATCGGGCCGCGCAGGTGCATGGTTCCGCCGAGCGCGCTCAGCTCGCCGACCGCATGCCCGAGCGCCAGCCGGAAGACCTCGCTCTCCGTCGCACCAGGGGTGACCGTGCCGAGAAGAGCGAGCCGCGCGTTCATGGAGGGAACTTATCGTTCCCGTTTCCGTTCGAAACCTGCTTCACAGTTTCCGACGAGCTGTTTCCCGCCCTTTCCTTACCTCAACTGCCCATGCTTCACAGGAAGTTGCCGAAATTCCGGCCGTGTACCGTGCCGTCGGACGGGGCAGCCTCCGATCATGAGGAGCGGCATGGACATCGGTGTCTTCATCCCCATCGGCAACAACGGCTGGCTCATCTCCAAGAGTTCCCCGCAGTACATGCCGACCTTCGAGCTCAACAAGGCTGTCGTGCAGAAGGCCGAGGAGCACGGGTTCGACTTCGCCCTGTCCATGATCAAACTCAAGGGTTTCGGCGGCGAGACCGAGTTCTGGGACCACTGTCTGGAGTCGTTCACGCTGATGGCGGGCCTGGCCGCGGTCACCGAGCGGATCAAGCTGTACGCCTCCACGCCGATCCTCGCCCTGCCGCCGGCGATCGTCGCGCGCATGGCGGTCACGGTCGACTCCATCGCCCCCGGACGGTTCGGCGTCAACATCGTCACCGGCTGGGCGCCCGGCGAGTACGCGCAGATGGGCGTGTGGCCCGGCGACGAGCACTTCGGTAACCGGTACGCGCGGGCCGTGGAGTACGTGACGGTGATGAAGGAGCTGTGGAGCGAGGGCGTCAGCAACTTCAAGGGCGAGTTCTACGAGATGGACGACTGCGTGCTCTCGCCGCGGCCCAAGGACGGGCACATCGACATCGTGGCCGCCGGGCAGAGCGGCACGGGCATGCGGTTCGCCGCCGGGCACGCCGACTACAACTTCATCCTGGGCAGCGGGGTGAACACACCGCTGGCCTTCTCGGGCAGCGCGGCCACGCTGGTTCAGGCGGCGCGGGAGACCGGCCGTGACGTGGGTGCCCTGTCCCTGTTCATGGTCATCGCCGACGAGACCGACGAGGCCGCCCGCGCGAAGTGGCAGGACTATCACGAAGGCGCCGACCATGCGGCGCTCGCCTACATGGCGGGGGAGTCGGCCACCGACACCACCGCCGACGACTCCTCCACGGCCCGCACCATCGTGCTGCCCGAGGGCGCCGTGAACTTCAACATGGGGACGCTCGTCGGGTCGTACGAGAGTGTCGCGCGCATGCTCGACGAAATCGCCGGGGTCGACGGGACCAAGGGGATCATGCTGGTCTTCGACGACTTCCTCGAAGGCATCGAGAGGTTCGGGACGCGGATCCAGCCGTTGATGCGGTCGCGGGACGGGCGGACATGAGAAGAGGCCGGTGCGCGGTCGCACCGGCCTCGCTCACGAGGTGACTCAGTCCGTGCCGAACTCCATGGCGGCCCGGTCCAGCAGGGCCTCGTCCTCCGAGACCTCGCCGCGGGACGCGATCGCCTCGGCGCCGCCTTCGGGGAGTTCCGGCATGGTGCCGATCAGGCCCGTGGCCGCGGCCTGGGAGGCGCCGATCGTGGGGCTGCCGGTGCCGATCAGGCCGAGGCCGGCGTACTGCTCGAGCTTGGCGCGGGAGTCGGCGATGTCGAGGTTGCGCATGGTGAGCTGGCCGATCCGGTCCACCGGGCCGAAGGCCGAGTCCTCGGTCCGCTCCATCGACAGCTTGTCCGGGTGGTACGAGAACGCCGGGCCCGTGGTGTCGAGGATCGAGTAGTCCTCGCCGCGCCGCAGACGCAGGGTGACCTCGCCGGTGATCGCCGCGCCGACCCAGCGCTGGAGCGATTCGCGGATCATCAGGGCCTGCGGGTCCAGCCAGCGGCCCTCGTACATCAGACGGCCCAGGCGCCGGCCCTCGTTGTGGTACTGGGCGACGGTGTCCTCGTTGTGGATCGCGTTGACGAGACGCTCGTACGCGGCGTGCAGCAGGGCCATGCCGGGCGCCTCGTAGATGCCGCGGCTCTTCGCCTCGATGATCCGGTTCTCGATCTGGTCGGACATGCCGAGGCCGTGCCGGCCGCCGATCGCGTTGGCCTCCATGACCAAGTCGACGGCGGAGCCGAACTCCTTGCCGTTGATGGTCACCGGGCGGCCCTGGTCGAAGCCGACCGTGACGTCCTCGGGTGCGATCTCGACCGACGGGTCCCAGAACTTGACGCCCATGATCGGCTCGACGGTCTCGATGCCGGTGTTGAGGTGCTCCAGGGTCTTGGCCTCGTGTGTGGCGCCCCAGATGTTGGCGTCGGTGGAGTACGCCTTCTCGGTCGAGTCCCGGTACGGCAGCTGGTGCGCGACCAGCCACTCGGACATCTCCTTGCGGCCCCCGAGCTCGGTCACGAAGTCCGCGTCCAGCCAGGGCTTGTAGATCCGCAGGTTCGGGTTGGCGAGCAGGCCGTAGCGGTAGAACCGCTCGATGTCGTTGCCCTTGAAGGTCGAACCGTCGCCCCAGATCTGGACGTTGTCCTCCAGCATCGCCCGGACCAGGAGCGTGCCGGTGACGGCGCGGCCCAGGGGCGTGGTGTTGAAGTACGCCCGCCCGCCCGAGCGGATGTGGAACGCCCCGCAGGTGAGCGCGGCCAGTCCCTCCTCGACCAGCGCGGCACGGCAGTCGACCAGGCGCGCGATCTCGGCACCGTAGGCGTGCGCGCGGCCGGGCACCGAGTCGATGTCGGGCTCGTCGTACTGGCCGATGTTCGCGGTGTAGGTGCAGGGGATGGCGCCCTTGTCGCGCATCCACGCGACCGCGACGGAGGTGTCGAGACCGCCGGAGAAGGCGATGCCGACGCGCTCGCCGGCGGGGAGGGACGTGAGGACCTTGGACATAGGAAGATTATGCATCACGGCGCATGGTCATGCAAAGCCCCCTGGTGTCACCCCTCACGTGATTCACGTCATCCGTGCAGCCGCCTCGAAGGTCGGCGCCGGTCGGCCCCGGCAATGGCGGAGGAGCCGCTCGCCCCGGGACGGGTGCTCCCCGCAAGCGCCTACCCTTGAGCCATGACCAGCAGCAGCGACCGGAGCCCGGCAGTGGACGTTCCCTCTTCGAAGACGTATGAAGTGCGCACTTATGGGTGCCAGATGAACGTCCACGACTCCGAGCGATTGTCCGGGCTGCTGGAGGAGGCGGGATACGTACCCGCCCCCGAGGGCTCCGACGGGGACGCCGACGTCGTCGTCTTCAACACCTGCGCGGTGCGTGAGAACGCCGACAACCGGCTCTACGGCAACCTCGGCCGGCTCGCGCCGCGCAAGGCCTCGCGGCCCGGCATGCAGATCGCGGTCGGCGGCTGCCTCGCCCAGAAGGACCGCGACACCATCGTGAAGAAGGCGCCCTGGGTGGACGTCGTCTTCGGCACGCACAACATCGGCAAGCTGCCGATCCTGCTGGAACGCGCGCGCGTGCAGGAAGAGGCGCAGGTCGAGATCGCCGAGTCCCTCGAGGCGTTCCCGTCCACGCTGCCGACCCGGCGCGAGAGCGCCTACGCGGCCTGGGTGTCGATCTCCGTCGGCTGCAACAACACCTGCACCTTCTGCATCGTCCCGGCGCTGCGAGGCAAGGAGAAGGACCGCCGTACCGGCGACATCCTCGCCGAGATCGAGACACTGGTCGGCGAGGGCGTCTCCGAGATCACGCTGCTCGGCCAGAACGTCAACGCGTACGGCTCCGACATCGGCGACCGTGAGGCGTTCAGCAAACTGCTGCGCGCGTGTGGCGCGATCGAGGGCCTGGAGCGCGTTCGCTTCACCTCCCCGCACCCGCGCGACTTCACGGACGACGTGATCGCGGCCATGGCCGAGACGCCGAACGTCATGCCGCAGCTGCACATGCCCCTGCAGTCCGGTTCGGACACGGTCCTGAAGGCGATGCGCCGCTCGTACCGCCAGGAGCGCTACCTCGGGATCATCGAGAAGGTCCGCGCCGCCATCCCGCACGCGGCGATCACCACCGACATCATCGTGGGCTTCCCCGGCGAGACCGAGGAGGACTTCGAGCAGACCATGCACGTGGTCCGCGAGGCCCGCTTCACGCAGGCCTTCACCTTCCAGTACTCCAAGCGTCCCGGGACCCCCGCCGCGACCATGGAGAACCAGATCCCCAAGGAGGTCGTCCAGGCGCGCTACGAGCGTCTTGTCGCCCTCCAGGAGGAGATCTCCTGGGAGGAGAACAAGAGGCAGGTCGGCCGCACCCTGGAGCTGATGGTCGCCGAGGGCGAGGGCCGCAAGGACGGCGCCACCCACCGCCTCTCCGGCCGCGCCCCCGACAACCGCCTGGTCCACTTCACCAAGCCCGACCAGGAGGTCCGCCCCGGCGACGTGGTCACGGTCGAGATCACCTACGCCGCCCCCCACCACCTCCTCGCCGAGGGCGCCGTCCTCGATGTGCGCCGCACGCGCGCGGGGGACGCCTGGGAGAAGCGGAACGCGGCCGAGGCCGCCGAATCCGCGGGTGTCATGCTGGGCCTCCCGAAGATCGGGGTTCCCGAGCCGCTGCCGGTGGCCACGGGCGGCTGCGCGGCGCACTGAGCGCCCGCCGCCGGTCATGCAGGAGAGGCGGGGCGGGGCATGGCGCGCTGGGTGGTCCTGGTCGACCGCAGTTACGGGGACCATCACGACGTCGACGAAGTGACGCACTTCGAGGGCACCCGGGAGGAGGCCCGCGCCCGCCTGTACGAGATCGCGTGCACCCACCGTCCGGGCGTGGGGCTGCGCCAGAAGCGCCGACAGGTCTACCGGATCGGTGACGGGGACGCCTACTACGCGAACATCGAGGGCATGATGGCCACGTTTCGCGTGGTGTACCGGCTCGGCGAACTGGCGTGGAGCACCCATCCCGAGTCCTGGCCCTGGGCCTGGAAGTAGGCTGCCGATCATGCTTGTAGCAGCCGCAGTCTGTCCGTGTCCGCCCCTTCTCGTGCCGCCGGTCGCCGCTGGGGCGGCGCCCGAGCTCGACGGGGCTCGCGCCGCCTGCACGGACGCGCTGGGTGTGCTCGCGGCGGCCCGGCCCGACCGCCTCGTCGTTGTGGGGCCCGCCGAGCAGAGCGGGCGTGGCCCGCACCCGCAGGGCGCCCGCGGCTCGTTCCGCGGCTTCGGCGTGGATGTGGACGTGCGGCTCGGGCCGGAGCGGGGGCCGGTCCCGGAGCGCCCGCTACCGACCTCCCTCGCCGTCGCCGCCTGGCTGCTGGACCGCATCGACTGGTCCGACGCCCCGATCGAGGGACTCGGTGTGGGGGAACCTCTGGAGCCCGAGCGGTGTATTCAGACCGGGAGGGGAATCGCCGCCCGGGCCGAGCGGGTGGCGCTGCTGGTGATGGGTGACGCCAGCGCCTGCCGCACGCTCAAGGCACCCGGCTACCTCGACGAGCGCGCGGCCCCGTTCGACGCGGAGGTCGCGCGTGCGCTGGGCGCGGCCGACGTGGCGGCCCTGCAGGCGCTGGACGCCGAGCTGGCGTACGAACTGAAGGCCTCCGGCCGGGCCTGCTGGCAGGTCCTCGCGGGCGCCGCCGAGGGCGCGGACCTCGGCGGCTCGCTGCTGTACGAGGACGCGCCGTACGGCGTGGGGTACGTGGTCGCGACCTGGTCCTGAGGACTGGGGGAGCCGCAGGAGCCGTAGAGGAGTTCTGGGCGGGAAACGGCGGGCCGGCCGGGGGCCCAGCCCCCGCGCCGCCCGCGCGGGGGCGGGGG
>NZ_JAVREZ010000047.1:0-7777 GCF_031845645.1 Streptomyces doebereineriae
CGTGTGCTGGATCTGTTCCCTCACCTGGTCGGTCAGATTGAACATCAGCATCGGATCCTCCGCGGCCTCCGGCGGATACCCGTCCGTGAGGATCGGCTCGCCGAACTGGATCGTCCACTTCGTCGGCAGCGGGACCGCGCCGAGGGGACCCAGCCACGGGAAGGTCGGCGTCAGCGGAAAGTACGGGAAACCCAGCAGACGGGCCAGCGTCTTCGCGTTGCCGATCATCGGGTAGATCTCCTCCGCACCCACGATCGAGCACGGAATGATCGGAGTGCGCTGACGCAGGGCCGTGGAGACGAACCCGCCCCGGCCGAAGCGCTGGAGCTTGTAGCGCTCGCTGAACGGCTTGCCGATGCCCTTGAAGCCCTCCGGCATCACACCGACCAGTTCACCGCGCCCCAGCAGCCGCTCGGCGTCCTCCGCGCAGGCGAGGGTATGACCGGCCTTGCGGGCGAGTTCGTTGACCACCGGCAGCATGAACACCAGGTCCGCCGCCAGCAGCCGCAGGTGCCGGTTCGCGGGGTGCTGGTCGTGCACGGCGACCTGCATCATCAGGCCGTCCAGCGGCAGCGTCCCGGAGTGGTTGGCCACGATCAGCGCGCCGCCCTCCGCCGGGATGTTCTCGACGCCCTTCACCTCGACCCGGAAGTACTTCTCGTACACCGGCCGCAGCAAGGACATCAGGACCTGGTCGGTCAGTTCCTCGTCGTAGCCGAAGTCGTCGACCTCGTAGTCCCCGGTGAGCCGGCGGCGCAGGAAGCTGAGGCCTCCGGCGATCCGCCGCTCCAGGCCGCCCTCGTCGTTCGCCTGCTGCGGCGGCTCTTCCTCACGCGTCACAGGAACATCATCCTGCGCGGAGGCCCTGCTGGGCAGGGGCTGGACCTCACGGACCAGCGCGGGCTCCGAGCCCTTGCGCCGGCTCCCCGCACCACGGCGCCGCGCCGGCCGCTGTACGGCGCCTGCGCGGGACCGGTCGTCGTCGAACGGAATGACCTTGGCGTCCGCCATCGTTGATGCGCTCCTCAGTTGGCGCTCTGCGTCGGGGGGTGGCCGCCGCCCGCGAGGGGCAGCGCGGCGATCCTGTCGACGGCCCCCGCGAGGGCCTCCGGCGGCAGCAGCCCGGCTCCCTGGCTGCGCGCGAACTCCGCGAAGGTCTCCGCCGTCGTGTGCTTCGGCCGGAACCCGAGCGTCTCACGCATCTGGACCGTCGACACGACCCGGCCGTGGGTGAGCAACCGGATCTGCTCGGGCGAGAAGTCCGTCATGCCGAGCGTCCGCACCAGCGACCCGGCCCAGGTGACGGCGGGCAGCAGCAGGGGCACGGTGGGCCTCCCGAGCCGCCGGGAACACTGCGACAGCAACAGGACCCCGTCGCCCGCGATGTTGAAGGTGCCGCTGTTGAGCGTGCCCCGCTCCGGCTCGTGCGAGGCGATCCTGAGCACCTCGATCACATCGTCCTCGTGCACGAACTGCAGCCGGGGGTCGTACCCGAACACGGTCGGCAGCACCGGCAGCGTGAAGTACGAGGCGAGCGGGGTGTCCGCCGTCGGCCCCAGGATGTTGGCGAACCTCAGCACGCACACGGCCACGTCCGGCCGCCGCCGCGCGAAGCCCCGCACATACCCCTCGACCTCGACCGTGTCCTTGGCGAATCCGCCGGACGGCAGGGACTTGGGCGGCGTGTTCTCCGTGAACACGGCGGGATCACGCGGCGCCGAGCCGTACACGTTCGTGCTGGACTTCACCACGAGCCGCTTGACGTTCGGCGACTTCTGACAGGCCCCGAGCAACTGCATGGTGCCGATGACGTTGGTCTCCTTGACCGTGGTCCGGCTCCCGCTGCCGAGCGCCATCGCCGTCACATCCAGGTGTACGACGGTGTCGGCGGCCGTCTCCGCCAGTACCCGTGCGATGCCGGGCTGCCTGATGTCCGCCTGGACGAAGTCGGCACCGCCCAGATGGTGCTCCGGCGTCACCGCGTCCACGGCGATCACCCGGTCCACTTGCGGGTCACGCTGGATGCGTCGTACGAACCGGCCCCCCAGCTGTCGGGCCACTCCGGTCACGAGCACGACCTTTCCCAAGATCAGCGCCTTCCTTCCAGCCCTCGTACCGCCTAGTCCTGTGCCGCGTTCCCCGTGTGCCGCCAACCTAGCGGGTTGTTGTTGCGCTGTGATGACCGCCCACTGCATGAGGTGACGACATCCAGCCCACGGAGTACGTCCTGACACGCGTATGGCCCCCCACCGGTATTGGGTGGGGGGCCACAAACACGCTTCCGCGGCGTCGCCTACTTCTTGTTGCGACGCTGAACGCGCGTGCGCTTGAGCAGCTTGCGGTGCTTCTTCTTGGCCATCCGCTTGCGCCGCTTCTTGATAACAGAGCCCACGACTACCCTCGCTCACTTCTCATCACTCGGTGCTGGGCGCCATGGGCCCATACGACCTTCGACGGGCTAGCCTACCCGCCCGAGCGCTGAGGTCGTAATCGAGGGGAACCGGGGAGATCAGGCAGGGGTCCACGAGTGCCCTGAGGCCCCCTTGAGACCTCCCCGAGTCCGCTGTCGTCAGGCCGTCTCCACCCCCACATAACTCTCGCGGAGGTACTCGTGAACCGCGTTCTCGGGGACGCGGAAGGACCGCCCCACCCTGATCGCGGGCAGATGACCGCTGTGCACCAGCCGGTACACGGTCATCTTCGACACTCGCATCACCGAGGCGACTTCCGCCACGGTAAGGAACTGAACCTCGCTCAGAGGCCTCTGTTCAGCAGCCATGACACACCTGAACCTTCCGCACTCGACGGCCACCGGCTTCCCCTTCCGGTGACTCTTCGTCGCTGCGTGCTCACTCCCCAATGTAGGGGCGGGTGATGCAAGTGGGGAAGAGGTGCACCCATCGGCGGCCTACTGTGACAGACACGCTCGATTGAGTACGTAGCGGGTCAGCGGCAGGTAGTAATCAGACCGCACAGCGTCATCAAGTGGAACGACGACGGACACGGCCCCCTCGGCCTCCCCCACAAAGAGCGCGGGGTCATCCGTATCCGCCAGCCCAATGGCCTCAAACCCCAGCTGACCTGCTCCGCAGACCCAACCGTGATCCCCGACCACGAGCTCGGGAAGCGGCCCGCCGCTCTCCGCCGCGGCCGCCAGCACGGTACGAACCGGCAGCGGTGAGTGCGAGTGTGCGCCGGGCTCACAACCGGAGCTCTTCGCGTCCGGTTCCCGCACGAGCGCGACTCCTCGTACGTAGTCAAGGTTGTACGTGCGTAGACCGAACCGGGTCGTTATGTCGACACAGCGACCATGCGCAGGGGTGAGGACGGTACATCCCGCCGCCGAGAGGGCGTCCGCGATGGCGGCGTAGAAGCCGAGCAGTCGGTGCGGATGGCCGGTGCCGAGGAGCACGGCCCCCTTGCGCTGGGCAACTGCCTCGAGCCGCTCCGCGAAGGCATCGAGCGCGACGAGGGTTCGCTCAGGATCGATCACATCATGGCCACTTGTGTGCCGTGGATCGCCCGAAACTCCGCACTTATCGGCCATAAGACCGATCAAATCCCTCTCGTTCCAAGACCACTCGGGATCGATCCCGATCAGCACCCTCGGATCCCGAGCCGCGAACAACCGATAACTCCGCAGACTCTCCTCCCGGGAGGTGGCCACGGGCCCGGCCAGACGAGCGGCCAGCAGATGGGCGCGGAGGGCACCGGTGCTCAACACGTGAGTGATGGTGACGGAGGAGAGGCGAAGGAGGGATGGGAACAGGGAAACACCGCACAGTTGGCGTAACTACGCCAGCAACCCCCGCAACGGAAACACCGCCCGCCGAGTAGCCAGCACAGCCTGATCCAGCCGGTCCGCGGGGTCGTACCCGGCATCCCACTCCGCATAGGCCACCGGCCACCGCCCGTCCGTCATCCGCGCCGGCGCCAACTGCCGGGTCCGGGCGAACACTTCCTGCCGCCATCCCTCGGGAATCATCGCCTCGGGCTCGACCGGCCGCCCCGCGGCGATCCCCACCAGATGCGTCCAGGACCGGGGCACGACATCCACCACGGCGTACCCCCCACCCCCGAGCGCGATCCACTTCCCCCCGGCGTACTCGTGCGCCAGCTCATGACACGCCACCTGCACAGCCCGCTGCGCATCCAACGACACCGCGAGATGAGCCAGCGGATCCTCGAAGTGCGTATCGGCCCCGTGCTGTGTCACCAGCACATCCGGGCGAAAGTCGGCAATCAGCTCCGGCACCACCGCGTGGAAGGCCCGCAACCACCCCGCGTCCCCCGTCCCCGCCGGCAACGCCACATTCACGGCGCTGCCCTCGGCCGAGTCCGCCCCCGTCTCCTCCGGCCACCCGGTCTGCGGAAACAGCGTCCGAGGATGCTCGTGCAACGAGATCGTCAGAACCCGGGGATCCTCCCAGAACGCCGCCTGTACCCCGTCCCCGTGATGCACGTCGACATCCACATAGGCGACCCGCTCGGCCCCCAGCTCCAGCAGCCGCGCGATGGCGAGTGAGGCGTCGTTGTAGATACAGAACCCCGAGGCACCGCCCGGCATCGCATGATGCAGCCCACCCGCGAAGTTCACCGCATGCAGCGCCTGCCCCCGCCACACGGCCTCCGCCGCCCCCACCGACTGCCCGGCGATCAGCGCGGACACGTCGTGCATCCGCGGGAAGGCCGGATCGTCCATCGTCCCCAGCCCGTACGACTGGTCGGCCGCCTCCGGGTCCACGGAGGCCGCCTTCACGGCCTCGACGTAGTCCTCCCGGTGCACGAGCCGCAAGGTCGACTCGCCCGCCGCCTTCGCGGACACGACCTCCACGTCCCGGTCCAGCCCGAAGGCATCCACCAGTCGCCGGGTCAGGTCGAGCCGGACCGGATCCATCGGATGGTCCGGACCGAAGTCATAGCCCGTTACTGCCTCGTCCCACATCAGCTGTGCGCGGCCGCTCATGCCCGCCACCGTATCGGTCCGGTTGAGCCGCGAACGACTTGGCGTACACCAGCGTCACCAGCACCAACACCATCGGCACCAGCATGGCCCCGCGATAGCTCCACGCGTCCCCCAAGGCCCCCACCAACGGCGAACCGACGAGAAACCCCACGTAATTGAAGACGTTGAGCCGAGCGACCGCGGCATCCGAGGCCCCCGGGAACAACCGCCCCGCCGCCGCGAAGGTCTGGGGCACCAGGACACACAACCCCAGCCCCAGCAGCGTGAACCCGAGCATCCCGACCCACGGTCCGGGCGCCACGGCCACCACCGCGAACCCCCCGGCCGCCACCACCGACCCCAGTCGTACGACCGTCGCGGCCCCCAACCTCCGCACCCCGAAGTCCCCGAGGGTCCGCCCGATCAGCGTGGTCACCATGTACACGTTGTACGGCACGGTGGCCAGCTGCTCCGAGCTCCCCAGCACGTCATCCAGATACTTCGCACTCCAGTTGGAGACGGTGGAGTCGCCGATATACGCGAAGGTCATCACCAGACACAGCGGCAGCAGCAGCTTGAAGGCGACCGTCTGCCCGCCCTGCGGCTTCTCCTCCCCGACGGTGGCGTCCGCGTCGACGTACCACCGACTCCCCACCAGGCACAGCGGCAGCAGCACCACCACGACCGGCAGATAGGACACGAACAGCGCGAGATGCCAGTGCGCCCCCACCCAGGCGAGTGAGGCCCCGGCTATCCCGCCGAGGCTGAACACCGCGTGGAAGCTCAGCATGATGCTGCGCCCGTACGCCCGCTGCAGGCTCACCCCGAGCATGTTCATGGACGCGTCGAGCATGCCCACGGCAAGCCCGAAGGCGCCGAGCGAGAACCCCAACTCGAGCGTCGAGTCCCCGGCCCCCACCCCCAACAGCGCCAGGAGCACGACCGGTTGGGCGAACCGCAGCAGCCGGCTGGGCGGGATCCGCTTCACCAGGTGCTCGGTCGAGACGCTCCCGACCCCGGCGAGGATCGGCACGGCGGCCAGGAAAGCCGGCAGCAGCGCGTCGGAGACGCCGTACCGGTCCTGGATGGCGGGGATCCGCGTCACCAGCAGAGCAAAGGCGACACCTTGCGCGAAGAAGCTGAACGCCAACGAGGCCCTACCGCGCCGCAGCACATCTGTCATGGCGGCGAGCGTAGGGCCCCGGCGTACCCGTGGGTAGATCCAGCCAAAGATGAATTTCCCTCAGCTTTATCGGGCGAGGGCGACCTCGGGCCTCGATACGGCCCCCGACTTCGTCTCGGCGCACAGCATCCGGGCCATGGGGCCGGCGCCCACAGCCCCGCTGACCAGGAAGGCCACGGCCATCGCCACGATCATGACGACGGACCCGAGCCAGACCATCGTGTCCACGGACAGCGTGTACGCCCCTACGACCCGCAGCACACACTCCGCGAGCAGAACGACCCCCCACACCACGGAGAACCGCCGTTCGGCCCGCCTGAAGTCCGCCGACCCGTTCTGGAGCCGCGCCCAGGCGGCCTCCCGCTCCGCGATCCCCTTCACCAGCCAGGGCTTCATCCCCGCGGTCATCATCGGCCTCCCGAGCGCGACGGAGACGAGGATGCCGATCCCGATCACACTGCTGACCCCGCTGTCCTTGGCGAGCATCAGCCGCGGGTCGCCGGCGACGAGGCTGAGCAGCAGCCCCACGACGTTGACGACGAGGATGAGCGCGGCGAGACCGTTGACCGCTCGCTCCTTCACCACGCTCCAGCCGGTCCGCACCGCGGGCACGACACTGCTGAGGCCCAGCGCCATCAGCGTGCTCGTCCCGAGCCCGTCCTTGAGCAGGTAGTACGCCCCGATCGGCACAGCCACGTCCACGATCAGCGGAGTCAGGTTCGCGCGCTTCGAGTTCGTCTTCGTCGTCATGCCCTCAGCTTCTCGTCCGGCGAGGGGGTCCCAGTAGAAACGATCGTCCGGACCTCGGCATGACAAATGTCAGACGAGCAGGTCAGCCAACTCCCCCATGTCGGAGAAGAGTTGTGTGGCCCCCGCCAGCTTGGCGGCAGGCGTCATGGCGGTGAAGCCGTACACGTCCATCCCGGCCGCGACAGCCGCCTGCACGCCCAGCGGACTGTCCTCGACCACGACACACCGCCCGGGTTCGACCCCCATCCGCTCGGCGGCGTACAGGAAGAGATCCGGCGCCGGCTTCCCCCGCCCCACATCCTGCGAACTGAAGATCCGCTCGTCCGCGAACCACCGGTCGAGCCCGGTCACCCGATGCCCCACCCGGATCCGCTCATGGCTCCCGGAGGACCCGACGCAGTACGGCACCCCGTCCGCCGCCAGCTTCTCCAGTACGCCCGCCACACCGGCCACCGGCTGCAACTCCCGCTCGAACGCGGCGAACACCCGCCCATGGAAGACGTCATCGAAGTCCTCCGGCAACCGCCGCCCGGTCCGCTCCAGGACGAGCTCGTGGATCCGGTGCATGGCGGAACCCATGTAGTCGCGGATGGAGTCCTCGTAGGAGGTCGGGTGCCCGAGTTCCGTCAGATACGCGGCGAGATACCGATTGGAAATCGGCTCACTGTCGACGAGAACACCGTCGTTGTCGAAGATGACGAGGTCGTAGCGCATGGTCTCGAGCCTAAACGCAGAAAACCCCCGTTCCGAATGGAACGGGGGTTTTCTCAAAAATTGTTCGGCGGTGTCCTACTCTCCCACAGGGTCCCCCCTGCAGTACCATCGGCGCTGTAAGGCTTAGCTTCCGGGTTCGGAATGTAACCGGGCGTTTCCCTCACGCTATGACCACCGAAACACTA
>NZ_JAVREZ010000048.1:0-4023 GCF_031845645.1 Streptomyces doebereineriae
ATTATGGTTATTTTGACATAGTTGTATCATCTTAAAAACAAGCATACAATCTGCAAATCTTAGACAAAGCAAAACCCCCGCCAAACGCCAATCTGCACGGGGGTTTCGAGATACAACATGAGCCAATTATACACCCAACCCGACCTCTTCTTGCAAGAACGTATCCCACACAAGCCATACTGCAAAGATTTCAAAGAAGCGCCTATGCTGGTGCGCTCTTACGCTGCCGCCATCAAACGCCGCTACATCCAAGTCAATCCGCCGCATCTGCGTGTGTTTATGCTCTTTGACTTGGATTACGAAGGGGCGGGGTTGGCTTGGGAAGACAATAATCTGCCTATGCCTGCTTGGGCGGCAATCAACAGGGAAAACGGCGGCGCACACCTTGCCTATGCGCTTTCCGCGCCTGTGCTGACGGCGGAATACGGTGGGAGACAAAAAGCCCTGCGCTATCTTGCTGCACTTGAAGCAGCATATAAGGCGAAATTGCGCGGTGATGTGGGCTTTGTATCGCTGATTACGAAAAATCCCGAACATCCGCATTGGCTGACGCTGCGCGGCGTTCCTGACGCAATCAGGGGCTACGATTTGGAGTATCTTGCGGATTTCGTGGATTTAGACAAGTTTAAGCCCTATATCGGTCGCTCTAACGTGGAAGCGGTCGGATTAAGCAGAAATTGCACGGTGTTTAACCTTGTGAGCCGTTGGGCGCACAAAAACGTGTTGGCGTTCAAACAGCAGGGCTACACGGTGCAAGGCTGGCTGAAAGAAGTGCATTACCAGTGTATGCGGGTAAATGGGGATTTCCCTGTCCCGATGTGGGAAAAAGAAGTGAAATGTATCTCCAAATCAATCGCTAACTGGGTTTGGTACAAGTTTGATATTGCAGCCAGCAATCGACGGTTTTCGGAATTGCAGGCTCATCGGAATAGTTTGCGGAAAACAACCATCAATGCAGGCAGAACAAAAATCATCACGGAGCTTTGAAATATGGCCTATCCAAAACTGAAAACCACCAAGCGAGACGTTACGGCTAAAGAACTGGCAAAACGCTTCGGCTGTTCCACAAGAACCGTTTTTCGGGCATGGTCGCAATCCCGCGCCGACTACCTAGCCGAAAACTCTATCAGCCGCGATAAACCGTGGGAACACTTCGGCATTTCCCGCGCCACTTGGTACAGGCGCGGCAAGCCTATGCCGTCTGAAACTGACAACCAAAGCGAAACAGCATGACAAGATACGCAATAAACCGCGATGCTCTGTACTCGGCATTCAAAGATTTTCTGTATTCGGAAATTAACGCAAATCCTGCTTTGAAAAGCGCAACGGTTGATGATCTTGCAGATATAGTTCTAGCCAAAAAATGGAGAATTTTTCTGCCTGACGGCATCAAACGCACAACAGCCGAAAAAGCTGCCCAACGGGTTTTGTACATGACAAACCAGCCTGAAAACCAAACCCAACAGGAGAACTAACCATGCAAACCACTATCCCCACCGGTTCAATCCGCACCTTTGGCGATTACGGCGTGATGTACATCGTCGGCACGCCTGCCGAACAGCTTCCGGACGGCGATTGGCTCGTAAATATTGAACTGCCGGAAAGCGGCGAACACACGCAATACAAACTGTCCCACATCGTTCAAGACCCAAAGGCTGCCTAATGTACGCGATTTCTTTTGATTTGGTGGTTGCCGATACCGCTCAAAACCATCCGAAAGGCATTTCCCAAGCCTACGCGGATATTGGATACACCCTGCGGAAATTCGGCTTTACCCGCATTCAGGGAAGTTTGTACACCTGCCAAAACGAAGATATGGCTAACCTGTTTTCAGCCATCAACGAGCTAAAAGCTCTGCCTTGGTTTCCGTCTTCTGTCCGCGATATTCGGGCGTTCCGCATTGAGCAGTGGTCTGATTTCACAAGTCTTGTGAAGTCTTAACTGCCTTACCGTCCAACATCCGCCGCAGCCCTGCCAGTTTTTGGCGCGCTGCGGCGTTTTCTGTGCGTTTTAGGGCTTCGGGTAGGCTAGCCCCCAATACTTTGGCGATATTGCTCGGATAGGGCTTTCTCGCGCCCGCAATGCGGGTTTCTGCTTCCGCTACGGCTTCTGCCCCGTAGGTCTCTATCAGCCATGCGGCTGTTCGCCTGTCGCGTTCGTTCTCGGTAATCATCGGCTCATTCCCCATCCCCTGCTTTGGGTTCGTTTGTGTCGTTGGCTTATCGTTTGGCTGGTTGATTCAAGATTTCGCTCTGCCGTTGCTGTATTTCGCTCTGCCGCTCTAACTCGGCTGCCAAGCTCGCTAGCTGCTGCGCTAAACTCGTGTTTTCCTGCTCTAGCTCTGCCAACCTTTCGCCCAAGTGCGTTAAGGCTTTCATCATTCGCTGCTCGATTGCTGCGTGATTGCTCTCTAATTCCGCTAACGCGTCCAGCATTCGCTTCTCGGTCGCTACGCATACCCGCGTTGCTTTGCTGTTCTCGACTGGGCAATTTTCCAGTGTCAAACCTTTGGTCTTGGTTTCCAACAGGTCTAGGGTGCGCTCTGCTTCGGCTCTCTGCTGTTTCAAGTCGTCCAGCTCGTTCTTGACGCTCCATATCGCTATGAACAGCCCTGCTATGACTATCAACCCTGCCGCCGATATACCTAGCAAGCTCCACAGATAGGGCTTGAATACTGCCTTGCTCATGCGTAACTGCCGGGCGTTTATATCGGCGGTTATTTTCTGCTCGCTTTGCTTCAATGCCTCGTTGATATTTTTCCGTAACGTCTCTAAGTCTGCTTTCGTTTGTTGCTCTATGCTGGCGGCTTCGGTGCGTGATGTCTGCTCGAAGGTCTTCGCCAAATCGGAAATCTTGCTCATACAGTGCGCCTTTCAGTCGGATGTTGCGCCCTTTTGGGTCCGGGTTCTTGATGCTGATGCTGCTGATGGTCGCTCGTGATATTTCAAAACCTACCTTTTCCAGCGTTTCCAGCACGTCTGCGCGGCTTTTTAGCTTGCCTGATAGGGCTAGGGCTTCTAAGCCGTCTGTGATGCTCTGTGATGCTCTGTGCGGCTTCCTGCGTGTTTCTCGGCAGGTCTTTGGCTTGGGTCATGCTCTGCCGTTTGGCGGGGTCGTCTGGGTCGCTGTATCCGTGCGTCAGGTTCTGCATGGTGCGCCATGCGTCCACTCTTCCTCTGTCGGCGGCGTAGTAGTAGGGCTGTAACCGCTTTCCGCTCAAAAGCTCGATGTTCGGTATCACGAAGTTGAGTTCCAAACGCCCTTTGTCTCGGTGTTCTACCCATAGGCAGTTGTATTGGTCTTTGTCCAAGCCTGCAAAAATACACTCTTCGAAGCTGTCCATCAGGGCGTGTTTCTGTTCGGCGGGGATGTTGCTTTCTTCAAAGCTCAGGCAGCCGGCGGTGTATTTCTTGGCGTAATCGCTGCTGTTTATCAGGGCGGCGGTTTCTTCGGGGTCGCCGCGTAATAATCTGGCTTCTTCTCGGTCGCGGTCTTTGCCTAGAAGATAGTCTATCGGACCACTCCCGCCGCCTTTCCCCCTATTGAAAAACTGCACAATCATTGGGACTGCCATCCGTTCTTTTCTTTGGCTAAAAAATCCCGTAGGGAATTTAAGGAACGTTCCAACGCTGCCAGCTCGGTCGTCGCCTTGAGTGCTTCCACATTGCCCAACGTGCCGACCTTTGCGGCGGTGTTCAGGGCCTTGGCTATTTGGTTCAGGTTGTTACCCATGCCTGCAAGGACGCGCACGACTTCGGGCGGGAATTGGAATTTGACGGTTTTTTTGTCGGATGCTTTGCCATCTTCCAAAACCCGCTCCCGAATGTAGCGGGCTAAATTCGGATGGGTCTTCTGTCGGGTCAAAGTCTCAAACTCGGTCGGGCTGACTCGGATGATGAGTTGCTTTGTTCGCTTTTCGGCGGCACTCGAACCTGTCAAAAGGGCAAAATACCCCTGTTTTTGACTGCTTTCTGCTCAAAAAAACGGCATTTCATCACGGCATTTCGCCGATACTCCATGAAG
>NZ_JAVREZ010000049.1:0-3404 GCF_031845645.1 Streptomyces doebereineriae
CGGTGGTTGCTCATGGGTGGAACGTTGATTATTCGGCATTCTCAGTCATCTCGGGCTGCAAGTACTGCTCTTCGGAGCGTGGAAAGCTGATCACGAGTGGCGGGGGTGCCGGGCACGCTGTTGGGTGTCTGAGGGAATGAACCCCCTCGATGCCGGCCCCAGTGAACTCGGAGTGAAGCTCCGGGGTGATGGGTGGCTGGTCGTTGTTTGAGAACTGCACAGTGGACGCGAGCATCTGTGGCCAAGTTTTTAAGGGCGCACGGTGGATGCCTTGGCACCAGGAACCGATGAAGGACGTGGGAGGCCACGATAGTCCCCGGGGAGTCGTCAACCAGGCTTTGATCCGGGGGTTTCCGAATGGGGAAACCCGGCAGTCGTCATGGGCTGTCACCCATACCTGAACACATAGGGTATGTGGAGGGAACGCGGGGAAGTGAAACATCTCAGTACCCGCAGGAAGAGAAAACAACCGTGATTCCGGGAGTAGTGGCGAGCGAAACCGGATGAGGCCAAACCTACGACGTGTGAGACCCGGCAGGGGTTGCGTCGTGGGGGTTGTGGGATCTCTCTTTTACAGTCTGCCGGCTGTGAGACGAGTCAGAAACCGTTGATGTAGGCGAAGGACATGCGAAAGGTCCGGCGTAGAGGGTAAGACCCCCGTAGTCGAAACATCAGCGGCTCGTTTGAGAGACACCCAAGTAGCACGGGGCCCGAGAAATCCCGTGTGAATCTGGCGGGACCACCCGCTAAGCCTAAATATTCCCTGGTGACCGATAGCGGATAGTACCGTGAGGGAATGGTGAAAAGTACCGCGGGAGCGGAGTGAAATAGTACCTGAAACCGTGTGCCTACAAGCCGTGGGAGCGTCGCGCATTGAGTTTACTCAATGCGTCGTGACTGCGTGCCTTTTGAAGAATGAGCCTGCGAGTTTGCGGTGTGTTGCGAGGTTAACCCGAGTGGGGTAGCCGTAGCGAAAGCGAGTCCTAATAGGGCGTTTGAGTAGCACGCTCAAGACCCGAAGCGGAGTGATCTAGCCATGGGCAGGTTGAAGCGGAGGTAAGACTTCGTGGAGGACCGAACCCACCAGGGTTGAAAACCTGGGGGATGACCTGTGGTTAGGGGTGAAAGGCCAATCAAACTCCGTGATAGCTGGTTCTCCCCGAAATGCATTTAGGTGCAGCGTCGTGTGTTTCTTGCCGGAGGTAGAGCACTGGATAGGCGATGGGCCCTACCGGGTTACTGACCTTAGCCAAACTCCGAATGCCGGTAAGTGAGAGCGCGGCAGTGAGACTGTGGGGGATAAGCTCCATGGTCGAGAGGGAAACAGCCCAGAGCATCGACTAAGGCCCCTAAGCGTACGCTAAGTGGGAAAGGATGTGGAGTCGCAGAGACAACCAGGAGGTTGGCTTAGAAGCAGCCACCCTTGAAAGAGTGCGTAATAGCTCACTGGTCTAGTGATTCCGCGCCGACAATGTAGCGGGGCTCAAGCGTACCGCCGAAGTCGTGTCATTCATACAATAGGGCCAACGCCTGTATGGATGGGTAGGGGAGCGTCGTGTGCCGGGTGAAGCCGCGCCGGAAGGCAGTGGTGGACGGTTCACGAGTGAGAATGCAGGCATGAGTAGCGATACACACGTGGGAAACGTGTGCGCCGATTGACTAAGGGTTCCTGGGTCAAGCTGATCTGCCCAGGGTAAGTCGGGACCTAAGGCGAGGCCGACAGGCGTAGTCGATGGATAACCGGTTGATATTCCGGTACCCGCTGTGAAGCGTCAAACACTGAACCAGGCGATGCTAAGTCCGTGAAGCCGTTCCGGACCCTTCGGGGAAAGGAAAGTGGTGGAGCCGGCGAACCAGACTTGCAGTAGGTGAGTGATGGGGTGACGCAGGAAGGTAGTCCAGCCCGGGCGGTGGTTGTCCCGGGGTAAGGGTGTAGGACGTCAGGTAGGTAAATCCGCCTGGCAATAGTCTGAGACCTGATGCCGAGCCGATTGTGGTGAAGTGGATGATCCTATGCTGTCGAGAAAAGCCTCTAGCGAGTTTCATGGCGGCCCGTACCCTAAACCGACTCAGGTGGTCAGGTAGAGAATACCGAGGCGTTCGGGTGAACTATGGTTAAGGAACTCGGCAAAATGCCCCCGTAACTTCGGGAGAAGGGGGGCCATCACTGGTGAGAGGACTTGCTCCTCGAGCTGGGGGTGGCCGCAGAGACCAGCGAGAAGCGACTGTTTACTAAAAACACAGGTCCGTGCGAAGCCGTAAGGCGATGTATACGGACTGACGCCTGCCCGGTGCTGGAACGTTAAGGGGACCGGTTAGTCCGATTTCGGTCGGGCGAAGCTGAGAACTTAAGCGCCAGTAAACGGCGGTGGTAACTATAACCATCCTAAGGTAGCGAAATTCCTTGTCGGGTAAGTTCCGACCTGCACGAATGGCGTAACGACTTCTCGACTGTCTCAACCATAGGCCCGGTGAAATTGCACTACGAGTAAAGATGCTCGTTTCGCGCAGCAGGACGGAAAGACCCCGGGACCTTTACTACAGTTTGATATTGGTGTTCGGTTCGGCTTGTGTAGGATAGCTGGGAGACTTTGAAGCGGCCACGCCAGTGGTTGTGGAGTCGTCGTTGAAATACCAGTCTGGTCGTGCTGGATGTCTAACCTGGGTCCGTGATCCGGATCAGGGACAGTGTCTGATGGGTAGTTTAACTGGGGCGGTTGCCTCCTAAAGAGTAACGGAGGCGCCCAAAGGTTCCCTCAGCCTGGTTGGCAATCAGGTGTTGAGTGTAAGTGCACAAGGGAGCTTGACTGTGAGACCGACGGGTCGAGCAGGGACGAAAGTCGGGACTAGTGATCCGGCGGTGGCTTGTGGAAGCGCCGTCGCTCAACGGATAAAAGGTACCCCGGGGATAACAGGCTGATCTTCCCCAAGAGTCCATATCGACGGGATGGTTTGGCACCTCGATGTCGGCTCGTCGCATCCTGGGGCTGGAGTCGGTCCCAAGGGTTGGGCTGTTCGCCCATTAAAGCGGTACGCGAGCTGGGTTTAGAACGTCGTGAGACAGTTCGGTCCCTATCCGCTGCGCGCGCAGGAATATTGAGAAGGGCTGTCCCTAGTACGAGAGGACCGGGACGGACGAACCTCTGGTGTGCCAGTTGTTCTGCCAAGGGCATGGCTGGTTGGCTACGTTCGGGAGGGATAACCGCTGAAAGCATCTAAGCGGGAAGCCTGCTTCGAGATGAGTATTCCCACCCCCTTTGAGGGGTTAAGGCTCCCAGTAGACGACTGGGTTGATAGGCCGGATCTGGAAGCCCAGTAATGGGTGGAGGTGACCGGTACTAATAGGCCGAGGGCTTGTCCATATTTGCTCGCGTCCACTGTGTTAGTTCTGAGGCAACGACCGT
>NZ_JAVREZ010000051.1:0-1546 GCF_031845645.1 Streptomyces doebereineriae
CCGCTGTACCGCAACCTCGACCTGAGCCTGCGCCACTACACCGTGCGCTCGTTCGTGCAGGGGGATGCGCCCTTCACCGGCCTGGCGAACTACCGGACGGTCTTCGACGACCCGACCTTCGCCCCGGCCCTGCTCCACACCGTGGTGTTCACCGGCGTGTGCCTGGTCTTCCAGTACAGCATCGGCCTGGCGCTGGCCGTCTTCTTCAACCAGCACTTCCGGCTCTCCGCCACCCTGCGGGCCCTGTTCCTGGTGCCGTGGCTGCTGCCGCTGATCGTGTCGGCCTCGACCTGGTCGTGGATGCTCAACAGCGACTCCGGCATCGTCAACGCCGTCCTGCACGCCATCGGGATCGGCCCGGTGAACTGGCTGACCTCGCCGTCCTGGTCGCTGACCTCGGTGATCATCGCGAACATCTGGATCGGCGTCCCCTTCAACCTGGTCGTCCTCTACAGCGGCCTGCAGTCCATCCCGGGCAGCCTGTACGAGGCCGCCGCCCTCGACGGCGCGGGCCCCTGGCGGCGCTTCTGGAGCATCACCTTCCCGCTGCTGCGCCCCGTCTCCGCCATCACCCTGCTGCTGGGCCTGGTCTACACACTCAAGGTCTTCGACATCATCTGGATCATGACCAAGGGCGGCCCGGCCGACTCGTCCACCACCTTCGCCACCTGGTCCTACCAACTCGGCTTCGGCAACCTGCTGCCCGCCTTCGGCCCCGGCGCCGCCGTCGGCAACCTGCTGGTGGTCGCCGCCCTGGTCTTCGGCCTGGTCTATGTGCGGGTCCAGCGAAAGCAGGCGCTGTCATGAGAACACGGCTGAAGACCGCCCTCGGCCTGCTGCTCACCGGGATCATGCTCTTCCCGGTGTACTGGATGCTCAACGTGTCCCTCACCCGCGACCAGGACATGCGCAAGAGCCCACCGGACCTGTTCCCCTCCCACGTCACCCTGGAGGGCTACCGGGCCGTCGTCGACCAGCAGTTGCCCTACCTCGGCACCAGTCTCGTCATCGGCCTGGGCACCGTCGCCCTGACCGTGGCGCTGGCCGCCCCCGCCGGCTACGCGCTGGCCAAACTGCGTCCGCGCGGCGGCGGAATCATGAGCTTCGTCCTGCTGGCCGCCCAGATGATCCCCGGCATCATCATGGCGATGGGCTTCTACGCCATCTACCTCCAACTCGGCCTGCTCCAGACGGTTCCCGGCCTGATCGTCGCCGACTCCACCCTGGCCGTCCCCTTCGCCGTCCTCATCTTCACCGCGTTCATGTCCGGCATCCCCGGCGAACTCCTCCAGGCCGCGAAAACGGACGGCGCGGGACCCCTGCGCACCTTCTGGTCGGTCGTCCTGCCGATGAGCCGCAACGCCGTCGTCACGGTGTCCCTGTTCGCCTTCCTGTGGTCCTGGTCCGACTTCATCTTCGCCAGCACCCTGGCGGGCGGCGGCGCCCACGAGCCGATCACCCTGGGCATCTACCACTACATCGGCAACAACAACCAGCAGTGGAACGCCATCATGGCCACCGCCGTCGTGGCCTCCCTGCCCGCCGC
>NZ_JAVREZ010000052.1:0-1462 GCF_031845645.1 Streptomyces doebereineriae
TGGCTCTGGCCCGTAGTCGGTGGTGACGTTGGGTGCCCGTCAAGCGAGCAGAATGCGGTGGCGGAGGAGGTCGAATCCGGCACGTCCGTGCATCTGCCTCATGATCCGTTTGGTGCGGGTGTTGACGCCTTCGGTGCGGCCGTTGTGGTAGGGCAAGGTGAGGCCGGCGTTCACGGCGGACCGGTCGATTTCGAGACCGTTGGTGAAACTGCGCAGGTGAGGCAGGTCGAAGGCACGGGCGTGATTGATCCACTGGGTGAGTTTCACGTCGTTGCCCTCGGCCGGTTTCAGCAGGGCGGCGAAGCCGCGTACGAGATCGGCGAGTGCGGTCATCTCCGGGCAGGCCGCAGCGATCTTCTCCAACAGGGTCGTTTCCTTCGGACGCAGGTTTTCGGGGTCGGTGAGCAGGAGACGGCTGGCGTGGCGCGGGGTGGTGACAGGGCGGTCGCCTTCGGCACGGCCCTGGTTGAGGTAGCGGACCAGCAGGTTGGCGCTGCCGGTGTAGCCCAACTCCCGGATCTCTTCGAGGAGGTGGGTGACCGGGACGGCGGGAACCTCGGCACGGCGCCGACGCAGGTGCTCGCGGTAGGGGTCGACGAGGGTGGGCCGGTAGGCGGGGGCGATGCGCAGTGCCTGGGGTTCGGGCATGCGGGCGTAGCGTTTGACGGTGTTCAGGGCCAGGTTCAGGCGGCGGGAGCAGTCGAGCAGGCCGACGCCCTGGCCGAGGAGATCGTGGATCTTGTTCCAGCGGTCGCGGGTGGTCTCCTCGCGTACTCCGCCGGGGCGGGGCGGGTTGATGGTGGCCCAGCAGCTGGCGTGCGCGCGGACCTCGAGCAGGACTTTGTCGCACAGGTTGCGCCAGAGATGCCATCGGTCGCTGACCTGCACCGCGTCGGGCAGGGCACGGCGGACGGCCTCGGCGTAGGTGGCCGATCCGTCTCGGCACACGACCTCGACACCGCTGCGGTGCTCCCGCAGCCAGGACTCCAGGGTGGCCGCCTCGCGGTCGGGCAGGACCGCGACGCGTCTGCCGGTTTCGGCATCCGTGATGATCGTGGCGTAGCGGTGGCGGCGGCGCAGGGCGAAATCGTCCACGCCGATCACTTGTGGGACCGTCTGCTGCGGCAGCGGCAGGCGCCGCAGATGGCGCAGCGCGGTGCTGCGGGAAACGGGCACGGCCAGCAGGCCGGCCAGGCGTGCGGCCGCCCGGCCACATAACTCCCGCGCCACCTCGGATATCTGCTCGACAAGCCGCACCGTGCGGCGTTGATGGCGCTCAAGCAGTCCGGGAATCTGCTCGCGGAAGGTCTGCCTCCAGCAGCCCAGGGCCGGACAGGCCAGCCGCCGTACGCGCAGGCGCACGATGACCGGGCGGCCGTCAACCGGCACGTCCCTCACCGTTCGGCGGTGATAACCGTGCACCTTCGCTGTCGGCGTCCCGCACACCGGACACGGCACCGCC
>NZ_JAVREZ010000053.1:0-1163 GCF_031845645.1 Streptomyces doebereineriae
CTGAGCTTGTTCTTTATCTACCAAGATCTTCCAGGCTTGCCGATGGCCGTGAGGGTCTCGGGGCGTTTGACGGTCTTGCCGACGTCGTAGCGGGGGGCCCGGTGTTTGTTCTTGGCGCCGGGTGGCCGTCCGGGGCCGGTTCCTCGGGGTTTGGGAACACGGGTCGGGCAGGCGAGGTGAACGCGGATGTTCCGAAACCCTCGGCGGACGCGGGCCGGGGTGAGCCGGTCGGAGGCGGCGGGTTTCTCCCAGGGGCGACGGAGGTCCTCGGCGAGGTGCCGCGCAAGTCGGAGCTGAGTGTGGGCGACGATCAGGAGCCAGGTCCAGCGGTCCGCGGCGTCGGGAGTGCGGAGTTTCGGGGTGGTCCAGCCCAGGGTCTGTTTCGCGAAGCGGAAGGTGTGCTCCAGGTCGAAGCGGCGGAGAAACGCCTGCCAGAAACGGTCCACGTCGTCCGGGGTGGCACCGGTCTTGGAGGACCATAACCACACCGGCGGGGCATCCCGGTCCTTCGACAGGTGCTCGACCTTCAGCCGAATCAACGTGCCCTCGACCAGGGGCAGTTCGCCGTCGTGGTCGAGCCAGGAGGAGCGGTGGGTGAGCCTGGGGTGCACCCGGTCCCACGCCTGGGTTTCGGCCTTGCCGTAGTTGCTGGTGCCAGTGACCGTGGTGATCGCGGGCTCGGGCCAGGTCTCCGGCTTGGTGAAGCGGAATTCCGGGCCGTGCTTGGGCGGCCGGCCGTTGACGCCATGCATCCTCGGCGGCTTCGGCAGGCGCATGACGCGGTCGGAGCGGACCCGGCCGACCATCTCGACCGGCAGGTCGCGCAGGACCCAGGCCAGGCGGGTGACGTCGTAGCCGGCGTCGCTGACGATCACGATGGCCGGGTCCCCGGCGCGCCACCGGCCTGCGGCGATGAGCCGTTCAACGACTCCTCGGAGCTGGGCGGCGGTGACCGCGGTCGCGTCGTCCGCCGGGCCGAGCCGAACCGTGTCCAGGATCGCGGTCCAGGACGTGGCGCCCGGCTCCAGCGCGGCCACGAAGGAGTAGGGCCAGCCCGGAATGAACTGCGATGCTGTCTTCGCGCGGCCGTAGACGTGGCAGAACAGCCGCTCTGCTGAACATGGCGCATCCGAGCGGAGCCACGGCGACACGTCGACCGCCAG
>NZ_JAVREZ010000054.1:0-1050 GCF_031845645.1 Streptomyces doebereineriae
ATGAGGGCCTTGGTCGGGATCACGGCGGTGCAGTCGGGCAGGACGGCGTCCTTCCACGCCAGGGTGCGCACGGCGAAGCGGTAGCGGTCGGTGGCGTGGAGGGTGAGGGTGCCCGCCTCGTTGTCGAGGCGCAGGCCGATGCCGGTGAGCAGCGGGGCAGGGTGTCGTCCTTGCAGACCGCGCTGGCGACCTGGGCTACCGCTTCGGCGAGGTCTGCCCCGGCGAGGGCGCCGGTCAGCGGCACGGCGGCCGCGGCGATGACGAGTGTGCGGGATGGCTGCCCTAAGGCGCCGAGTATGGGCATGATGAGATCTCCTCCCGCCCGTGCGGGCGGACAAAGGGAAGAGGCGCACCCCGGCTGTCCAGGCGTAGGGGGTGCGCCTCTGCTGTGTGATCTGGTGGAGTGGGGTGCCGGGCGGCCGGGGGCCGGTGCGGATGCTGAAGGCCGCCGGTGTCGTACGACGCTGGTGGCCTGGGGGCGTCCGTGCGCCCTGACTTGCCGATGCTGCGGGCGCCTCCAGGCTCAGAGGGCCGCGACCGGCCCACCCAGCGGGGCCACGGGCCGGATACTGCGGCAGTCCCCCAAGCTCTCGTCGTGCACGGACTTGCCGTGGGTGGGCCTAAGTTCGGCGAGGATCTCGATCAGCATGTCCTCGCTGTCGAGCACGATGTCGGTGTAGCCGTAGCCGCAGGTGCACGGCACGATCAGGGTGAGCACGTCGACCGCGCCGTCGAAGCCGATGCGCAGGGTGTGGTGCAGCCACAGCCCGCCGTCCAGCCAGGCCGTCGCGCCCGGCTCGAAGCCGAAACCGGGGGTGTGCAGGGCGGGGTGGCCGGTCCAGTCCGTCGCGTCCAGCACCCTGCCGAGCGTGTCCGGGTAGGCGGTGTGCGTGTAGTGCGCTGCGGCCGTGACTGCGTCCTCGCGCTGTTCGTCCTCGGTCGGCTGGCCGACGGCCTGCGCCATGTCGAGCAGGTGGGCCAACGGCGAGTCCGCCGCGTACGGACGGGTCACCGCGCTCAGGGTGTCGTGCATGTGGAGCTCCCTTCCAG
>NZ_JAVREZ010000055.1:0-975 GCF_031845645.1 Streptomyces doebereineriae
TTCGGCGGGGTACTTCGTAACCTTCATGACCGGCAATACCGAGCGGGCGTTCCTCGGGCTCTTCCAGGGTGAGGAGTGGCTGGCGATCGGGGCCGCACTGCTGTTGCTCTCCTTCGTCGGCGGGGTGGTGATCGCATCGTTGTGCCGTCGTCACCTCTGGGTGAATCACCCCCATGGCGCGACCGTGCTGACGACGCTTGCGCTGGTGGTGTCCACCGTGGTCGACCTCATCGAGCGCGGCTGGACGGCCCGCGATGTTCCGTACGTCCCAATCCTGTTCGTGGCCTTCGGTATCGGCGCATTGAACACGTCGTTCGTCAAGGATGGCGAGGTGTCGATCCCGCTGAGTTACGTGACCGGCACTCTGGTCAAGCTCGGCCAGGGCATCGAACGCCACATCAGCGGAGGCCAACTCAGCGATTGGCTGGGCTATTTCCTGCTCTGGGCCGGTTTCGCCGGCGGAGCCGTCATCGGTGGCTTCATCAGCGTGGTGGTGAGCGGTTCGCAGATGCTGCTGGTGGCCACCGTCGTCTGTGCGATCACCGCGGCGTACACGTATTTCTACTTCGATCGTCACGCGTTGTTGAAATAGCGCGCGGAGTCGGCCCGCTGTTCTTTGGCCCGCTCGCCGCTATTGACGTGAGGGTCGTGATTCGGCGAGATTCACGACCCTCACGTCAATCTCGACGCGCCACACCCGCCTACAACGCGAACAACAGGAACTGCGTCACCTGGGTCGGCGAGAAATTGTCGTCGCTGACCGCGATCACCGACTGCCGACCGTCGGCCAGCTTGGGCCCCAACGTGATTCCCTCGATGTTGTCCAGAGGTGTCAGACCTGGCGTGGTGGTCAGATCAGCCAGCAGCGTCTTGGTCATCTCTGTGGAGCCCTCGACGACGTCGGCCCGGTAGATGCGCACCGCGACGTGCGTGCCGTAACCACGCTCGATCACCAGAAAGCTGCTGTCGTCGAGC
>NZ_JAVREZ010000056.1:0-878 GCF_031845645.1 Streptomyces doebereineriae
GCCTAAAGCGTGTTCCAAAAGGCCGTGATCAGGGCATTTCCCTTGTATGGCTGGGGTGTTGAGGGCTGATCCGTTGTGGGTGGAGACGTTCACGGGCCTGCGGATGCGGCAGTTCGAAGGCTTGTTACGGGTGGTGCGGGAGCGGGGCGGCAACGGTCCTGGCGGCGGGCGGCCGTGGTGCCTGCCGTTGGCAGACCGGGTGCTGCTGGTGGCGGTCTACTACCGCACCAACCTGACCATGCGACAGCTCGCGCCGCTGTTCGCCGTCTCGCCGGCGACGGTGTGCCGGGTCATCCAGCGGCTGCGGCCCCTCCTCGCCCTTGAGCCCATTTCCCGGCCCGCCGACACTACGGACCGGCTGTGGATCGTGGACGGCACGCTTGTCCCGGTCCGCGACCGGAAGATCGGCGCCTCGAGCCGCAACTACCGGTTCTCGGCAAATGTGCAGGTCATCATCGATGCCGACACCAGGCTGGTCGTGGCCACCGCTCGCCCGGCCCCGGGCAACCGGGCCGATGCCCAGGTCTGGCGGAACTCCGGTCTTGCCCAGCACTGCGACGGCGTCACGGTGCTGGGCGACGGCGCCTACATCAACACCGGACTCGTCGTCCCGCACCGAAAACGGCCCGGCCGGCCACTCCTCGCGGGTGAGGAGGAAGACAACGCCGAGCATCGTCGGGTCCGTGCCCGCGTCGAGCATGCCTTCGCCCGGATGAAGAACTACAAGATCCTGCGTGACTGCCGCCAGCGCGGCAACGGCCTCCACCATGCGGTCCAGGCCGTCGCCCACATGCACAACCTCGCCTTGGCAGCATGATCAGAACAGCAGAAGCCCCGGCTTGACCTGCCCGAACACGACCTTCTGCAACACGCTTTAG
>NZ_JAVREZ010000057.1:0-876 GCF_031845645.1 Streptomyces doebereineriae
GGCCGGTACCGCGCACCTCTGCCGTTGGGTCAGCGGGCTTGGTCGTCCTCGCCGGCTTCGGGCGTAACGCGAACGACGAGTGATCGTTCGACTCGATATGAACGCAACCAAGCGCGCACTTGCCGCCGCTGCTCTCATCGGAGTAGCTGTCATCTCGCCCACCGCCACCGCGTATGCCGACTCGTCGGAAGCAGCCCCGAACGCCGCCGAGCCGTATCCGGGTGGCTATCCGGCGGTGTACCCGGGCTTTTACGGAGCCGGGCCCCTGGTAGCCCCCGGCAGCACCCAGGCGTTGTACAACAACAATGCGGTGGCCTCCGGTACTCAGGGCCTTCTCAACAAGATCGCCTTCGGCGTTCTCTGATGACCCAGTCAGCTTGAGTCACAGGCTTCGACTGGTAGGGGGACCACACGGGCTTGCAACCCCGTTCAGCGGCTCGCGGACGAGCCGGTTACTGGTGGGCGGTGTGATCCCCCGCGCTCTGCCTCACGACCACTGCGGCCACCCCGGGCGGGGTGCGTGCTGCACGGGCAGAGCTGGTGAGGGTCGGGCACTCGGTCCGCCCGTTCCGGGTCGATGGGGTGCGCGGTAGTCCCGCCCTCACTTGTTGTAGAGAGCGGCGAATTCCTCGGGCACCCGCTCGGCGGTGTGCTCGGGGGGCCGCTCGCCCTCCTACCTGTTGTAGAGAGCGGCAGATTCCCGGACCGGGCCGAGCATGACGGGATGACGGTCGGGCCGTCTGGTTCGGTTTTCTCTTACTTTTCTACGTGCATCCGAAAAAGTAGGTAGAACCGTCATTCCGTCATGGCTCCGCCCGCTGGTCGTCCCGCTGTGGGCACACGGAAGCCCCGGCGGTCACGTGGACTGCCGGGGCT
>NZ_JAVREZ010000058.1:0-855 GCF_031845645.1 Streptomyces doebereineriae
GGAGTGTGCGTAGACACGTTCGGGATCGAGGCTGGCCAGTCCTGCCGGCGATGCTCCGAACTTCGTGCCTGACGATGCGGCGTTGCCGTCGGCGATCACAACCCCCGGGGTTTCGAGCACGCTATGCGCCACTCGCAACACAACCATGGTCTCTCGCATTCCTCGGCGGTCGTACATCATCGCGTTGCGGGCATCGAAGTAGAGGTTGACGTAGTCGTGGAGTTGCATGCCGCCGGGCACCTGTTTGTCGGCTCGTCGGTCCTGGACACTTTCGTTGGCGATCGACAGGTGTGAGAGGGCTGCGGCGCGGTTGTGGCTGACGATGCCGTGTTGCAGGATCGACGCCAGGTTGGCCAGCGGCGTGATGTAGTGCAGCTCCTGTACCCGGTTGCGGTCCACTCACAGATTGTGCCGTGCGCTCATTCCTTTCCCTCGTTTCCCCTAGCTGGACTGTAGGGGCTTGGTGTGACACGACGAGGGATGTGTGGCTGTTCGGTGGGGTCGTATCGTCGTGCGTGATGCGGAGGGTTGTGTGAGCCGGCGGCTGTGTCGCAACTATTGCAGCGGACTTTAGTTGCGCGTTGTTCATCTTTTTCAGCGCTTTTGGTTGCGATAGCTGGTAGGGTCGCCGTTATGCCCACCGCACTCCCCTCCAGCTCCGGCACTGCCGCTGCTGGACTACTCGCGGCCCACGAGTTGCGCGTACGCATGGCCGAGGACCGCGCGCAGTCTTCGGACCCCGCGTGCTGGCTCCCCGAGCAATCTCAGTGCGATCTGCTCGCCAGGCAGGTGCAGGCGGTGATTGATCGGGCGATCGACGCCGCCACCGAGGTCGTCGAGCGCGAGCTTTACCGG
>NZ_JAVREZ010000059.1:0-844 GCF_031845645.1 Streptomyces doebereineriae
GTCTTGGAGGTCTGCATGCCGGCGCGGTGCTGGATCGCGCCGGAGATGCCGTTGGCGATGTACAGCTGCGGCGAGACACTCTTGCCGGTCTGGCCGACCTGGTTGGTGTGCGGGTACCAGCCCGCGTCCACCGCGGCGCGGGAGGCGCCCACGGCCGCGCCGAGGGAGTCGGCGAGAGCCTCGATGATGGCGAAGTTCTCGGAGCCGTTGACGCCGCGGCCGCCGGAGACCACGATCGCGGCCTCGGTCAGCTCCGGGCGCCCGGTCGACTCGCGCGGGGTACGGCCGGTGACCTTGGTGCCGGTGGCCTGCGCGGAGAACGTCACGGACAGCTCCGAGACCGCGCCGTCGGCCGGGGCGGCCTCCACGGCGGCGGAGTTGGGCTTGACGGTGATGACCGGGGTGCCCTTGGAGATGCGGGACTTGGTGGTGAAGGAGGCGGCGAACACCGACTGGGTGGCCACCGGACCGGCGTCGCCGGCTTCCAGGTCGACGGCGTCGGTGATGATGCCGGAGCCGATGCGCAGCGCCAGGCGGGCGGCGATCTCCTTGCCCTCGGCGGAGGACGGCACCAGCACGGCGGCCGGCGACACTTCGGCGACCGCGGCCTGCAGCGCGTCGACCTTCGGGACGACCAGGTAGTCGGCGTACTCGGAGGCGTCGTGGGTGAGGACCTTGACGGCGCCGTGCTCGCCCAGGACGGCAGCGGTGTCACCGGCACCCGCGCCGAGCGCGACGGCGACCGGCTCGCCGATACGGCGGGCCAGGGTCAGCAGCTCCAGGGTGGGCTTGCGGACGGCACCGTCCACGTGATCGACATAGACGAGAACTTCAGCCATGGGAA
>NZ_JAVREZ010000060.1:0-829 GCF_031845645.1 Streptomyces doebereineriae
ATTCGAGGCCATCTGTCGATCAACCGATGTTCGTGTCGGCGTTCCTGAACGGATATTTACTTGGGCAACAAGGCAATACGCCCGCCGAACAACGAGAATATCCACGGAGATGGCAAATTCGACCATCGACTCCGATCGACGGCCCGGTCCGAATGTGAGCGCCTGGGTAAATATCGGCTGAGAAGCGTCGAGAAGCCCACCGGTGGCCGGCGAAACCACATACCGTCGGCCAGAGACGAAAAAGTCGGGGTTCGACAGGAGGATCGCACCATGCCCAACGGCAAGCCGAACATTCTCGTGATCTGGGGCGATGACATCGGTATCAGCAACCTGAGTTGCTACAGCGACGGGCTGATGGGCTACCGCACGCCGAACATCGACCGCCTTGCTGACGAGGGGATGAGATTCACCGACTCCTATGGTGAGCAAAGTTGCACCGCCGGCCGCGCGGCATTCATCAGTGGGCAGAGCGTCTATCGCACCGGAATGAGCAAGGTCGGTGCACCTGGCGTGGAGATCGGCTGGGCGGCCGAGGACCCCACCATCGCCGAACTGCTGAAGCCATTGGGTTACGCCACCGGCCAATTCGGCAAGAATCACTTCGGTGACCTGAACAAGTACCTGCCGACCGTGCACGGGTTCGATGAGTTCTACGGCAACCTCTACCACCTCAATGCCGAGGAAGAACCCGAGAACTTCAACTATCCACACGAAGACCGCTATCCGCGGCTCTACGCTTTCGCCAAGCCGCGCGGCGTGCTCAAGTGCAAAGCCACCGACCAGGTGTCCACGGAACCCGACGACCCGAAGTACGGGCCCGTCGGCAAGC
>NZ_JAVREZ010000061.1:0-810 GCF_031845645.1 Streptomyces doebereineriae
GACCCGCACCGTGCACACCGGGCACCACCACGGGCACCGACCAGCGCACGGAGCCGGGCAGCTCCCGAGTGAACCCGGGCGAGGACGGACCGGCGCGCACGCCGAGCACGGACCGAAGCCCGCCGCTCGTACGCGTCGTGGTGCCGTTCACAGCGTCCGCGGAGCACCGCCGGAGCCGTGCAGTCGAGACAGAGCACAAGCGTCGCCCCCTCGATGTTGTCGGCCTGGTCGTCGTCCTGGCGCTCGGCTGCTTTACTCCACCGCTTCCCCCGACCGGCACCCGTATGGAGAGCACCCGTCCGGGTCGCCCAGCTCGGCCGCACGCTCGTTGCGCGTCACGTGATCAATCGGAGCCTTATCCAGCGGCTTCCGCGAGCGGTGTAGAAACGCCTGCCCCAGCAGTGGGACACCGTTCGCGGTCGCCCTGGCGTTCCCGGACCGGATCGACGCATCAAAATCCACCGCGTCCTTCCACTCGTCCGGAGCCCCGTCCCGGAGTGCCCGCCACTGCGCGTTGCCGTGGTACGGACAGCCGATGCAGGCACTTTTCGGAGTGGTGCCGAACCCTTCGGCGGTCAGGTACTCCCGGCAGTCGTCGCGCGACCACCCGAGATCCAGCAGCGGGAAGACGTTGCGGGAGAACTTGAGACCGGAGTCCCGGGCCCGTCCTATCTCGTCCGTGCTGATGCCGATCCACTGTTCCGCGTACACCCCACGGGGGATGTAGGTGCGGCCCGGGTAGCCGAGCATGTCACGGACAGCCCGCTTGATCGGTTTCAGCTTGTACTCATTCGTACACTGCCGCCGTAG
>NZ_JAVREZ010000062.1:0-793 GCF_031845645.1 Streptomyces doebereineriae
CTTCCAGGCCCAGGATCTTGCCGCGCTGGTCGCCGTCGGCGATCTGGAGGACGGTGTAGTTGACCAGCTGGGAGACGGCGATGCCGATGACGATCGCGGCCTGCTGGAAGGAGCCGAGGCGGCCCCGGTAGGCGGGCGGGGAGACCTCGGCGATGTAGGCCGGGCCGATGACGGAGGCCATGCCGATGGCGAAGCCGCCGATGATGCGCCACATCGCCAGGTCCCAGAGCGCGAACGGCAGCGCGGAGCCGATGGCGCTGGCCGTGAAGAGCACCGAGGCGATCTGCATACAGCGGATGCGGCCGATCCGGTCCGCGATCCGTCCGGCCGTGGCGGCGCCGATCGCACAGCCGATCAGTGCGATGGCGATGACCTGGGCGAGCGTCCCGGAGCCGATGTCGTACCGGTCGCGGATGGCTTCGACGGCCCCGTTGATGACGGAACTGTCGTAACCGAAGAGGAAGCCGCCCATCGCCGCGGCCGCCGTGATGAAGATGACATGGCCGAGGTGGTCCGGATGGGCCGCTCGGGCTCCGGACTCCGGTTCGGGCGCTGTGCTGGTCACGTGAACTCCTGATGCCTGGCCGCAAGTCAGACGTGGGGGGTGAGCCTTCTCAGTGGGGCACAACATCCGGCCCGCCACCACTTGAAGGTGAAAACGACTTTGCAGAGGTTATGTGTTCAAGAATCGAAGTCAAACAGCGGGCCGCAGCGACGTGTACCCAGGTCCGCACAAAAGGTGCGTCGACCATCTGATGATTCGGTAAAAAGTCGGCGTTGCGTGATCCGGGGT
>NZ_JAVREZ010000063.1:0-783 GCF_031845645.1 Streptomyces doebereineriae
TGCCGAGCTGTTCGACACCGCCGCCGTAGAAGAGGCCCTTGGCGTCGGACTGGACCCCGCCGGTGGCGAAGAAGCCGACCAGGATGGAGCCGATGATGCCGCCGACCAGGTGGACGCCGACGACGTCCAGGGAGTCGTCGTAACCGAACTTGTACTTGAGGCCGACGGCCATGGCGCAGAGGACACCGGCGATGGCGCCGACCGCGATGGCGCCGAGCGGGGAGACGGAGCCGCCCGCGGGGGTGATGGCGACCAGACCGGAGACCGCGCCGGAGGCGGCGCCGAGGGTGGTGAAGGAGCCGTGGCGCAGCTTCTCGTAGACGAGCCAGCCGAGGACGGCGGCGGCGGTGGCGACCTGCGTGTTGAGGAACATGACCGCGCCGACGCCGTCGTCGTTGCCGAGCCAGGACCCGGCGTTGAAGCCGAACCAGCCGAACCAGAGGAGGGCCGCGCCGAGCATGACGAGCGGCAGGCTGTGCGGCCGCATCGGGTCCTTCTTGAAGCCGATGCGCTTGCCGATGACGAAGATCACGCCGAGGGCCGCGGCACCCGCGTTGATGTGGACCGCCGTACCACCGGCGAAGTCGATGACGCCCATCTCGAAGAGCCAGCCGCCCGAGCCCCAGACCCAGTGGGCGACGGGGAAGTAGACGATGGTGACCCACAGGACGATGAACAGCGCCCACGCGGTGAACTTCACGCGGTCGGCGAGCGCACCGCTGATCAGGGCCGGGGTGAGGACGGCGAACATCAGCTGGAAGGCGGCGAAGACGTACACCGGGA
>NZ_JAVREZ010000064.1:0-776 GCF_031845645.1 Streptomyces doebereineriae
GCCTGGATCCTCGTATCGATGTCGATGTGCTCGGAGCAGACGACTCGCAGCAGCGCGCCTCCGTCCCCCGGGCCAGCTGCGACCTTCCCAAACATCCGAATGAAAGCCCGCGCAACCAGCCTGTCCTCATGCAGTTTCCCGCTGTTGAGGTCGCGCGCGAGCACGGCTCGCAGCAGGTCGACGTATCCGGAGCTCGTCAGTATCGATGTGGAGGCGCTGCGCAGGTCGTCGCTCCGGCCGAAGAGACACAGCTGAAGGATCACACCGAGACCCGGGTCCTCGCCTCGTGCCCATTTGCTCTGGGACCGCAGCCCGACGGCTTGGATCTCGGCCGCGACCCGTGCACTGATCCCCTGGTATCGGGCAATCTGCTGGTCACCCGCGCCATCCGCCTTGGCCAGGTAGAGCAGCTCCGGCGTAGCCCCGGGCGGCAGTGCCCGCGCTGCTCCGCTGGTGCCCGTGCCCTGGAGTGCCCGGAAGAGCTGAAGGCTGGAGCGTCGGACTTCCAGTTCGATGTCGTTGTCCAGCGTCGTCTCGATACTTTCCCGCCGGATCGCGCGCAACCGCTCGGACGAGGGGTGCCACGTTCCCGAGCCCACCAGCACGGCCACGCTGCTGAAGAGTTCACGCAGGAGCCAGCGGTCCGGAGGATTCAGGAGAGCCCGTGAGATCCAGTCGGCCGGCGCCTTCTCCGGAATCTGCTGGAACACCTTGAGGGGCATGAAGGAGGTGGGGTTCCCCTTCTGGACCACCACGGCCTGGGCCACCTCGTTGGC
>NZ_JAVREZ010000065.1:0-766 GCF_031845645.1 Streptomyces doebereineriae
GTGTCGCGCACCCGCCCGCCCGCGGTGGCGCTGGCGGTACGGGAGGCACTCGGCGGAACGCTGGTGGAAATGGGTTCGGCCGGGGCCAAAGTGGCCGCGGTGATCCGCGGGATCGCCGATGTGTACGTGCATGCCGGTGGCCAGTACGAGTGGGATTCGGCCGCGCCCGTCGCGGTGGCCCGCGCGGCCGGCCTGCACACCTCGCGCATCGATGGATCGCCTTTGGTCTACAACTCGGCCGATCCGACGCTGCCCGACCTGATCGTGTGCCGGCCTGAGCTTGCCGAACAGGTACTGGCCGTCACGGCGGGGTAGCACCACTAGGCTGACCAGATGAGCCGCCCCACGCTGCGCGAACTGGCCAGCCTGCCCGCCGCACCGGCCCGCCTCGCCGATTCCATCCTGGTTCTCATCGACTGTCAGAACACCTACACCCAGGGAATCATGGAGCTCGACGGTGTGCAGGCCGCCCTCGAACAGACGGCGCAACTGCTCGACCGGGCCCGCAGCGCGGGCATCCCGATCATTCACATCCAGCACTCCGACGGCCCGGGTTCGCTGTATGACATCGATGGTGAGAGCGGTGCGATCGTCGCATCGGTGGCGCCGCGCGAGGGAGAACCGGTGGTGGTCAAGCAGTTCCCCAATTCGTTCGTACAGACCGATCTCGACGATCGGCTGAAAGGCCTCAACGCGTCGAACCTGGTGCTGGCCGGATTCATGACGCACATGTGCGTCAACTCCACCGCGCGTGGCGCCTTCAACC
>NZ_JAVREZ010000066.1:0-733 GCF_031845645.1 Streptomyces doebereineriae
GCGGACCGTTGGACGGGCAGCTGATCGACGTCACCGGATGGACGGACGAGGAGATCACCACCGGCGCTTACCTGATCACCCTTCACAGTGCGTACGCGCCGACCATCAGCCGCCCCGACGGTCCGTGGGTCTGGGAAGGTGACGTGGCCTGAATCCCCGGTCCGCCAGCCGCGAGCGCGTCGGCGCGGGCACCTGACTTCACGCCGTACGCTCCGGTTGAGTGTCCCAAATTTGGGACACTCGCTGACCGGTCTCTCCCTCGGCCCCGTACACGCGCCTGGCTCACGCTGAACCAGCGGTACGAGTGTCAAAAAAGGACACTTGCCCTGACCTGCGAAATCACGTCGAGAGCTCGTGGAAAGCCGGTCAGCCGCCCAGTGAAAGACCCGGGGGACTGCGCAGGATCGTGCACCCTCCCCCGGCTCCCGGCACCGAGGCTGGCTCGTACACCGGGCGCCCTGGCCGCTCCGGAGGTGCGCCACAGCGCACTTCCGCGCTGACCTGCCCCCTTCCCGGGCTCGGCCCCGGGCAACAGCCCTGTCCGAGGAGAGACGTCCCCCGGAGATCCGCAACCGGCCGGCGCACTGTGCGTGCTGGCGGGCGCTACGTGTAGGTGCTCTCGAAGAGCCACCCCTCACGCCGCACGGTCCAACCGCTGGGGCGCGGACGCCGGGGTGATGGTGGCCAGCCCGGCCTTCTTCGAGGCGCCACCCGGGTAGCGTCCTGGCTGGGC
>NZ_JAVREZ010000067.1:0-725 GCF_031845645.1 Streptomyces doebereineriae
TCGCTGGACAGCGTCGACGCCACCCACTTCGCCCGGATCACCCGCAGGGACCGACTGGCCGACGTGCTCGACGGCCTGGCGGCCGCCAAGGCCGCCGGACTGCAGCCGGTGAAGGTCAACGCGGTGCTCGACCCGGTCTCGGGTCTCGACGACGTGGTGAACCTGTTGGGCTACTGCCTGGATCACGGATACCAGCTGCGGATCATCGAGCAGATGCCGCTGGACGCCGGGCACACCTGGCAGCGCGGCACCGTGATCGACTCCGAAGCCATTCTCGGCACCCTGCGCCGCCACTTCGACCTGCGGCCCGATCCGAAGCCGCGCGGCTCGGCGCCGGCCGAGCTCTGGCAGGTCGCGGCGAGCGCTGATCACCCCGCGGGCACCGTCGGAGTGATCGCGTCCGTGTCGCACGCGTTCTGTTCGGACTGTGACCGCACGAGGCTGACCGCCGACGGCCAGATTCGCAGCTGTCTGTTCTCCACCGAGGAGAGCGACCTGCGCGCGCTGCTGCGCGGTGGCGCCGACGACGCCGCCATCGAAACGGTCTGGCGGACGGCGATGTGGGCAAAGCCCGCGGGACACGGGATCAACGACCCGGATTTCGTGCAGCCCGTGCGGCCGATGAGCGCGATCGGCGGCTAGATGACGGAGCACACCGTGGCCGTAACGGTCCGCTATTTCGCCGCTGCCGCCGCCGCGGCCGGAGTTGATACGGAAACGTTAGG
>NZ_JAVREZ010000068.1:0-719 GCF_031845645.1 Streptomyces doebereineriae
CTCCCGTATCCCGGTCGGCGTGGCGCTTCTTGTCGAGTATCTGGCCCCCGCGCTGGTCCTCGGCTGGGTCCGGTTCGTCCAGCGCAGGCCCGTCACCCGGGCCGCCGCGCTCGGTGTGGTCCTGGCGGTCGGCGGTCTGGCCTGTGTCGTGGAGGTCTGGGCCGGGCTGAGCTTCGACGCGCTCGGGCTGCTGCTCGCCCTCGGTGCCGCCTGCTGTCAGGTGGGCTACTTCGTCCTCTCCGACCACGGCGGCCAGGAAGGCAGGGGTGAGGGCGCCGACGGCCGGCGGGCCGAACCTCCGCATCCGCTCGGCGTCATCTCGTACGGACTGATCGTCGGCGCCCTCGTCCTCACCGTCGTGGCGCGCCCGTGGGGCATGGACTGGTCCCTGCTCGGCGGCACCGCCGGGATGAACGGCACCGGGGTTCCCGCCTGGGCGCTGCTCGGCTGGATCGTGCTGGTCGCCACCGTGCTCGCGTACGGCAGTGGCGTCGTCTCCGTCCGCAGGCTCTCGCCGCAGGTCGCCGGGGTCGTCGCCTGCCTGGAGGCGGTCATCGCGACCGTGCTGGCCTGGGTGCTCCTCGGCGAGCACCTCTCCGCCCCGCAGCTCATCGGCGGCTTCGTGGTCCTGACCGGCGCGTTCATCGCCCAGTCGGCCGCCCCGAAACCGCCGTCGGGACCCGTCGCCGCGGGGGCGGGGGCGGCGGCCGGTGCCGTCG
>NZ_JAVREZ010000069.1:0-718 GCF_031845645.1 Streptomyces doebereineriae
TGAGCGCACCGATCTCGCTGACCGGTGTCGACGCCTTGAAGTACTCGACGAATCCCGGTGTCTCGTGGACCAATTCGGCGTAGGACCGCTGCGCCAGGGCAGCCAGTTCATCCAGCACCTGATAGGCCGGCTCGGCTTCGTCGCCCAACCCCTCGACGTCGAGCAGGGTGGATTCCAGCGTCGCGGCCAACAGTGTCTCCAAATTGCGGTGCGCGATCCGCGGCTCCGCGTACTTCGCCGCGATCACCTCACCCTGCTCGGTGATCCGCAAGGACCCCTTCACCGCCCCGGGCGGCTGCGCCAGGATCGCGTCGTAGCTGGGTCCGCCACCGCGGCCCACGGTGCCGCCCCGACCGTGGAACAGGCGCAACCGAATTCCGGTCTTGCGCGCGGCTTCGACGAGGTCCAGTTCGGCGCGGTACAACGCCCAGTTCGCCGCCAGGTATCCGCCGTCCTTGTTGGAGTCCGAATATCCGAGCATCACTTCCTGATGCTGCCCGCGTGCGGAGACGATGCTGCGGTAGACCGGGAGCGCGAGCGCCTCCTGCAGGATCGAGGACCCCCGCTGTAGATCGTCGATGGTTTCGAACAGCGGCACGATCCCGACCGGCGCGTACACCTCCGCTCCGTGACCCGCACCCGAAACATCCAGCAGGCCGGCCTCTTTGAGCAGGATCGCGGCTTCGAGCAGGTCGGACACCGACTGGCACATGGAGAT
>NZ_JAVREZ010000070.1:0-707 GCF_031845645.1 Streptomyces doebereineriae
GTACTGACGTGCGGTGTCGATCTGGTCGACGGCACCGGCGGTCGACTCGTGATCCCGCTCGATCTGGTGGACCTGTCCGACCACAGTGCGGATCCTGTCACCGACGCGGATCGGTTGGCGCCGTTGAGTCTTGATGATGCGGCGTATGTGATCTTCACGTCGGGTTCTACCGGTGTTCCGAAGGGTGTGGCGATCAGTCATGCCGGTGTGCTGGGTGTGGCTGCGGCGCATCGTGAGTTGTTCGGGGTGGGTGCTGGTGCGCGGGTGTTGATGGTGGCCGCGCCGACGTTCGATGCCTCGGTGTTCGAGTGGTTGTGGGCTGTGGCGTCGGGGGCGGCGTTGGTGGTGGCCCCACCGGACGCCTACGCCGGCGAGGCGTTGACCGAGATCCTGTCCGGCCAGAACGTCACTGCCGCGTTGATCACTCCGACGGTACTGGCGACACTGGATCCGGCGCGGGTCGACGGACTGGGCACGTTGGTCACCGGTGGTGAGGCGTGCCCGGCGGAGCTGGTGGCGGCGTGGGCGCCGGGGCGGCGGATGTTCAATGCCTATGGCCCGACCGAGGTCACCATCTGGGCCACCTGGAGTGCACTGGCGGTTGGGGAACCGGTGCGCATCGGCACCCCGGTCCCCGGTACGTGTGCGCTGGTGCTGGATTCGCGGTTGAACCCGGCCCCGGTTGGGGTCGTGGGCGAGTTGTATGT
>NZ_JAVREZ010000071.1:0-705 GCF_031845645.1 Streptomyces doebereineriae
AACACCCGCGTCCAGCAGCACTTCGGTCATGAACTGGATGTGAAAGTCCTGTTCGAGGAGCCGCTCGGGAGCGCGATCGCGGAACTGCATGCGCGGATCGCCGGAGAGCCGACCGCGTAATCCGTTCACCCCGCATCGAGAACTAGAGGCTGGAGTAGCCGTGAATGACCGCATTTCCGATTTCCGACTGACCCCCGAAGAGCTCGCCACGTTCGAGGAGCAGGGATTCATCGGGCCGATCAAGGTATATGAACCGGAGGAGATGGAGAGGCGCTGGAACCAGATACGCCGGGCCATTCCGGACCGGTCGCGGGCGATCTACCCGGAGGACGCGCTGGGCGCGGTGACCAACCTCTCCAACTACGACCGGCACCTCGACATCGATCTGCTCAGCGAGCACATCATGCAGCGGGCCATCGTCGAGCGGGTCGCCTCCATCCTCGGCCCGGACCTGCTCTGCTGGCGCACCGAGTTCTTCCCGAAGTACCAGGGGGACGAGGGGACGGACTGGCACCAGGCGGCGACGTTCGCCCACTCCAGCGGCCGCCCCCAGATCAGGTGGCCCGCGGAGAACGACGCGCCCGCCTTCGGCGGCACGATCACCGCGTGGACCGCGTTCACCCACTCCACCAAGGAGAGCGGCTGCCTCCAGCTCATGCCGGGCACGCACCGGGTGATGAACTACGACGAGTCCCTCGGCATGTC
>NZ_JAVREZ010000072.1:0-679 GCF_031845645.1 Streptomyces doebereineriae
ATCCGGGAATCGCGCTGGCACAACAAGAAGAACCTCCAACCCGGTCTGCTCAACGCGAACATCGACCCCGGCCGTAAGTTCACCGCACCGTACATGTCCGGCATGGTCGGAATCGCCTACAACAAGGCCGCGACGGGGCGAGACATCACCAAGATCGACGATCTGTGGGATCCCGCATTCAAGGGCCGGGTCAGCCTGTTGTCCGACGTCCAGGACGGGCTCGGCATGATCATGCAGTGGCAGGGCAACTCCGTCGAGGATCCGACCACCGAATCCATCACCAAAGCGGTCGATTTCATCCGTGAACAGAAGGACAAGGGCCAGATCCGCCGGTTCACCGGAAACGACTACGCCGACGATCTGGCGGCGGGCAACATCGCTGTCGCCCAGGCATATTCGGGCGACGTGGTGCAGCTGCAGGCCGACAACCCGGACCTTCAGTTCATCGTGCCCGAGTCCGGCGGTGACTGGTTCATCGACACCATGGTGATCCCCTACACCACGCAGAACCAGAAGGGCGCCGAAGCGTGGATCGACTACGTCTACGACCGGGCGAACTACGCCAAGCTGATCGCATTCACCCAGTTCGTGCCGGTGTTGTCGGACATGACCGACGAGCTCGCCAAGATCGATCCCAAGCTGGCCGGCAACCCGCTGATCAACCCACCCGCCGACATTC
>NZ_JAVREZ010000073.1:0-674 GCF_031845645.1 Streptomyces doebereineriae
CGTGGTCCGAGCGCTGCCGCGATCCATTCGGCAACTACGGCAATCGAATTGGCGATACTGCTTGGCATGTGCGGCCCCCGTCGCTGTCCCACCCCTGGGACACATTCAACCAAATCTGCGCAACCCCCTCAGCGCGGGTCGTAGTTCCGCCGGTCGGCCCGGCATCCCCGGGGAATATGCGTCTGTCCGGCCTGGTTGCAGCACCGCATGGCTGAAATCATGCGCCGCTGGGAGATGGATGGAATCGGCCGAGACGCGCTCTGGTTGCGTGAGGTGGCCATCCCGCAACCGGGCCCCGGCGACGTCCTGATCAAGGTGGCCGCGGTTGCGTTGAACCATCGCGACAAGATGGTGATCGAAACCGGGCGCGGCCTGCCACTGGAATTCCCCTTCACGCCGGGGTCCGATCTCGCCGGGACCGTCGTCGCGGTCGGAGATTCGGTGACCCGATTCGCCGTCGACGATCAGGTGATCTCGGTGTTCACCCCGGACTGGATCGACGGTGCCCGGGCGGGTGACGCGCGGACGCCCTCGTATTGGACGCTCGGCGGTTTCTACCCCGGGGTGCTCGCCGAATGCGTAGTGCTTCCCCAGGATTGGGTGGTCCGGGCTCCCAGGACCCTGTCGCCGGCAGAAGCCAGCACGCTGCCGGTGGCCGGGCTCACGGCGTGGTT
>NZ_JAVREZ010000074.1:0-673 GCF_031845645.1 Streptomyces doebereineriae
GTCACGGGCCACCCGGTACTCGGTCATGTAGCCGTTGCCGCCGAACAGCTGCACTGCCTCCATGGCGACGTCGGTGGCGGCCTGCGAGCAGTACCACTTGATCGCAGAGGCCTCGGCGAGGGAGATCGGCACCCCCTTCTCGCCGGATTCGATGACCCGGAACAGCATGTTGCGCACATTCATCCGGGCCACTTCCATGTTGGCCAGTTTGAGCTGGATCAGCTGGAACTGGCTGATCTCCTGGCCCCACAGGGTGCGTGTCTTGGCGTAGTCGACGCTCAACCGCAGGCATTCCTCGATCACGCCGAGTGCCATCGCGGCCACCCCGATGCGTTCGGCCGAGAAGTTGGACCGGGCGCTGGCCCGGCCTTCGTCTGGCCCCTCGGTTCCTTCGGTCTCGCCGAGCAGCCGATCGCGGCCCAGTCGGACGTTGTTGAAGAACAGTTCACCGGTGCGCGAGGAGTGGATGCCCATCTTGCGGAACGGCTTCGACTGCTCGAAGCCCTCCATGCCGCGATCGAGCACAAAGGTCAGCACCTTGCGATTGCGCTTGTCCGCACGATCACCCTCATCGAGCTTGGCGTAGACCACCACGACGTCGGCGTCGGGCCCGTTGGTGATGAAGGTCTTCTGTCCGTTGAGGATGTAGTCGTCCCCGTCACGGGTGACATAG
>NZ_JAVREZ010000075.1:0-648 GCF_031845645.1 Streptomyces doebereineriae
GATCGGCATGGTCGATTCGCCGCACGAGATCTTCGTGGCGAGGGGCGCCACTCACGTCGGAGAACCCACCGACGCCGAGGAAGCCGGGCACGTCGCATGGGTTCCGTTGGACGAGATCCCCGGCCTGATGAGCGAGGGCAAGCTGATGGGGTCCGGAACGATCGTCGCCCTCCTCCACCTCCTCTCCTCGCGGCCTACAGCCGCCCGGTAAGCAGCTCCACCCGCTGGCGATACCGCACGGACCCCGTGCGGTTCGCCGCCAGCCTTGCCCTTTGAAGGTGGCTTCGGGCTTGATCCAACTCGCCTCGCGCAAGGTGGGCCTGCGTGAGATCGCAGTGCACTCCCGCGCTGGCACGCACGAACGATGGGTCGGCGCTGTTCAGCGAGGTATACAGCTCATCCATAGCTGACTCGTCACCGAGCTTGGCCAGTACGTTTCCCCGCCAGCGCGTGAGGTGACCGGTGTTCAGGAAGATGCTCAACATGTCCGGGTCCCGCACCTCCCCGTCGTCCGGCAGCAAGGCTTCCGCGCGCTCCAACGCTGCACGCGCCTCCGACGCCATGTCCACGCCGACAGCGGCGCACAGCTCCGCCTCAGCGGCAGAGAGCCAAGAACGAAGTCGCGGTGTCTGGCGCTCTGCCTGTTTG
>NZ_JAVREZ010000076.1:0-644 GCF_031845645.1 Streptomyces doebereineriae
GGTAATGACGGTCCAGGGCGGCCTGATAGTCGGCGTCCGGATCCCCGAACAACTCACGGAACCGCGCGGAGTAGTCCTCTGACGGGGCGACCAATCGGTAGAAGTAGTAGTGACCGATCTCGTGGCGGAAGTGGCCCAGCAGAGTGCGGTACGGCTCGTCCATCGCGATCCGCAGCTGCTCGCGGTGCACATCGTCGCCTTCGGCGAGATCCAGGGTGATGACACCGTTGTGATGGCCGGTGAACACCTTGTCGGACTCGCTGGAGAGCAGGTCGAACGCCAGTCCGAACTGAGAATCCTGGTCACGGCCGACGATCGGCAGCTTCAGCTCGTGCAGCTCGGCGATCAACCGGCGCTTGGCCTTCTCCGCGTCGGCGAACGACGCCATCGCCGCGGTGTCGGTGTCGGCCGGCCGGGTGCGGGTGAGTGCACATGAGGCACACAGCTGGCCGCCCTGCCCGATCCGGACGAGCCAATTGCACTCGGCCAGATGCAGATTGGCGCACAGCTGATACTGGTCCTCGTCGACCGCGCCGGCGTGGTCGCTCTGGTCGGTGTCGGTGATCACCAGCAGCGCCATGTCGTCGACCGAGAACCCCAGCGCACTGCCGCACGAAAGGCACAGGGAGTTCTCGAATGCCAGG
>NZ_JAVREZ010000077.1:0-644 GCF_031845645.1 Streptomyces doebereineriae
AGACCGTCCTGGACCTCAGCCCACATCTCTTGCAACTTGGGATCATTCTGGCTGGCTCCTCCGGCTTCGGCCCTCTCCAAGCCATCGATCAAGTCGCTCAGCGCAACTGCGGAGCCGACCAAGGCAACATGCCACTTGTGCGCGAGCTCCCTGATATGACGCAACGCCTGTACCCGCTCCGGAGGAAGATCCGACGGTGGGTCCAGCTCCCCAGCGAGACGGCTGGGAGGTTCGCCATATCGAATGCCACGCCCGATGACATCAGCCAGTTTCTCGAACATGTCCGCCCACTCGTGCTGGTAGCGGGTTCGCACCTGGATCTCGACGGGCATGCCTTCCAGCTGAGCAATCACATGCACAGCTCTGTAACCATGGCTGGGCTGGACCCGTCGGTCGGTGACCCGTGGCTCTCGGCCTGGATCGGTGAACGCCCGCACGATCGCGGCGACAGCCGCGTCCTGCGTTCCTCGGTCACCATCAAGAACGACCCGCATGCCTGCGAGGTCTTGAATGCTCTTCAGCCATGACCCTCCCTGGCGCTCGAGCTTCTCCAGGATCGTGCCTGTGTTCTTCACGCGGCTTGTGGGTTCGAAGCCGAGCTCGCGAACCACGTCCAGAGCACGCCCCAGCATGTCGTCGTAGGC
>NZ_JAVREZ010000078.1:0-640 GCF_031845645.1 Streptomyces doebereineriae
TCGTAGCACCTCAGCAGTATCCGCGGAGCGTCAGTTTCGGCGCTCACACCCTTATCGTCGCCGCCGGGGGCCGAACTCCGACGGGGTTGGGCCAACAAATTTCGCCGGAAAATCATTGGCCCCGGTCGGGCCGCGTGCGTCATGGTGGTCGGCGTGGTGAACGTCGACGCATTCAAGCGGGACGGGTTCGTCAAGATCGAGGGGGCCGTCCCCGCCGAAATCGCCGATGCGGCCAGGCATCTGCTCTGGACGCAGATCGGGCTGTCCGCGGACGACCCGGCATCGTGGACCGCCCCGGTGGTGTGGACGGCGGATCTGACCGGCGCGGGCGCGTTCGGGCAGGTTGTGGGCAGCGCCCCGCTGGCCGACGCCCTGAACGGGATCTGCGGAACCGGCGGTTGGCTTCCGCGGGGCTCGCTGGGCAACGTCCCGGTCCGGTTTCCCGTAGATCCGCCCGCGCGGGACCGGGGCTGGCACGTCGATGCCAACACCCCGCTGCCCGGAGGTCAGTGGGCGGTCAGCGGCCGGCCGCACACCGTTCTGGTGCTCACCCTGCTGTCTGAGGTGGGGCCCGACGATGCGCCGACGCGTGTCCGGGTGGGTTCGCACCGCGACGTGGCCGGGGTGCTCGGGCCGGAGC
>NZ_JAVREZ010000079.1:0-639 GCF_031845645.1 Streptomyces doebereineriae
CGTCAGGGTCCAGCCCGGTCAGGATCTGCCGGCCGTCGGCGACCTCGTAGCTGCGACCGCTGTTCCGGCGCGCGCTCACCGCGGGCATATCGCTGAGCAGGGCCCACAACACGTCGTGGCGGGCCGTCAGGGAGCCGAGCACCTCGGCCAACTCGTCGCTGACCTCCGGTTCGTCGGAGACCACGAAGATCAGCAGCCGGTGCCGGTAGTGCCGGGCGACCCACTCGAGCTGAACCCGGATGTCACTCGGGCCGGGGCGGTCGGTGGTGTGGTGGTCGTACCGGTGCAGCATGCTTTCGATGTGGGTCTCGCCGCGGCGCAGCCGGACGTCGACATTGCCGCGGCGATCGCCGAGCACCATGGCGATCTCGTCGGACCGGGGCAGCGTCATCAAGCCGATCGCGCCGATGGTGTGCAGTGCCACAGTTCTTTTGAACTCGCCCGACGGTGCGAGCGCGCAGCTGTTGCGTCCGGCGTCGGCGACTACCAGGACCTTGTGGTGTTTTTCGGAGACGAACCGCTTGGCCAGGGTGTGCCCGGAGCGCGCGGTGGCCTTCCAGTCGATGTCGCGGACGTCGTCTCCGGGGACGTAGGGGCGCAGTTCGTCGAATTCCAGGCTGCGGGTGTGCACCAGGGCGT
>NZ_JAVREZ010000080.1:0-638 GCF_031845645.1 Streptomyces doebereineriae
GGATTGCCCTCATCGGCCTCCAGGGCTGCGCGATGTTTCATCTCCTGAAGGCGCGGCGGTAGTTGACGGAACTTCAGGACTGAGGGTCCGGTCGGGTTCGTGTGGGGCCGGTTCGCCGATCGGTCCGCACCCTCTTGACGGCTGGTGCGGCTCCCGCCACGCTCCCCCTTGCGGGGGAGCGCTCTCTCGGCCCGACCCCGCTACAGAGCAAGGAGTCCGCATGCATGCCCGTGGAACACCACGGCTTCGAGGCGCCCTGGCCGTCATGGCCGCGGTGGCCCTCCTGTTCACCCTCTCGGTGGCTCTCGCCCCGGAACGGGCCGTCGCCGCGCCCGTCCTCGTCTCCCGGGGGAAGCCGGTCACCGCCTCCAGCACCGAAGGCCCCTTCGCCGCCGCCAACGCCGTGGACGGCGACCCCGGCACCCGCTGGTCGAGCGAGTTCACCGACGACCAGTGGATACGTATCGACCTGGGCACGAGCACCGCCGTCGGACAGGTCGTCCTCACCTGGGAGGCCGCGTACGCCAGGGGCTACCGGATCGAGCTCTCCGCCGACGGGCGGCAGTGGACGACGCTCCACTCCACCACTACCGGCACCGGAGGCACCGAGACCCTCACCGTCTCGGTGCCTCCGGTGC
>NZ_JAVREZ010000081.1:0-633 GCF_031845645.1 Streptomyces doebereineriae
CCCTATCACGGATGACTGTGGTACGAGCACTCACACGTCCGACCCGTCGGACGTAGTGCGGGCATTCCTGAGTGACGCACAGATACCTAGCCATGAGCTGCGCTTTGGTGGGCGCATATCACGACAAACTCTTATGTCAGAGTGTCACCGGTTACAGCGCCGAGCGCCGTTTCAACGATTGCCGGCTCGGCCAACTGGAAGCTCGTCTGCATGCATTCCCCTGGGCCCCTGACCACTTCGCCGCTGTACTCCCGTGAACCTGTAGAAGCTCGATACCAGCCGCTGGCTGTTGTCTAGTGCATCGAAAGGTTGTGGAGCCGGTGGCTCACTCCGCGGTTTATCCCGGTAGACCTTGCTCCTCCGGGGGCAGCGGAGCCGGTCCTTTGATGCCAGGAACAGCCATGGGAATCTCGGGTTCCGGCGGTGGAGTGGTGGCCGTCATCGTTGCTCCGGTCTGCATCGGAGACGACGGCCCGGAGCCGAGGAGCGAGGCACGGTGATCTTGTTGAGGACTCGCGGTCCCAAGCACACTCACAGCAATAGCAGCAATTCCACCGATCGCTGCAGAGACTTTGACGCCGATTCTGGACATGTCGCACCAGTCCTTGCAATATATAGTATGTCTATATATAT
>NZ_JAVREZ010000082.1:0-619 GCF_031845645.1 Streptomyces doebereineriae
TCTCCGTCGTCCAGTACCTGCGGGTGGCGCTCGTCACCGCGACCATTCCGCTCGTGGTGACCCTGGTGTTTCATGCCGATCGGTCGCATCCGGCAGCCAACCCGGCCGGGTCTCCGAGTCAAACCGATTCGGCACCTTGGTATCTCAGCCTGATGATGTTGGCCGCCATCGTCGCTGTCGGCGTCGTCGGAGGGCGCTGGGCCAAGCTGCCCGGCGCCGGGCTCCTGGGCCCGCTGGCCCTGACGGTGGCACTGCAACTCACCGGTCTGTCGTTCGGGCTCACGGTCCCGGTGCTGTTGGTGCAGGCGGCCTACATGGTGATCGGCTGGCAGGCCGGCGTCGCCTTCACCCGCGAATCACTTCGCGCGATCGGGCGGATCCTTCCGCTGGCGCTCACACTGATCGTGGTGCTCGGCGCGGCCACCGCAGGCCTCGGCGTGGTGCTGGCCAATGTCACCGGGATGACCCAACTCGAGGGCTACCTCGCAACCAGCCCCGGTGGGGTCTACGCGGTGTTGGCCACCGCGGTCGAAACCGGTTCCAATGTCACCTTCATCATCGCCGCCCAGGTGCTGCGGGTCCTGCTGATGCTGTTCGCGGCGCCGCTGATGGCCAGGGT
>NZ_JAVREZ010000083.1:0-618 GCF_031845645.1 Streptomyces doebereineriae
GTTGTACGACGTCCTGGGCACGCCCGGCTGCGCGGCCGGACCCGGGTAGCCGTAACCGCCCTGGCCGGGCGGCTGGGCGCCTGCCGCTTGTCCGTCCGCGTACAGATAGCCGAACGGATCGTCGTCCTCGGGCTTGCTCGCGCCGTTGTTTCCGGCCGTCATCCCTGGGTCACTCCTCACCATCTCGCCAGCCGTCGCCGACCGGCCGAGCCTACCTCGAACGGAGCACAGTCCGAATTGCGATCACGGACCGGGCGGACCCGGCGGAACGGGTACGGGGTAGGGGAGGAAAGCGTTCATGAACGTCAGCCGGCCCTGCGGTGGACCTTCGACCGGGACCGCTTCTCGACGTACATCCGCTGGTCGGCGGAGCGCAGGACCTCTTCCACGCTCATCCCGCACTCGGCCCAGCCGATGCCGAAGCTCGCTCCGACCCGGACGGCACGCCCGTCGACCCTTATAGGCGGAATGATGGCATTTCTCAGACGTACGGCCAGGTCAGCGGCGTCCGCCGCCCCGAGGCCGTCCGCGAGAACGACGAATTCGTCACCTCCGAGCCGGGCGACCGTGTCGCCGTCCCGGACGCAGGTGGAGAGCCGCCGCGCGACCTCTATGAGC
>NZ_JAVREZ010000084.1:0-615 GCF_031845645.1 Streptomyces doebereineriae
GACCAGGAGTGGGGCGGTGTGGTGCGCCGCGGCGCCAATCTGCTGCACGCCTTCGGTGAGTCCTCGGTCCCCCGCGTCACCCTGGTGACCCGCAAGATCTACGGCGGCGCCAACATCGCGATGAACTCGCGTTCGCTCAACGCCACCAAGGTGTTCGCCTGGCCGGACGCCGAGGTCGCCGTCATGGGCGCCAAGGCCGCCGTCGGCAAGACCCTCACGATCGCCGACGGCGGATACCCGGGCACCGGACTCGTCACCCCACACCGCCGACAGCGCGGCCAGACCGAACTCCCGGACTGGAAAGAGGAACACAACAAGTCCCACAAGCACGTCCGGGTCCGAGTCGAGCACGTCCTCGCCCGCATGAAAGCCCTGGAAGATCCGCCGCGACTGCTGCCTCAAAGGCGACGGCGTCCACCACGCCATTCTCGCATCGCCCACATGCACAACCTCGCCCTCGCCGGTTAGGACTGCGGGTCACACGGCAGCCAAGAATGTCCGGAGAAACCTGAAGATCATTTACGGGACAGCCCTTAGGTCGCAGGCCGGAGCATCGCCGCGAACTCTCATTCCGTTGCGAATAGCTGGAGCGACAGAAACCGCACCGATTTCATC
>NZ_JAVREZ010000085.1:0-602 GCF_031845645.1 Streptomyces doebereineriae
GTAGAGGCCCGGCCGGCTCACCGGGGCCCCTCGGTGCCGCCGGGGCGGCTGCCCGCGGCCGGTTCGGCGCCTTCGGCGGCTCCGGGTTCCGGCGTCGTGGCCGTGGGCGGGCCCGCGGGCGTGTCCGCCGTCGTCTCCGGAGCCGAGCGGGCGGGCGGGTCGGCGGGCGCCGGGTCCTTGGGGCGGAGCTGCCGCAGGCGGTTCGCCGCGTACGCCACACCCGCGAGCACCACCAGGCCGCCGACCAGCAGGTTCCAGGTGACGGACTCGCCGAGCGCCACCACTCCGATGAGAACGGAGGCGACCGGGACCACGTAGTTCACGGCGGAGGCGGTGGTGGCGCCGACGTCACCGATGAGGCGGAAGTAGAGCACGTACGCCAGACCGGTGCTGAACAGGCCGAGCGCGACGATGCTGAACGTCACCTCGAGGGTGAACTCCGGGGTGCGCCAGGTGAGGAACGGGGGGACCACGGCCTGGAGCACGGTGGCGGCGAGGAGCTGGGAGGCCGCGGCGGCCATGGGGGCGAGGCCGAGCGGGGAGAGGTACTTGCGTACGTACACGAAGCCGCACGCGTAGCTCAGTGCGGCTTCGTGTACGTA
>NZ_JAVREZ010000086.1:0-598 GCF_031845645.1 Streptomyces doebereineriae
GATGCCCGCCGGGCTGCCGGGCATCAGCCGCTGCTGGAGGTACAGGCCGAGTTCCACCTGGCAGAGGCCCTCCAGCGCGGGCCCCCGGCCGGACTCCCCCAGGAAGGCCCTCAGGGTGCGGAGTACGTCGGTCAGGGGCGGGGTGATGCTACGCATCGTCCTTCTCCTCTCCCCGGGGCTGCCCCAGGTCGGGCACGAGGTCCACGGGTGTGGTGAGCACCAGCCGGTGCCGCAGGGGCGCGGGCAGGGCGTCGGTGAAGTCCTTCCGGTAGCCGTCCCGCCCGGCGAGTTCCCGGGGGACCACGACGAAGGTGCGGTCCCCGGGCAGTGCGCTGTCGGTGAGGTGGGCGGCGAGGAGGGCCGGTTGCAGACGGTCGTACACCTGGAGGTGCGCGGTTCCGGGACCGGTGCCCCTCAGCCGGTGGGCGGGCAGGGGCCCCGGCAGGGGCACGTGCGTGATCCCGGCGCGGTCCAGTGCGTTCAGGGCGGCCTCTTCGGTCCGGTACGGCAGTGCGAGGAAGGTCCGTAGCGGACGCCGCAGCATCCGTGCCTGCTCCGGCTCGCGGATCAGCTCCGGGGGCGCGTCGCGCGGGCACTC
>NZ_JAVREZ010000087.1:0-597 GCF_031845645.1 Streptomyces doebereineriae
ATCTTTACCTAGTGCCTTCACCATGCGTTGCAACAGGGCCGCGAAGTCCTCCGCGGCCCCTGCCGGGTCTCCCGCCTGTCCTCGCAAAGCGGCGAGGTGACCCTGGACGTTGAGGGTGTCTCGGTGGTTTCTACCTAGCACCCGAGCCATGCGCTTATGCAGGTCCGTGAAGGATTCCGCAGAACCGGTCAAATCCCCCCTCTGCCCCCGCCAAAGGGCGAGGTTGCTCTGAGCCGTGAGGGTGTCGGGATGCTTCTCCCCGAGACGAGCCGTGGCCGTGTTGGTGATGTGCTGGTAGTGGTCGCGAGCGGCGCTGATCTGTCCTGTCTCACCGAGGCTGGTACCGGTCCGATACAGCACCGCATGCACACCCGGTCGGTACAAAGGGTCCTCAGCACAGTGGGTAAGGGCAGTGGTGTTGGCACGCAGGCTCTGGGCGAGGGCGGTGTCGTGTTCGACAACGGGCCAGGCGGCGATGAGGGCATCGGCAGCGGTACGGGCGGGGTGGTCGGGTTGGGAGGGCGCGAGAGAGTCGCGGGTGGCGCGCTGGATGAGCTGGTGGACGCGAACGGCAGTGTGGGGGACGTCGGGAGTGTG
>NZ_JAVREZ010000088.1:0-596 GCF_031845645.1 Streptomyces doebereineriae
CGCAGCACGCTGAGGTCTGGGGACCTCCTTGTCGTGCTCGTGGGGCGTGTGGGGGAGGCAGCAGTTGCAGGGGAGGAGCACGCAGGATGGAATGTCGCCAGGTCGCTCGCGGTCGTCCGCTGGACACCAGAGGGCCGCGCCCAACAATGGGATCTGTGGCTTCGATGGTGGCTGAAGACCTCGCAGAGCCAGAGCTATCTCACGCTGTCCTCGTCGAACGCCGAGCACATGACCTTGCCTCTGCAGGCACTCAACCGACTTCCCGTGCCAGTGCCTCCAGCGCCGGTGCGGGAGAGGCTGCTTTCGCTGATCTCGCTTGCTGAGCGCAAGAATGCGTTGAACACCCGGATTGTGTCTTGCGCGACGGAACTAGCGGATGCGCATTTCATGGAGGCGCTGCAGACGTGCGGGCGAGGTCCCGCTACCGAGCGTGCAGTGGGCGAAGTGTGTCAGGTGACGGCTGGTGCGGCACAGTCTCTACCGGACAGCGAGCAGTCGGCTATGCCGTGGGTGTCTCCCCGCGAAGTGCTGAACTGCAAGACGGTACATCTGGGTGCAGTGACTTCACGCACCGTGGCGCAAGCGGAGGTTGTATG
>NZ_JAVREZ010000089.1:0-596 GCF_031845645.1 Streptomyces doebereineriae
ACTCCCCCGAACTCTTGTGGGAGGCCCTGATTCGGGGCGATGACTTTGTCACCGAAGTTCCGCCCGACCGTTGGGACGCCGACGAGTACTACGACCCGGAGCCGGGGGTGCCCGGTCGGTCGGTGTCCAAGTGGGGGGCCTTCCTCGACGACGTCGCCGGCTTCGATGCCGACTTCTTCGGTATCAACGAACGCGAGAGTGCCGCACTCGATCCCCAGCACCGATTGTTGCTGGAAACCTCCTGGGAGGCCATGGAGCACGCGGGCCTTACGCGGGAAGCCTTGTCGGACTCGCTGACCGGCGTGTTCGTCGGACTGACGCACGCCGACTACCAGATGCTGGCCGCCGACGCTCAGTCTCTGGAAGCGGCATACGGCTTCAGCGGCAACAACTTCAGCCTGGCGTCCGGCCGGATCGCTTACGCCCTCGGCGTCCACGGGCCTGCGCTCACGGTGGACACGGCGTGTTCGTCCGGCCTGACCGCGAGACACCTGGCCTGCCGCAGCCTGCACGAGGGCGAAAGCGATTTCGCGTTGGCCGGCGGCGCCACCTTGGCGTTGGACCCGCGCAAGTTCGCTTCGGGTTCAGCGGAGGGA
>NZ_JAVREZ010000090.1:0-588 GCF_031845645.1 Streptomyces doebereineriae
GTATGGCGTCCAGTAGCGGCCGTCGATCCAGAACAAGCTGGTGACCAGCACGTAGAGCGGGTCGGTCCCCAGGTGGTGGATGTTCGTCGAGCTCTCGACCAACAGGTCGTGCAGCTGCCGCCCATGCGTCTGACGCTGGATGATCGTGGTGACCAGCAGGACGGCCAGCCACGCATAGGTCAGCGGGGCGCTGCGAACGTATCGCCACACCGCCGCCGGCCATGACTTCAGGCGCACGGTCCCCAGTATGGGCGCGACGGCTGGACGATGGCCGAGATTGTGCCGGGCCGGAATCCGCCCGCATCAGCACGGTAGCGAATCACCTTGAGATACCGCCTTTTTGCTCGCAGATGTATCCAAAATTGACGGGCACTGGCACGCAGCGCGAATATTCGATGCCGAGGAAAGGACTCCCAACCACCAGGGCCCTTCACATGGAATACTCGCTGGATGGGCAGCGCGGCGCAGCACGAGGTGACCCGAACTCCTGTCGACGAACTGTCGGCATTCGAAGTGGGAACCCGAGATCTGGTGGGCGTGGCGCTGCGCAGTGTGGGCCAACTCGAGATCTCACTCCCGCAGTTCCGG
>NZ_JAVREZ010000091.1:0-586 GCF_031845645.1 Streptomyces doebereineriae
GGTAGCGGGTCCGGTCGGGCTCCGGCCCCTGGACGTACATCATCTCGCCGCCGCGCAGCTTCCCCTTGCCCTCGGTCTTGCCCTTGTCGCGTTCGGCGAAGAGGAAGGCCGCCTTCTGGATGGCGCGGCCGCCCTCGCCGGGCCGTTCGCAGACGGCCCAGCGCTTGGCGGTCCCGGCGTCCTTGGGGTCGGGCAGCCGGTCGGGGGCGTACGGGATGCCGAGGGTCGCGCCGTGCGGGATCTTGCCGTTGTCGAGGACCGACTCGTCGACGTTGACGACCTTGCCCTTGCCCGGGTCGAGCAGGAGCTTGGCCGAGGACATGTTCAGGACGGGGTGGAGCTGCTTCTTGTCGCCGGTCTTCAGCACCACGTAACGGGTGGTGGACTCACTGGCGATGATGACGTTCTCGTGGGGCTTGTCCCACTCCTTGGGGGCCACCGGCTTGAACATGCCCCAGGCACCGAATCCGGCGAGGATGACGACCCCGATGATCGCGCCAGGCAGGACCGCGCGCAGGGGGCGCGGGGCGCCTTCCTCGGAGCCGGTCGGGTTGGGTTGCAGGAACTGTGCGATCAGCCTTCGCTT
>NZ_JAVREZ010000092.1:0-584 GCF_031845645.1 Streptomyces doebereineriae
GCCCAAGAGGGGCTTCACCATGACGGACTCGCAGCCCAACACGTACCAGGACTGCCTGGACAAGCTGCTGGACGTGACGTCCGACGTCTACGCGGTGGCCTCGGACGACATCATCCTCGCGGGCTACGAGAAGGCGAACCCGGGCAAGGTGCGGCGGCTGGAGAACATCCAGGGCGCGGAGGGGTACGGCGTGGCGATGCGCCCCAAGTCCCCGCTCCTGAAGGGCGAGGTGTGCGCGGCGCTGCGGGACGTGCTGGCCGGGAAGGTCTGGGAGGACATGTACCGGAAGAACCTGTCCGGCCTGATGGGCAAGAAGAACCCGCCGGGCCGCCCGGACCTGACGGAGTGCAAGGGGTACTGAGGCGGCGGTACGGGGCGGGGCTGCGGGAGCAGTGCTACGGAGACCGGGGACGGGCCCGCCGCTCCGGCGGTACGGGGACGGCCCGCCGCCTCCGGCACTACGGGGACGAGCCCGCCCCCCTGCTCACCGCTCCGGGAACCGTTCCCCGCAGCGGCTGCAGAAGACCGGGGCGGCATCGTCGGAGAGCCGCCCGCACCCCGGGCAGACCCGGTCCAGCATGCAG
>NZ_JAVREZ010000093.1:0-582 GCF_031845645.1 Streptomyces doebereineriae
TGATCGGCCTGCTGTCCGCGCGGTACGGCGCGTCAGCCAGAGCGCGGCCAGCAGGCCGATCAGTGCTGCGGGCAGCAGCCACGATGCCTCGGTGCCCAAGGACAACCCGAACATCCGGCCGATACCAGGATCGCCGCCGAACATCAGGTTGGCACCGCCGCCCCGCCCGTGACCGGGGCCGCCGGGGCCAGGACCGTGGCCGGGTCCCGGGCCCTCCTGCCCCAGGATGCGCTGGAGGCCGTTGTAGCCGAATGCCAGCTGCAGCAGGCTGTTGTCGGTCGAGCCGGCGATGTACGGCCGGGAGTCCGCCGGCCACAGCGCCACCAGCGCGATGTACCAACCCGAAGAGGCGATCATCGTCGCCGCGCCGATCAGCAAGGTGCCCAATCGTTTCCACACGCTCACCGCGGGTGCGGCGACCAGGAACATCAAGGCCAGGCCCGGCACGATCAGGAACGCCTGCAGCATCTTGGTCAGGAAGGCGAAACCCAGCGCACATCCCGCCAGTGCCACCCACCCCGCGCTGGCCCTGGCCGACACCGGCCCGACCGCGCGCACCATGAAATAGGCCGCCAGCACCAA
>NZ_JAVREZ010000094.1:0-575 GCF_031845645.1 Streptomyces doebereineriae
GGTTCGACCAATTCCGTCATGGACACAGTGTTACAGATTTCGCACTTTGTACCAAGATGGATGTGACCAGGGTCACCGAGGCGTGTGAGCGGCGTTATCGGGCTGTTGCCGGACCGTGTCGCGTGCTGAGACCCATAACGCACTCGGGGTTGGAATGATGCGCAGGTGAACTCGCTGACCCGCCGCGACGCGCTGCGTCTAGGTGTCACCGGCGCGGGTGCCGCGGGACTGATGGCATTGGGCAGCCTGCTCGATCCGCCGATGCCCCGTGCGTCTCCTGGCCCCAACCAACCGGCCTCCGCGGGCGACTCGTCACCGACCCGCGATTCGGGGTCGTTCATCTCCGCGGCCCGCGGCGGCGTCGAAACCAATTGGATCATCGCCCGCCCGCCGGGCCAGCACGGCCCACTACGTCCGGTGATCGCCCTGCACGGGATGGACAACGACGCCGCCGGGGTGATGAGCCTGGGCATCCCTGAAGCGCTGGCCCAGCTGACCGCGGCCGGCCGACCGCCGTTCGCAGTGGTCAGTGTGGATGGTGGCAACTCGTTCTGGCGCCGTCGAGCCTCTGGTGG
>NZ_JAVREZ010000095.1:0-574 GCF_031845645.1 Streptomyces doebereineriae
CTCACCCGACTGTGCGGACTCACGGGCCCCCTGACCCTCGCCGACATCGGGCTCGCCGGAGCAACCGCAAGTCGACCCTCACACAACTGGCGTTCTCAGACTGTCGTTTCAGCCATCATTGACACCACGCGGAGCGACGCCGTGACCGATGACGCAGCCCCCACCGTCAACACACTTCTTCACGGCCTCCAGCTCATCGACGCGGTTCAGCCCTGGCTGCACCTCCCGGACCACGGCGCTCTGCCCGATGCCACCCGGCCAGGCCGCATCGGGATGAGCGACGTCGCCGCGATCCAGGCCACGACGGACATCTTCCGCAGCCTCGACAACGCGCACGGCGGCGGTCTGTCCTGGCGTGCAGTCGTCGGACAGCTCCACGCGGTCACGGACAAGGCCAGGCAGGGCCGCGTCAGCGACGAGGTCGGCCGACAGCTGTTCGTCAGCGTGGCCGACCTGGCATCCGTCGCCGGGTGGATGGCCCACGACGTCGGACGGCACGAACGCGCGCAGGACTACCTTCTCCTCGGCCTCAAGGCCGCCAAGCAGGCCGGACCTGATGGAGCAGCTATCGCCG
>NZ_JAVREZ010000096.1:0-565 GCF_031845645.1 Streptomyces doebereineriae
GGCCTTCGTCGTGGTCACGTGCACCTTGGTCGGAGCACATGATCAGACGAAGGCCGCCCCCACGTCCGGCGAATCCCCATGCGAGCGAATCCGTTCGAGACGCCATTCGAGACCGTGGCACCATGTACCGCATGACGACGAACCGAAAGGTCCATGCCGCGTAGACGGCCAGGACAGATCCGTGCTGGCGCCCCCGGCAGCCACCTGACAACCGGTGCAAGGCCAGTTATCGACGGCCTGTCTTCGCGTGCACTGTCCGAGATCGCCCGTCTCGAGCACACCCGCAACTATCTGCAGCCAGGCGATGTCAGCACAGCTGTGGGCCTGTGGAAGAACTACGTCCACCAGCCCGAGCGGGATCTGTGGCACGACTACGAGTGGGGCAACGTGCACTGGTACTGCTGCGGCAACCCCCTCGAAGCCCGAGCCCTCCTCGACACCGTGATGCAGGCCCTATCACCCCGAAGTGCCCGCGAACTGCGAAAGGTTGTCAGCCGGTCAGACGCCGTCTGGGACCGTCCATCCCCGCTCTATCACGCGGACGGTAGATAAAGAACAAGCTGAG
>NZ_JAVREZ010000097.1:0-564 GCF_031845645.1 Streptomyces doebereineriae
CCTATCCGCTGTGCGCGTAGGAATATTGAGAAGGGCTGTCCCTAGTACGAGAGGACCGGGACGGACGAACCTCTGGTGTGCCAGTTGTTCTGCCAAGGGCATGGCTGGTTGGCTACGTTCGGAAAGGATAACCGCTGAAAGCATCTAAGCGGGAAGCCTGCTTCGAGATGAGTATTCCCACCAACTAGATTGGTTAAGGCTCCCAGTAGACGACTGGGTTGATAGGCCAGATGTGGAAGCCCGGTAACGGGTGGAGCTGACTGGTACTAATAGGCCGAGGGCTTGTCCTCAGTTGCTCGCGTCCACTGTGTTAGTTCTGAAATAACGAACAGCCGTGACAACACCCGGTTTGTTCAAAGTTTCATAGTGTTTCGGTGGTCATTGCGTTAGGGAAACGCCCGGTTACATTCCGAACCCGGAAGCTAAGCCTTTCAGCGCCGATGGTACTGCAGGGGGGACCCTGTGGGAGAGTAGGACGCCGCCGAACAATCTTTGTGGGAAAGCCCCGCACCCTTGTGGTGCGGGGCTTTCCTGCGTTCCGGGCCCGATGCGGGCCTGGAACGC
>NZ_JAVREZ010000098.1:0-562 GCF_031845645.1 Streptomyces doebereineriae
TCCACATATACCGCAGGAAACCGGCTCCGGCGCAGCGACGCGTACCCTGAACAGTAACTATGTCGCTCACGACAACCAATCACCCCAGGTTCTTGATCACCATCGGTCTTGCCGCGGCCATCGTCGGCACGGCCGTCGCATGCTCCCCGGCCGGCGAATCGCCGAGTACGCCGTGGGTTGCCACGCCGTCCACGTCGACATCGGCAGCCGCCCCGAAGTCACCGAAATCGCAGGCGTCCGACTACAGCCATCTGCTGCTGCAGGCCGAGGATGTCAGCATTCCACCTGACTCGTTCACGGCCCGGTCCAGCAACGTCAACCCCGACGGTCAGTCCGGGGCCAGCGCACTGTTCGTCAACGCCGACGACACCAGGGCGATCGCCGACACCATCCTGATCTACCCGGACGCGGAGACCGCGGTGGCAACACTCAAGCAGGCCTCCGCGGCGGTGAGCACCATGGTGACCGGTGGCCAGCCGCAACCGGTGCCGGTGGGTTCGAACGGCACCGTCATCTCGGGAACCGCACCCGACGGCAAGAAGGCCGTGACGCTGTTGATGTA
>NZ_JAVREZ010000099.1:0-559 GCF_031845645.1 Streptomyces doebereineriae
GGCCCCAACCCGCGGTCAGCGCGGCCAGTTCGTCGGGCGACAGGCCCGATGCGGACATCGGCTCATGGCGCACGTCGGCCGCCGCGGCGCCGTCGCCCGCCGCGTCGATCGCGGCAGCCAGGTCGGCCAGCGCGGGATGTTCGAACACCATGCGTGCCGTCATCGCCATACCGGCATCGCGCGCCCGCGCCGCGAGCTGCACAGCCAGGATGCTGTCGCCGCCGAGGGTGAAGAAGTCGTCGTACCGCCCCACCTCGGTGGCACCGAGAAGATCCACCAGCATCGCTGCCATCGTGTGCTCGGTCGGGGTGGCCGGCGGCTCGGACGGTGCTGAGGCGGTGACTCGAGGACGGGTCAGAGTGGCCGGTTCGATGCCGTCGACCACGGTGAGCACGGCACCGGCGAACTCCTCGGGCAGCGCGGTCCGTGCGTTGTCCAGGAAGGTTTCCGTGCCAGCAACTCCGGGCTCGAGCACCACGTAGCCGGCCAATGTGATGGCGCCACGGCCGTCCCAATGTCTGGTCGCCGCGACCGCCACGCCGTCGAGCGCTTCCAGCGC
>NZ_JAVREZ010000100.1:0-557 GCF_031845645.1 Streptomyces doebereineriae
TCACCGGACGGTGCCGGGGTGCTGACCTCGGCGCGGGGTATCGAGATCGGCCACATCTTCCAGCTGGGCCGCAAGTACGCCGATGCCTTCACCGCTGACGTTCTCGGCGAGGACGGCAAGCCGGTGCGGCTGACGATGGGCTCCTACGGCATCGGGGTGTCCCGCATGGTCGCGGTGATCGCCGAGCAGCAGCACGACGACCTGGGCCTGCGGTGGCCGTCTGCCGTCGCGCCGTTCGACGTGCACGTGGTCGTGGCGAACAAGGACGACGCCGCCCGGACCGGCGCCACCGAACTGGTCGCCGCCCTGGACCGGCTGGGCCACGAGGTGCTGTTCGACGATCGCAAGGCCTCGCCGGGCGTGAAGTTCAAGGACGCCGAGCTGTTGGGCATGCCGTGGATCGTGGTGGTCGGCCGCGGCTTCGCCGATGGCGTGGTGGAACTGCGCAACCGGTTCACCGGCGAGAACCGCGAGATCGCGGTCGACGACGCCGCGACCGAGATCTCGGCGGCGCTCAGCGAAGTCCGCTGACGATGGCGGTGCGCTGACAACCGGTC
>NZ_JAVREZ010000101.1:0-556 GCF_031845645.1 Streptomyces doebereineriae
GAGTTGCCGGGCCTGCATCCGGCAGGCAAGGGCAACGAGGTACTGCTGCACCCCGATGGCGCCGCAACGCTGGGTATCGCGAGCGGCGACGGGTCCGGGTGTTCTCGCCGGTCGGGCGGTTGGAGGTGACGGCCGCACTCAGCGACCGGCCCCGCCGCGGAGTCGTGGTACTCGACCATGGCTGGGGCTCACGGGTAGTCGACCCGCGCCACGGCGGCGCACCGGAGTCCTACGGGGTCAACCGCAACCTGCTGGCCGACCGCGCGGCGATCGATCCGCTCTCGCAGACCTCGACGCTGGGCTCGGTGTACGTCGGGATCGAGCGGGTCTAGGCGCCGGGGCCTTCGGCACGCAGATCGTCGACCGCCTTCATGGCGTCGCGCAGCTTGTCCAGCCACTCCTCGGTGTGCTCACCCACCAGGCGCACCGACCAGGCCAGCGCGTCCGAGCGCGACCGCGCCACGCCCGCGTCGACCAGGGTGTCGAGCACCTGCCGTTCGGGCTGCTTGAGCCGGGTCATCACGGGTACGGCGATGTGGGTGAACAGGATTCGCTC
>NZ_JAVREZ010000102.1:0-555 GCF_031845645.1 Streptomyces doebereineriae
CTACCGAGGCGGAACGGGATTCCTAACTCCAAACAAGTCCGGAGCTGGCGCCGCCTCTTGGACTCCCCTCGACGCAATGATCTACATTCCGCGAGTAATCGCGAAGGCCATCACCCCACCCACCACGACCGTCGCCGTTACCGCGACAACCGAAGCGCCATTGGCCATGTTGGCGACGAGTGCACCCGACTCGCCTGCAGCGGCCAACGTCGCGTCAGATTCAGCTCCGGTCGAGCCACAGGCGGCCGCACCTACGGAGGATTCCACGGCGGCCGAGGTGAGTTCCCAACGTGCGTCCGATCTTTCGGACGGCAACAAAGCCGAATCCGGCAAGACCGGCACCACCTCATCGCGCCCGGGTCAGCGCCTGAAGGCCTCACTGCAGAACACGGCCAAGCAGGTCGACAAGGGCATCAAGAAGCTCGGCAGCAACATCGAGAAGTCGGTGAAAACGGTCAGCGACCGCATCTCCACCGCCGGCAAGAAGAAGGCCGCCGCCTCCAGCAAGAACGACAACGCCGGAAGCAGCTCCAACAGCGGCAACGACGACTGAGT
>NZ_JAVREZ010000103.1:0-550 GCF_031845645.1 Streptomyces doebereineriae
GTGATGACCCGCCGCACGTCGCACGGTGTGCCACGTCCACGTCGGGTCTCTGCAGCTGCCGGGAGACGACCGACGGGCCCTGGCCGGGCGCTGCGAGGCGGTGGTGCGCGCCCACCAGGAGCTCCCTGGCGCTCCCGCGCACGTGCTGGCGGCCTGAGGAGGCCGGAGGGAGGGTCGCCTGCCAGCGGCTATCCTAGGAGGGCTATGGCCTCCATCCTGACCTCCTCCTCAGGCGGGCCGGTCTATCTCGATCACGCCGCCACCACCCCGATGCACGCCGCTGCCATCGAGGCGATGACCGCTGCGCTGGCCACCGTCGGCAACGCGTCGTCGCTGCACGGTTCCGGCCGGCTGGCGCGCCGCCGCATGGAGGAGGCCCGTGAGACGTTGGCCCGCCTGCTGGGCTGTCGCCCCTCGGAGGTGATCTTCACCGCTGGTGGCACCGAGAGCGACAACCTCGCCGTCAAGGGCATCTACTGGGCCCGCCGCGATGCCGAGCCGGCGCGGCGCCGGATCATCACCACCGCTGTCGAGCATCACGCCGTTCTGG
>NZ_JAVREZ010000104.1:0-548 GCF_031845645.1 Streptomyces doebereineriae
TACGATGGGTGACCCGCCGGCGTGCACCGTAGGATTTCTGCCGCCGTCGGCGTGGCGGTCTCCTGAGGACACCAGCGATATCGACACCCCCGACGGGTTGTATTGCAAACTGCCGCAGGATTCGCCGATGGGCGTCCGCGGCGCGCGCAACTACCCGTGCATGGGTAAGCCGGGAAAGCGTGCTCCCACGGTCGAAATCTGTAACAGCGATCAGCCTTACGAGCCGTTGGCGATGCGCCAGCATGCCCTCGGTCCGTACCCGATCGATCCCAACCTGCTGGCCCAGGGAATCGCACCGGATTCGCGCGTCGATCATGACAAGTTCATCCACGGTCCCATCGAGGGCACGCCACTTCCGCCGGCTGCCGTGCCACCGGGCGAGGCTCCGCCACCTGGCGCACCGCCGGCCGAGGCGCCGCAAGAGGATTCGCCAGTGGCTGAGGTTCCGCCGGCCCCGGATGCGCCGACAATGGCGCCGAGTGCGTTCAGCGCAGGCAGATCCGGTGGTCCATCGGTCGCGATTGCCACTTACGACCCGCGCACGGGGC
>NZ_JAVREZ010000105.1:0-544 GCF_031845645.1 Streptomyces doebereineriae
AAGCCAATCTCCTTCCGCCCGCAGGGTGCGCAGCCTTACGACGACCGGATGCTGTCCTGGCAGATCCCCGGCCGCACGGTGTCGATCTGGACCACCGGCGGGCGGGTCAAGAGTGTGGCGTTCACCGCCTCTGCGGAGCAGCTGGCCACCCTGGCCCTGTACCGCAAGGGTGAGTCCGACCTGCTGGAGCGGGACGGTATGTGGTTTCTGAACGCCACCTGCGAGGTGCCCGAAGCACCCTTGAACACCGAGCCGGTGGACTTCCTGGGGATCGACCTGGGCATCGTGAACATCGCCACCACCTCCGACGGCGAGATCCTGGCCGGGCGCGAGCTCAACAGGATCCGCACCCGCGAGCGCGGCCTGCGCGCCAAGCTGCAGAAGAAGAACACCCCGTCCGCCAAGCGCCGGCTGAAAAAGCGGCGGCGCAAGGAAGCGCGGCGGGCGAAGGACATCAACCACAAGATCGCGAAACATGTGGTGGCCGAGGCGGAACGCACCGGTCGTGGGATCGCCCTGGAGGATCTGACGGGCATCCGCGAGC
>NZ_JAVREZ010000106.1:0-543 GCF_031845645.1 Streptomyces doebereineriae
CGCAGCAGGTCCGAGGGCAGCACCGTGCTGATACCCCCGCGACTCCATCCGGTGCTGGGGTCGTCGTGGATGTAGAACCACAGTTGTTGCGCGAAGTTCGGATCGGAGCCGCCGGCACGTTCGTAATGGATGGGATGTTGCGCGTCGCCTGAGCCGATGAGTGCCACCGGAGCCCGCCACAGTCCTTCTCCGACGTGTACGCCCGAGAACGCGTCGCCGAACACCGAGACCAGGGTGCCGTTCGGAGCCAGCACCGATGCGCCGAGATCGGTTGCGGTGACACCCCATCGGTCGGTGATTCCGACGCCGGTGACATCGGCGAGCTTTACGCCACGCCGGGCGGCGGTCTGCGCGCGCGAACGTCGGCCGTTGGTGGCGCTCTTCCAGCGGGACAGCGTCGACCGGCTGATGCCGGTGTCCGCCGCTATCGCCGCGACGGCCTCAGCGGAGTTCATCCGGTGCAAGGCTTTTCGACGCACTTCCACCGAGTAGCGGCCGCCCACCCGGTCGACGGCCTCCTTGGTGACACTCACCAGCCGGCCT
>NZ_JAVREZ010000107.1:0-541 GCF_031845645.1 Streptomyces doebereineriae
GCCTTTCCCTGTCCGGAGACTCTTCCGCACCGAACAGCCCCGCCTCACCCGACGGCCCGATCTCGCCCACCGGCCCGTCCTCCCTCAACGGCCCGTCGTCGCTGAACGGTTCGCCGCTCTCCAACGGCTCGTCCCCTTCCGGTAACGCGTCTTCTTTCGGCAACGAGTCCTCCTCCTCCGGCACCGCCTCCGCTTCCGCTTCCGAAGGGACCCGGCCCTTCCGCGACCCGCTGCGGTTCCTCGTCCGCGCCCGAGGGCTCCTCGGCCTCGACGGCGCCACCCTCGGCCACCTCATCCGCGAGCTGACCCTCACGCTCTCCGCCGACGCCCGGCTCGACCACACCGCCCTCTCCGCGAGCGAGCTGGCCGCACTCGACTACGCCGAGCTCGAAGGGCACCAGCCCGGCCACCCCTGGCTGGTGGCGAGCAAGGGACGGCTCGGCTTCTCCGCCGCCGACGCGGCCCGCTTCACCCCCGAGACCCGCAGCCCCCTCCCGCTGCCGTGGATCGCCGTGAGCACCCGCATCGCGCAGTACCGGGC
>NZ_JAVREZ010000108.1:0-540 GCF_031845645.1 Streptomyces doebereineriae
GTGCCGTCGGCCTCGCTGTCGAGTTTCCGCAGAATCAACCCCTCCCGCAACGCCCAGGGGCAAATGTCGACGGAATCGATCTCCAGTGCTCGCATACTAGCTTCAGCTACCAAAGCACCGGCCACGATCTGTGGTGCCCGCTCGGCACTCACCCCTTCCAGTTCGGCACGGTCAGCCGCTGTCATCCTAGAGATGAAAGCTATGAGCTGTCTTAATCCAGCAGCGGTGAGGGTCCGCTTGACCCGTGGGCCTGCGCCCGAGGGCGCCGCACCGGTGAGTCGGGCCAGCGACCGGAAGGTCTTCGACGTCGCCACCGCCAGGTCCGGGTTCCCCGATCGGCGCATGGTGGCACCGGCGTCGGCGAGTTCGGTGGCCAGCCAGTCCCGCAGCATGGCGACCCGGCGCCGCCCAGGTGGGTCTTCGGCCAGCCATTCCCTGGTCAGCCGGCCGGCACCCAGTGGCAGCGAGAGCGCCACCTCGGGCTCCTCGTCGACCCCGCTGGACAGATCCAGCGAGCCGCCGCCGATGTCGATGTTGATG
>NZ_JAVREZ010000109.1:0-538 GCF_031845645.1 Streptomyces doebereineriae
GTGTAATAGAGGATGCGCTCTGTCGTCGTCGTCTTGCCGGCGTCGATGTGCGCCATGATGCCGATGTTGCGGACCTTGTTCAGGTCTGTCAGCACGTCCTGTGCCACGGAAGTCTTCCCAACTCTTTCGCTTGCTTGATTAGGTGTTCGATTGCGCGCTTACCGGCACCCGACGCTGGATGCCGGGCGCGGGTATCACCAGCGGTAGTGCGCGAAAGCCCGGTTCGCTTCAGCCATCTTGTGAGTGTCCTCACGACGCTTCACAGCGGCACCCAGGCCGTTGCTGGCGTCCAGGATCTCGTTGGCGAGGCGCTCGATCATGGTCTTCTCACGACGAGCCTTGGAGAAGCTGACCAGCCAGCGCAGAGCCAGGGTGTGGAGCGATCGGGGCGAACCTCGACCGGAACCTGGTAGGTGGCACCACCGACGCGGCGGCTACGCACCTCGAGGGCGGGCTTGACGTTGTCGAGCGCACGCTTGAGGGTGACGACCGGATCGGTGCCGGTCTTGTCGCGAGCCTGCTCCAGCGCACCGTAGAC
>NZ_JAVREZ010000110.1:0-536 GCF_031845645.1 Streptomyces doebereineriae
CCTGGCTTCAGATCGTGGCCGAGCATTCATTGCCGTGACCTCTTTTCGAGTCGGATCGAAGGCGACGGCTTAGCTGTCACCCAATGCCATCCGATCACTGATCCAGCGGCCTCGATAGGTACCAAAGTCCTCGTTCTCCAGAGTCATCAGGCCAGCATGGCGGGTCACAGTCCCAACGTCCGCCTAGCACACAGCCTCTGATGACGCACTTCAGCGGGTGTGCGACAGCCGTCTCGCCTCGATCTGCCCAGCCGGGAAATGCCTGACCTCGGCGGACACAAAGTGCGACACCAAGTGTTCCGCGATGTCTCCCGTGGGGGCATCCGTTACAACTGCGATTCTCGCTACGTGTTCGTGATGATCTCGCACAAAGCGAAAGTGGGCGATCATCGCCCCAAAGCTCTCCCATCCCGGGAACGCACGGGCTTCGATGATGAGGCCGGCAAGGCCGCCGGAAAACTCGATGTACCGGTGGAGTTGACGTACGCGCTCTGGTCCATCATCGCGATCGTCATCGTTCAGCCTCGCCCATTGGT
>NZ_JAVREZ010000111.1:0-536 GCF_031845645.1 Streptomyces doebereineriae
CGTACATGCGCCGTACGGGAGCCCCCGACACGGTCGGCTCCCTCGTCGCGTACAAGGACCGCCGCAACGCCCTCAAGAACCCCTACGCGCACCTCCACGACACCGGCATCACCCTGGAGAAGGTCCAGGCGTCCCCGATGCTCTGGGACCCGATCCGCTACTCCGAGACCTGCCCCTCCTCCGACGGGGCCTGTGCGATGGTCCTCACCGACCGCGCGGGCGCGGGCCGGGCCCCGTACCCGCCGGCCTGGGTGCACGGCGGCGCGATGCGCAGCGAACCGACCCTGTTCGCGGGCAAGGACTTCGTCTCCCCGCAGGCGGGCAGGGACTGCGCCGCCGACGTCTACCGCCAGGCCCGGATCACCGACCCGCGCCGGGAGATCGACGCCGTCGAGATGTACGTCCCCTTCTCCTGGTACGAGCCGATGTGGCTGGAGAACCTCGGCTTCGCCGGTGAGGGCGAGGGGTGGAAGCTCACCGAGGCGGGCGTCACCGAACTCGACGGCGACCTCCCGGTCAACCCGTCGGGCGGGGTG
>NZ_JAVREZ010000112.1:0-536 GCF_031845645.1 Streptomyces doebereineriae
GGCTCGAACGCGGCACCGACCTGGTTGCCGCGGTGGTCGAGACGCACGGGCGCAAGAAAACCGCCGACCTGCTCGACGGCATCGAGACCATCCCGCCGCGCTACGTCGAGTACCGGGGAGGCAGCTTCCCCGAACTCGACGTGGCCGCGGTGCTGGCCCGCAATCCCCAGGTGGTGCTGGTCGACGAACTCGCCCACACCAACACCCCGGGCAGCAAGAACCCCAAGCGCTGGCAGGACGTCGAGGAACTGCTCGAAGCCGGGATCACCGTGATATCAACGGTCAACGTCCAGCACCTGGAAAGCCTCAACGACGTGGTCACCCAGATCACCGGAATCGAGCAGCAGGAGAAGGTTCCCGACGAGGTGGTCCGGGCGGCCGACCAGATCGAGTTGGTCGACATCACCCCGGAGGCGCTGCGCCGCAGGCTGTCCCACGGCAACGGCTACGCGCCGGAGCGCGTCGTCGCCGCACTGTCGAACTACTTCCGGCGCGGAAACCTCACCGCACTGCGCGAACTGGCCCTGCTGTGGCTG
>NZ_JAVREZ010000113.1:0-535 GCF_031845645.1 Streptomyces doebereineriae
GCGTCATCTGGAGCTACAACCGAAACGGTACCGCTCGACTGATTCACACCGATGGTGATGGTCTGGCCGTTATCCAAGGTCACGGTCAACGGGTTGGTGATGTTAGTCACCGCGTTACCCGACTTGTCGACCAGCGACGCGGTGTAGACGATATTGCCGCCTTCGCCAACGGTGGTAGTAGCGGTCAGTACGACGTCGACTTTATCGATAGTGTCGTTAATCGTCGTGGTTGCGCCATTGCCTGCAACTTCCAGCTTCTCGAAGTTACCGCCAGTAGCGTCAGTGATTTTGACGGTCTGGGTGCTCTTGTCGATGAACACGTCATCGCTTGGCGCTGGGACAGTCACAGTGCCGACGGTGTCGCCCGCCTTGATGGTGATAGTCGAGCCGTTATCCAACTTCAGGGTTACGTCGGTGCCCGCTTTATTGGAAAGCGTAGCGGTGTAGGTAATCTGACCACCCTCACTCACCTGCGACGGAGCTGTCAGGGTCACGGTGGTGGTATCGGCGGTGCCCGGAGTGTCAGTCACAGTGG
>NZ_JAVREZ010000114.1:0-534 GCF_031845645.1 Streptomyces doebereineriae
GTCACTGCCGGACCGCAGCCTGACCACCGCCGAGCCCGGGGTGTGGCCCGGGGCCGCCTCGAGCGCGAGGTTGGCGTCGATCTGAAAACCCTCCTCCCACAACACTGTTTGTCCCCCTGCATGGACGGGGGCCACGCTGTCGAGGAACACGTTGTCCCGCCCTGGCACCGGGTCGCCCCGATTCGCCGGGTTCCAGAAATCGAAGTCGGCCAACGGCATCAGATAGGTGGCGTTCGGAAAGGTCGGGATCCAGTTGCCGTCGTCGAGGTAGGTGTTCCAGCCGACGTGGTCGACATGGAGGTGGGTGTTGATCACCACGTCGACATCCTCGGGAGCGACACCGGCCCGGGAGAGGTTCCCGAGAAAATCGGTGTCCAGGTGATGCCAGACCGGGGCATGCGGCCGGTCCTTGTGATTGCCCACCCCGGTGTCGACCAGGATGGTCCTGCCCTCGCTGCGCAGCAGCCAGGTCTGAATGGCGCAGACGCAGACATCGTTGTCGGGGTCGTAGAAGTCGGGCGCCATCCATCCCTC
>NZ_JAVREZ010000115.1:0-531 GCF_031845645.1 Streptomyces doebereineriae
GGCGGGCTCGGCCAGGCGGTCCCGGAGTCCACGACCGAGTACGACCCGGACACCGGCCAGGAGGTGAAGACCGTCTCGCCGACCGGTGGGACGGTCACGAAGGAGCTCGACAAGCTCGGCCGCCAGATCGCGTACACCGACGCCGACGGCGGGGTGACCCGGACCGAGTACGACCTGCTGAACCGGCCGGTCAAGACCACCGACTCGGTGCCGTCCACGGTGACGCACACCTATGACACGGCCGTGGAACCCCGCGGTCTGGTCACCCGGACGACGGACTCGGTCGCCGGCACCTTCGAGGCGCGCTACGACGCCGACGGGTCCGTCGCCACCGAGAAGCTGCCCGGCGGCTACACCCTCACCGTCGAGGAGGACACCGCGGGAGCGGCCGTCTCCCGGGTCTACACCCGCGACAGCGACGGCCTGGTCGTCACCGCCGACACGGTCGACCGTTCGGTCCACAGCCAGGTCACGGCACACTCCGGCTGGTCCTCCCAGGAGTACGCGTACGACGCCACCGGCCGTCTGACC
>NZ_JAVREZ010000116.1:0-530 GCF_031845645.1 Streptomyces doebereineriae
GTGGACGAAGGATGTCGTTCCGTTCGAGTCGGCCGCCGAAGGTGGGCTGGACTATCTGGCCACGGCCGTCTACGTCCCCGAGCTGCTGCCGGTGACACGGCGATCCGATGGGCTGTGGTTCGAGGTGTGGACGGACACCCGGCGGAACTGGCCCCTTCAGGAGTCCCTCATTCAGTTCCAGTCGAGTTGGGAAGCGTCTGCGGGCGGGACCACGCACTACACCGCACTGCGGGTGAACTTCAGCACGGGGGCCCTCGTCGCGTACTGCGGCACCAACGCCGACGTAACGAAGAATGCTTCTGTGTCGTGGACGTGGAATCCGTTGAAAACCCCCGGGTGCTTCCACATCGGGGTGTGGCTGACCTTTTCGGCTACGGGCGCCCCTTCCTTCGTGCCGGTGGTCACGCCGAGGGACGGAAGCCCGCAAGCTCTGAACGCGGGTACGTTCTCGAATTTCCCGGTCCCGACCGGCGCCATGGTGACAACAAGTTTCGGTGTACAGAACATGCGGGCGGAATGCTTCCAGGTGT
>NZ_JAVREZ010000117.1:0-527 GCF_031845645.1 Streptomyces doebereineriae
CGATGCGTCCAGGACGACGCCTGCGGGGTTTCCGCCCCCGGGGTCGGCGGAGAAGGCGGTGTAGCGCAGGATCTCGGGCTCATGATCATGTGTCATGCGGCACCCTAACCCTGTGCCCCGCCCCCGCGCCGCGCACACTGTCCCGGCCCTTCCGGCCGGTCCGCGTACGGCTGCCGCAGTCCCCCCGAACCGCGGCAGCCCCCATGGGTACGGCGACCCGTCAACGGCGACCGGTCAGTGGCAGTTCTTCTTGCCCTGGTTCGCCGGGGTCGACTTCTTCCAGGAGCAGGAGTCCTGGAGCTTCCCGTTCGGCTTGATCAGCCGGGCCTTGTCGCCGGTGTTGTTCCAGACGTACGAGCCCCGGTTCCAGTACACGGTGCCCGCCACGTTCTTGCCCTTGCCGGTACGGAGCTTGACGGTCTTGCCCGCGCCGATGGTGTAGCTGCCGAAGGTGTAGGTGTAACCGGTGTTGTCCTTCACCTTGAAGCCCTTGAGCTGGACCTTCTTCTTGCCGTTGTTGTGGATGT
>NZ_JAVREZ010000118.1:0-524 GCF_031845645.1 Streptomyces doebereineriae
GTGGGCGGGGTGGCCGGCGACGAGTTCAAGTACTCCGACATCATCGCCGAACACTTCGACACCGACCATCACCAGATCCGCATCGACACCGACCGCATGCTGCCCGCGCTCGACGGAGCGATCGGCGCGATGAGCGAACCGATGGTCAGCCATGACTGTGTGGCCTTCTACCTGCTCAGCCAGGAAGTATCCCGGCACGTCAAGGTGGTGCAGTCCGGGCAGGGAGCCGACGAGGTTTTCGCCGGTTATCACTGGTATCCGCCGATGGCCGAACCAGGTGCGGCCGGCCTTGACGGCTCCGTGGCCAGCTACCGGGGAGCGTTCTTCGACCGGGACAGCTCCGGGGTGGGCGCGCTGATCAGCGAGAGCTACCGGGCCGACGGGGATCCCAGCGGCGTGTTCGTGACCGATCACTTCGCCGCCGCGGGCGCGCAGACCGGTGTGGACCGGGCGTTACGCCTCGATACCACCGTGATGCTGGTCGACGATCCGGTCAAGCGGGTCGACAACATGACCATGGCGTG
>NZ_JAVREZ010000119.1:0-521 GCF_031845645.1 Streptomyces doebereineriae
CGACACCCTGGTCATCCGGTCCTTCATGACGCCGTCCATCGCGGCGCTGATGGGCAAGTGGTTCTGGTGGCCGCAGCGGGTGCGGCAGCGTCCGCTGCCTGCGCCGTGGCCGGCGCCCGTTCAGCGTCAGCCGGAGGACTCGCTGGTCTAGTCAGCCTGCTCCAGCCCGGACTTCAGGCTGGACAGCTTGAGCGGCCAACCGTGCGCGATCAGTTCGCGCACGATGCTGCCCGGGTCGAACCCGTCGTGGGTCACGGTGAGCTTCACCCGATCCTCGACGGGTTCGATGTCGAACGACACGCGTGACCGGCGTTCGGCCGCTGCGGCGCCAATGGTCTCCTCGCTGAGATCCGGGGCGATCTGCCGCAGTTCGGGTGTGAACGCGTGGAAGGTGAAGGCCAGCCGCTGGTAGGGATCAGACTCCACGATCACCTGGTCGGGGTCCTCGATCCGTAGCCCGTCCTCGACCCAGATGTAGCTCGACCCCTTCTGCCACTCGGATTCGATGGCGTGGCCCATAT
>NZ_JAVREZ010000120.1:0-518 GCF_031845645.1 Streptomyces doebereineriae
GTGTTGCAGGTCCAGCCGTGGGCGAGGAGCACCGCCGGGGCGTCCTCGGGGCCGTCCAGCTCGACGTGGATGCGCGAGCCGTCGGCCGACCGTACGAACAGGTCGCTCGCGGGGACGGGCGGGGCGGCGTCGCGGTGCAGGAGACGGCTCATCGCGCGGCCTCCTCGACGACTGTGCCGGGCGCGCGGTAGGGGTCGGGGCTCATCGCGCGGCCTCCTCGGTCACCGTGTCCCCGGCGGCGACCGTCTCGCGCTCGCTCCGGCCCGGCTGCTCCGGTACGCGCCCGCTCCCGGCGAGCCGTCCGGCCTCGCCCCCGCGTACGCCTCCGGCCGCGCCCGGAGCGGCGACGCCCGGCGTCCCGGTCGCCCGGATGACGTCGTACTCCGCGAGGTCCACCGTCCGCGTCTGCCGCCGGAACTCGCCCGTCGTGCCCGGCCAGACCGTCGTGTTGCGGCCCTCGGCGTCCAGGTACCAGCTGGTGCAGCCGCCGGTGTTCCACACCGTGCGCTTCATCCGCT
>NZ_JAVREZ010000121.1:0-510 GCF_031845645.1 Streptomyces doebereineriae
CCCCGGAGCGCCAGGCGTTGGCGAGCGGCACCATGTGGTCGATGTCCAGGTCGCGGGCCTCGGTGAAGGGCTTGTCGTCGTAGACGCTGGTCCACTTCCCGGAGACCGCCCGGCACTGCGCGTCCCGTTCGACATCGGTGCCGTCCCGCTCCAGCACGGTTTCCCGGGTGTCGCAGGACTCGCCCTGCGACGACCAGTGGGGGAACTTCGCCCGGCTGTAGCCGGACATCGAACCGTGCCGGGCCACCTCCAGTCCGGCCAGCTGCTCCTTCGCCTGCCCCGCGGTGGGTATGCCCGGCAGGGTGCCGTCGGCCGCCGTGCCGCCACCGCCACCGGCCCCGGTGGAGGCCGATCCCGATGCCGAGGCGGACGGCTTCCCGTCCGCAGGCTCGGGCGTCGTCGCGTCCTCGATCGCCGCGCATCCGGCCAGTGCGAGGACGGCCCCGGCCGCCAGCCCCCGTCGCCACCAGTTCTGTCGCATCGTCATGACCTGGTCCACCCCACCCCGTT
>NZ_JAVREZ010000122.1:0-507 GCF_031845645.1 Streptomyces doebereineriae
CACGCGGCGTCGCTGCATCCCGCATTCGCCCCTGGAGCAATATTCCCCCCTGCTGCCTCCCGTAGGAGTCTGGGCCGTGTCTCAGTCCCAGTGTGGCCGGTCGCCCTCTCAGGCCGGCTACCCGTCGTCGCCTTGGTAGGCCATTACCCCACCAACAAGCTGATAGGCCGCGGGCTCATCCTTCACCGCCGGAGCTTTCAACCCCCACCCATGCAGGACAGAGTGTTATCCGGTATTAGACCCCGTTTCCAGGGCTTGTCCCAGAGTGAAGGGCAGATTGCCCACGTGTTACTCACCCGTTCGCCACTAATCCACCCCGAAGGGCTTCATCGTTCGACTTGCATGTGTTAAGCACGCCGCCAGCGTTCGTCCTGAGCCAGGATCAAACTCTCCGTGAATGTTTACCCGTAATCGGGATGACACCACGAGAGCGGTGCGAGGAGAGGAATAATCCCCTCGCACACAGCGTCCTCGCTGTGTTTTCTTCAAAGGAACCTCGCCCCAACC
>NZ_JAVREZ010000123.1:0-500 GCF_031845645.1 Streptomyces doebereineriae
GAGTACGAGAAGGGGCTCATCGAGTCCAAGACCGGCTGGAGCGACGAGGAGATCCTCTCCAAGGTCGGCCACCGGGTCACCACGCTCGGCTCCCGCGGTGTGCGCATCGAGAAGGCCGGTGAGCCGGTCATCGAGGTGGGCGTCCCCGAGGAGGAGACCAAGGCCGACCCGACCGGCGTCGGCGACGCCTTCCGGGCCGGATTCCTCTCCGGTCTCGCCTGGGGCGTCGGCCTGGAGCGCGCCGCCCAGGTCGGCTGCATGCTCGCCACCCTGGTCATCGAGACGGTCGGCACCCAGGAGTACACCCTGCGCCGCACCCACTTCATGGACCGCTTCACCAAGGCGTACGGGCACGAGGCCGCCGCCGAGGTCCAGCAGCACCTGGCGTGATCAGCTGAGCCGGCGGACCACATAGGCCGAGCCCCGGTCCGCCGGCTCCTCGCCCACGTACTCCTGCTCCCGCATCTCGCACCAGGCGGGGATGTCGAGCCGGGCCGCCT
>NZ_JAVREZ010000124.1:0-495 GCF_031845645.1 Streptomyces doebereineriae
TCCAGGAGCCGACCACCAAGCGGGTCTACCCCAACGGGGATCTCGCCGCCGGGATACTGGGGTTCGTCACCGCCGACGGCAAGGGCGGCGGCGGTATCGAATCGCTGCTGGACAAGGAGCTCGCGGGCGAGGACGGCAAGATCCGTTACGCCCAGTCCGGCGGCCGTCGCGTGCCCACGGCGGGCGGCAGCGAGGTCCCGGCCGTGCCCGGCTCCGACGTCGAGCTGACCATCGACCGCGACATCCAGTGGGCCGCCCAGAAGGCCATCAGCGACCAGGTCGCCAAGTCCAAGGCCGACCGGGGTTACGTCATCGTCCAGAACACCCGGACCGGCGAGCTGCTGGCCATGGCCAACGCGCCCGGCTACGACCCCAACGACCTCTCCCAGGCCACCGCCGCCTCGCTCGGCAACGCGGCCCTCCAGGACGTGTACGAGCCCGGCTCCACCAGCAAGGTCATGTCGATCGCCGCCGTACTGGAGGAGGGGGCCGCCA
>NZ_JAVREZ010000125.1:0-495 GCF_031845645.1 Streptomyces doebereineriae
CTCGGCGGTCTTCGGAGAGCGGACCGGTGCCTGCGGTGCTATCGCGTCAGGGCCGATCATCGGCGCCAGCGGTGTGGTTCGAGCCACCAGACACTCCCGGGTAGGACAACTACTGCGCTGGCCGGACGGTCAGCTGTACAACTCAGTAAACCATCTGTTCACCGCAGGAACGGAACATCTGGATCTACCAACCAGTAGGTTGACCTAGTAAACCTACTGGTCTATTTTCACCTCGAGCGCCCCGTTCGGCTCCACTGGGGTCGCGACACCCACCCTTCAAAGGAGAAGTCATGGCTGAAGCCGTCATCGTCGAGGCCGTCCGTACCCCGGTGGGCAAGCGTAACGGCGGCCTGTCCGGATTCCACGCCGCCGACCTGTCGGCACTGTTGCTCAATGCTCTCGTGGAGCGGGCGGGCATCAGCCCCGACATCGTCGACGACGTGGTCTGGGGCTGCGTCTCGCTGGGCGGCGAGCAATCAAGCAATATCGGCCGCT
>NZ_JAVREZ010000126.1:0-493 GCF_031845645.1 Streptomyces doebereineriae
TTGCCGTACAGGTCGCCGAGCCGTCCGGCGACGGGGGTGGAGACGGCGGCGGCCAGCAGGGTGGCGGTGATGACCCAGGAGGCGTTGGACGCGGAGGTGGCGAACATCGCCGGGAGCCGCGCGATCAGCGGCACCACCAGGGTCTGCGTGAGCGCGGCCACGATACCGGCGAAGGCCAGGATGGCGACGATCCCGCCGGGGCGGGCCGTGGGTGCCCCCGGGGAGGCCGGTGCGGGTGGTGGAGTCTCCACGGGGTGTCTCTCCGTTCTCAGCCCTCGGACCTCGGACCTCGGACCTCGGTGGGCTGTGTGGTGATGCGCGATGCACGGAGTGTGCAAGGTACATGGAGTATGCAAGATACATGGGATGTGCATCATGCACAGCTTATGCATCATGCATATCCAGCGTGATATACCTGGATGCGTGGACATGCCCCTCGACCGGATCGAACGCGAGACCATGCTGCTCGGCCGGTACATGCATCTGCTCACCC
>NZ_JAVREZ010000127.1:0-492 GCF_031845645.1 Streptomyces doebereineriae
TCATGGTCGTGGAGCAGGCCACGAGGGGGCGGAGCACGGGATGGTCCAGTACGTAGACGATTCCCTGGCGGATCGACCGGTCGAGGCGCTCGCGCGGCCCCCGGACTGCCTTCTCCGGTGGGCCGTCTATCCGGGCGACAGCGAGGGCGGACGCGACGTAGGAGACGCACGACACCACGATCGCCAGCGGCGCTGTGACGGCCTGGACGATCATGCCCGCCATGCCCGGTCCCGCCACCGAAGCCGTCTGGTCGACGGCGACGAGACGGGCGTTGGCCCTGACCAGTCCGTCCCGTCCGACCAGGTGCGGCAGGTAACTCTGTTCGGCGACGTCGAAGAAGACGGTGGCCAGGCCCACGACGAACGCGGCCGCGCAGAGGTGGACGACCGAGAGGAGGTCGAGCATCCACAGCACGGGCACCGGGGCCAGAGCCGCCGCCCGGACGAGGTCGGCCACGATCATGACGGGACGCCTGCGCATCCGGTCCACCC
>NZ_JAVREZ010000128.1:0-492 GCF_031845645.1 Streptomyces doebereineriae
TCCCTGCACGGTACCCATGACGCGGCTTCAGCGTGAGACGAGCTGCAAGGACCGTCGGGGGCCGCGGCCCGTGTACCGCTGTCCCGTCCTGGACGGTGAGTCCGAGACCGGAGGCACCTCTGTCCGCCATCAGTGCCCAGACGGCCGTCAGGCATTGATTCCGAAGCCGCCGGTGCCGAACGACAGCGGATCATGGGGGTGAGGAACTTTCCCCGTCGCGCACCGCCGGAGGCAGCCAGTGATCACCGTGACCGTCCTCCACCCTGGAACCATGGGCGCGGCGATCACCGCCGAGCTCGTGGCCGGTGGCCATGAGGCGCTGTCGGTGACCAAGGGACGCAGTGAGAACACCTGGCTCCGCGGGAGGGAAGCCGGTGCCACGGCGTACGACTCGCTCGCGGAAGCGCTGTCCCGAAGCGCGGTCGTTCTCTCGGTCTGCCCACCACAGGCGGCGGAGGGCGTCGCGGCGGCGGTGGCCGCGAACGGCTTCGC
>NZ_JAVREZ010000129.1:0-491 GCF_031845645.1 Streptomyces doebereineriae
TCTCGCGCTGGGTCTCCAGAACGCCGAAATCGCCCGCCAGCTCAATATCGGCGTTACCACCGTGAAGACTCATGTGGGTGTACTCAAAAGCAAACTGGGAGTTCCCAACAGGGTGGTGCTCGCCTCCGTCGCACAAAAGGCGGGATTGGCATGAGCATTTCCAAAAAGCATTTCCTGGCCGAGGCCGCCGTCGTCTCCCTGGCCCTGGTGGAGATCGGCGCCACCCGTACGCTCGGCCCGGCCTGGGTGCTGCCCTGGGCGGTGGTCGCCGCGCTCGCCCTGCCGTTCCGCAACCGCTTCCCCCAGGCGGTCCTGGCGGCCTCGATGCCCGCCCTCGCCAGCAGCTACCTATGGTTACCGGCCATCTTCCCGCTGTATGCCCTCGCCCGCGGCGGAGCCCCGCGCGCCCGGGTGTGGATCTGGGCCGGTTCGGTCGGCCTGGTGATGGCCTTTCCCTGGCCGCACTCGCTGCCCACCGCATGGTCCTGGGA
>NZ_JAVREZ010000130.1:0-491 GCF_031845645.1 Streptomyces doebereineriae
GTGCGGCAACCTGCATCTAAACCACATTTTAATATAAGAGACTCCAATTTAGATACAGGACATGTCGATGGTACTCACGGACACTATAATTTTTAGTAAGAAATATGAATATAATAGAAATAATAAGTAGGAATCGTTTTCTAAAACAAATATATCCTAGTGGCATAATGGATATTTCACTAGTCTCTTTTTCAACTGACTTGTCTAATTGTATTTTAACTATCCGAACAAGTACAAAGCCTTCTGTAGAAATCGAAAAATGGGGGCTGTGGCTAAAAGATTATGATACAGTTGAAATTGAATTAAGAAATAGCTTTATTAAAGGAATGAAATGTCAAAATTGGTCGCATAACAATAGAAATATATGCCAAGTAGAAATAAAGAACCAAGAAGATGGTCTAAAAATAATAAGATTTTACGACAATAATTCAAATTGGTTATTGGAACTAGAAGTTTATGGATTAGTTTTCCAAGGGTGTAAGACTTATATG
>NZ_JAVREZ010000131.1:0-491 GCF_031845645.1 Streptomyces doebereineriae
CAGTGGAACACCTTGCTAAGTTTGCATAACGCGCAATTTTATTTGCTACAACGCACGCCAGAGGTTGCCCGCAGCCGCGCCACCCCGTTATTAGATTTGATCAAGACAGCGTTGACGCCCCATCCACCGCAAAAACAGGCGTATGGTGTGACATTACCCACTTCAGTGCTGTTTATCGCCGGACACGATACTAATCTGGCAAATCTCGGCGGCGCACTGGAGCTCAACTGGACGCTTCCCGGTCAGCCGGATAACACGCCGCCAGGTGGTGAACTGGTGTTTGAACGCTGGCGTCGGCTAAGCGATAACAGCCAGTGGATTCAGGTTTCGCTGGTCTTCCAGACTTTACAGCAGATGCGTGATAAAACGCCGCTGTCATTAAATACGCCGCCCGGAGAGGTGAAACTGACCCTGGCAGGATGTGAAGAGCGAAATGCGCAGGGCATGTGTTCGTTGGCAGGTTTTACGCAAATCGTGAATGAAGCACGCAT
>NZ_JAVREZ010000132.1:0-490 GCF_031845645.1 Streptomyces doebereineriae
TTGCCCGTGAGGCTTGACTCTATCATTTGAAGGACTTCAAGAGATAAAAGCTTACTGACTGATTCAGTCATTACCGAATATATTGATTAAGGCTTTACCGATTTGCAACAGTTTAAGTTTGGCGGCCATAGCGAGTTGGTCCCACGCCTTCCCATCCCGAACAGGACCGTGAAACGACTCAGCGCCGATGATAGTGTGGTTCTTCCATGCGAAAGTAGGTCACTGCCAAACACCCTTTCAGAAAACCCCCGGATATCCGGGGGTTTTTGCTTTGCCCGGAAAAAATGTCGGGGATGGCGGGACGGCATCTGTACGGTGTCCGGTCGGGTTTGCGGAGGAACGGCTTGAAACTTTGGGATATTCATTTTAGAATGACCCGTTTTATAGCGGATTAACAAAAATCAGGACAAGGCGGCGGGCCGCAGGCAGTACGGATAGTACGGAACCGGTTCGCCCGGTGCTTCATCACCTTAGGGAACCGTTCCCTTTG
>NZ_JAVREZ010000133.1:0-490 GCF_031845645.1 Streptomyces doebereineriae
ATAATATACAATATAAAGCTATTGCACAAATTTATGATTCTAATGGCAATGCCGTAGGCAATCCGACTGAAGGAAATATGGTTTTTGATAAAAATGGTGCTTTGCTTCAAAACAATATTACAAGCATTGCAAATCCAAATGGTGGAACAATTAATATTGATTTAGGTTCTCCTTATGATGCTAACAAGCCTGGTTCGGGTTATAGTGGGATTTATATTAAACAAGGCGTCGAAAAAAATGTAGTTACACAACAAGATGGTGTAGCTGAAGGGTTTTTTGAACAATATAATATATCCGATGATGGAAGTATTGTTGCGCAATTTAGCAATGGTAAAAATGCCATAGTTGGAAAGCTTGCTTTATATAATTTTATCAATGAGCAAGGATTAGTTGCTATGGGAGATAATATTTTTGCAGCAACGGCAAATAGCGGTGATGCAAGTTTTATTATGAAAGATGGTCAAGTTGTTAATACAGCTAAATTTAAAGG
>NZ_JAVREZ010000134.1:0-490 GCF_031845645.1 Streptomyces doebereineriae
TCGCCGGCCTGCGGGCCGCGTGGGGGCAGCGCGAGGTCGACGGTTTCGTCATCGAACCGCACGCCACCAGTACGGATCTGGAGGTCTGGGTGGGTGGGCGCACCAAACGCTCACTGCGGCGTGCCGTCGAATTGGGCACCGGCTGGGTACCTTTCGGCCTTTCGCCCGACATTATCGCCGAGTTTCTCGCACCACATCAGCTGCCCGCGGATTTCGATGTCGTCCTCTCCCCCGGGGTGGCACTGGACCCGCTGGGCGACCCGGATTCCGCACGAGGCCGTCTGGGCCGGCTGCGCGACGCCGGGGCCACGATCGCCAACTGCACGGTGCAGGCGCGAAGCGCCGAACACTTCTGCGATCAACTCGCGGCGCTTCATGCGATCGGCGAGACGATCTGATTCACACGATCTGGTTCGTCCGCATTTGGGCGATCTGCCCGGCGTCATAACCGATCTCGGCGAGCACCTCGTCGGTGTGCTCACCCAACAGC
>NZ_JAVREZ010000135.1:0-489 GCF_031845645.1 Streptomyces doebereineriae
GTACATGCAGATCCTGACTCCTGAATTCCTCGACGCCGTGGGCTGCCCGTTGATCAACATCCATCATTCGTTCCTGCCGGCGTTCATCGGCGCGGCGCCGTACCGCAGGGCCAAGGAACGCGGGGTCAAGTTGGTCGGCGCGACAGCGCATTACGTGACCGGCGACCTCGACGAAGGCCCGATCATCGAGCAGGACGTGGTCCGCGTGGACCACCGCCACTCGGTCGGTGACCTGGTGCGCCTGGGTGCGGATGTCGAACGGCTGGTGCTGTCGCGTGCAGTGCTGTGGCACTGTGAGGACCGCGTGATCCGGTTCGGGAATCAGACCGTAGTCTTCTGACCACGGTTCGAGAGGAGTGAGCGTGAAAATCTTCAATGGTCTTGACGAGTTCGTGGCCGCGAAGGGCAGCGAGCTGGGCCCCACCGAGTGGCTGGAGATCACCCAGGAACGGGTGAATCTGTTCGCCGACGCCACCGACGACCATCAGT
>NZ_JAVREZ010000136.1:0-489 GCF_031845645.1 Streptomyces doebereineriae
GTTGAGAACTGGTTCCTCATCACGTTCGCGGCGCTCATCCTCCTGGCCGTGGCCCGGAACATCTGGATGCGCCGCCGCGGCTGGATTCGCTAGCCGCACATCGCGCATGCCTGCCCTACAACCGGGCCGGCACATCGATCGAGGTATCCACCGGTCGCATCGGGCGGATCAGCCCTTCCTGGGCGAATGACGCCAACAGTTCACCGTCCTCGGTGTGCACCTGACCGCGGACATACGACATCCCCTGTCCGGCCGCGGTGCTCTCATGGCTGTAGAGCAGCCAGCCATCCCATTCCACGGCTTCGTGGAAGCTCACCGATGTCGACATCAACGCCGTAGACACCGTGGCATGCGCCTGCGCTGTGCCCACCCCGCGATGCGGTCGCATCGTGGTGGAGATGCCGAGTTGCCCGGTGAAATACGCCAACAACGCCTTGGCGAGGTCGTCGCGTTCGGGAATCGGGTCATAGCGCAGCCACGCATAGAGTT
>NZ_JAVREZ010000137.1:0-489 GCF_031845645.1 Streptomyces doebereineriae
CCTTACGCTCCGAGTAACGGTCTACCAGGTCCGGGCGATCGCGCAGTAACAGCGTGAACTTCACCAGTTCTTCCATCACATCGACGACGCGGTCGTAAAGCGCCGAGGGTTTCATGCGGTCCTGGTCGTCGAACTCCATGAATGCTTTGGGCACCGAGGATTGATTGGGAATAGTGAACATGCGCATCCAACGCCCCAGCACACGCAGTTGATTGACGGTGTTGAAGGATTGCGAGCCGCCTGACACTTGCATCACCGCCAAGGTCTTGCCCTGGGTCGGCCGTACGGCACCCAACGCCAGCGGCACCCAGTCAAGTTGCGCCTTGAACACTGCCGACATCGAGCCATGACGCTCGGGGGAGCACCAGACCTGGCCTTCGGACCATTGCATCAGGTCCAACAGCTCCTGGACTTTGGGATGGTCGTTAGGGGCATCATCCGGCAGAGGCAGCCCCGACGGGTTGAAAATCCGTGTGTCGGCACCGAAGT
>NZ_JAVREZ010000138.1:0-488 GCF_031845645.1 Streptomyces doebereineriae
TTCACACCCAGGTGGGCCATCACCGTGTTGCAGGAGACCCGGATCGCGTCCGCCAGGGATGCCTTCTCGCAGCCGCGCGCCTCGTTGGGGAGGACGGTGCGCGTGTTCGGCAGGATGTACGGCGACGGGGTGTCGGTCGGCGCGTCCGCGTCGGTCACCACCCGGGAGTCCAGGGCCGCCGCCGCCGTCACGATCTTGAAGGTGGAGCCCGGCGGATAGGTCTGCCGGATGGCCCGGTTGAGCATCGGCAGGCTCTTGGCCGCGTTCAGCCGGGTCCATGCCTCGGTGACCGCGGAGCCGGTGCCGGAGAGCCGCTCGGGGTCGTACGAGGGGGTCGAGACCAGCGCCAGGATCTTGCCGGTGGACGGCTCCAGGGCGGCGACCGCGCCCCGCCGCCCGCTCAGCCCGGCGTACGCGGCGCGCTGCATCGACTCCTTGACGGTCGTGACGACGTCGCCGCCCGGCTGCCTGCCCCGGGTGAACTCGTT
>NZ_JAVREZ010000139.1:0-488 GCF_031845645.1 Streptomyces doebereineriae
CTCTTGCCATCCCGGTGCTGTGGACGTTCCCCTCAGCACCGGGATGGCAAGAGCGCCAACAGGACTGACAGGCGCAGGTATCCCGCTCGACTTGAGGTAGCCCGCTACGCGCGACCACAGACCGAGGGGTACTCGACACTGAGCCGATATGGGCCGCACACGACCAGAAAGGCAGTGGCAGATGAAGAACTACACCGTGGCACTCGGCGACACCCTGTTCGGGATCGCCCAGCGCGAATACGGCGACGGAGATCTCTACCCCGTGATCGCCGAGCAGAATCACCTCAGCAATCCGGGGCTGATCAACATCGGGCAGGAATTGTTGATCCCGTACGTCACCTACCGGCATCTGTTCACGGCTGATGACGGCACCGCCGCCCGCAGGCAGCTCACCCAGTCGTTCTACGGGACGCAAAGCCCGGACATCCAGTTGATATGGGAAGTGGTCAACGGTGTGGCGCAGCGGGAGATCCGTCGCGGTACGTGGT
>NZ_JAVREZ010000140.1:0-487 GCF_031845645.1 Streptomyces doebereineriae
TCCGTACGCGGGTGGTCCCCGTCCCATTGGCGCGCCTACCGTTGAGCAGGGCACGCAGGAGGGACTTCCATGACGCAACCCAGTGACCCGCGCCCGGCCGCGGCGGGCGACCCGCGCAAGGTCAAGGTGATCGTCGAACTCATCGACCACACCAGCACGAGCGCCGCGACCTACGACCGCGGCGATCTGGTGGAGCGCCTGAGGTTGGCGAAGGTGCGCATCAATGACCCGCAGATCCGAGTGGTCATCGCCGGCCAGCTCAAGCAGGGCAAGAGCCAGCTGCTGAACTCGCTGCTCAACATCCCTGTGGCCCGTGTCGGCGATGACGAATCCACCGTGCTGGCCACCGTCGTCGCCTACGGGGAGCAGGCGTCGGCGCGCCTGGTGGTGGCCCGGCCCGACGGGGCCGAACCCGAACTGATCGACATCCCGCCGTCGGAGGTGACCAACGACCTGCGCCGCGCTCCGCAGGCCGGGGGCCGTGAGG
>NZ_JAVREZ010000141.1:0-487 GCF_031845645.1 Streptomyces doebereineriae
GGACCGTCCTCCAGTCCTGGCCGTTGTCCGAGGTCTGCACGGTCACCGAGGGCAACGGAGGCATCGACGACATCGACGTGACGGGCGAAGCGCGCTACGTACGGGTCGACGCCTCCGTGCGCGGCACCCCCTGGGGCTACTCGCTCTACGAGTTCGGTGTCTACCGGCGCTGACCGGCGCTGAACCCGCCGCACCGACCCACACCCCGCCGTCGGTGCGGCAGGACGGTCCGGGGTGGGGCCACGGGCCCCGTGGCGCCACCCCGGACTCCTTCACGGGCCGCGCACCCGCTCCCGGCCGACGCCTGACGGCGGGAGTCCGTCACCGTGCCGAGGGCGCCGTTCCGCCGTCGTGGAGCGCCGCCGTCACCCGGAACACGGCGTCCTGGGGCGCGCGGACCGCCAGCGTCGTTCCGGCCGTGGACCCGCGGACGGAACCCTCCAGCTCCAGGCGCTTCACGGCGCGGCTCCCCGCGGCGAGCACGTAC
>NZ_JAVREZ010000142.1:0-486 GCF_031845645.1 Streptomyces doebereineriae
AGGTTGGCGTTGTGTTCGTCCATCCGCGACGCGGGCACGCTGCGCACGGCGACCACCAGATCGCGAAAGCCCGGCGCGAACCGTTCGAAGATCCCGGTCACCGTCTCGGCCAAATCCCGCGTGGAGTTGTTGGGTACGTGGACGTAGGTCCACAGCGGGCGGCGGCCGGCGTCATCGACGCGCGACGGGTCGGCGAGATGGGGGAGTGCGGCCAGCACCATGGGCCACTCGGCGTGACGGCCCGCCGCGATCTCGGACTCGGCCAATGCCATCTGCGCGCGGCTGCCGCCCAGATGCAGCGTCGGCGCCTCGGCCAGACGCGGGTCACGCCAAGGTATCTCGCCGCTCAGCACGAAATCGACCTTCGCGACCCCCGGGCCGTAGGCGTATCGGCTCAACGCGCGGGCGTAACGAGACGGCAGGGTCTTGCCGTAGATCGCCAACAGCGCGGTCGGGGCGGTGTCGTAGAGCACCACACCCGGCGGT
>NZ_JAVREZ010000143.1:0-486 GCF_031845645.1 Streptomyces doebereineriae
GTACCGGCCCGCGCCACGGCGGCCTCCCGTGCCGTTCCCGGTATGCGGGCCAACTTCGTACCGCACCCGGTCGAGGTGGCGCCAGGGCGGACCGTGGCCGACTTCCTGCGCGACAGCGCCGGTGAACTGCGCGCGACCCTGCGCCACCAGAACTACCGGGGCGACCGCATCCGCCGCGACCTCGGCTTCACCGGCGACGCGGGCCGGTCACTGGGACCCACGGTCAACGTCCTTGAATCCGGATTCGATTACACCTTCGGGGAGTGCGCCGGGCTGCTGCACAACCTGTCGACGGGGCCGGTCGAGGACATGCAGATCATCTACCTCGACTCGGCGGAGAGCGGCTACTCGGTACGGCTCGACGCCAACCCCGAGCGCTACACCCAGGAGGAGCTGGAGCTCCACCAGCAACGCCTGTTCGGCTGGCTGACCACTCTCGCCGAGGCCGGTCCCGACGCCGTCGTCGACCGGCTGGACGTGCTGCTG
>NZ_JAVREZ010000144.1:0-486 GCF_031845645.1 Streptomyces doebereineriae
CTGCTGAAGAACATCATTCACGACTGGCCCGACGACGAGGCGTTGGCGATCCTGCGCAATGTGCGGGCGGCGGCCGCGCCGGGCGCCACCCTGCTGCTGATCGAAGGTGTGATCCCCGACCACGACCGGGAGTTCCTGGGCAAGTGGACCGATATGGAGATGCTGATCGGCATCGCCGCCCGCGAACGTACCGCGGCCGATTACCGAAAGCTCTACGAGCAGGCTGGATTCCGGCTCACGCGTGTGGTCGAGACGGCGTCACCGTTCAGCCTCGTGGAGGGTGTGGCGGTCTAGTCGTCGTTCGCGCACGGCGAGGTGGCGGCCACATTGAGTCCGTAGATACCGCCCGCCGTGGTTTCGGCCTTGACCGAGACGATGTACCCGCGGCCGTCCTCGTAGGCCTTGCTGTTCGGCGGTTCTGGTTCCGGCCGGGTCCACGGGATGGGGGCAAAGCCTTCGTCGACCAGGGTTTCGATGCGTTTGAGC
>NZ_JAVREZ010000145.1:0-484 GCF_031845645.1 Streptomyces doebereineriae
TTCACCATCTTCCTCGGACATACGACGCTGTGCATGGCATACATTACCGTTGTCATCCGTTCGCGGCTGGTCGAGCTTGACCAGTCGCTCGAAGAAGCCGCAATGGACTTGGGCGCGCGTCCGCTGAAAATCTTTTTTGTCATCACTTTGCCTTTGATTGCCCCTGCCATTGCTTCAGGCTTCCTACTCGGCATTACCTTGTCTTTGGATGATTTGGTGATTACCTCATTCCTCTCCGGCCCCGGTTCATCCACATTGCCGCAGGTTATTTTCTCCAAGATCAAGTTGGGTCTCGATCCTCAGATGAATGTCTTGGCAACCATCCTGATCGGCATCATCGGAACATTGGTCATCATCGTCAATTATTGGATGATGAGGCAGGCAACCAAGCGCAACCGAGAAGCGGCAGAAGCCTACCGCCAAGAAAAATTGGCTGCCGAGAAAGCAAATTAATTAATAAGGCAGGCTGACCGCATGACTGGGT
>NZ_JAVREZ010000146.1:0-484 GCF_031845645.1 Streptomyces doebereineriae
GTCCGGCGCCCAGCGGGCCCGGTCCGAACAGAGAGGACCGGAAACCGCCGGTCCCGCCCCTACCTCCACCACCTCTTGGGAGACACGATGAGCAGCCCCGGCCGATACCGTGCGTCCGGCACGCCCCTGGCCGAGCGCAGGGACTACTCCGAGCACGCCCAGCGCCTGTTCGACGACACCGGGGCGCAGGCCGTCGTCCTGTTCACCGGTGACGGGATCATCGCGGGCCGGAACCAGGAGGCCAGCCAGGAGCAGGCGGAGCAGGCGTCCGCGATCTGCACCTCCCTCTTCAGCACCGCCCTCACCGCGTCGGAGCTCTTCCCGGTGGACGGGGCCGGGGAACTGCCCCTGCGCCAGGTGACCGTGGAGGACGGCAACAGGTTCGTCATCGTGGCCCAGGCCGGCTCCAACGTCCGCGTGGTCGTCTACACGCACCCCGGCGCCGACCTCGGCGCGGTGTCCTACAAGATCGCGCGGTTCGCCG
>NZ_JAVREZ010000147.1:0-484 GCF_031845645.1 Streptomyces doebereineriae
TTACCGTATCGGGCGGTAACGGGTTTGTATCCCGTCTCCCCGCTTGCCTCGTCCTTGGAAAGGACGCGGTCTCCGGCTTGAATATGGGCGATGGCTTTGTAGCCGTCTGCCGTTCTGACCAAGGTGCTGCCGTGGAAAGAGCAGGTGTAGGATTTTTGAAGAACTTAGTTCCCAATATCCTGTTTAAAATAAGGGGAAGGTCGCCTGAAAATTAAACACGGTTTCAGACGGCATTTTGATTGCCGGGTTTTGCTATTTTTTGTTGTAATAATCAAATTGCACTTTGACTATGTCTTTCTCGGTAAAAATATAACGGAGCATTGTTTTAAGCCTTTCATAACGTTCGTTAATTCCCACGCTATCAGGTAACCAAGGGGAAGCTTTAATTTCAAAAAGTTTCCAATTTGGAACCATTAAAAACTCAATAATGGTACCGATTCCAATCACGATATCCCTTGGTATATCCATCGGATAAGGATATTTT
>NZ_JAVREZ010000148.1:0-483 GCF_031845645.1 Streptomyces doebereineriae
GTCGATCGTCATGCGGCCGCGCTCGACCACCGTGTCGCAGTAGGTGACGCCATCGGCGAGCGTGAAGGACATCTCCTGCACCGCGTTGGCGCCCGCGTCGCGGAAGTGCGCACCCGCCACCGAGATCGCGTTGAACCGCGGCACCTCGGCGGCACAGAACTCGATGGTGTCGGCGATCAGCCGCAGCGACGGCTCGGGCGGCCAGATCCAGGTCCCGCGCGACGCGTATTCCTTGAGGATGTCGTTCTGGATGGTTCCGGTCAGCTTCTCGCGCGGCACGCCCTTCTTCTCCGCGGCGGCGACGTAGAAGGCCAGCAGGATGGCCGCGGTGCCGTTGATGGTGAAGCTGGTGCTGATCTTGTCCAGCGGGATGCTGTCGAACAGGATCTCGGCGTCGGCCAGGGTGTCCACCGCGACGCCGACACGACCGACCTCCTCGCCGTACTCTTCGTCATCGGAGTCGTAGCCGCACTGGGTGGGTAG
>NZ_JAVREZ010000149.1:0-483 GCF_031845645.1 Streptomyces doebereineriae
TGGCAAACTGCGTGTTGAGCTTTACAAATCGCCCAACCTGTCCACTTCACAGCCTCGGGAAGCCCGGCTGTAAAAGAACGTTCCGTCCGAAACGTCGCATATAGAGGTCGTGCACTACGCGTGAGGATGGACCGCCGGCGGCCGTACGTTTTCTTCATGAAAGCGCTGGAAAACACGGCGCTTGGTTCAGAGGACGTTCGAAATGAGCATTTTTCATCCGGTTTCCGTCGACAAGCGCGAAGCCTCACAACAGACCGCATCGGATCGACATTCACGCGAACCGGTGCTCATCACCGAACAGCAGGTGCTGTTCAGTACCGCGGCGGCAGCGGGTTCCCGAGGGGACCACAACGTCATGGCGATGGTGTCGCATGCGATGTCATCGGTGGCAGCACGCTGGCATGCGAGTACTGAGCGTCGGCATGCCCGCTACTACCCGTCGCGGTGCAGCTACCTGGAAAACAGCCTGATGGCTCGGGAGAT
>NZ_JAVREZ010000150.1:0-483 GCF_031845645.1 Streptomyces doebereineriae
CACCGGTAGCAGCCGCACGACCGGTACGCCCGATACGGTGGACATAATCTTCAGGTACGTTTGGCAGTTCATAGTTGACGACGTGCGGCAGCTCTTCAATATCCAGGCCGCGCGCAGCGATGTCAGTTGCCACCAGTACACGAATATCGCCCGATTTAAAATCAGCCAGCGCACGAGTACGCGCACCTTGCGATTTATTGCCGTGGATCGCCGCACTACGGATGCCATCTTTATTGAGCTGTTCAGCCAGATGGTTAGCGCCGTGTTTGGTACGGGTAAACACCAGCACCTGCTGCCAGTTCCCTTTCCCAATCATGTGCGACAGCAATTCGCGTTTGCGTTTCTTATCGACAAAGTGAACGTGCTGGGTCACCTGATCAGACGCGGTATTGCGGCGTGCCACTTCGATTTCCAGCGGGTTGTGCAACAGTTTTTCCGCCAGGGCTTTAATATCGTCAGAGAAGGTCGCGGAGAATAACAGGT
>NZ_JAVREZ010000151.1:0-482 GCF_031845645.1 Streptomyces doebereineriae
GATGAATATGTCCTTGGCGCGCTCGCCCTCGGCGACCAGCGCCTCCAGCTCCTCACGCGTCGCGCCCCCGGCGTCGCTCTCCACCTCGCCGTCGAGGACCTGCTGGGCGTAGACGCCCGCCTCGATGGACTGGGAGAGGTCGACTTCCTTGGCGGCGTCGAGCAGCGGTGTACGAGCGATCTCGTCCAGGTACATGCCGACCAGGTCGCGATCGGCGATTTCCCCGCCCACGGCGCGAACACTGCTTGCCCGGTCGGTCTCACCGGAAGTGGCGGACGAACGACGGGCGACGGCACGGGTTGCCATGCGTGCTCCCTTGCTGAGTAGGTCGCGACACCTTTTCGGGTGCCCTGCATCCGATGGAAACAACGACTGGAATCCGGACAGAATTCCCATGCCGCCCATTCATTTTCGCGATCATGCAGTACCCTGTCCGGCGCCGACCGTCGAAAACCTGCGCTCGATACCCACGTATGCGCAGG
>NZ_JAVREZ010000152.1:0-482 GCF_031845645.1 Streptomyces doebereineriae
GTCTGCTTCTAAGTAATAAAAGCTAACCTATTTAGTGGTTAAGCTCGCTTTTCCCAGGGAGTTACGTTTGTTAACTCCCCGTCATTTCACTTTCGTCTTCCAGCAGCCACAACGGGCTGGCACGCCGCAAATCACTATACTCGGCCGCCTGAACGAGCTGGGGCATCCCCGCATGGGTCTCACCGTTGCAAAAAAACACGTCAAACGCGCTCATGAGCGTAACCGGATAAAGCGCCTAACCCGCGAAAGCTTCCGGCTACTTCAGCACAAGCTGCCTTCGATGGATTTTGTGGTAGTGGCTAAAAAGGGTGTCGCCGATCTAGATAATCGTGCATTGACGGAAGCGTTGGAGAAATTATGGCGTCGACATTGCCGGCAGGCTCCCGCATCCTGATCGGGTTGATACGTGGTTATCAGCTTTTTATCAGTCCCTTGCTTGGGCCACATTGTCGTTTTCGACCAACCTGCTCTCAATACGGTAT
>NZ_JAVREZ010000153.1:0-481 GCF_031845645.1 Streptomyces doebereineriae
GTGCTGGACAACGCCCATATGTCGACCGGGACCGTGCTGCCGGACTCCGGCGCCGAGCAGGTCGGGATCGTCAACTACCCGGGCGACGACCTGGATCTGCTGGCCGTCTACCGTGACGCGGCGGCGGGGCTGAAGAAGGCCATGGGCGCCTCCTGACCGTCCCGCCCCCACGGGGCCCGGCAGCCGTCATCGGCCGCCGGGCCCCGCCGGTCATCCCGCCTGGGTGAGCGGCGCGTCCTCGGGAACGCCGGCCCGAGAGCTCCCCGCCAGCCGTTCCCGCAGGGCGGCCCGGTCCGGCTTGCCCGCGGGCGTCAGGGGCAACTCCCCGACCACGAGCAGCCGTTCGGGGTGTTTGCGCCGATCGAGACCCCGGGCCGTCAGATGGCCGCCCAAGGCGTCCAGCGTCGGAGCCTGCGGGCCCCGCGCGACCACACAGGCCGCCAGCCGCTCGCCCATCAGGGGGTCGGGGACGCCCACGCAC
>NZ_JAVREZ010000154.1:0-481 GCF_031845645.1 Streptomyces doebereineriae
GGACTGACCCGCGGCGACGAACGCTGCGAAGGCCGCGCCCTCGGCGGAGATGCGCGGGTCGACGTCATCGAACAGCACTACGGGTGTCTTGCCGCCGAGTTCGGCCGTAATGCGGGCGAACCGCGACGCTGTAGCGATGGCTGCGGACCGGCCGGCTTCGGTACCTCCGGTAAGCGTGATCTTGGCGATGTCCGGGTGACCGGTAAGCCGCTGGCCGGCTGCGCGAGCGCCCGTGACCACGTTGAGGACACCGTCGGGTAGCCCGGCGTCGGCGAGGATGTCGGCCAGCGCGAGGGTCGTCAGTGGCGTGAGTTCGGAAGGCTTGACCACCACGGTGTTTCCGTTGGCCAACGCCGCCGACAGGCTACGCGCCAGGATCAGCATCGGATGGTTGAACGGGGTGATGATGCCGCAGACGCCGAGCGGAAGCCGCTGCTGATATGTGAGATACGGGCCATCGCCCGGCAATACGGCCTGACGC
>NZ_JAVREZ010000155.1:0-480 GCF_031845645.1 Streptomyces doebereineriae
CACTCGCGCAACGCGCCGACCAACGTGCCCGTCCTGTCGGTGACGTACAACAACCCGCCGGGCGCGCCGACGGCGACGGCGCTCTCCCCGTCGTCGTACAACTCCTTCAACAAGCGGACGTACGCCACCTCGCTGACCCCCACCTTCTCGGCGAAGGTCGCGGACCCCGACGGCGGCACCGTAAGCGCCCAGTTCGAGGTCACCCCCGACCCGGCGTTCAACGACGCGGGCACCTACAGCTGGACGGGTACCAGCGGTGCCGTCGCCTCCGGCGGCACCGCCATGCTGAGGCTTCCCGATGACAAGAAGCTCTGCGCGTTCGGCTACCGGGTCCGCTCACGCGCCCACGACGGTTCCGTGTACGGCGCGTGGAGCGCCTACGTGCCCTTCCGGGTGAACACGGCCAAACCCGCGGCGCCGCAGATCGACTGCACCCGCTTCCCCCGGGACACGTGGACCGACAGCGGCGGCGAGATCAGC
>NZ_JAVREZ010000156.1:0-480 GCF_031845645.1 Streptomyces doebereineriae
GCCCTCTTCTGGGCCTCGTCGCGGGACAGGTTTTCACCGGGCACGGGCACTCCTTCGTGACGCGCGTCATGTGTCGTGTTCGAACCCATTGATCCTTGCACGCGTCCCGGGGAGCCGGTATCCGGTTATGCGGCCGGGGCCGGAGAGCCCCGTCCGGGAACGGGAGACCCCCTCGGTCCGGGAATGGGAGACCCCCTCGGAGGCGTTCACGACCGCAGCAGCAACAGGCCCTTTCCTGAGGAGAGACATGTCCCGGAACACCGCGGCGAACGGCAAGACCCCGGCCGACTTCTGGTTCGACCCGCTCTGCCCGTGGGCGTGGATGACCTCCCGCTGGATTCTGGAGGTCGAGAAGGTCCGCGACATCGAGGTCCGCTGGCACGTCATGAGCCTCGCCGTCCTCAACGAGGACAAGCTGGACGAGGTGCCCGAGGAGTACCGGGACATGCTGGAGAACCAGGCGTGGGGCCCGGTCCGGGT
>NZ_JAVREZ010000157.1:0-480 GCF_031845645.1 Streptomyces doebereineriae
GTGTTGAGCACCGTCGGCGGCTGCCAGAAACCGAGATCCGGATCGAAGCCGCGCCAGTCGCTGAACGACTTCACCACGTTGTAGAGCGAGTCCATGTCATCGCCGCGACGGGTGTTGAGCCGGAAGAACTCTGACCATCCCCGTGGGAAGAGCACCATGATCGGCAGATTGATCACCAACCACGTCACGATCGCGGTCACCGCGGCCTTACCGACCTCACGCAGGCGCCCGGTGCGCAGCCCGAGCAGCAGCAGCGGGACGAACAGCAGCAGCGGATACAGCTTGGCCGCCACCCCAATTCCGATCAGCGCCCCGGCCCACACCGGTTTTCGCCGGGCCCAGGCCAGCATCGCGCCCGCGGCGGCAGCGGTCGCCAACGCGTCGAAATTGGTGAACACCTGGAAGATCACGATCGGCGAGCCCGCCACCAGCGCGGCGTCCCACACCCGCCGGCCGGCCAATCGCGAGGTGGCCCAGACC
>NZ_JAVREZ010000158.1:0-480 GCF_031845645.1 Streptomyces doebereineriae
GTTCGGCCAGGCTCCCCGCGTACGACAACCCGACGCGGTAGCGCAGTTCGGCGTCGTCGCGGTAGGCCTGACTCACCTCGGTACCCGGGTTGAACCCGTCGACCTCCTCCATCAGGTAGAACACCACGCCGATCACGTCGAGATCGGTGCAGGCGGCGATGAACCCCGGATGCGGTACGGCCGAGCCCGCCAGGGTGCGCAGCACCGCGATCTCCCGGAGCATGGTCTTGTCACTGGTCGGCCGGGGGTGTAAAGGCGGGCGCCGCAGCACCATTCGGCGACCGTCGACGCTCATGCCCACCACGATGTTCTGGGTCCCGCCGGTCAGCGGTGCCACATCGGTCAGGCTCGTTCCGATCCGCTCATCCTGCAACCACCGCTGAATGGCGTCCTGATCGGTGGCACTGAGAGTCGGCAATTCCTGCACATCGTCGGGCATGCAGCCATGGTGCCAGCTGCCCTTCCCGCTCAGTGCACGTT
>NZ_JAVREZ010000159.1:0-479 GCF_031845645.1 Streptomyces doebereineriae
GATCCCGACGGCGTCGAGCCACATGCGGAACACCTGCGTGTGTTTGGCTTCCTCGAAGGCGAACTGCGTCAGATACATCTCGTCGCCAAGGCGCCCCTCGGACCGCATCGCACTCATGAACGGCTGGATGTCCTTGGTGACGGCTTCCTCACCCGCGATGAACTCCGCGCACAGCCGGGTGGCGTACTCGCGCTCCCGGTCCGTCAACGCCTCCCAGTCCGCCCGGTCGCGGGAGAAGTCGATATCGGCCGGATTCCAGAACTTCGCATTCCCCCCGGCGAACAATCGCAACGGCACACTGTCCCAATTGAGACCGCCCTTGGCCAGCGAACCGAACTTTGTGTGTGACATGGGAATTGACCTCCTCAGGTCTGGTGGGCTGCTTCGGTGGCCGGTGAGAATGCGGCCGCCAACACTGCGACGAGCCTGCGCACGGCGAGTGTCGGCTGCTCGGGGCTGGGCTCATCCAGGCCCAGGAT
>NZ_JAVREZ010000160.1:0-479 GCF_031845645.1 Streptomyces doebereineriae
CCCCACACCGGCAGCGCGGTCGCGCCGAGCCGTTTCAGAGCGCCGTAGCGGCGGTCGAAGGCCACCGCGATGGCCTGTCCGGTGAACGCGGTCGAGATCAGGGCCAGCGCCATGATCGCCGGCGTGAAGGTTCCCGCCCGGTCGTCGCCGAACGAGCCGAGCGGCAGCAGCGTCATCCCCACCAGCAGCGTGATCGGGATGAACATCGTCAGCAACAGCTGTTCGCCGTTGCGCAGCAGCAACTTCAGTTCCAGCCCGAATTGGGCGGCCAGCATGGCGGGCACCTTGGCCGGGCGAGGATCGGGCGCGAAGGTACCAGGGGCGAACCGGTTCGGCGTGCTCGTCATGACCGCAGCTCCCGTCCTGTCAGGTCGAGGAATACATCTTCGAGGCTGCGCTGCTCCACCCGCATGTCGGTGGCCAGCACGTTGAGCCGGGCACACCACGCCGTGACGGTGGCCAGTACCTGCGGATCGATA
>NZ_JAVREZ010000161.1:0-479 GCF_031845645.1 Streptomyces doebereineriae
GTGGTTGGGATGTGCGGTGTTTGACGGGCACCGGGGCCGCCATGCTCTTTAAATGCCGGCCGTGAGTTCGCTCGACCCATATCCGGCCAGATCCGAGGCGGCTGAGCGCTGTTGAAGTGCGTATGGCGAATACTTTGTGCAGCACCATATTACGGGAGTGGTTCCGCTTCCGGTCGGCAGGTGAAGGTGAGCCGGAATTTGCCGATTTGGATTTCATCGCCGTTAGACAAGGGCTGAGACTGCACTGGCACTTGGTTGACGTAAATGCCGTTGAGACTGCCGGAGTCGACGATCCAGTATTCGTCGTCGGACCAGCGGAATTCGGCATGGCGGCGGCTGACGGTGATGTCGTCGAGAAACACCGGGCTGTCGGGGTGGCGGCCGGCGAAGGTGACGGGATTGGTGAGCAGGAATCGCCCACCCACCGACGGTCCGCGGGTGATCACCAGCGCACCTGAGCCCGGGCTGGTTCCCGGCCC
>NZ_JAVREZ010000162.1:0-478 GCF_031845645.1 Streptomyces doebereineriae
GTGGTTCAACACCGTGCTGCGAGGCGACTTCGCCCCCATCGTCATCCGCGAAGGGGCCAACGTCCAGGACGGTTCGGTGCTGCACGCGCCACCTGGGATCCCGGTCGACATCGGCCCGGGCGCGACGGTCGCCCACATGTGTGTCGTACACGGCGCACACGTCGGCGAGGAGGCGCTGATCGCCAACCACTGCACGGTGCTCGACGGGGCGGTGATCGGCCGGCGCAGCCTGATCGCCGCGCATTCCCTGGTGGTCGGGGGTACCAAGATTCCCGACGAGGTGTTGGTCACCGGTGCACCCGCGAAGATCCGGGGACCCATCGCGGGCACCGGCGCACAGACGTGGGTGCGGACCAATCCGGCGGCGTACAGGGAGCTGGCCCAGCGCTACCTGACGGGGCTCGCCGAGCTCTAGCTGTCGGGTGGATGCGTTTTGCGACGGTTGTGCGGGCCGCGTTTCTTTAAGGCCCTGTAGAAG
>NZ_JAVREZ010000163.1:0-478 GCF_031845645.1 Streptomyces doebereineriae
TCTCCTGAGCGCGTATCAGGGCCGGGAAGACGTTGTCGTGCTCGGCCTGGCGCGAGGTGGAATACCTGTCGCATGGGAAGTGGCTGCCGCGCTGGGCGTTCCGCTCGACGCGTTCATCGTGCGGAAACTGGGTGCGCCCGACCACGAGGAGTTCGCGGTCGGCGCGTTGGCCAGCGGCGGGCGGGTCGTGGTGAACGACGATGTACTGCGTGCGTTGCGGATAACCCCGCAACAGCTGCGGGAGATCGCCGAACGTGAAGGGCGCGAACTCATTCGGCGCGAAGCCGCTTATCGCGGTGGCCGACCGCCCCTTGATGTATCCGGAAAGGCGGTTATTCTGGTCGACGACGGTCTGGCCACCGGTGCCAGTATGTTCGCCGCCGTGCAAGCGCTTCGGGAGGCCGATCCTGCCGAGCTCGTGATCGCCGTTCCGGCAGCACCCGAATCGACATGTCGGCAGTTCGCCGGCATGGTCGAC
>NZ_JAVREZ010000164.1:0-478 GCF_031845645.1 Streptomyces doebereineriae
TTCAACGTACTGGTCCACGAACGGCTGGAGGGCGCCGTCGACCGGGAGCTGCTCGGCGCCTGTCTGGCCCGTGCGGTGCGCGCGCACGACGCCTTCCGGCTGCGGTTCGGCGAGGACGGCGACGGCGTCCCCCGGGTCCGGCGCGTCCCCGAGACGCCGGACGCGCCGCTGTCCTGGGACCACCTCGACCTCTCCGGCGAGCCCGACCCCTCCGGCGCGGTACGGGCCCGGTGCGAGCAGGAGCTGAGCCGGCCGCTGGATCTGCGGGACGGGCCCCTGTTCCGGGCCGCCGTGCTCACCGCAGGGCCGGACGCCGTCCACCTCGTCCTGACCGCGCACCACATCGTGACCGATGCCTGGGCGCTGAACGCACTGACCTTGCGGATACTTTCCGACTACCGCATCCGCGCGTCCCGAAATGCCCTTCCGGCCTCCGGGGAAAAGGACGCCGATCCGGTCGGCCGGGACGATTCACCCT
>NZ_JAVREZ010000165.1:0-478 GCF_031845645.1 Streptomyces doebereineriae
GGGAAAATCGCAGTTCATCCGGACGGTGGCAGGACGGGTGGTGCCGCCGTGGCCGACAGGAGCTTCCGACCGGGAAGTCCGCACGGCGACGCGACGCCCACCGTCCGTGAGCCAGGTGATCGACGAGGATGGGCGAGGCTGTGCAGCGGCGCTTTTCGGTTATGACCGCGGTGGTGGCCGCGCGGGGATTGACGGCAACGTTGTCGGGATGCGGCGGTGAGAGCGGCTCGGGCGATGTCACCCTGAAGCTGGTCGCCGCCGACTACGGCACCAGTTCGGCCAACAGCTCCGAGAAGTACTGGAGCGGTGTCGCGGCGGGCTTCGAGAAGCAGAACCCCGGCATCAAGGTCGAGGTCAACGTCCTCTCCTGGAAGGACGTCGACCGCAAGGTCGCCGAGATGGTGAAGGCGGGCAAGGCCCCCGACATCGCCCAGATCGGCGCCTACGCCGACTACGCCAAGGACGGCAAGCTCTACAG
>NZ_JAVREZ010000166.1:0-478 GCF_031845645.1 Streptomyces doebereineriae
CGCCCGGCGGCGGTCCGGGCGTGATGCTGGGCTCCGAGGGCGGAGCGCTCGGGGAGGCAGGCGCCGACTCCTCCTGCTCTACGCCGCCTTGCCCCTTGTTGTCGTTGTGCTGCTCCGCCTCGTCCTGCTGCGCGTTGTCCGACTGCCCTGCGCCATTCGGGGTCTGCGGGGCCGGCGCAGTCGGGCCCTGCTGATCTCCTGGGCCAGGTTCCGTACCGTTCGGCGCAGTCGCGGTGGCGGGGAGGGTCAGGTTCTGGCCGGGGAAGATGCGGTCCGGGTTCGTGAAGTGGCTACCGTCAGGCTGGGCTTCGCCCTTGTTCAGTTCGAAGATCTCCGGGTACTTCGACTCGTCGCCGAGCTCGTCCGTTGCGATCTTCGACAAGCTGTCACCCGCCTCCACCACGTACTCCTCTCCCGTGGCGGCCTGCTTGCCGCCGCCCTGCGCACGCAGTCCGCCCTCTTCGCCGTCTTCCACGTC
>NZ_JAVREZ010000167.1:0-477 GCF_031845645.1 Streptomyces doebereineriae
GTCCTACGCGGTGGACGCGGCGGCCGAGTTGGCCGCTTTCGCGCTCTCCGGGAAGGTGTACGTGGCCGAGCTGAGGGCCGGTACGGCGCGGGCGCTGCCGGTGCCGGGCCCGGTGATCGACCCGCGCCCCTCCCCCGACGGGCGCCACATCGCGTACGTCTCCAAGGGCGCGCTGCGGGTCGTGGGCGCCGAGGGAGACGGCGACCGGGCGCTGGCGGAGCCCGAGGACGCCCATGTCACCTACGGTCTGGCCGAGTTCGTCGCGGCCGAGGAGATGCACCGCTTCCGGGGCTTCTGGTGGTCGCCGGACTCGGACCGGCTGCTGGTCGCGCGGGCCGACGACAGCCCCGTACAGCGGTGGTGGATCGCCGATCCCGCGCACCCGGAGCGCAAGCCCGCCGAGGTCGCCTACCCGGCGGCGGGGACGGCCAACGCCGATGTGCGGCTCTTCGTGACGGACCTGGAGGGGGCCCGTAC
>NZ_JAVREZ010000168.1:0-477 GCF_031845645.1 Streptomyces doebereineriae
CTCATCGGGGCACGAGCTGGACCGACCTGGTGTGCGGCCGCGCCGCTCCGGGCACTGACGTCCTCGCGGTCGGCATGCTGCACGACCGCGTCCCGGCCCGGCTGCCGCGGCACAGCATGCTGCTGCCCTTCCGGATCACTTTGGCGGTGCCGGTCGGAACCGACCCGCAGGAGGTGCTCGGCCGGCTCTCCCGCAAGGCCCGGCAACAGCACGCGCGCGAACTCCTCTCCCATAGCCGTACGCTGGAAGTTGCCACCGGCGAGGACGATTTCGCGTTCTTCTACGACGGCATGCACCGCCCGACCATGGTGAACAGACACGGCGACGCCGCCCGCTCGGAAGACCGGGAAAGCGCGCGGGTCTGTCTCTTCCAACACGGGGTGCTGTTCTTCCTGCGTGAGTCGGGCCACCGCGTGGCGGGGATGCTGTGCCGGCTGGAGGGCCGGACGCTGGTCGTCCGCCTGGCCGGCGTGGATG
>NZ_JAVREZ010000169.1:0-477 GCF_031845645.1 Streptomyces doebereineriae
GTACTTGTCTGTGCTTGTACGTGCTTGTCCGTGCTTTTCCGTTCGGCTTCATGCCGGTGCGGGCCGGTGGAGCAGGCCGGTCGAAGGTCCGTACGCGCCTGCGGACCCATGGGCAACGAGCGACTACGCGGGGAGCAGCACGAGCTTGCCGCCCAGGTGCCCCGACCTGCTGACCTCCAGCGCCGTCGCCGCCTCGTCGAGGGGGTAGGCCCGGTGGATCGGCACGCTCAGCCGCCCCTCGTCGATGAGGGCGAGAATGTGCCCGAGCGCGTCGGCCCCGCCCGCACCGGGCTCGGTCATGTGGATCTGGATGCCGGTGTCGGCCGCATCGAAGGCCACGAGGGAGAGGACCCGCTCCGGACCACCGGCGAGCTCGATGGAGTCCGGGATCTCCCCGCGCCCGGAGGCGTCCAGGACCGCGTCGACCCCCGTCGGCGAGAGGGCCCGCACGCGCTCGACCAGTCCGGGGCCGTAGGT
>NZ_JAVREZ010000170.1:0-477 GCF_031845645.1 Streptomyces doebereineriae
TACCGGGGCAGCGCGGTGGCGCTGGGGGCTGCGGCGTTCAACGCTCGGGTGGCCGCGGCCGCACACGGCCTGACCGGGCACGTGCAGTGGTCCCGTGGTGACGAGGGCACACCCTTGTACGGGATCGCGGAGTTCTCCCCCGGCAACGCACCTGAGTTGGCTGAGCTCTATGAACCGATGCTGGCCCGGGAGACCAACCGGCTCCGGGGCACGTCGGCGCCGATCGCCACCGACGTGCTCGACGGCCTGCGGGCCGCCGCTCGCAACGAGGGTGCCGAACTGACGGTCCTCGACGACCCGGCCGAGATCGAGACCGCCGCACGCCTGCTCGCCGAGGCGGACCGGATCCGCTATCTCACCCCGACTCTGCACCGGGAGATGATGTCGGAGCTCCGCTGGCCCGGCGATCCAGATCCCGATACCGGCATCGACGTGACGACGCTCGGGTTGGACCCGGGCGACATGGTGGTACTCGAC
>NZ_JAVREZ010000171.1:0-477 GCF_031845645.1 Streptomyces doebereineriae
GAAGCAAGGCGGTATTACGCTGATGATGGACCGTCTGTCCAACCCAGCTAAACTGCGCGCTTACGCGCTGTCTGAGCAGCTGAAAGGCATCATGGCTCCACTGTTCCAGAAACACATGGATGACATCATCTCCGGCGAATTCTCAAGCGGAATGATGGCTGACTGGGCTAACGACGATAAGAAATTACTTACTTTGCGCGAAGAGACTGGCGCGACTGCATTCGAAAACGCACCACAGTTCGAAGGCAAAATCGCTGAGCAAGAGTACTTCGACAACGGCGTTCTGATGATCGCAATGGTTAAAGCAGGCGTTGAGCTGGCATTCGAAACCTTGGTTGCTGCTGGCATCATCGAAGAGTCTGCTTACTACGAATCCCTGCACGAGCTGCCGCTGATTGCGAACACCATCGCGCGTAAACGCCTGTATGAAATGAACGTGGTTATCTCTGACACCGCAGAATACGGCAACTATCTGTT
>NZ_JAVREZ010000172.1:0-477 GCF_031845645.1 Streptomyces doebereineriae
TCAACAAACTGCGCGAAGGCAAAGCGCCGGTAATCCTCGCGGTGAACAAAGTGGACAACGTGCAGGAGAAAGCCGATCTGCTGCCGCACCTGCAGTTCCTGGCAAGCCAGATGAACTTCCTCGATATCGTGCCAATCTCTGCCGAAACCGGGCTGAATGTTGACACTATTGCGGCAATCGTGCGTAAGCATCTACCTGAAGCGACTCATCACTTCCCGGAAGATTACATCACCGATCGCTCACAGCGTTTTATGGCGTCTGAAATCATCCGCGAAAAACTGATGCGTTTCCTCGGCGCTGAACTGCCGTACTCCGTGACCGTGGAGATCGAACGTTTCGTCTCTAACGAACGCGGTGGTTATGACATCAACGGTTTGATTCTCGTTGAGCGTGAAGGGCAGAAGAAGATGGTCATTGGCAACAAAGGGGCCAAGATCAAAACCATCGGGATTGAAGCGCGTAAAGACATGCAGGAAA
>NZ_JAVREZ010000173.1:0-476 GCF_031845645.1 Streptomyces doebereineriae
GTGGACGCGGGTGCTGGACGACGGTGACTGGGAGACCACGTACCGCTGGACCCGGATCAACGGACTGACCGGTACGTCGAAGGCCACGGTCACCTGGCGGATCGGCGCGGACACCCCGCCCGGCACCTACCGGATCGTGCACCACGGGGACGCGAAGAACCTGCTGGGGAGGATCACCCCGTTCACGGGCACGTCCTCCGCGTTCACCGTGACATGACCGGGTGAGGGTGCGGGCGGGGTACGGACGCCCCGCCCGCCCCACGGCCCGGCCGCCGGGACCCCCGCCCCCCACGGGTTTTCCCCACCCGAGATGCCGCGCCCCGGCGCCGGGTCCATGCTGGTGGCATGGGTGACCAGCCCGGCGCCGAGCCCACTGTGTCCGTCCAGCGGGACCTCCGGTTGCTGGAGGCCGCAGGAGCACATCCGGCGGGTGCCCCCGCAGAGCAGCTGGCCCGGGAGGCCGAGCTGCCCCCGGT
>NZ_JAVREZ010000174.1:0-476 GCF_031845645.1 Streptomyces doebereineriae
ACCGATGCCACCGAAGAGGCCACGGCGCAGGAGCCGCGGGTCGCTGAAGTGCGGGTCCGGCCACCGATCCGCATCCGGCAGGCGCTGACCGCGCCACAACCGCTGGCCTCACCGGAGCGCTCCGCCGCGCCGTCCGCCGCTCACGACCCGGTCGAGACCATCCACGATGTGATCCGCAGCCTGGGCGCACTGACGCTCAATCCCGAACCGCAGCACTATCCCAAGGTGTTGTCGGTGATCAGCGACGTTGTGTTCGACACCATGGCGACCCTGGAGCGGGTGGTCGGTGGCGACCCGGTGGTCCCGCCGGCACTGCGGGACTCCGTGGAGGTCAGTACCTCCACCCTGGTCATCTCCGAAGGCCATGAAGTCGAATCCTATTGGTATTTCCCCACCTCCGAGAACGGTGAGCCGCCGACCCGGATGATCTACCTGCAGCACGGCTTCATGGCGAACGGCCCGCTCTACAGCTACAC
>NZ_JAVREZ010000175.1:0-476 GCF_031845645.1 Streptomyces doebereineriae
GATCTACGAGGATCCCGACCGTGCCGATGTCGCCGACTGGCTGGGTACCCATGGCTGGCGTGCCGACGGTGTGCATTCACTCGATGAGATGCGCCGGCTGGGACGTTACGTCGAGCTCGACCATGACGACACACGGGCGTTCTCCATGTTCGTCACGGCTGAAAAGCTCTGAGCCCGACCTCCCAAATAACGAAAGGGGCGCCCCGGTTGTGGGGCGCCCCTTACGTTTTCGTTGCCGGTCAGCGGTTCGACATCGCCTTGGTGCGGTTCACGTTGGTGTGCTTGACGGTGGTGTCGACCTGAGGAACGGTCGCCTTCTGATGCATCTGGTGCACCCAGAGGTGGTGGTCGACCCCGGCCGAGGCGGGCGCGGACAGGCCCAGAAGCGCTGTGGCCACTCCGCTGACGAGCAATGCGGGAACTCCGAACTTATTCATCTATTTCTATCCTTTTTGGGAACACATTCCGTCATAGAT
>NZ_JAVREZ010000176.1:0-476 GCF_031845645.1 Streptomyces doebereineriae
TCTCCGAGCGCATCCTCAAGTTCGTCCTGAACGACCCCGGTTACCGCGTCACGATCGATGTGGACTCCGTGGGCGACTACATACTTGAGCGCGTTCACCACACGTTCATGAACCATCTCGCCAAGGACAACCACTGGCTCGCGTTCACGTTCCTGGGACGCTATCCGCACCGTAGCACCCTGCCGCACTACCTGCTGCGGGAGAACTATGAGGCGATCCGCTCCGCTCCGACGAAAGTCGAGATCGTGACGGGGAACCTCATAGAGTACATACAGAAGGCGCCTGACGGATCGTTGGACAAGTTCTCGCTGTCCGATGTGACAAGCTGTATCCCTCAGGGTGGTTTCGACCAGATCATGCGGAACATCGCTCGTGTCGGCAGGCCCGGCGGGCGGGTGTGCTATCGGAATTTTCTGGCGAAACACCAGGTGCCTGAAGAAGCACGCTCCACGTTGTTCCGGGACGAGGTGCTCAGT
>NZ_JAVREZ010000177.1:0-476 GCF_031845645.1 Streptomyces doebereineriae
GCTCGCACGGAGAGAGAGCGGCATGGCGTTCCTCCTTCCTGGTCTGCGGGAGCGATGACGGTGACAGCGATGTGACGGTGCATCAGGAGGGCTCCAGGCCCTCGTGCGCGATCTCCAGCGTCTCGATGGCCGCCTGGGAGTTGGCGGGATCGAAGGACGGGCCCTGCCAGCGCACGGGGACGATCCCCTGCACCTGCCAGCTGATGATCCGGCTGAGGTCCGGCCGCAGGGCGACGATCTCGCCGTCCTTGGGCTCGACCCGCTGGATCGTCTCGTTCAGCCAGCGCGCGATCTTCATCGTGTCGGCGGTGACCGGGCGGGTCAGCGTGATGTTGGTCCAGGTGATGCGCCCCGGCAGCTGCCAGGTGAAGCCGTTGTTGCCGCCCTCGGCGTACGTCTCCATCTCCACCTCGGCGCCCAGACCCGAGCAGGTGTGGAAGGCCCCCAGGTCGCTGCCGCCGATCACGAGCTTGAAG
>NZ_JAVREZ010000178.1:0-476 GCF_031845645.1 Streptomyces doebereineriae
AGATGGGTGATCGCCTGCTGGAGATGGCCTTCCACGCCGGCCCGGGACAGGACCGCGCGATCCTCACCGAGGGTGAACGGGCACTGACCCAGTATCTGCAGGCCTACGCCGCGCCCACCGCCTGATCGGCGGTCCGTTCCTGCTTGGCCAGGGCGAATCGGGCGAGCGTGCCGACAAACCGATCGAGGTCGACGACCCGACGGCACAGGACCGGGCCCGGAACCCAGCGCTCGCCGCGGCGCTCGAGCACCAGAGCCTCGACCGGCTCGCCGAATACCGGGGTCGCCGTCCCCGGGTGGTTCGCACCCCGCCAGTCCTCGACGATGTGCACCTGCAGACGCCGGCCATCGAGCCGGCGCACCCGCACCGATGATGCGGTCACCGAGACGGCGACGACGGTGGTCGGATAGTCGCCGCCGATACCCACCTGGATGACGTCGTCGACGAGCGGAACCGTCAGACAGATCGTTCCGGGT
>NZ_JAVREZ010000179.1:0-476 GCF_031845645.1 Streptomyces doebereineriae
GGTGAAGGGCGAGCTGGGCGTCGCGGAGGTCTTGGGGGAAGTCGTACGTGGCCACCACCCAATAGTACGACTGTTCGAATTAGAGGTGCCAGGTCACGCGCCGCAAACCGCGTGCACTCCATCCGAACGGACGCGATAGCACAGTTGCTTCCCACCGCCCGAGCTGCTCATGGGCCGGTGAGGATCTGGTGGGTGCCGATGCGGCGCCAGATCACGTGCGGTGTGCCGGGACGCACCTCGGCCCCGTACTCGAACGTGGCACGTCCCGCGGGGCCGGTGCCCATGGACCAGGTGAGCTCGTAGACGCCCGGCGCGCAGCGCACCCCCTTGATTCGTAAGCCGGGGCGGAACTTGCGGTCGGTGCGCAGGTCGGGGACGAAGGCGTCCAGGACGACGCGGCGGAAGCGCCGGCGCTGGGCGGGGGTGAGGTGCTGAAGGTCGGTGGTGAAGCGGGGGCAGGTCTCGAAGGTGGGCAT
>NZ_JAVREZ010000180.1:0-476 GCF_031845645.1 Streptomyces doebereineriae
CGGTGGAGAGGACGGAGGTCGGCTTCAATAGTAGGCATGAGCTTACGATAAGCATAAGCACATCATCTGGCAACGCTTACGCTGATCCGGTGTCGAAGCGCCCGGACCTGGCGGCCATGCTGGCCCCGCTGATGCGGGAGCTGATCGCGGCCGAGCAGCCGGTGCTCGACGCTCACGGCCTGACGATGTGGGGCTATGTCGTCCTGCTCGCATTGGACCGGTCATCGGTACGGACACAGGCAGCGCTGGCCGAGGCAATCGGCGCCGACAAGACGCGGATCATCCGCACCCTCGATGACCTGCAGCGGCAAGGGTTCATCGAGCGGGAGGCCGACCCCGACGACCGGCGTGTGCGGTTGCTGGCCATCACCGAAGCGGGCCGCGCGGTCAAGGATTCCGCGCAGCGCGAGATCCAGCAGGGGGAGGAGCGCTGGCTGGGTGAGCTGTCGGCCGACGAGCGCGCGGCCCGCTTCGGT
>NZ_JAVREZ010000181.1:0-476 GCF_031845645.1 Streptomyces doebereineriae
GGCCAGGCCCAGACCCTGGGCACCGCCTGTCACCACTGCAGTCTGACCGGTCAGCAACGACACCTGATCACCTAACTTTCGATCCCGGGGGCTCTGTCTGAGCCAGATCATATTTCATATACGATATTGGAGATTCATCACCCCCGCGGATCTCGCGCGACGAAATGGAGCTCCCCTGTGACCACCACCGCGGCCACTGCCGAAGTCAGCGACGAGGACTTCCAGGAGATCCTGGCGCAGACCCGCAGCTTCATCCGCTCCGCCGTGGTGCCCCGCGAGAACGAGATCCTGGCCACCGATCAGGTGCCCGACGATCTGCGCGAGCAGGCCAAGAACATGGGGTTGTTCGGTTACGCGATCCCCCAGCAGTGGGGTGGCCTCGGGCTCAACCTGGCCCAAGATGTCGAACTGGCAATGGAATTCGGCTACACCTCGCTGGCCCTGCGGTCGATGTTCGGCACCAACAACGGCATCGC
>NZ_JAVREZ010000182.1:0-475 GCF_031845645.1 Streptomyces doebereineriae
CCTGTGCTGTCACGTCCGTTTCACCCATAGGCAGAGAGTCTTCCATAGAGATTCCCCTGCCCTCGATCATCCTCCGGTCGGGTTCCGGTCGCACATTCTGCGTCTCAAGGATGAGTGTGCGACCCTGAGGCCGTTCCGGGGCCGGAGGCCGTCGTCCCGCGGACCACCAGCTCGGGCATGAAGACGAACTCGCTGTGGGGTGCCGGGGTTCCGCCGATCTCCTCCAGCAGCGTGCGCACCGCGGCCTGGCCCATCGCCGTCACCGGCTGCCGGATGGTGGTCAGCGGCGGGTCGGTGAACGCTATGAGGGGCGAGTCGTCGTAGCCCACCACGGAGAGGTCCCGGGGGACTTCCCTGGAGAGCCTGCGGGCCGCCCGGATCGCCCCGAGCGCCATCATGTCGCTCGCGCAGACGACCGCCGTGCAGCCGCGCTCCATCAGGGCGGAGGCGGCGGCCTGGCCGCCCTCCAGCGTGT
>NZ_JAVREZ010000183.1:0-475 GCF_031845645.1 Streptomyces doebereineriae
GATGTCACCGGCGTGCCCGGAGGCCGGTGCCGCCTCCGCCGAGGGCGCGTCGGCGACCGTGGGTCCGGCCGCCGCCGGTCCGTTCAGCACGCGCCGCGCGGTGGCCTCGGCCTCACGCTCGTACCGGTCCGACGGGTCGCTGACGCGCAGTCCGTCACCCCGGTCGGTGCCCGCCACGGGGCCGGAGCGCTGCTGGAGCACATGGGTCAGCTCATGGGCGAGGGTGTGCCGGTCGATGCCGGAGCCCCCGGCGACGATATGGCTGCCGGAGGTGTAGGCGACCGCGCCGACCTCGGCGGCGGACGCCTTGGCGGCGGCGTCGGTGTGGATGCGTACGTCGGAGAAGTCGGCGCCGAAGCGCGCCTCCATGTCGGTGCGGTTCCGCTCGTCGAGCGGCCGTCCCGTGCTGCGCAGGACGTCGTGGACCGCCGAGCGCTGCACCACCGGCTGCCCCTCCTCGTGGCCGCAGTCGGCG
>NZ_JAVREZ010000184.1:0-475 GCF_031845645.1 Streptomyces doebereineriae
TTCCTCTACATCGACGGCCGCGCAGATGACGTCATCGTCCGAGGGGGATTCAAGGTGGCCCCGGAGACGGTGGTGCGGGCATTGCGCACACATCCGGCCGTCGCCGACGCCGCCGTGGCGCCCATCCCCGATCGCCGTTTGGGCCAGATCCCGGTTGCCGCAGTCGAATTGCGGCCGGGAGCAGAAATCGATGGTGAGGCATTGCGTCAGCATTGCCGTACGGTGCTCACGCCGTATGAGGTGCCCGCCCAGGTGTTCGTGGTCGATGCGCTACCCCGGGGTGCGGCGCTGAAGGTTGACCGTCGGCGTCTGCTGGCCATGCTGGCGGAGCTCGGTGCCGGACAGATCGACGACAACTCCCACTCACAGAACGCCAACAATCCGCAGAAGGAGAATTCATGACTGATGCCGCCATTGTGGAGCGCAGAGGCAACGTCGCGCTCATCACGATCAACCGTCCGGAGGCCCGCAACGC
>NZ_JAVREZ010000185.1:0-475 GCF_031845645.1 Streptomyces doebereineriae
GTGTGGCTGCGGGGCACCGGCCGGTCCGTACCTTCCCGCTGCACCCACTGCGTAAGGGCTGCCAGGCCCCGCTGGAAGGCCGCCTGGGACTTGCTCGGGCTCTTACGAGCGGCTGCCGGGGCGGGAGGCGGGGCCTGGGCGGGTTGTACGCCCAGCGCGGTCAGGCGCTGCTGCTGCTCGGGGAGAAGCTGTGCCCAGGTGGCCGGGTTCTTCTGCCGCTCCAGCCAGCGCCCGATGTCATCGCCCTCGAACAGCACCCCGGGCTGGATCTCGGGCAGGACGCCGTCGGCGTTGACCAGGTCCGCGAGGACGCGGTAGTGGCGTTGCCAGTCCAGTGGCCATGGGCAGTTCCAGTCCTCGTCGATCTCCGCCAGCTGCGCGGCCCGCTTCTCGGCCCGGTCCGGGTCCTTGCCGAGGCTGCCCTTGCGGCGGAGGTTGGCGAGGTGCTGCCCGATGGGCACCATCGCCTCGCCCC
>NZ_JAVREZ010000186.1:0-474 GCF_031845645.1 Streptomyces doebereineriae
CTCCAGCAGAGCCCACTGCCGGAACCAGCTCGCCAGCCCCTTCCCCCGTTTCAGATGCTTCGCCGCCGCCAGGATCACCCCGAACGCGTCGAGGAGGCTGTCCGCGCGCTCCGCGAAGTCCGGCGGCGGGAGGCGGCGGCCCTGTTCGATGGAGGAGACGGTCTCCAGCGAGTAGCCGACGAGTGGCGCGAACTGTTCCTGCGTCAGCCGGGCCCGCTTGCGGAAGGTCTTGACGATTTCCCCGAACATCTTGAGGTTGTAGTGCGGTTCGGGTTCGGTGCGGTTCGTGCCGCCGTTGCCGAAGGTCCCGTACGTGCTGTCGCTGCCGTCTGTGCCGTGCGTCATGTACGGCCACCTCCCCGTGCGCCTGTCCTGGTTCGCAACCCGTCCATGCTCACGGAACGTGATTCGTACTGTCTACCCTTCGCGCCCGTACGCTGACTGAGCGTACGGGTTCCTGGCCTGGTGACGTGG
>NZ_JAVREZ010000187.1:0-474 GCF_031845645.1 Streptomyces doebereineriae
CGCCCGTGCCGTGCAGCTTCCGCCACTTCAACAGCTTCGGGGGCTCCTTCCACTGCGCCACGCTGGACGTCCGCCGCCGGGGCGGACTCGACTCCTACCTGGGGTGAGGAGCCCTTGTGAACCGGGGCGGGCCGAACGCCCGCCCCGGCGGGCCCACGGCCTGTGCACCGGTGACCGCCGCCGCACGGAAGCCGTACCGGCCCCCGCACCGTCACGGCCGTCGACCACGGCCGCCGACGCCGCCTGATTTGGGGTGTGAGATGTCAGAACGCCGTCCCGAGCCCGTCGGCCTGATGCCGGGCCAGCGGGGCCTGTGGTTCGCCCAGCGCTTCGACCCGGACAGCCCGATCCTCAACGTGGGTGAGTACCTGGACATCGCCGGCCCGCTCGATGCCGCGCTGTTCGACGAGGCGCTGCGGCGGACCGTCCAGGAGGCGCAGACGCTGCGGCTGCGCTTCTCGGAGGACGACGGGG
>NZ_JAVREZ010000188.1:0-474 GCF_031845645.1 Streptomyces doebereineriae
TTTCTTATAGTTAATTTCAGCTTCCTGATACTCCTCAAGCCAATCTTCCGATACCGGGATAGATTTCATCGCAATTTCATCAGCCCAAGATTTGACTTTTATAAAATCCTGCTCGGAAATTTTAGTCAAAATATTTGCTTCATAATTGCTATTAAACGCAGCATGAGTCAAATTTGAAGAACCGATTAAAGCATAATATTCATTCTTATCATTCTTCCAAAATACAGCTTTAGGATGAAAACCCTGAATGCCTTGAGCTACCATCAGTGTGAATTTCAAATGGGACGGAAGCCATTTCAACACTTTCCGAATAGCCTCTTTTTTAGACAATCCGAAATCTTGTCCAAAAATAAATTTAAACTCTTGCAATTTGCTATTGAGCTTATTTTTTACATCCCAATGAGTGAGATACGCAGAGAAAATATACAGCTCTACTGCCTCTGAAACAGCTTTCTCATATATTGAAATCAGTTC
>NZ_JAVREZ010000189.1:0-473 GCF_031845645.1 Streptomyces doebereineriae
GATCGGCACCCCGGAACAGATCGCGGAGCGCATCGTCGCCTACAAGCGCCTCGGCGTGGACCTGCTCCTCCTCGGCTTCCTCCACTACCACGAGGAGGTCGAGTACTTCGGCAAGAACGTCCTCCCCCTCGTACGGGAGCTGGAAGAACACCCCGCCCCCCTCTCCCCGAAAGGTCTCTCATGATCACCGCAGCGCCCACCCAGTGGAAGACCCTCCCGGCCCCCGACAGCCCCCGGGGCTGGATCGAGCGCGCGGCCGAGGTCGCCGCGATCCTCGCCACCGACGCCGCCGCCCGTGACAAGGCGGGCGCCACCCCGTACACCGAGGTCCAGCTGCTCAAGGACTCCGGGCTCGTCACCCTGCTCGGCCCGGCCGAACACGGCGGCGGGGGCCAGGACTGGACGACCGCGTACCGGGTGATCCGCGAGGTCGCCAAGGCCGACGGCTCCATCGGGCAGCTCCTCGGCTACCA
>NZ_JAVREZ010000190.1:0-472 GCF_031845645.1 Streptomyces doebereineriae
GAGTTGATGCCGAGCGCGGCGGCGGAGGAGAAGGGCGCGGAGGCCGTGGGGGTTTTGTCGGTTCCGCTGTCGCCGGGGGTGGCGACGGCCGATCCGGTCTGGACACCGGCGACCACCATCGCGGCGGCTGCCGCGAGCGCTGCGAGCCGACGGGAGGAGCGAGTGGTGCGAGTGGTGCGGGTGGTGCGGTTCGTCAGGGAGTTGTGGGGGGTGGTGTGGAGGTTCATAGGTGTTCTCCGTTGGTCGTCCTGTGGGGGGACTACGAGCGGAGAGCGTGCCACCGAATGAGCGAAGTTGACGGTGTGCCGACAATTGCCTCACAAGTTTTTGACCAGTTCTTGTCCGACTGGGGTGCTGTGCTGTCCGGTATTCGGTGGAGTGGCGCGATTCTGACGCGCAGGGCCCAAGCGGTGGCCGTGCAGCGCCCACGCGGTGGCCGCGCAGTGCCCACGCGGTGGCCGCGCAGTGCCCG
>NZ_JAVREZ010000191.1:0-472 GCF_031845645.1 Streptomyces doebereineriae
GCAAATACCAGGGCTTCACCCAAGCCGACATCACCAAATTGCGCGAAGCCGGATATAAGGAAGAATTTTTCGATGTCAAAGCAGGTGTCAACCGCTACGTCAAATGGATGCTGGAAAATTTGGCTTAATTTGAATGCCCGTAAAAAAATCGTCTGAAAATATCAGGCGATTTTGATTTGTTTAACTTTATATATGGATTTCGATGATGACCGAAATGCAACAACGCGCCCAACTGCACCGCCAAATTTGGAAAATCGCCGACGAAGTACGCGGCGCGGTGGATGGCTGGGACTTTAAACAATACGTTCTCGGCACACTTTTCTACCGCTTTATCAGCGAAAACTTCACCGACTATATGCAGGCCGGCGACAGCAGCATTGATTACGCCGCTATGCCGGACAGCATCATCACGCCCGAAATCAAAGACGATGCCGTCAAAGTCAAAGGCTATTTCATCTACCCCGGCCAGCTT
>NZ_JAVREZ010000192.1:0-472 GCF_031845645.1 Streptomyces doebereineriae
GTCGGCTAGACCGCAAGCCCACACAGACGGCGGGCCTCGGCCACGGATTCGGACAGGGGCCGACTGGTGTCGATCTCATGACCACTTGGCGGGTGCCCGTCCTGCTCAGCCAGGGCAACCGCGATCTCGGGGGTTGCATCAGACGTGGTCGAAGCCCGGGACTGGATCCGGGCCGATGCGCTGTCCAGCGGGGCGACACACGTGAATTCCACTATGGGCGTGGCCGTGTCGGCTGCAAGTCGATGCGCACGTTGCCGTTGGCGCGGATCCCGCCAGGTACCGTCGAGAATGACCGAAACCCCGCCGGCCAGTTGTTCCCCCGCGCGCCGCAGCACCTCGTCGTAGACGGCCGCGACATTCTGCGGTGTGTAGAGGCCGGAATCCAGTACACCTGCCGGTCCCGCGATGACACGCGCATCGTGGAGTTGACGCCGCACGTCATCAGTCGACACCACCTGCGCTCCCAACTGCG
>NZ_JAVREZ010000193.1:0-471 GCF_031845645.1 Streptomyces doebereineriae
TTACCACTTTGCTGGCCGTGCCGGCGGCTAAAGGGCTTTTCGCACAGGCTATCTCACAAAGTCCGGCCGGCGCGCTATCCCGCTCCCAGGAGCTGGCCGCGGAGTTCGCCGCCAAGTTCGCATCCATTCTCTGCGCCGACGAGCGGGAGCCCGCCCGCCTCCTGTTGGCGGCGCGTCCGGCTCAACTGGTGAATGCATTCGATCGCTTGCTCACCACGAGTGCATCGGACCTTGCTGGCGGTTACCCGGTGGGATGCACATTCGGAACCGACTATCTACCGTCCGAGCCCATTCAAGCGATGCGCGACGGCGAGGCGTACCGTGTGCCGCTGATCGTCGGTACGAACGCCGACGAGGGCCGGTTGTTCACTCGCTTCCTCAAACTCCTCCCGACGAACGAAGCCAAGATCGAAGCGTTACTAGCGGGAGCGGAACCCACCTGTCGTGAGCGAATTACCGCTGCCTATCCCG
>NZ_JAVREZ010000194.1:0-471 GCF_031845645.1 Streptomyces doebereineriae
GGCACTACGTGGGCCCGAGGCCGCCCCAGCCGCTCCCCTAGCGGCCGTCCCGTCCCGGTAGATCACCGTGGACGGCGCTTCCCGCCGAAGCCGTAGGCGTAGGCGTAGCGGACGTCCTGCCCTCGGAAGGCCACGGCCTCTGCCTCGTTCCACCCCTGCGGCCTGCGCAGCAGCGGACGTCCTGCCCCCGGAGGCCACCCTTCCGGACCAGGCGACGAGCCCACCGGAAGTCGCCGCGGGGCAAGTCAGGTTAGGCTCACCTCTGTGAGTACGTGCGCAACTGTCTCCCAGGCGCTCGACGAGCCCCTGTCGGGAACCGCGGCCACCGCGAGCACCTGGCTGCTGGTGGAACAGCCAGGTCCCTGGGGTGCGAAGGCGCTCACGTCGAGCCGCCTCGACCCCGAGGTCGGCCGCGGCCTGGAGGCCGCCGCCGAGGGCACGGGCGTCCGGGTCGCCCTCATCCGCAGGCCG
>NZ_JAVREZ010000195.1:0-471 GCF_031845645.1 Streptomyces doebereineriae
GCTTTTGGGGTATCAGCTTAATAAATTCGGCTACACCCTGCTGGCTGTACTCTTTTTTTATTTAATGAAATCAACATTAGGTTTTTTATTTTATCAAAGTATAGGGGACGGAAAAAAATGGACTATTTTTTATTTCACCTCCACAAAATTTTATTTTATCCTTTCATTTTTACTAATAATTCTTTGTGTAGCCCACTATTACTTCCCTATAGACAGAAATAAAATGTTTTTGTATTATCTCTGCTTCTTTTCTTTTGTATTCATTTTCAAAGTATTTTTCTATTTATTTCACAAGAACAAGATTCTTCCCGAGAAATGGTATTATAAATTTTTGTATATTTGCACCCTCCAAATCGCACCATTATTATTGCTTTGGAAGTTGTTATTTTTTTAATAAAAGTCAATGATGAGAATAAAGTCTATATTGGTTTCTCAACCAGCGCCTAGTGAGTCTTCTCCATATTTGGATAT
>NZ_JAVREZ010000196.1:0-471 GCF_031845645.1 Streptomyces doebereineriae
GACGATCCGAGTGCCTCGTTCGAGCCGTCGGCCAACATGGGTGTCATCTACTGGGTCTACCCGAACCTCATCCTCGCGAACAGCCCGGTGGGCGTGGAGATCATCGACATGTTGCCGGAGGGGGAACCGACCCGCTGCACGGTGCGGCACAGCTGGATGGGCCGGGTTCCGGCGACGAATGACGACATGCGGGCGGCCTATGACGCCGTCTACGAGGGGGTCCACGCCGCGGTACGCGACGAGGACTTCGCCATGCTCCCTCAGTGCGGTGAAGGAGTCCGTCACGTTCAGCACGACCATATGATCATCGGCCGCAACGAAATTGCGGTTCAGCACATGATCAAGGTGTTCGCCCAGGAACTGGGGGTGGCTCTGGCCTAGCCCGACGGTGGGCGGAGGATCGCGCGGGCCCGCTGCACTTCGGGTAGCGGGCAATCGCTGGGGTCCCGGCAGTCGAGTTCTGTAACGGAT
>NZ_JAVREZ010000197.1:0-471 GCF_031845645.1 Streptomyces doebereineriae
CTACTTCGCCGGACACGACAGGGCCACAGTGCCGTACCGCCCGGTCATCCTGGACAGCGTCGTCGTACGAGCCCTCAAGGCCAACGGTGCTGTGGACCCCTGCTGGCCGGAGAACGGCTGGACCACGGACCAGTACCGGCTGTACGCGGACGGGGTGCACGAGTACGCGCAGGCCCGGGGTGTCCTGCCGGATCAGGTCGAAGCGGCTCTGTTCTTCCGGGGCAAGCAACGGCCCTGACTGCTGACCGTCCGGGTTCCGAGCCGACGGCGGCCACCCCCGTCAGTGTGGAGCGGGATTCGCCGAGCCGACTGCCGTCGCTCGGGACAGGCGGGACATCCCGGCTCCCCGCCCGCTCCACCGCGGTCGGACCGGGCATGATAGCCACGCTGTGCCATCCGTCCTCCCCGCCAGTTCCCCTACCGCTACCGCTACCGCTACCGCTACCGCTACCGCTACCGCGCAGGAGACCT
>NZ_JAVREZ010000198.1:0-471 GCF_031845645.1 Streptomyces doebereineriae
GCGCCCTGGGGGGTGAGCCAGGTGAGGCCCTTGATCCCGTAGGAGGAGAGGCCGAAGAGGGCGAGGAGGGCGCCGCTGACGAGGACGAGCCACTGGAGGCCGCCGGGGTAGCCGTAGAGCGTGAGGTCGCCGGGGAAGGCGGAGGTCCAGGTCCAGGCGAGGAAGGCGGATATGACGGTGAGCGCGCCGCCTGCGGTGGCGGTCGCCCGTGCGATGTGCGGGGGGAGGGCGAGGACGCCGCTGGTGGCGGGTTCGGCCGGTGCGGGTGCGGTGACCTGGGTGGTGGTCTGTGTGGTGGTCATGGTGCTCACGCCCTGTCCGTGACGCGCTCGCCCATGATGCCTTGGGGCCGGAAGAGGAGCACGAGGATGAGGAGTACGAAGGCCCAGGCGTTGGCCCAGGACTGGCCGCCGAGCTGTTCGAGGCCGGGGATTTCGGAGACGTAGGCGGCGGCCATGGTTTCGGCGACGC
>NZ_JAVREZ010000199.1:0-470 GCF_031845645.1 Streptomyces doebereineriae
GGCCAGATGTTCTCGCAGTTCCCCGGCGCGGAGTTCCCGGTGCTCGCCCTGAGCGCCTACCGGGGCTCCCTCGGGGTCGACTCCGGGCTGCCGCAGAACGTCTACCAGCTCGACACGTCCAAGATGAAGGAGTTCAAGAACGAGGACGGCGAGCTGCTGAAGAAGATGCTGCGCCCCGGCGAGAAGCTGGACCTGTCCGACGGGGAGGGCTCGATCACCTTCGACGGCATCGAGGAGTGGGCCAGCTTCCAGATCTCGCAGCAGCCGGGCAACGGCTGGGCGCTCGGCGGCGCCATCGCCGCCATCGCCGGGCTCGCCGCCTCGCTGTTCATCCAGCGCCGCCGGGTCTGGGTGCGGGCGGTCCGGGGCGCGGACGGGGTGACCGTCGTGGAGATGGCGGGCCTGGGCCGCAGCGAGTCCGCGAAGCTCCCCGAGGAGCTGGGCGACCTCGCGGCCGCCCTGATCACGAC
>NZ_JAVREZ010000200.1:0-470 GCF_031845645.1 Streptomyces doebereineriae
GTCCAGTCTGTACACCATGGAGTGGTCGGCCCTGCAATCCGCCGGGCGGAAAACCATCGCGGAGCGCCTGGCGATATGGGAAGAACGCTATCCCGACGTCACCGCGAATTTAGAGGTTCAGTTCGAACGACCGGCTCGGCAGTTGATCGAGGAGTCCGAGCGTTCGCAGCTGGTTGTCGTCGGTAGCCACGGTCGAGGCGGTTTCGCCGGAATGCTGCTCGGATCAGTGAGCGCGGCTGTCGCACAGGAGGCTGTCGCGCCAGTCATCGTCGTGCGTCGTTAGCGTGTGGAATCCGTCCAGGCTGGACGGAGGTCAATCACGGACTTGGATCGCCGATTCTCGAGAACCGCTCGACTCGGCCGTCGGCGGCCTGTCATCAAGTGGCCGATGACCGCGATCAGGGGCGAACGACGATCACGGGGGCGTCCGCTGACCGAGCAACAGCAGAGCTGACGGAACCCAGCAGTAT
>NZ_JAVREZ010000201.1:0-470 GCF_031845645.1 Streptomyces doebereineriae
GGCAATGATGCAGGCGCAAAGCGATATAAAATCCGGGAAGTGATGTTAAATTAAAGGGGATGTGCCGCATCCCCTGATTCCTCCGTCTTGCATCAAGACCGGAATTTCCGATATTCCGATTTTGCCTTTTCTTCCTTGTCTGCGATTGCCTTTGCAAGCTCTCGGACGCTGACGAAATATTCCGATTTTCGGCTGTCGGACAATCGGAAAATCGGAAACGGAAGCTCGCACCGTACCCCCGATGCTTTAAACGCGTTAAAGCCGATATGGGCAAAAAAGTCTTTGTGTACTTCCCTCGGCGGGATATACGGGCGGCCGCCGTATGCGATTAAAAGCCCTTGTTCTTTACTGATGTTCATATATACCTCTTTCTGTTAATTCTGCTTTGTCTGAGTTTCCGCTTTTTTACGGCTTGGCGGATGTTCAGCCTGCGTCGGTGCATAAGTCCTCCTGTTCGGGCGGTTATTCAG
>NZ_JAVREZ010000202.1:0-470 GCF_031845645.1 Streptomyces doebereineriae
GCCCGCACCCGAGGACTCCTCTCAGTCGGAATGCAGTCTAGGCCAGCGCGTTACGCTGGCGCATCTCTGCAGGAAAGCCCCGGGCGTGTCGCTCAGAGGAAGTGGTTGTCGTTCTTGATGAACCACTCGGCGCGTTCCTCATCGTTGAGGTCGGCCAACTGGGCGAACCCTTCGAAATAGGCCTCGCGCGGCGCGCCCGGAGCAAACAACATCAAAAGCGATGTCGGCGCGTCGGCCACATTGCGGAAGCCGTGGATTCCGCCCGGTGGAACATACAGGAAGTCGCCCTGGTTGCCGTCCACCCAGTCGTTTCCGTCGTAGAGCTCGACGGTGCCCGACAGGACGAAGAACGCCTCCGACATGGTCCGGTGGAAATGCGGGCCGGGCCCGCCGCCCTGCGGGCTGATGTCGATGCGGTAGAGACCGTAATCGCCGTCGGTCTGCTGCTGGTTGGCCAGGTAGTGGTATTT
>NZ_JAVREZ010000203.1:0-470 GCF_031845645.1 Streptomyces doebereineriae
GACTTCAATGGGCGTTTGACAAGTTTAATATACCGGTGAATATGCATCAGGAAGATCAGGAGGTACTGGATATGCTTCAGGCAAGCGGTATCAGATTCGGAATGCAGATAGATCCCGTAAAAGTAGATGTTGAATATATCAAAGAAGGGGATGAGCTGGAGCTGGATGGAGAAAAGTTTAAAATTTATCATGTTCCTGGACATTCTCCGGGAAGTGTGGTTTATCATAATGAAAATCAGAAATTCATGATCTCAGGTGATGTTCTTTTTGAAGGGAGTATTGGCAGAACAGATTTGTATAAAGGAAATTATGATCAGCTGATTGATGGTATTAAAACTAAACTTTTCATTCTGGATAATGATACGCAGGTTTTTTCCGGTCATGGGAATCCTACTTCAATTGGCTTTGAGAAACAATATAATCCGTTTTTGAAGTAAAAAATTTATTCAAATCTCGCGCAGATTATATTG
>NZ_JAVREZ010000204.1:0-470 GCF_031845645.1 Streptomyces doebereineriae
TCACCGCGCCGTTGATCGCGGCCGCGCTGTCGATCGCGGTGCTGAGCTTCTTGGGCTTCGACGGCATCTCGACACTGGCCGAGGAATCGACCGGTAAGAAGAATCCGGCCGGCCGGGCGATGATCGTCGCCCTGTTCGTGGTGGCGTTCCTGTTCATCACCCAGACCTGGCTGGCCAGCCTGCTGGCCGGAGGCCGCGAATCGTTCAGTGACGACGAGGGGGGCAACGCGTTCTTCCTGCTGGTGCAGGCCGCGTCGAGCACCGGCTGGATGAACGCGTTCTTCGTGGTCAACGTGCTGGCCGTCGGTTTCGCCAACGCGATGGCCGCCCAGGCCGCCACCAGCCGGTTGTTGTTCTCGATGAGCCGCGACCGCCAGCTGCCCGCATTCCTGTCCACGATCAGCTCCCGCAAGGTGCCGATCGCAGCCATCCTGGTGGTCAGCGCCCTGAGCCTGGTGCTGGTGCTGTTC
>NZ_JAVREZ010000205.1:0-469 GCF_031845645.1 Streptomyces doebereineriae
CGACAAGGGCGGCGTGCGGGATGTGGTGACGGCACGCCGCGAGGTCATCCTGTGCGGAGGCGCGATCAATTCCCCGCACCTGCTGATGCTGTCGGGAATCGGAGACCGGGACCAGCTGGCGCGCCACGGGATCGAGGTGACCCGGCACGCGCCCGCTGTCGGCACCAATCTCCTTGACCACCTGGTGGTCCCGCTGGGGTTCGACGTCCGCGACGACAGCCTGTTCGCCGCCGAGAAGCCGCTCGAACTGGTCAACTATCTGGCTCGCCGTCGCGGCATGCTGACCTCCAACGTCGGCGAGGCGTACGGATTCGTCCGCAGCAGGCCGGAACTGGATCTCCCTGACCTCGAACTGATCTTCGCCCCGGCCCCCTTCTTCGACGAAGGGATCGGTGACCCGTACGGTCACGCCGTCGTGATGGGCCCTATCCTGCTCAAGCCCCGCAGCCAGGGCACCATCACGCTGCGG
>NZ_JAVREZ010000206.1:0-469 GCF_031845645.1 Streptomyces doebereineriae
GTCCTCACCGTCGCGACCGGCGGCGCCGGGGCAGGTGTCAAGGGTGCCCGCGTGGTGAAGGAGGCCGCCGACATCGCCTCCGACGCCCGGAGGCTGGAGAACCGCTCACCCGAAGGTACCCACAACCGGCCCGACAGCGAGCGCACCAGCGGAGGCACCGACCCGGTTGACCTCGCATCCGGCCGCATGTTCCTTCCTCAGACCGACGTGAGGCTCCCCGGTGTACTGCCCCTGGCGTTCACGCGTCGCTTCGAATCCGGTTACAGCGTCGGCCGGTTCTTCGGACCCTCCTGGTCCTCAACCGTCGACGAACGTCTGGAGATCGATGCCAACGGTGTCATTCACGTCACCGACGACGGACTGCTCATCACTTACCCCCACCCCCTGCCCGGATTGCCCACCCGCCCGGAATCCGGCACCTCACGGAATTCCCTGAGCCGTGATGAAACCGGCGACTACACCCTCACCG
>NZ_JAVREZ010000207.1:0-469 GCF_031845645.1 Streptomyces doebereineriae
CTGCACGGCCCCGGCGCGCAGCGATTCGTCCTGGCGGTGGTGGTACTCACTGATCGACAAGACCACCAACGCGGCCGTGGCGGCGACGGCCACCAGTGCGAGAAGTCCCGCCACGAGGCGGCGCCTGAGCCGGCCGGCCGTGACGGTTTCGTCAGGCTCGGGCTCGACGTCGTTTGCTGTGTCTTCTGCGGGATCCTCCAACGTCAGCACCGATTCACCGTGGTCGTCGACGGAGTCATCGTCGGAATTGCTCACTGCGGGCCACCTTTCAGGATGCTGCGCCATTTGTAGGCCAGCTGGGCCAGGGTCGGGATCTTGACCGGGTCGTTGACCACCTCGGGCCCGATCGGATACCCAGGGGTCTGGGAGTTCTGCAGGCCGAGATCGTTGGGTCGGGGTGCGTTGACCGCGCCCCGCATCAGCATGTCGGGTGCGGGCGGGCAATACATGACCAGGTTGGGTTCTTTCG
>NZ_JAVREZ010000208.1:0-469 GCF_031845645.1 Streptomyces doebereineriae
GTACTGGAGGAAGCCGGTGGCCGGGTTGTCGGCGCGGGCCCGCAGCGTCTCGTCGGCGAGGATGCGGTCCCGGCCGGTGTGCTGGATGCCCCGGCCCTCGGCGTCCACGTGGAACTCGCCCGCCAGCAGCCGCCGGTCCAGCTCGTCGACCTCCACCCCGAAGTCGACGGTCAGCTCGTCGAAGAGGGCGGGCCGCACCGGGTCGGAGTCCCGGTCCCACCAGCGGCTGCGGGTGAGGTGCAGCCGGGTGCCGGGCTCGTAGCGGGCGATGCGGTACGGCCCCGAGCAGACCGGCCCCTGCCCGTACCGCCCCCGCCGGTCCTGGTGGGCCGGGACCGGCGCGGTGTTCGGCTGGGCCATCAGGAAGTCGAAGTCGGCGAAGGGGCGGCGCAGCCGGAACACCAGGGTGTGGTCGTCCGGGCAGCTGATCGCCGGGCAGCGCCCGCCGCCGTCGTACGGGCCCCGGTAG
>NZ_JAVREZ010000209.1:0-468 GCF_031845645.1 Streptomyces doebereineriae
GTATTGCCGCAAGGACTCCGGGGTGGTGGACGAGATCCCCGGCGCGTACAAGCCGATCGAGCAGGTCATCGACCAGCAGCGGGACCTGGTCGAGGTCGTCGCGAAGCTCAAGCAGGTGGTGTGTGTGAAGGGCTGAGGCCCCGTTGCCCCAGCCGTCTCCAGCACCGCCGCCCGGTCCACTGCATCCGCTACAGGGTGCGGTGGACCTTCGTGTTGGATGCCTGGGCGCGGGGGCGGACCACCAGGAGGTCGATGTTGACGTGGCTGGGGCGGGTGACGGCCCAGCCGATCGTGTCGGCCACGTCCTCGGCGGTGAGGGGGGCGTCCACGCCCGCGTAGACCTTGGCGGCCTTCTCGGTGTCGCCGCGGAAGCGGGTGGTGGCGAACTCGTCGGTCTTGACCATGCCGGGGGCCACCTCGATGACGCGGACCGGGGTGCCGACGATCTCCAGGCGCAGGGTCTCGGCC
>NZ_JAVREZ010000210.1:0-468 GCF_031845645.1 Streptomyces doebereineriae
ACCCGGCGGTGGCCCTCAAGGGCGCGGGGCCGTTCACCACCGAGTACTACGGCGTCGCGGCGAAGAAGGGCGCCGACGATCTGGTGGCCCGGGTCAACAAGGTCCTGGTCGACTACCGCGCGGGCGGGAAGGACAGCGCCTGGATGGTGTCGTACCGCAAGTGGCTGGCGGCCGGACTCCCCGGCATCACGGCGCCACCGACCCCCAAGTACCGCGGCGGCTGAGCCCGGAGGAGCCGGGCGGGACGGCCGGGCCCGGACCGGACGGGCGCGGCGGCCGGGCCCGGACCGAGGGGCACGGTGGATGAACCCCGGAAAGGCCGGGCACGGCGGATGAACCCGGAAACACCGGGCTCGGCAGCCGAGCCAGAAGGAACCGGGTACGGCAGCTGGACCCGGGCCCGACGGGCTCGGCGGCCGGGCCCGGCACACCGGACCGGCGAGCGGACCGGAGCAACCAGGTCACGAC
>NZ_JAVREZ010000211.1:0-468 GCF_031845645.1 Streptomyces doebereineriae
GTCATCCCCGGGACGGACGCGCCCCGGCTGACGGCGTGGCCGGTCCGGCGGATCAGCGCCAGCTCGTCCAGCAGGGCCGTCCGTGAGGTGAGCGTGGCCGGGGTGACCGGCTCCAGCTCCTCGTACGGGTACAGCGCGCACACCTGGTCCGCCGTCATCCGGGAGAGCAGCTGCAGCCCGCCCGCTCCCGCGTGGGCCGGTCCGGTCCGCCCCAGCTCCAGCGCCACGCGCACCGGATGGGCCGACTCGCGGCCGTCGGTGACGATGACCTGGTCACCGAAGAGGGCCGCGCTCCACACCGTCTCGCCGGTCCGCCCGGCCGCGTCCGCCAGGACGGGCCCCAGCCGCTCGCGGGCCGCGCGGCCGAACCCCGCGGGCCGGCCCAGCCGCACCAGCTCCGGGCCCGCCGCGTAGCCGCGTCCCGAGGTGTCCCGGATCGCGAACCCCCGGCTCTCCAGCGTGCTCAGC
>NZ_JAVREZ010000212.1:0-468 GCF_031845645.1 Streptomyces doebereineriae
GTGATAGACCGCGCCGATCCACAACGACTCCAGCCACAGTCCGACGGTCGCCACGCCGAGACCGGCCACCGCGCCGAAAAGGATGGGCCGCTTGACAAGCGGGGTCAGCGCGATGAGTTCGACCACCAGTGCGGGGCCGAGGTAGAGCGCGAACCAACTCGTCGGTGCACCGAGTACCGGGCCGACGATGAAGGCCACGGCCCCGCGCAGGGCTATCGCGAACCCGGCGGCGATCAAGGCCGCGCCCGGGCCCAGTACCAGTCGCGCAGCGACCGCGGCCAGCGCCGCGGCGCCCGCGATCATCATCGGCTGCAGTACCAGGCGGAACTGCTCGACGCCGAAGTCGTATTCGATCTGGAACACCGAGAGTCCGATGAACAGGCCGCCGAAGGACAGGAAGTAGAGGAACTTGTTGAACTTGCTGTCCTCACCCACGCTTTCCGGGCCCATCGCGACCCTGCCCTCGTG
>NZ_JAVREZ010000213.1:0-468 GCF_031845645.1 Streptomyces doebereineriae
TGTTTACTCCGCCCTAGTCCCCGATAGAGACTAGACGGTATGAGTGGCTTGGGCCTCGCTCACATGTGAACGTGGGTTGCCGACAGGAAACGGATCCCGCCACGGACTACCCGTGCGGAACCGCCACGTGATTCCTTCCAGGATCAGTCGGTGATCGCCAAATCTCCCGCCGCACTTGCCCTCATCTGAGGGCATCAACGGCTCGACCACCGCCCAGAACTCATCAGAAATCACACCCATCCGCGTCACCGGCCAATCCTCGCTGGCCAGCACCCCGAAGTTCGGAGACATGCCCTAGCCGCTTGACGATCCACTTCCGACAATTTGTTGGTGACGTTGGAATAGTGGGCTTCTGCCGAATCATCAAGAGGCTCGCGGGTTTCGTTGGCGAGATCGCTGAAGAGGGTTAGCGTGTCGATGCGGAGTCGTCCATAGTCGCGGTCGACGCGGGTCCAGTGCGTGCGTCCC
>NZ_JAVREZ010000214.1:0-468 GCF_031845645.1 Streptomyces doebereineriae
GCGGAGTGTTGTAACTACCTGCTCGCGGTCGACGTTGACATGAACACTGTCGGTGGCTACTCGATGTCGAGTTGGGACACCGGCTACGGCGACATGGTGATGACCGCCGACTTCAGCACCTTGCGGTTGATCCCGTGGCTGCCGGGCACCGCGCTGGTGATGGCGGATCTGTCGTGGCTGGACGGTCGCCCCGTCGAGCAGGCTCCGCGTAGCATCCTCAACCGCCAGATCGACCGGCTGACCGAGCGAAAGCTGGTGCCGTACGTCGGTACGGAGCTCGAATTCATGGTGTTCGACAACACATTCCGCGAGGCCTGGGCCGCGGGATACCGCAACCTGACACCGGCCACCGACTACAACGTCGACTACGCCATGATGGCATCCACCCGGATGGAGCCGTTGCTGCGCGACATCCGTCTCGGCATGGAGGGCGCCGGGCTGTACTGCGAGGGCGTCAAGGGGGAGTGC
>NZ_JAVREZ010000215.1:0-468 GCF_031845645.1 Streptomyces doebereineriae
GTCCAGTACCGGGTGCCCGTGTCCGTGCACGGCGGTCCACCAGGACGCCATCGCATCGATCACCTCGATCGGTGCGCCGTCAGTAGGGTCAATCACAGTCAGCCACGCGCCTTTGGCACCGACCGCCACCACCGGCGGAAGCGCCGCCGAGCCCATGGCACTGTAGGGATGCCAGATGTGGGCGGCGTCGATGGCATTGATCTGCGCTGGTGTCAGCTCAGCCACAGTCGGGCAGCCTAGCCCTTTGCTCACAGACTGTGACGCACCCATCCGAAATGTGAGCGGCAGGCCGATGTTAGGTAAATTGGCCTCGACCATGAAAACCCTTGACGCCCCCCGGACGGAGCCCGGCACCGAATCCGGTTCCGTTCCACGCGCAGTCATGGGTACCCGTGCATCGGGTTTCTACCGCCACGATCTGGACGGACTGCGCGGCATCGCCATCGCCCTCGTGGCGATGTTCCACAT
>NZ_JAVREZ010000216.1:0-467 GCF_031845645.1 Streptomyces doebereineriae
ATCCGGAGGTGCCCGCGTTCACCGTGACGAGCAAGGATCTCGCCCCGGGGGCAGTGCTGGGGGACGCCCAGGTGCTTGCGTCCGGGAACACTTCGCCGCATCTGCGGTGGGAGGGGTTCCCGGCGGAGGCCAAGAGCTTCGCCGTGACGTGTTTCGACCCGGACGCCCCGACGGGGAGCGGGTTCTGGCACTGGGTGGTCTTCGACATCCCGGCGTCGGTGACCGAGCTGCCGGCCGGTGCGGGCAGCGGTTCGTTCGAGGGGCTGCCCGAGGGTGCCGTCCAGGCCCGTAACGACTACGGGTCGAAGGGCTTCGGCGGGGCCGCGCCGCCCGCCGGGGAGAACCACCGCTATGTGTTCACCGTGTACGCGGTGGACACCGACACGCTCGGTATCGACAGTGACTCCTCGCCCGCGGTGGTCGGTTTCAACCTCCGGTTCCACACGCTGGGGCGTGCTCAGCTGATC
>NZ_JAVREZ010000217.1:0-467 GCF_031845645.1 Streptomyces doebereineriae
GTTCTGGGGGCGGGCCCTGCAGGTGCTGCTGTTGCTGTACGTGGTGCCGTTCCTGCTGGCGTTGGGCCGGCCGGTGACCGCTCTGCGCGAGTCCTCGAGCCCGAAGGGCCGCGCGCGAATCGACACGGTGCTCGGGTCACGGGCGGCCCGGGTGGTGCTGTCACCGCCGGTGACGTCGGTGCTGATGCTGGCGACGCCATGGCTGCTCTACCTGACTCGGTGGTACGTCGCGTCATTGGTCAACCCGGTGATCGCGGATCTGACCAGCATCGCGTTGTCCGCCATAGGTTTCTGCTACTTCTACGCGCGTTTGCAGTCGGACCCCGTTCCGCGGCGGTACTCGCCCCTGCTGTCGATATGCATCAGCGTTGCCGAGGGCCTGGGCGACGGCGTCCTCGGCCTGGTGCTGTGGCTGGGGCCGCTGATCGCCTATGACTACTACTCTGCGCTGCACCGGGATTGGGGAC
>NZ_JAVREZ010000218.1:0-467 GCF_031845645.1 Streptomyces doebereineriae
GCCCTGCTCACCCCGTTCACCGCGCTGTTCGTGCACGGCAGCTGGCTGCACCTGCTGGGCAACCTGCTCTTCCTGTACGTGTTCGGGGCGATGGCCGAGGAACGCATGGGTCGGGCGCACTTCGCCCTCTTCTACGTGGGGTGCGGCTATCTGGCCCTCGTCTGCTACGCGGCGGTGCACGCGGACTCGGAACAGACGCTGGTCGGCGCCTCGGGGGCGATCTCGGCCGTACTCGGCGCCTTCCTTTACCTCTTCCCCCGGGCCAGGGTGACCAGCCTGTTCCCGTTCCTCTTCTTTCTGCCGCTGCGTTTCCCCGCCTGGATCGTGCTGGTCTTCTGGTTCGGGCTCCAGTGGGCGGCGGCCCAGGCGGCGGACGCGGGGCCGGGGGTGGCATATCTGGCGCATGTGGCGGGGTTCGCGGCGGGGTTCCTCTACGCCTGGGGGCGTTATCGGGGACGGTCTAGAGT
>NZ_JAVREZ010000219.1:0-467 GCF_031845645.1 Streptomyces doebereineriae
GTGTCATGGTGGCGCTGTGCCTAGGTGGCGGCGTCTACGGCGCCAGTCTCGGAGAGCACGTCACGCAGAGTGGTTTCTACGACGAGGGCAGCCAGTCGGTGCAGGCGTCGCTGTTGGGCGACGAGGTCTACGGCCGCGACCGCACCAGCCATGTCGTCGCCATCCTGACGCCGCCGGATGACAAGTTGGTCACCGACAAAGCGTGGCAGAAGAAGGTCACAGGGGAACTCGACCAGGTGGTCAAGGATCACCCGGACCAGGTCCAGGCCTGGGTCGGCTGGCTGAAGGCGCCTGACGTCGCCTCGCTCGCCGCGATGAAGACAGAGGACCAGCGTCACACGTTCATCAGCGTTCCCCTCAAGGGTGACGACGACGACGCGATCCTCAAGAACTATCAGGCCGTCGAGCCCGATCTGCAGCAGGTCAACGGCGGCGACATCAAGCTGGCCGGCCTCAACCCGCTGGCC
>NZ_JAVREZ010000220.1:0-467 GCF_031845645.1 Streptomyces doebereineriae
GTATCTGGGGATCAGTTCGTCGCAATCGCCCATGACGAAGACGCGCCTGATGTAGAGCTGAACCCCGGTGCCGGCATCCCGCGTGAACAGGTCGAACGGGGCGTGCGAGGGGATGAACAACAACGCCTGGTACTCGAAGGTGCCCTCGCCTTTCATCGAGATGACCGTGAGTGGATCGTCCCAGGCATGGGCGATGTCCTTGTAGAACTCGTGGTATTCCTGCTCGGAGACCTCGTCTTTGGGCTTGGCCCACAACGCTTTCATCGAGTTCAGGGTCTGCGTCTCGACGGAGACGTTGTCCGCTCCGCCTGCCTCCGTGGCCGGCGTCCGTTGCTCGACCTGCATTCGGATGGGCCAGGCGATGAAGTCGGAGTACTTCTTGACGAGCTCTCTGATCTTCCACTGGGCGGTGTAGTCGTGCAGCTGATCCTCGACGTCTTCGGGCTTGAGATGGAGCGTGACAGATG
>NZ_JAVREZ010000221.1:0-467 GCF_031845645.1 Streptomyces doebereineriae
GGACATGAAGCTGTGGAACGGCAACGTCCTTATCCACCACTGTGACGGGGTGGAGTTCCTTTCCCCGGAGTCGGACAAGGGCATTGCGTGCGGTTGCCCCCGGCTGATGGAGGACCGCAAGGCTGCTTGGAAGGCGAAGCGGGGTCCGGGTCCGAGCATTTCCATTCTGTTCCGGCTCGCCGAGGACTACGACCTGGGAATTTTCCGTTTCCAGACTTCCTCTTGGAAGCTCGCCGAGACGCTGCACGAGATCGGCAATGCGTTGGACAAGGTGGGCGGTGAAGCCCTCGCGGAACTTTCCATCGAACTGGTGGAGTACACCACGAAGAAGGGTCGGGATGTTTCGTATTTCAAGCCGGTCGTAAAGGTTCTCAAGTCCTGGAGCGACGCCGTGGCGGAGCCGTCCAAGTAGCTCTAGCCGACGGACGGACGGGGCTCCGGGGCCGCATAGCTCCGGAGCCCCTGAG
>NZ_JAVREZ010000222.1:0-467 GCF_031845645.1 Streptomyces doebereineriae
CGTCCAGCGCGTCCACCACTCCGGCCCCGTAGAAGCCGTTGTAGACCTTGGTGCCCTCGCAGACCGCGTCGACGGTCCCGTCGCCGTCGATGTCGTACGGCGCTCCGCACGCCTTCGCGTCCGCCTGGAGGCCCAGCAGCACCTTCACCGCGGCCGGTGAGGCGTTGGGGTGGCGGGACTTGATCAGGGCCACGACGCCCGCGACGTGCGGGGAGGCCATCGACGTACCGGCCTTGTAGCCGAACCGGCCGCCGGGCAGCGTCGAGAGGATCAGCCCGTTGACGGCCGGGGGCTCGGGGGTCTGGTAGACTGTCGAGTCACCGCCCGGGGCGGCCACGTCGATGACGCCCTTGCCGTAGTTGGAGTACGAGGACTTCAGGCCCTTGGCGCCCGTCGCGGAGACCGTCACGACGCCCGGCAGCATGGTCGGGATGTCGGGGCAGACGCGCGGGTCGATGGTCCGGGTG
>NZ_JAVREZ010000223.1:0-466 GCF_031845645.1 Streptomyces doebereineriae
GGTGCACGTCACGGTGTACGAGCTGCCCCCGGCGGTCCTGCGGGACTTGACCGTACGGGCGGTGCCGCTGCGCAGGACCTGGTCCAGCAGGGGCAGCACGCTCAGCTCGGCGAGCTCGGGCAGGGCCTCGGCGGCGGGGGCGCCGCAGGGGCGGGGGCCGAACGCGGCCTCGTACGCGTCGTTGACGTACGCGACCCGGTGGTCCGGGCCGTGCAGCAGCGCCACGGCGACGGGGAGCCGGCCGAGGATCTCGCGGGCCGAGAGGTCGTCCAGGGCGGGGCCGGGGACGGCCTGCGCGGGGGCGGTCCCGGGCGGGGCCGGGGGTGTGCCGTCCGGCAGGGTGGCCGCGGTCTGCGCCTGGGCGTACTCGGCCCGGGCGGCGGGCACGGGACTGCGGTCGTCCCGCGCGGCGGCTCGGCGCTGCGTTCCGGGAAGGCGGGCGCTCCAACGCGTGAAGTTCACGGAA
>NZ_JAVREZ010000224.1:0-466 GCF_031845645.1 Streptomyces doebereineriae
GCCGGGGTGCGTTCGGGCCAGCCGCACATCCGGACGGTGGTGCTCGCCGAGCGGGACGACCCACGCAGGGCGGCGGCCGCCCTGCAGGCCGGGGCGTCGGGCTGGGTGGCCAAGGACTGCTCGCTGCAGCGTCTGCTGACCGTCATACGCGGTGTGCTGCGCGACGAGACCCACCTGCCGGCCGCCCTGCTGACGGGTGTGCTGCGTGAGCTGACGGCGGCCCGCAAGCACCGCACCGAGAGCGAACAGCTCGTCGAGTCGCTGACGCCCCGCGAGCGTGAGGTCCTGCGCTGCATGGTGGCGGGTCTGGGCCGCAAGGCGGTCGCGGAGCGGCTCTTCCTGTCCCCGCACACGGTGCGCACGCACATGCAGAACGTGTTGGGGAAGCTGGGCGTGCACTCGACCCTGGCGGCCGTGGCCCTAGCCCGGCGGGCCGGGGTGGGCCCCGCCTCGCTAACCGGGGACG
>NZ_JAVREZ010000225.1:0-466 GCF_031845645.1 Streptomyces doebereineriae
GGAATGGAGTTCTGCACCGCCTACGCGCTGGCCCCCGAATGGGGCGTTCACACCAAAGGCCGAATGCTGCAGTGGGGCAGCTTCTATGACGAGCACGGTCGCCCGTTCACCACCCAGCGCGGGCTGAGCGGGCGCCAGGATGCGCAGCGGGCCCTGACCCGCGGCGAGCGGGTGTTCGCCCGGCTGGACCGGGCACCCGAGAACATCCGCCAGACCATGCGCGACGCCCAGCCGAACTACTTCCTGCCGCTGGACAAGGCCGGCATCGATCCGTTCACCACCGCCTACCCGATCCGGATGGTGTACGAGGGATCGGTGCGCGGCACCGGCGGTCTCCGGCTCGTCGGACCCGATTGCGCGACAACGGTTCCCGGACTGTATGCGGCAGGTGATGCCGCGACCCGCGAGCTCATCACCGGCTCGCTGTCCGGTGGAGGCAGCCGCAACGGCTCGTGGGCGATCGCTT
>NZ_JAVREZ010000226.1:0-466 GCF_031845645.1 Streptomyces doebereineriae
TGTCGCGGCGGTTGCTCTTTACATCGGCGAAGTCTTAGGTACCCGGTAAATCAGCCGGCTAGTCCGGCATAGAAAGGTCAGGCAAGGTCAGCGTGGCACGCGATTATTACGGCTTGCTCGGAGTGAGCAAAGGCGCGAGCGATTCGGAGGTCAAACGTGCCTACCGGCGGCTGGCGCGTGAGCTGCACCCCGACGTCAACCCCGACGAGGAAGCGCAGGCCCGGTTCACCGAGATCCAGGTCGCCTATGAGGTGCTCTCGGATCCGGAGAAGCGCCGCATCGTCGACCTGGGCGGCGACCCGATGGAATCGGTGGGCGGAGCGCCCGGCGGGTTCAGCGGGTTCGGCGGTCTGGGGGACGTGTTCGAGGCGTTCTTCGGCGGCGGCACCGCGTCGCGCGGGCCGGTCGGCCGGGTGCGGCCCGGCGCCGATTCGCTGCTGCGGATGCGGCTGGACCTGGCGGAGTG
>NZ_JAVREZ010000227.1:0-466 GCF_031845645.1 Streptomyces doebereineriae
GCCTTTCAAGTGGTCTACCTTCACTGCTGGTCCCGCTATGGATCACTGGCGGAGGTGGACCGGTTGTGGGGACCGGGTTCGGAGTCAGCGGGGGCCAGGCTCGGCGCAGTGTGGCCGCGTACGCCCGTTGCTCGCGCCCACAGTCTTCCTGCGTATCGCGACGAAGGTGTGAGCCGTCCCTTCGAGCTCATCGACCCGGCCCTCCGTGAGCTGATCGCGGAGGTGCGGCGGCTGGATCCTGACGCGAGGCTCCTTGACGTGCTCCTCGACACGTACTCGACACGCTATGCGCGTGGCGATGACTACTTCACGTCAAACGACCTGGCGTACCTCTTCGCGGGGCTGGCCGCTCCTCGAGGAGGCGAGATTGTTCGGGACCCGGTGTGCGGCAGCGGGCGACTGCTGCGCGCCGCCGCACACCGGGCTCGGGCACAGGGGGGTGAAGTGCGCTTGTCCGGTGCGGATA
>NZ_JAVREZ010000228.1:0-465 GCF_031845645.1 Streptomyces doebereineriae
GTCCTGGGCGCCGCGACCTTCCTCACCGGCAGCCAGGCGCAGGCCGCGCCGTGGTTCACCCTCGGCCTGACCTGGCTCACCACCGTCGCCGTCCTCCGCTCGCGCCGCTGAAACCGGGCGCTGCCCCGCACCCGAACTCTTCCGCGAGTCCCGCCGGGTTCCGCGGGTTTCGCGGGTTCCGCGGGTTTCGCGGGTTCCGCGCGTTCCGCGGGTTCCGCGGGTTCCGCGAGGGGCAAGCGGTGCATAAGCGGAGACTCAGCCGCCCCTGTGACCGTGGACCGTGGAACGACCACCGACTCCGCCGTCCTCACCGGGAGAGCGAATGGAAACCGAGACCGCCGTCGAGACCACCGGCACCGGGTGCCCGCGCGGCTACCCGTTCCACCGGCCGTCCGCGATCGAGATACCGCCGATCTACCAGGAGCTGCGGAGCAGCGAGCCGGTCGCCCGGGTCCTGCTGCCCAG
>NZ_JAVREZ010000229.1:0-465 GCF_031845645.1 Streptomyces doebereineriae
TCCGTCAGGAGATCCGCGTCCGGGACGATCCGGGACACCAGCCCGGCCCGTTCCGCTTCCTGGACGTCCATGTTCCGGCCGGTGAGACAGAGGTCCATCGCCTTGGCCTTGCCGACCGCCCGGGTCAGCCGCTGCGAGCCGCCGATGCCCGGGATCACCCCGAGCCGGATCTCCGGCTGCCCGAAGACGGCCGACTCCGAGGCGATCACCAGATCACAGAGCATCGCCAACTCGCAGCCCCCGCCCAGGGCGTAGCCCCGTACGGCGGCGATCGCCGGCGTCCGCAGCTGGCCGAGCCGGTCCCAGGCGGTGAACCAGTCGCTGAGATACATGTCCATATAGCTCTGCGGCTGCATCTCCTTGATGTCCGCACCCGCCGCGAACGCCTTCTCGCCGCTGCCGGTGATGACGATGCAGCCGACGCCCGGGTCCCGGTCCAGCGCCTCGGTGGCCGATGTGGTGATC
>NZ_JAVREZ010000230.1:0-465 GCF_031845645.1 Streptomyces doebereineriae
TCACGGTGGATCCCCGGAATCACACGCGGCGCTGGCAGCCATCACCCGGCGTTCCGCCGAATTGGCCGTCGATGCGGGCACGGTGCCCATGCGGGGACCCGGACTGGTCGTCACCCTCAACGACGCCCAGCGCGACGCCCAGGGCCGCTTTCCCCGCGACGCCTCCCCCGACGACCTGGTGGTGCACCAACAGGACATCCAGGCCGTCCTGAACGCATTGTGGAGCGCGGGCGCCGAGGGCATCCAGATGCAGGACCAACGCATCATCGCGACGTCGGCACCGCGCTGCGTCGGCAATACCCTGCTGCTCAACGGCCGGACCTACAGCCCGCCCTACGTGATCACCGCGATCGGCGATGCCACGGCGATGCAGGCCGCCCTGGCCGCCGCTCCGTACGTCACCCTCTACAAGCAGTACGTGGTGCGCTTCGGGTTGGGTTATACGGAGGAGCCACGCGCCGAGGT
>NZ_JAVREZ010000231.1:0-465 GCF_031845645.1 Streptomyces doebereineriae
GCCGGGGACCTGGTGGGCGTGCAGGTCACCCGGTCCGTGGGCGAACTGGTCTCCGTACTGGGCGTGCTGACGGCCGGGGCGGCCCATGTGCCCCTGGACCCCGGCTATCCGGCCGAGCGGCTGGAGTTCGTACGGTCGGACGCGGGCCTCGCGGCGCTCGTGGTGGAGGGCCCGGCGCCGGAGGGTCTTCCGGCGGGCCTGACCGTCCTGGCCCCCGACGCGGGGGAGGGGCCGGTGCCGGGAGGTTCCCGCGCCTCCGGTCCGGCCGCCGGGGACCCCGCGTACGTCATCTACACCTCGGGCTCCACCGGGCGCCCCAAGGGCGTGGAGATCCCGCACCGCGCGCTGGCCAACCTGCTGGCGACCATGGCGGACCACATCGGGGCGGACCCCGGGGACCGGTGGCTCGGGCTCACCTCGCTCTCCTTCGACATCTCCACGGTGGAGCTGCTGCTGCCCCTGACG
>NZ_JAVREZ010000232.1:0-465 GCF_031845645.1 Streptomyces doebereineriae
CTGGGCCAGCAGGATCAGCGGAGCGGCGTACGACGCCTGGAGCGAGAGCATCAGGGTCAGGAAGATGAACGGGTACTCGTCCCACCGCAGGTGCTCGGGCGCCCAGACGTTCCACGCCACCCAGACGATGATGATCAGCGTCATCCAGACGATGAACCGCCCGGTCCCCAGGAACCGCGCGATCCGCTCGGAGAACCGGCCGAACGCCTCCGGGTCGTACTCCGGCAGCAGCTTCAGCCCCGGCGCCTTCGGCTGGTCGAGCCGGGTGCGCGGAGGCCGCACCAGGCCCGACGAGCCCGTCGACGCGGCCTTCGACCGCTCCTCACCGGCCATGGTGGATGCCCCCCTCACCGTGGAAGTCGGTCTCGCGCCAGTCCTCGGGCAGCAGGTGGTCCAGCACGTCGTCCACGGTCACCGCGCCCAGCAGCGACCCGCTCTCGTCCACGACGGGCGCCGAGACCAGGT
>NZ_JAVREZ010000233.1:0-465 GCF_031845645.1 Streptomyces doebereineriae
GGTACAGCACCCGGCGACTGTGCAGGAAGGCCGTATAGGCGGTGATCAGGCTCAGGGAACTGGACCCCATGAGCCCGACGACAGGATCCACCAGCAGGATGCAGGTCGCCGCGATACAGGCCGTGCCCATGGACACGACGGTCCACGACTGGGTGCGGCTGGGCCACTGCCGCCGCCACCACCATTGCGCCAGGGTCAGGCCGCCGACGGCCACGGCCACAGCCACGTATTGCAGGCCGCCGTGCGGGCCCTTCGGGCTGACCAGCAACAAAAGCGGAACCAGGCTCAAGCCGACGATGGTGACCCCGACGAGGCGCTGCATCTGGATGCGCTTGCCCTGCGCAGCGAGCAGCGCGGTACGCGCGTAGTAGTTATCGAATGGACTCAACCCGCACCCCGGAGTAATCGACTTCGCCTTCACCTTACGTAATCATGGGAGCCGCGGTTTTGTCGCCGGTTTGAGGC
>NZ_JAVREZ010000234.1:0-465 GCF_031845645.1 Streptomyces doebereineriae
GCGCCACGTCGGCTCGCTCACCAGCACCGTCGCGGCCAAGGACCAGGTGATCGGTGAGGTGATCAAGAACCTCAACACGGTCCTGAAGACGGTCAACGACCGGGAGGCCGGGTTCGACGACCTCGTGGTCACCCTGGAGAAGCTCGTCTCCGGCTTCTCCGGCGACCGCAGACCGCTCGGTGAGGCCGTCACCGCCATGGGCGCCCTGACGACCGTCACCGCGGACCTCTTCCAGGACGGCCGCAGGCCCCTCAAGGACAGCATCCGGCAGCTGGGGCGGCTCAGCGGCGAGTTGGAGAAGGGCACGCCGCAGATCGAGAACTTCCTGGACAAGACCCCGGCCAAGATGGAGGCGATCAGCCGCCTCACCTCCTACGGCTCCTGGCTCAACCTCTACCTCTGCGAGGCCAGGGTCGGCGGGGTGGCCACCGACGACGGCTCCATGCCGCCCACCGGCATCGCCAT
>NZ_JAVREZ010000235.1:0-465 GCF_031845645.1 Streptomyces doebereineriae
TATGAAAACCTCCCACCGAATCCCACGTCTTTGACATGCACCGATCACCGAAAGATGGTCAGAAAATGTCTAGCACTCATCATGGTCGAGTGCTAATATCGGCGGTGCACAGTGATTGGCTGCCTGCCAAGGTGGCGGGCTCTGAGACGTTACGGGAGGTGAATTACTGTGCTTCGTTTTGATCCGTTCAGCGACCTTGATGTTTTGACCAGGAGTTTGCTGTCAGGTGATTCCGGGTCAACTCGCACACCGCGATTCATGCCGATGGACCTCTGCAAGATCGGTGACCACTACGTTCTGACGGCCGACCTTCCGGGAATCGATCCGGGCTCGGTGGACGTCAACGTCGACAACGGCACCCTGACCATCTCGGCGCATCGAACCGCACGCACGGAGGAGTCCGTCCAATGGCTGGCGAATGAGCGGTTCTTCGGCAGCTACCGACGCCAGTTGTCGCTCGGCGAC
>NZ_JAVREZ010000236.1:0-465 GCF_031845645.1 Streptomyces doebereineriae
GGTGTCCACCGAGGTGGAGAACGTGAAGGCCGCGGTGAACACCAGCGCCGTCACGCGGAATCTCGCATCGGCACCGGACGCCCCGGACGCTGCAGGCGAAACTGCGACGGCCGCAAGCAAGGTCGCCGACGATTCGTCGGCCGGCACCCCGGCGAAGTCGAAGGTCAAGGACATCCTCGACGGCATGGTCAAGCCCCGCGGCGCGACCGATCTGTCGGACGGCCACAAGGCTCTGCCAGGCGTCACGAAGTCACTCAGCCGTACCGGCGAGCAGGTCCGGACCGCCGTCAAGGATGCCCAGGACCAGGTGTCGTCGTCGATCAAGAAGCTCGGCGACGCCGTCAAGAAGGCCACCGGAGGTACGGCCAAGCCTACGGGCGAGAAGGCTGTCGCCAACGATTCGGCCGGCGAGAAGGACGCCGCCTGACCCGTACGGGCATTCGAGTCTGCTTCTAGGACAACGAG
>NZ_JAVREZ010000237.1:0-464 GCF_031845645.1 Streptomyces doebereineriae
TGATTTAGTTGTTGTAAAGGCTAATAGCCTTATTGAAGCCAATTACCGATTGAGTATTGATGAAATCAGAATTTTAGCTTTAACTATTGGGACTATGGATCCGAAATCTAATCAAAAGATTTTTGATTTTACGGTGGCTGATTTTGTCCGTGAGTTTCCAGAAATAAGCCAAGATAACGCCTATAAGCAAATTCAGGCGGCTATAAAACTGATTTATGACCGAAGTGTTAAAACTGAAGATAAAGACCGTGTAACTGAATTTCGTTGGGTTTCCTCTAGAACATATTTCAAGAAAGAGGGGCGTTTTAGAATTGCAATGACTGATGAAGTTATGCCATACCTAACGCAACTTAAAGGGCAATTCACGCAATATCAACTCAAACATATCGCTTATTTCAACAGTGTACATTCAATTCGAATTTATGAGCTAATTACACAATATCGCTCTGTTGGTAGTCGTGAAA
>NZ_JAVREZ010000238.1:0-464 GCF_031845645.1 Streptomyces doebereineriae
GGAGGGAAACGGTGTGGCGAGGTCGGGAACAACGTCGCATTCTCCCGCTGCCACGATCGCATCGATCAACTCGCCGGCCTGGCGGCGTAGTTCTGCCTCACGCTCGGCCATCTTCTTCGGGCTGAAGAAGGGATCCAGCATGCGGCGGAACCGGGTGTGGTCCGGCGGATCGATCGCGATCGGAATCAGCGGTACAGGGCTGCCCAGTCGATCGAAGGCCCGGGCCGAGGAGAAGATGTCGGGGCGTTTTGCGGCGAACTCCACTGCCGCGGCGCTGGTCAGGACGATCTCCTCACCCGACTTGACCGCTTCCCCGGCCTCTCGCAGCTCCCGCCAAGCACGCGACCTGTCCTGGGCGAATGGCAGATCGTTGATGTTGGCGGTTCCAGTCACGCCGAGCTCAGTCATCGGGGCGGGAATCCTCTCTTCGTACGCCGACCGGCGTCTCGGATAGAGTATGACAG
>NZ_JAVREZ010000239.1:0-464 GCF_031845645.1 Streptomyces doebereineriae
TCTTGAGGTCGCGAGCGTTGACACCGATCACCTTGGCCCCGGCCTGCAACGCCCGGTCGGCCTCCTCTTCGGTGTGCACCTCCACGAGTGCCGTCATCCCAAGGGATTCCGTGCGCTCCAACAGTGATTCCAGGACTGACTGCTCGAGCGCCGCCACGATCAGCAGCAACAGGTCGGCACCATGCGCCCGAGCCTCATGGATCTGGTACGGCTTGACGATAAAGTCCTTGCGCAGCACCGGAATCGACACCGCAGCCCGCACCGCGTCCAGGTCGTCGAGTGAGCCGTTGAACCTGCGCTGCTCGGTGAGCACGCTGATGATCCGCGCGCCGCCGGACTCGTAAGCCCGCGCCAGCTGAGCCGGGTCGGCGATATTGGCCAGCTCACCCCGAGACGGGCTCGCCCGCTTCACCTCGGCGATCACGGCAATTCCCGGTTCCTTCAACGCAGCCATCACGTTGAGC
>NZ_JAVREZ010000240.1:0-464 GCF_031845645.1 Streptomyces doebereineriae
TCGGGCGCGAGGTCGCGCGGGTCTGGAGGGGGAAGCGGCACGAGCACGACTTCCTCATGGCGGCCGAGGGCCCGCTCGGCCCCGCCGAGACCCTGGACACCTACGGCGGCACCCCCGTCTGGGTCCCCGTGACGGAGTTGCCCGCCACCCCGCTCTGGCCGCGCAGGCTGTCCTGGCGCATCGAGCACTGGCACCGGACGGGGTGGCCCGCGCACCCGGCCGAACTCGCCGACTCCATCACCGATCTGTGGGCACCCTGCACGTGGTGAGCGGGGCGACGGCCGAGCCCCCGGCCCGCCGCCGACCCCTCACCCCTTCTTCTTCCGCTTCCGCGTCCCCGCCTGGCTGCGGACCGCCCCCATGCTCGCCCCGATGACCAGCGCGATGGCGAGGGCGTCCGTCGTGGACAGGGCCTGGCTCAGGATCAGGAAGCCCGCCATGGCCGCGATGGCCGGTTCCAGGCT
>NZ_JAVREZ010000241.1:0-464 GCF_031845645.1 Streptomyces doebereineriae
CGATAAGGCTTATTCCGGGGAAATTGTTATTTTGCAGAATGAGTTTTTGAAGTTAAATAGTGTTCTTGGAGATACAAAGCTATTGCCACAGAGAGAGAGAATTGAAAATCCCCTCCCTCTGCTGCAAACGACTGTTGAACCGAGCAAACCTCAACAAAGGGAAATGTTACTTGATGCACTTTTAGAAATCTCCGACAGTGACCCGCTTCTGCGATATTATGTGGATTCTGCGACACATGAAATCATACTTTCTTTCTTAGGGAAAGTACAAATGGAAGTGACTTGTGCTCTGCTGCAAGAAAAGTATCATGTGGAGATAGAAATAAAAGAGCCTACAGTCATTTATATGGAAAGACCGTTAAAAAAAGCAGAGTATACCATTCACATCGAAGTTCCACCGAATCCTTTCTGGGCTTCCATTGGTCTATCTGTAGCACCGCTTCCATTAGGGAGCGGAGTACAGT
>NZ_JAVREZ010000242.1:0-464 GCF_031845645.1 Streptomyces doebereineriae
GCTTTGTTCGTGGTGGTCAGCGAGTTCCGCCGCCCGGTGTGTATGCCCGAGGTCGCGTTGGACAACCGCGTGTCGGCCCGCACTCGGCATTACGCCGAGTGCATATCGAGCCGTCTGCGCGTTTTGACCATCGCGACGTGGATCGCCGCCGCAGTGTCGGGAGGGTTCGGAATCTTCCAGCTGGCCCTGGGCGGGCCGATGTGGCGGCTGGCCTTCGTCAACCTTGTTTCCGCAGTTCTGTTCCTGCTGGTGCCCCTGCTGTACCGGTTCGGCGAGCTGATCGCGCCACTGGCGTTCTTCCTCTTCGCGTACGTGTCGGTGTCGGTGATGTGCTTCGCGATCGGCACCGGCTCGGGCTTGCAGTTCTACTTCCTCGTCGCGGCGTCGCTGCCGGTCCTGGTGTTCGGAATCGAGCGCATCGTGCTGGCGGGGACGCTGGCGGCCCTGGGCGTGGCCGCCACGAT
>NZ_JAVREZ010000243.1:0-464 GCF_031845645.1 Streptomyces doebereineriae
GGGTTGTCCCTGTGGATGGCGCGCGCATAAGCATTGCTGTTGACTGTCGTATTGGTGGCGATGATGCCGATTTTATTGTTGCGCGTCGTTGCCAGCGCGGCTTTGGCGCCGGCGGAAATCACGTCCAAAACGGGCATATTGCCCGTCTTTTGACGGATTTTCCGCCCCGCAACCGCCGCAATCGTGTTGCACGCGATAACCATCGCCTTGACATCGTGTCCCAATAAAAAATCGACAATCTGCATCGAGAAATTTTCGATGGTCGCATTAGATTTCGTCCCGTAAGGCACGCGCGCCGTGTCGCCGAAATAAATGATGTTCTCCATCGGCAGCCGTTCCATCAGCGCGCGCACATTGGTCAAACCGCCGATTCCCGAGTCAAAAACGCCGATGGGCCGCTGCCTGCCGATATTTTCCATCCTTTTTCCAATCCGTCCTAAACATACAATCCGCATATTGTACAC
>NZ_JAVREZ010000244.1:0-464 GCF_031845645.1 Streptomyces doebereineriae
TCCCAGTAGCTCATGGGGGTCCCGTCGAGCACGCCGAGGCAGGGGAGGGAGCGGCCGTCCCCTTCGAGCTGCGGCCTCAGATGGTCGGCGGTGACGGATACGGGACCGGCGAGCTCCCAGAAGGCGGCGACAGCGGGGTCGTTCATCCAGCGGGTGAGAACGGCGAGATCGCGCTCCAGGACCACCGGGACCAGGTGGAACACCCCGGCCTCGGTGGTGGCACCGGGCCAGGTGGCCGGGTCGCCGAGGAGTTCGCGGGCGGCCTCGCGGCGGGGCACCGCCCTGCCCCGGTCCTCGGCGATCAGCGCGAGGAGCTCCTCGGTGAGCTTGAGGTCGAGGGTGTCCTCGGTGGAGCTGCCGTGCGGTACGGCGGTGGAGTCGCCGGACGGTACGGCGGTGGCGCCCTCCGTGCCGCTGCCCGAGGGCGGTCCGGGGGGCGGGTCCGGGGGCACATCGGCCGGTTC
>NZ_JAVREZ010000245.1:0-463 GCF_031845645.1 Streptomyces doebereineriae
GCCGGGGACAACGAGGTGTTCACCATCGAGGACGAGGAGATGGGCGAGGGCGTCCAGCTCCACTTCTACGCGGACTCCATCGCCCGGGTCACGACGGTACGCAAGGGCGAGGCCGGGTCGGACCCGGAGTACCGGGTCGAGTACAGCCTGGTCGACGGGATGGACGGGTACCGGAAGCTGGTGAGCGCCTTCGTCAGCGGCGGCTGCGCCGCACTCGGACCGTACGGCTCCTGGATTCCGGATGCCGCCGACTTCGAGCGCGCGCGTCGGCGGCGGCGCGCCGCGGGGTAGGGGCGGTCCGGCCTCTCACCGCCTCCGCCCCCGGCTCCGCCCGTACTCACCCCCGGTACGTCTCCAGCAGCCGCAGCCACACCTCGCTGATCGTCGGGTACGCCGGAACCGCGTGCCACAGCCGGTCGATGGGCACCTCCCCCGCCACCGCGACCGTCGCGGAGTGCAGGAG
>NZ_JAVREZ010000246.1:0-463 GCF_031845645.1 Streptomyces doebereineriae
CCCTCACCGCTCATCTTCCAGATCGCTCGGGAGGCGCGGCCGGCGTCAGATCAAGCTCGGCTCTATGCGGCCGGTGCACCGCTGACACCACCGGGAGGCCACGCCGCGCGTATGGGCGGCGAAGCTTCGGGCGGGTTCGCGCTGGAGAAACTCGTGGAGAAGTTCGCTGCTGCCGGGGCAACCCAGATCAAGGTCATGGCATCCGGCGGCGGTACCACGGGATCGACTCCCTGGGATGCTGCGTTCACGACAGCCGAGCTTGAGCGAATCGTCGCGGCCAGTCGAACAGCCCACCTTCCTGTGACTGCTCATTGCTTGTCTGCCAACTCAATTCGGCAGGCTTTGGCCGCCGGCATTCGTGTCATCGAGCACGCGAAATTCCGCTCTCCCGGTGATCGGCGGATCGATGCCGGAACCCGCGCCGAGGTGGCGAGCGAACTCGTGGACCATGAGGCAGTAGTGG
>NZ_JAVREZ010000247.1:0-463 GCF_031845645.1 Streptomyces doebereineriae
GATCCCTCATGCGAGGCATACTGGACTTTGTCACAAAATTGCAGAATGTGTGTTATGGTGAGTTCAGACTGCTTTGTTGCAATCACTGCAGACTAAAATAAAAAAAGCACTGTGTAAAAACAGTGCTTTTCAATTATTTTATACTTTTTGAAAGATCAAGCATAGCTTCAATAGGTTTTAATGCTTTTAACCTTAGTTCTTCGTCGACAAGAATTTCAGGAAGTTCATACTTCATACATAAATACAATTTTTCCATTGTATTACGCTTCATATAAAAACATTCTGAACAGTTACAGCTTTCATCAAAAACCAATGCAGGAATCAATTCCTTATGAGGAGCACGCTTTCTCATTTCGTGCAAGATTCCTTCTTCTGTGGCGATGATAAATTTCTGACAGTCGTCTTTTTCTACATAATCTAATAGGGCAGAAGTAGAACCAATAAAGTGAGCAAGTTTCAAAAC
>NZ_JAVREZ010000248.1:0-463 GCF_031845645.1 Streptomyces doebereineriae
GAGTGGTGATACACGCGGTGTCGTCGGCGACGGCGTCGCGGCCGCCGGACAGTTGGGCGTAGCAGAACTGGTTGAGCATCGACACCAAGGCGACGGCGGTCAGATGGGGGTCGTCGTCCTGGCAGAACCCTTGGTGCTGAGCATGTTTGATCATTTCGGTGATCATGGTGATGGGTAGCTGACAGATCTCGTCCCAGTATTCGGCGAAGTCGTCGTCGATCATCGCCATCTGGGACACGGCGATGATCTCGGCCAGCCGGTGCCGGTAGGTCGTCCAATGGGCGGAGGCGGCCTGGTAGCTGCGTTCCCAGTTGGTCAGGTTCGGTCCGGTCGCGGGAAGGGCGCGTTCGCGGGCCTCGTTACGGAATCGCAGGGCCCATTCGCGGACCATCGCTTCTTTCGAGGCGTAGTAGTTGTAGAACGACGCGGCCGACCGGCCTGCCTCGGAGGCGATGTCGGAGAT
>NZ_JAVREZ010000249.1:0-462 GCF_031845645.1 Streptomyces doebereineriae
GCGTACGGGTCGGCGAACTCGCCGATAAACTCACACTCACCCTTGTCGGCGAAGGCGTCGATGAGTTCGCCTGCCAGTGCCTGAAATCGAGGTACCAGGCCCTTGATCAACCGCTTGGAGAACGCCGGGTTGAGCAGGGTACGCAGCCGCCGGTGCTCTTGGCCTTCTTTGTTCAGGATCCAGCTGTTCCACCAGTCGAGGAACGGGCCGTCTGTCACCCCGTTGTGGGCCGGCCAGTGCACACTGCCCTGACGCAGGCTCGGATGGTGCATGAGCTCGCTGACCTCGTCGTAACGAAGGACGGCGATCCCGTACTCGGTATGGGCGAACCAGCTGACTTCCCGGGCCTCGTGGACCAGGGCCGAGGTGATCGAGAACGAGGGATCGGTCACGTTCAGGCGCGGGGCCTCGGTGTCAGTGTTGGCGGTGATGGTGTTCGGAGTCATGGTGACTCTCCTTTGG
>NZ_JAVREZ010000250.1:0-462 GCF_031845645.1 Streptomyces doebereineriae
GTGTCTCAGGTGGGCCTGGGCGATCGGCTGCCCGGCGGCGCGCAGCCGGCGGACGGCGGCGGTGATCGGCCCGTACGTCGAACCCCAGCCGAGCACCAGCGTGCGGGCGCCCGCGGGGTCGTCGACGGCGAGGTCGGGGACGGCGATGTTGTCGACCTTCGCCTGCCGGGTGCGGACCATGAGGTCGTGGTTGGCCGGGTCGTAGGAGATGTTCCCCGTACCGTCCTGCTTCTCGATGCCGCCGATGCGGTGTTCGAGGCCGGGGGTGCCGGGGACGGCCCAGGGGCGGGCCAGGGTCTGCGGGTCGCGCTTGTAGGGCCAGAACACCTCGGTGCCGTCGGCCAGGGTGTGGTTGGGGCCGGTGGCGAAGGGGGTCTTCAGGTCGGGCAGGCTGTCCGTCTCCGGGATGCGCCAGGGCTCGGAACCGTTGGCCAGATAGCCGTCGGAGAGCAGGAAGACCGG
>NZ_JAVREZ010000251.1:0-462 GCF_031845645.1 Streptomyces doebereineriae
CAGCACGTCGAGTCGGGGCCGTACGGCGGGCTTCGGGAGCTTCAGCACGACCGCGATCACGGCGAACGTGACCAGCCCGAACGGCACGTTGATGAAGAAGCACCAGCGCCAGGAGGCGTGGTCGGTGAAGAAGCCGCCGAGCAGCGGTCCGGCCACGGAGGCGAGGCCGAAGACCGCGCCGATGAGGCCCATGTAGCGGCCGCGCTCCCGGGGCGGCACGATGTCCGCGATGATCGCCTGGACGCCGATCATGAGTCCGCCGCCGCCGATGCCCTGGAGGGCGCGGAAGGCGATCAGCTCGTCCATGGTCCGCGACCAGCCCGCCAGCGCGGAGCCGATGACGAAGACGACGATCGCGAACTGGAAGACGCCCTTGCGGCCGAAGAGGTCGCCGAGCTTTCCGTAGAGCGGCAGGACGATGGTGGAGGCGAGGAGGTAGGCGGTGACCGCCCAGGACATCTT
>NZ_JAVREZ010000252.1:0-462 GCF_031845645.1 Streptomyces doebereineriae
TGTCTCAACGACGCCTTCTCCACCCCGGAGGACATCGAGGCCCAGCAGGAGATCCTCGACGGATTCCTCAACGGCTACTTCCCCACCCCCAGCCCCTACGAGCGATGAAACGGAGTTCCTGACGTGGCCCGCCCACCAGCACTGAGCTCCGCCGCTCAGGTGTACCGCCGTATCGTCCCGCTGCCGGTACGGTCCGTCGCGGCCACCCGGGTGACCCCCGGCGTCCGCCGGAAGATGAAGCGCGGAGTGGTCCGCACCCTCGACCGGCGCGAGGCGCGCCTGCACCGGCGTGCCCTGCGGCGCATCCGCAAGTCCGACTTCCGGGGAGCCTCCGAGCGCCGGGTCACCGCCCCCGACGGGCGGATCGCCCACGTCCACAGCGGCCTCACCGCGGACCTCGCCAGGCGGCTGGACCACGATCTGATCGCGCACGCCCTCGACCGGGCGGGCATTCCGTGGTTC
>NZ_JAVREZ010000253.1:0-462 GCF_031845645.1 Streptomyces doebereineriae
ATATTCTATACGGCTATTACAAGAGCTAGGGAAAAATTAAAGATTTATTGGACTCCTGAAGTGGAAGAAAAAGTTCTCAATCGAATTAAACCTAAAGATATCAGCAAAGACGTAGAAATACTAAAAAAATATCTAACTTAACTGCGGGAAAGAAAGGATGATAAATAATGAGAATCAGTTATAACAAACTCTGGAAGTTACTGATTGATAAAGAAATGAATAAAAACGATTTAAAAACTAAAGCTGGACTTAGCGGTTCTTCTATCGCCAAACTAGGCAAGGGAGCAAATATAACTACCGATGTTCTTCTTAAAATTTGCGAAGCTTTGGATTGCAGATTAGAAGATATCTTGGAAACAATAAAGGAAGATTAAAATAATTTATATATGATTTTTAAATTAATTCTTTGGGAAATTTTCTGTGAAACTTAAAATTTTGAAGAAGATACATAGTGGATATATC
>NZ_JAVREZ010000254.1:0-461 GCF_031845645.1 Streptomyces doebereineriae
TCATTATGGGTTGCGAGCGTCGTGTCGTTTATGACCTGATCAATGTCATTCAGGGTGAGGCGACGCTCAACCAGGCTTTGATTAAAGATAAAAATTGTGAAAACCTGTTTATTTTGCCGGCTTCCCAGACTCGGGATAAAGACGCTTTGACACGCGAGGGCGTAGAAAAAGTGATGCAGGAGCTGTCCGGCAAGAAAATGGGCTTTGAGTATATTATTTGCGACTCTCCTGCTGGTATTGAGCAGGGTGCATTGATGGCGTTGTATTTTGCTGATGAAGCCATTGTAACGACCAATCCTGAGGTTTCCAGTGTGCGTGACTCCGACAGGATTTTGGGCATTTTGCAAAGCAAATCCCGTAAGGCGGAGCAAGGCGGTTCGGTTAAAGAACATCTGTTAATTACGCGTTATTCTCCCGAACGTGTGGCAAAAGGCGAAATGCTGTCTGTACAGGATATTTGC
>NZ_JAVREZ010000255.1:0-461 GCF_031845645.1 Streptomyces doebereineriae
CTGCGGACTTTTCGGACTGGCTTTTCTACGAACAGACCTCGCCCGCGGGGGTTGCCGGACGGGCTCTGGCGACAGGCACGATCTATAACCGGGCCGGCGATCTGGTGTGCTCGGCCGCCCAGGAGATCTATTTCCCGCCGCCTCGCATGTAGTTAGCCTATATAATAATTTGCAGTCCATCCGTAGTGTGCGGACGAAGACGCCGAAGGGGCAAGCATGGCTAGAACAGAGAACGACACCTGGGACATCAACGAGAGTGTGGGTGCCACCGCCTTGGGTGTCGCGGCGGGTCGGGCCGCAGAGACAAATAGCGAGAACCCGCTGATCCGCGATCCGTACGCACAGATGTTTCTGGAGGCCGCCGGCGACGGTCTCTGGAACATGTACCTGCGGCTGGAAGAATTGCCCGCTGAACTGGCGGAGCTCGACCCGCGCTTCAAAGAGCGGATGCAGGCGATGAT
>NZ_JAVREZ010000256.1:0-461 GCF_031845645.1 Streptomyces doebereineriae
TGCCGCTCGCACGGCGCGACGACGTGTGGACCGGCCGGGCGGACGTGCACATCCCGGAGGCGGGCCCGCCCCGCATCGAGGTCGGGATCCTGCTGCCCGGGTTCGATCCGGAACCGTCCCCCACCCTCGAACCGTCGTCCCGCACGGACCGTGACGCGGTGCGCGCGCTGGCCCGACGCCGGCTGGCGAGAGCGGAGGAGCAGCCGCCCGCGCGGCGGGAGAGCGACGAGGCTCATGAGCCGTTCCTCGCGGAGATCGCCGCGGCCGCGACCACAGCGGAGGAGGATTACTGACCCATGACCGCCCCGGACCCCTCAGATCCCGCTGCTCCCGCTAACCCCGCCGACCCGGCTGACGCCACAGAGGCCACAGAGGCCACAGAGGCCACAGAGGCCACAGAGGCCACAGAGGCACACTACGGGGACCCCTTCGACGGGGGATTCGCGCTCGCGGAACACCAC
>NZ_JAVREZ010000257.1:0-460 GCF_031845645.1 Streptomyces doebereineriae
GTCCGTGGACGTCGACCGGGATATCGCCGGCCAGCGTGATCCGGCTGAGCCGGCGGAACTGGTCGTCGTAGTCGGCCACCGCGTAGTGCTGGGTGGCCCGGTTGTCCCAGATCGCCAGGTCGCCGGGTTCCCAGCTCCATCGAATGGTGTTCTCCAGCTTGATGACCCGATTCTGGAGCAGCTGGAACAGCGTGGCCGATTCGGCGGCGCCGAGGCCGACGAACTGCTTGATGAAGTGGCCCAGCAGCAATACCCGCTTACCGGTCTCGGGATGGACGCGCACCACCGGATGCTCGGTCTCGTAGTACACGGACTCGAACTCTTCGCGGTACTGACGGTGGCCGTCGGCGAGTTCCTCGTGACGCCCGTCGTAATCGGCCGCATAGTCGTACTGGTTGGTGTGCACCGCCCACAGGTTCTCGACCAGCGCCCGCAGCGGCTCGGGCAGCAGGTCGTACGC
>NZ_JAVREZ010000258.1:0-460 GCF_031845645.1 Streptomyces doebereineriae
GTGCACTACGTCTTCGACATGGACGAGGTGCTGTCGATCGAGGCCTCCGTCGAGGTGCTGCACTCGATGTGCCTGGAGGCCGTCGAGAACGTCGTACTGACCGGGCGCTACCGCGACTTCGGGCTTCCCGAATGGAGCTGGGAGCACATCGAGAAGTCCTGGCGGCGCAGTGATCCGCACCTGTACGGCCGTTTCGATCTTCGCTACGACGGCCGCCGGCCGCCGGTGCTGCTGGAGTACAACGCCGACACCCCGACCACACTGCTGGAGGCGGCGATCCTGCAGTGGCACTGGAAGACGGACGTCTATCCGGAGGATGATCAGTGGAACTCGTTGCACGAGAAGCTGGTTGCCCGTTGGGGTGAGATCCGCGACCGCCTGCCGGGGGCGGAGACGTACTTCACCTGGTCGGGCGCCGAACTCAGCGGCGAGGATCACGTGACGGTCGCCTACCTGCAGG
>NZ_JAVREZ010000259.1:0-460 GCF_031845645.1 Streptomyces doebereineriae
TCCCTGACCCGCACTGGTCACCAGTCGCCAATTGGCGACCGGACCGGAGCCGATCGGGTCGGCTGTCGTACAACCTGTCCGCATTGGTACCGGTCGGGCCTCTCGATCACGCGGCGGGGCTGTACCGTCCGGTGCCATGAATCCTCGCCCCGTGCCGGTGCTGCCCTCCGGGGGCCGCCGGGTTGCCTTCATCGGAAAGGGTGGCGCGGGCAAGTCGACGATGCTCGCCTACCTCCTCGCTCACTGGAAGTCGTACGGCGTGCCCTGTGTCGGCATCGACACGGATGTGCCGGGAGAAGGGGAGCACGGCACCCTGTACGTCCATGCGAGCCGGGCAGACCTCGGCGTACCGGTCTACCCGGCGCCGGCGGAACCACAGATCCGCCAGGAAGCACAGCGGCTGTGCCCGGAGAAGGGCGTGTGCGTCCTCGACACCGGAGCCTGGGAGCGGAAGAAGGAC
>NZ_JAVREZ010000260.1:0-460 GCF_031845645.1 Streptomyces doebereineriae
GTACGGATCAGCTTGTGGCAGTGGCTCGTCGAGCATGGCACGGGGAAAGTGCAACCGAGAGTAGGCACGCCCGAACGCCACATTCGGTAGCGGCATCAAGGTCAGGAGAGGCTGTAGCACTTCCTCGTCGATCGACACCTCGGCGTAGATCCGGTCGGCATACTGAGCCACCACATTGTACGCGAAACTGCTTGTGGTAGCGATCATTCCAGCGATGTCTCGTTCAATGAAGAAGCGTTGGACATCGTTGGGCAGATGGTCGGCATTGAGTTCCAGCACACACTCGTCGGCGCCCTCGAACAACTGCAGATCAATCTGCAGGGTCGTCAGGGCGAAATACCGCATCCCGATGCTGAACAGTTCCCGCAGGGTGGCACAGGACATGACGGCGAACCCGAACAGCCCCATGTGCGTCAGGGCCGACCGGCCACCGACATCGATGCCCAGTCCGGGTTCGCCG
>NZ_JAVREZ010000261.1:0-460 GCF_031845645.1 Streptomyces doebereineriae
CCGGATATCGGCCGTGCTCGTCGTCAGCCAGATACTCGGCGGCCTCGGCGTGGCCATCGGTATCGCCCTGGCGCCGATGCTGGCCACCGAGGTGACCGGCTCCGAGGCGCTGTCCGGGCTGGCCCCGACCGCGTCCGTCGCCGGTACGGCGCTGCTGTCGCTGCCGCTGGCCGCCCTGATGACCTCGCGCGGCCGACGCCCCGGCCTGGTGCTCGCCTATCTGGTCGGTGCCCTCGGCGGCGGCCTGGTGGTCCTCGGCACGGTGGTGCGCAGTTTCCCGTTGCTGCTGCTCGGGATGGCCGCGTTCGGCGCCGGGTCCTCCGCCAATCTCCAGGCCCGGTTCGCGGCGGCCGACCTGGTCGGGCCGGAGCGGCGGGGCCGGGCGATCTCCACCGTCATCTGGGCCACCACGATCGGCTCGGTGCTGGGCCCCAACATCGCCGCCCCGGCCCGACCAGGT
>NZ_JAVREZ010000262.1:0-459 GCF_031845645.1 Streptomyces doebereineriae
TTCCTGCGTGCCGCGGAGCTCGCGCGAAATGTCGAGATCCCGGTGCTGGGAGTCAATCTGGGCCGGATCGGATTCCTCGCCGAAGCCGAGGCCGAGGCGATCGACCATGTGCTCGAGCGCGTCATCGAGCGCGACTACCGCGTCGAGGAGCGGATGACCCTCGACATCGCGGTGCGGGTGGGGACCGATGTGGTGAACCGCGGTTGGGCACTCAACGAGGCCAGCCTGGAGAAGGGTCCCCGGCTCGGAGTGCTCGGCGTTGTGTTGGAGGTGGACGGCCGCCCGGTCTCGTCGTTCGGCTGCGACGGGGTATTGGTGTCGACCCCGACGGGATCCACGGCCTACGCGTTCTCGGCGGGCGGCCCGGTGCTGTGGCCGGACCTGGAGGCGATTCTGGTGGTACCCAACAATGCTCACGCATTGTTCGCCCGTCCGATGGTGACCAGCCCGTTGGCCAGT
>NZ_JAVREZ010000263.1:0-459 GCF_031845645.1 Streptomyces doebereineriae
GAGTGGAAGACCGGGACCGCGCAGACCAGTCGGCGGCCCTCGGGGACGTCAGTGCCCCGGCGGTAGACGAGGACGTTCATCCGGTCGTCCGCGTTGTCGGTGATCGCCACGTACTGCTCATCGGTGCCGAAGAGGTCCGGGGTGGTGCCCGAGCCCTGGTTGACCGAGCCGGGCTTGGTGCCGGTGCCCCGGTCGTAGGTCTGGCGCCACTGGATGCGCGGGGTGCCGTCGGGGTCGGCCGTGAAGCCGTACAGGGCGTGGTCGGAGACGATGGAGACGCCGTCCCGGGCCACGGAGAAGGAGTTCTGGATCTCCTCACCGGCCAGCCCCACCGAGCGGATGACGGAGGTCTCCGGGTCGACCGTGCCGACCCGGCCGAGCCGGGTGACCCACCAGATCCGGCCCTCCCAGTCGGGCATGACGGAGGTGACGGGGTCGCAGGTGCCGCTGGGGAAGAGG
>NZ_JAVREZ010000264.1:0-459 GCF_031845645.1 Streptomyces doebereineriae
GGGGTGGAATGTTTCGCCACAGCGCCCGACGCACCCAGTCGGCACTGGGCAACCGCGACCACCTGCGCCGGCAATCTTCGCCGCCCGGCGGTCTCCACTGTGCGGCTGCTGCGGCGTCAATTTCTTAGACTCGCCGGGGCGATGCCCGCACCGCCTTGCCCACAACCCGGGCCGAGTTGCTATCCTTCGTCAGCACCATGCCGATGTAGTTCAATGGCAGAACATCAGCTTCCCAAGCTGAATACGCGGGTTCGATTCCCGTCATCGGCTCCACTATTTTTGCAGGTAGAGCACCGTTTCTCAGCCCGCCAAGGGCATTCGGATGGCGATCCCCTACCGCGCCCGTACCGCCAGGAACCTGAATCCAGTCGTAATTGTCTGCGATGATCTCCGCTGTGACGGACGAGGGGACCGGTAGCGTCGCGCCGGAAGAGTCAGGACATCAGGGCACCTTGATTG
>NZ_JAVREZ010000265.1:0-459 GCF_031845645.1 Streptomyces doebereineriae
GATCTACGCTGCGATGGCCACCGGAGTCCAGCCATTTTCGTGACGGCGCTGGATGTTCGGTAAAGGCCACCGCGTCGAAGCCCGCGCCTTCGATCGCGATGGCGAAATCCACCAGACCTTGCTTGGCGATGAAATCCGGAGAGCAGTCAGGACGCCCCAGAGGATGCTCGACGGTGAATAACACGCGGCGGGACTATCCGACAAGATTCTTGATGGTGGCGGTGCGTTCATAGATGCCGCCACCTACTTCACCGTCCCAGGTCCAGCGCGGGAACGCCTCCATCAACACCGTCCCTTCCGGATCGGTGCGGTCAATGCCTGGACCGCCATCGGCCGCACCCTGGAAGGTCAGAATCGCCGCGGTCACGGTTTCGGCAGTGATTTCCACGGTCTCACCGTCCTCCAGATGCAGCCGCACGACGACCGACTCCCCGGGGGTGGCGTTGACGTCCGTGAGGG
>NZ_JAVREZ010000266.1:0-459 GCF_031845645.1 Streptomyces doebereineriae
AGATGAGGATCCCCGTCCTCGGGTCCTCCTCGTTCCCCGCGTAGATCCGCTCGGCAAGCGAGGCCGAGTTGTAACCGCACTCCAGCGCGATCGTACGGATCAGCAGGTGGGAGAGGGTGTGCAGAGCGATGTAGCGCGCTCCGGGCCACCCGTGCAGGGGGTCGAAGTCGCTGGTCTTACGGTCCGACCTGCGGTTGGTGCGGAATCGGCCGAAGGCTTCCCTGTGGGCCTCCAATTGCGGGGACTTCTCCACTCTCGCCACCCATTCGGCCATGAGCCCGTCGTGAACCCGCAGGAAGATGCCCTCACCGCGGACTTCACTGGCCGGCACCCAGTTCTGCGCCGTGCGGGAGAGGCGTACTTCCTGACCGATCTCCGGCGACTCCGGGTCCGGCGCATCAAGCCGCGTGAAGCCGATCAGTGCACGTGCCTCACGCAGGCGTTCGACCTGCCGAAGGT
>NZ_JAVREZ010000267.1:0-458 GCF_031845645.1 Streptomyces doebereineriae
GGGCGATGGGCGGCATCGCGTTGAACAGGTGCGTCGCGACGGTGGCGCCCGCGTCGATCGCCTCGACGGTCTGCGCGTACGTGGCGTCGGTGTGGCCGATCGCGGCGATCACCCCGAGGTCGGCGAGCAGCCGTACGGAGTCGAGTCCGCCGGGCAGCTCGGTGGCGAGGGTCACCATCCGGGCGGTACCGCGCCCGGCGTCCACCAGCTTGCGGACCTCGGCCGGGTCCGGGTAGCGCAGCAGCTGCTCGCTGTGGGCGCCCTTGCGGCAGGGCGAGATGAACGGGCCCTCGAAGTGGAGGCCCGCCAGGTCGCCCTGCTCGACCAGCTCGGAGAGGATGCCCGCGCGCCGGGCGAGGAAGTCCAGCTCGCCGGTGACCATGGAGGCCACCAGGGTGGTGGTGCCGTGCTCGCGGTGCGTACGGATGCCGTTGAGGACCTCGTCCACGGTGCCGGAG
>NZ_JAVREZ010000268.1:0-458 GCF_031845645.1 Streptomyces doebereineriae
TTCGACGAGTTCGTCGAGTGGTGGGCGGAGAAGGCCGAGAGCAACGGCGGGCTGCTCTACGAGCCGAAGCGGGGCCGGAGGACACCGTCACTGTTGTGCGGTTTCGACGACACCGACGAGGACGCCTGGCCCACCCTGTGGAGTCTGCGCGATGTCGACGCCGAGTCCGCCCTGTTCATGGAGGCAACCCGATGACCCCTCCCCCCGCCCGGCGCCGCAGGCCCGGCGCGCCGGAGCGCAGCAGCTACCCCCGTCGTGGTGCCGTCCGCCGCGCCCAGATGATCACGACGTACGGCGTCGGCTCGCTCGTCGCGGTGGACAACGAATCGTTCATGGTCACCGGGATCGACTCGTGGAACATCAGCGAGGCACCGACCATCTTCGAGCACCGGCTGGCCCGGGTGCTCGGAGTGAAGTCGTTCCGCCTGCCTCCGGCATCGGACGAGACGAGCAGGGAC
>NZ_JAVREZ010000269.1:0-458 GCF_031845645.1 Streptomyces doebereineriae
CTTATGGATGCCATCTCCTTGGGCATCGGCGTCACCATCGCCGTTGTCCTGCTCATCGTCATCGTCATCGCCTTCGTCGTCACCCGGCTGTTCCGCAAGGTCGAGCAGGGCAAGGCGCTGATCATCTCCAAGACCAAGAAGGTCGACGTGACCTTCACCGGTGCCGTCGTCCTGCCCGTGCTGCACAAGGCCGAGACGATGGACATCTCGGTGAAGAAGATCGAGATCCACCGCGCCGGGCGCGAGGGGCTGATCTGCCAGGACAACATCCGCGCCGACATCCAGATCACCTTCTTCGTCCGGGTCAACAAGACCGTCGAGGACGTCATCAAGGTCGCCCAGGCCATCGGCACCGAGCGGGCGAGCGACCGGGTCGCCATCCAGGAGTTCTTCGCCGCGAAGTTCTCCGAGGCCCTCAAGACCGTCGGCAAGCAGCTCGACTTCGTCGACCTGTACAC
>NZ_JAVREZ010000270.1:0-458 GCF_031845645.1 Streptomyces doebereineriae
TCGAGTTCGGTGGGGCCGCCGTCTTCCCAGTGCCGGACGTGATGGGCATGTAGGCCGCGGGTGGCCCCACACCCGGGGACGACGCAGCAGCGATCGCGGTGCTCCAATGCCCGGCGCAGGCGTCGACTGATGGTCCGTGTCGTACGGCCCACGCCTATCGGCTGGCCATGGCGTTCTAACCACACCTCGCATGTTGCATCGCAGAGCAGGTATTGGCGCTCCTCATCGGTCAGCAGGGGACCCAGATGCAGTGAGGCGACTGGCTTGTCGGCATTCACATGCACGATGACGTTGGTGTGCTGCCCGTGCGGGCGGCGGGCCACGTCGGAGTCCCAGCCGGCCTCGACCAGGCTCATGAACGCGTCGACATTGTTCGGCAAAGGCGGGGCCTGAACCGAGGTCGCCTCACCGGTGTCCTCGTCGATGTCGTGGTCGTGTTTCCAGTCGGCGACCAGCGC
>NZ_JAVREZ010000271.1:0-458 GCF_031845645.1 Streptomyces doebereineriae
GTCGTTGGGACACGGCCGCAATTGTTGCCCCACGACGCCAACCCGCACCCCATCGGCGCTGACCTGATCGAGCCGACTTGGCTGGACACCGTGCCCACCGACCGGCCTGCCGTGATTGTCGCCGACGGGCTGATCGCGTTTCTCTCCGAAGACGAAATGAGGACCATGGTATGCCGCATCATCGAACACTTCCCCAGCGGGGAAATCGCGTTCAACGGCTACAGCAAGTTCGCCGTCTGGGCCCAGAAGCGTTTTGCCGGTGCCGAATCCATCAAGGCTGTCACCAGATTCCCCGGCTTCGACGATCCCCGGTATCCCGAACGCTGGCACCCCAAACTGAAGTTGGTCAAAGAGATCCTCTGCACCCGAGAGTCCGAGGTCGCCAGGTTCCCGGTGGGCCTTCGCCTGATGAACCGGCTGACCGCGCCGAGCACTGCGGTATCCAGGAGAGGCAATAT
>NZ_JAVREZ010000272.1:0-458 GCF_031845645.1 Streptomyces doebereineriae
GTCGGCAACGTCACGATACTTGGACGGCGATCGCCGTGAGGGCGAAGCGGGGTGCTTGCCACTCAGGTGTGTCCGGTCTCAGACGCTCAGTGCACGCGCACGATGATCTCGGAATGGCCCAGCCGGATCACGTCGCCGTCGGCCAGCTGCCACTCCTGCACCGGTGCGTTGTTCACCGTGGTGCCGTTGGTGGAGTTGAGGTCTGACAGCAACGCGACCTGTCCGTCCCACCGGATTTCCAGGTGCCGGCGAGACACCCCGGTGTCGGGGAGACGGAACTGGGCGTCCTGGCCGCGGCCGATCACGTTGGCGCCTTCGCGCAACTGGTAGGTACGGCCACTGCCGTCGTCGAGCTGGAGGGTGACCGCAGCGCCTCCGGCGGCGTAGTCGCCGCCGCCGTACCCGCCCTGCTGGCCGCCGTATCCGGGCTGGCCGGCCCCCGGTGCGCCGTACCCACC
>NZ_JAVREZ010000273.1:0-457 GCF_031845645.1 Streptomyces doebereineriae
GTCCTCGCCCTGCGCGTGGCGCGGGCGGGGCGGGCAGTCGCTGGCGTCGGCGACCTCCACCCGGACCGTCCCGGCCGCGCCGGAGGCCCCGGACCCGCCGAACAGCATCCGGAGCACCGCCGGGCAGCCCGTATGGACGACCGCGTTGGTGACCAGCTCCGAGATCAGCAGGATGAGCGTCTCCGCGAGCGGCTCGTCATCCCCTATCCCCGATCCGACCAGGCGCGACCGCGCCCACCTACGGGCCCGTCCCACCTCTGCGGGATCGGGACCGACCTCCAGCTGAACCTGAAGCACCTGCACCGCTCACACCATCCGAACCGGCGGACACATCGCCTCGCGCCTCCTCAGGGTCACGGAACGTGATTCCCTTACGCGACAGCATGGTTGACGTACAGTCACCGCAACAAGCGCTTCGGGCATATTCCAGCGCGAAGGAGTACGCGTGGTGCATACT
>NZ_JAVREZ010000274.1:0-457 GCF_031845645.1 Streptomyces doebereineriae
GGCACACCGACCGTCCAAGGGCTGCAACAGCTTCGAGAGAAGTGGACGGAGTGCTCGTGAGCGATGTTCTGGCGTCGGACTGCGCGGGATTGTGGCGGCGCACCTTGCTGATCGAGGCCGACGGATCGCGTGACACCGGGACGGACGTCGTGTGGTTGCAGGCCGGTAGCGCCTACGTCGACTCCCGCGGCTTCGGTGGTGAGCTGGTCCAGCGGGGCACCGTGTTCTCCTGGCGACGTGACGTCGAGCTGGTGCCGTCGGGCCCTGCTCCCGACGAGGGTGAGATGCGCTGGGACGGGGACACTCTGATCGAGACCGGCGTGCATGAAGACTACGTCGAGCATTGGGTGCGCGATCCCGGTCCGACAACCCCTCGCGGCGGGTTTTTCCTGCGCGCACCCGACGGAGGCCAGGCCCTCCTGGTGCGGGTCGGGCCGATCTTCGGGTGGCTGGGCGC
>NZ_JAVREZ010000275.1:0-457 GCF_031845645.1 Streptomyces doebereineriae
TTTCCGGACCAGGGACTCCACCAGGGAGGACCTCGCGATCATCGAACGTGCGGCGGACGGGTCGTAGGAGACTGGTAGTGATGAGCACGGCCAAACCCTCCTCCCCCGGCGTCTCCGCCCGGATGAGCCGCCAGGCCAGCCGCGACACCGCACCCGAGGTGGCGGTGCGCAAGCTCCTGCACGCGGCCGGCTACCGATTCCGGGTCAACGCACGTGTGCCGGACATGCCCCGGCGGACGATGGACATCGCCTTCACCCGCGTCAAGGTCGCCGTGATGATCGACGGCTGTTTCTGGCACGGCTGCCCCGTGCATGCCACGCAACCGAAGGCGAACGCCCAGTGGTGGCGTGACAAACTCGATCGCAACATGGCACGTGACCGGGAGACGACCGAGCACTTGACCGCCGCCGGGTGGACGGTGCTGCGTTTCTGGGAGCACGAGGCGCCGGCGGCGGT
>NZ_JAVREZ010000276.1:0-457 GCF_031845645.1 Streptomyces doebereineriae
GAGCACCCGCATCATGGCGGCCTCCGGATCATCCATTCCCTACCTCCGTCTGTGATACGACGTTGGTGGCGATCCGGTTCAATTACTACCTTTGCGCGCGGCTGTACACCAGCGCGGGCGCGCGGTTGGGGTAGTGATTGCTGGCGTTAATTACTGGGTGAGGATTCGCGGGCCGTCTTCGGTGACGGCGACGGTGTGCTCCCAGTGCGCCGCGCGGGTCCCGTCGACGGTGACGACGGTCCAGTCGTCATCGAGGATCTTCGTCTCGGTGGTACCCAGGGTGAGCATGGGTTCGATGGCGAGTACCGAGCCGGGCTCCAGGTACGGGCCGCGCCCCGGTGATCCCTCGTTGGGCAGAAACGGGTCCATGTGCATCTGGCGGCCGATACCGTGGCCGCCATAGCCTTCGACGATCCCGTACTTGCGGTCGTGACGCGCCTCGGCGGCGTGGGTCTCG
>NZ_JAVREZ010000277.1:0-456 GCF_031845645.1 Streptomyces doebereineriae
TGCCCGCGCCCCGCCTCGGCCAGCCTGCCGGGGGAGGTGGGCAGGCCCAGCCGCTCGGCCCCCCCGCACCGCCTTCGTCCCGGTCCAGGGGCCGATCTCCGGCCAGAGGGACTGCACCTCGCGTACGAAGATGTCGGCCCCGGCCGGACCGATGCCCGGGACGCGCCGCAGCCCTTCCATCAGCCGGTCGCGGTCGCCGTCGGCCTCCTCTCGGAGCCGCCGCAGATCACCCCGCCAGATGTCGAGGACGAGCTCCGCGCCCTCCCCGAGCTGGGTGGCGGTGCGCTCGTCGTAACGCCGGTAGTGGCCCTCGCCCAGCGCGTCCACCCGCTGCTGCCAGGTCGCGTCCGCCATCCGGCGCGGGGTGCGCAGGCCGTGGCCGTACAGGGCCCGGGCCGCCGCCACGGCGACCGGGGCGCGGATACGGGCGGAGAGCAGGAGGCTCAGCACCAGCAG
>NZ_JAVREZ010000278.1:0-456 GCF_031845645.1 Streptomyces doebereineriae
ATCGACCTCCGTGAACAGGTTGTGCCCTTCCCCCCGCAGCCGGTCATCACCCAGGACAACCTGGTTGTCAACATCGACACCGTCATCTACTACCAGGTGACCGACGCCCGCGCCGCGACCTACGAAGTCGCCTCCTACATCCAGGCGATCGAACAGCTCACCGTCGCCACCCTCCGCAACATCATCGGCGGCATGGACCTGGAGCGCACCCTCACCTCCCGCGAGGAGATCAACGCGGCCCTGCGCGGCGTCCTCGACGAGGCCACCGGCAAGTGGGGCATCCGCGTCAACCGCGTCGAGCTCAAGGCGATCGAACCGCCCACCTCCATCCAGGATTCGATGGAGAAGCAGATGCGCGCCGACCGCGACAAGCGCGCCGCGATCCTCACCGCCGAAGGCATCCGGCAGTCCCAGATCCTCACCGCCGAGGGCGAGAAGCAGTCCGCGATCCTGCGC
>NZ_JAVREZ010000279.1:0-456 GCF_031845645.1 Streptomyces doebereineriae
TAGTGGCGGGCGGCGACCGCGACGGACTGCACCTCCTCGTGGGCGTGCGTGCAGCCGGGCCTTGCCGGTCTCCAGCTGGATGAGGTCGAGCACCTCGGACTGGCGGCTGAGGACCAGGACGTGGAAGCGCAGGAGGATCGCGGCCCGCTGCCGTACGGGGGTGGCGGCCCAGGCGGGCTGGGCGGCGCGGGCCCGGTCGAAGGCGGTGGCCACGTCCTCGGGGGTGGACTCGGGCAGATCGGCCAGCTTCTCCCCGGTGAAGGGCGCGTGGTTGGCCGTACGTCCCGATCCGACGACACCGCGGACCAGCTGGGCGATCACCTCGGGGGTGACCACATCGGCGGCGGTGCGTACGCCCGCGGGGGCGACCGCGACGGGGTTCGTACCGAGGGGGGCGTCAGGGGCCTGCGAGTCCGTCATGAGGCCGAGAGTATGCCGCGGCGCACCCTTTGGGTA
>NZ_JAVREZ010000280.1:0-456 GCF_031845645.1 Streptomyces doebereineriae
GACGACGTCGTCCTCGGCGACCCGGAGCAGCTTCTGGGAGCGGAGCGCCTCGTTCACCGTCTTGGTCAGCGAGCGCTCGAACCCGGTGACGTGGGTGCCGCCCTTGGGGGTGGCGATGATGTTCACGAAGGAGCGGACGGTGGTGTCGTAGCCGGTGCCCCAGCGCAGCGCGATGTCGACGCCGAGCTCCCGGGTGACCTCGGTCGCGGTCATGTGGCCCCGGTCGTCGAGAACCGGGACGGTCTCCTTGAACGTACCGGTGCCGGTCAGCCGCTGGACGTCGCAGACGGCCTTGTCCTGCGCCAGGTACTCGCAGAACTCGCTGATGCCGCCGTCGAAGCGGAACGTCTCCTCGGTCTTGCCCTCGCCGTCGATCCCCCGCTCGTCGCGGACGATGATCGTGAGGCCGGGGACGAGGAAGGCGGTCTGGCGGGCCCGCTGGTGGAGCGTCTCCAG
>NZ_JAVREZ010000281.1:0-456 GCF_031845645.1 Streptomyces doebereineriae
TCTTCACCTGTGGAGCTTTTTAAGTATGGCACGCGTAACTGTTCAGGACGCTGTAGAGAAAATTGGTAACCGTTTTGACCTGGTACTGGTCGCCGCGCGTCGCGCTCGTCAGATGCAGGTAGGCGGAAAGGATCCGCTGGTACCGGAAGAAAACGATAAAACCACTGTAATCGCGCTGCGCGAAATCGAAGAAGGTCTGATCAACAACCAGATCCTCGACGTTCGCGAACGCCAGGAACAGCAAGAGCAGGAAGCCGCTGAATTACAAGCCGTTACCGCTATTGCTGAAGGTCGTCGTTAATCACAAAGCGGGTCGCCATTGTATCTGTTTGAAAGCCTGAATCAACTGATTCAAACCTACCTGCCGGAAGACCAAATCAAGCGTCTGCGGCAGGCGTATCTCGTTGCACGTGATGCTCACGAGGGGCAAACACGTTCAAGCGGTGAACCCTATAT
>NZ_JAVREZ010000282.1:0-456 GCF_031845645.1 Streptomyces doebereineriae
ATGCACAAGATCCTGGGTCCACTGTGGACAACTGTGCTCTGCCCTGGGGAGGACAGCGGCCGGACCCTGTACCGGGCCGGGCGGACAGGGCTCAGGTCAGGGACATCGTGCGGGCGATGATGATCACGACGGAGACCAGCAGCACCAGCGCACAGGTCCCGGCCTGCACCGCCGTACGCCGCTCGCGCGGGGCGTGCACCATGCCGACCGCGATCAGGGCGCCCGCGACGAGACCGCCGACGTGCGCCTCCCAGGCGATACCGCCCATGGTGAAGGTGAAGACCAGGTTCAGCGCCAGCAGGATCAGCACCGGGCGCATGTCGTAGTTCATCCGGCGCATCAGCACGGCGGTGGCGCCCAGCAGCCCGAAGATCGCGCCGGAGGCACCGAGCGACGGCTGGTTCGGAGCGGCGATGAGGTAGGTCAGGGCGCTGCCCGCGAGGCCGGAGAGCAGAT
>NZ_JAVREZ010000283.1:0-456 GCF_031845645.1 Streptomyces doebereineriae
TACGTGGACAACACCCGCGGGCAGGGCCGGGCAAATACCGCGGTCACCGGCACCCTGGCGTATGCAGGCAAGCAGGGCCTGTCCGGCGGCGACGAACGCTGGGCGGCGCTGGCCACCATGATCCTGCCGATGGGCGGCGCTCCGTATGTGGTGATGCCAAAGGGACCCGACGACTATGACTCGGCCTCCCCGGTGATCCAGCGGCTGCTGGATCAGAACGCCCGGTTCGTGGCGGTGGCCGGCATCGGATTGCTCGCCCCTGGCGACACCGGTCAGCTCAACGACCCGGGCCCCAGTGCGGCGCGCACCGCGGTCGGTTACAACCGGGCCGCCGATCAGCTGTTCGTGTTCCAGGGCGGCAGCTACACGCCGGACAACATCCAGGACCTGTTCCGCGGCCTGGGCGCGGACAACGCCCTGCTGCTCGACGGTGGCGGCTCGTCGGCGATCGTGTTG
>NZ_JAVREZ010000284.1:0-455 GCF_031845645.1 Streptomyces doebereineriae
GGCTCACCGAGGACGAGATAGCCGACGCGGTGAAATCTCGTCCGCTCGTCCTCGCCCACCAGGCCCCGCAGCGCGAGGGCGCATATTTCGATGTGCCCGCCGCCCGCCGAGCCATATCGGCTATCGAGACCATGAAGCACACGAAAGGCCGTTGGGGTGGTACGCCGCTCAAGTTGGCCCCGTGGCAAATGGTCTGGATCATTGCGCCGATTTTCGGTTGGCTGTGGCTCGACCCCGAGTTGGGGCGGCCTGTCCGCGTGGCCCGAACGGTGTGGATTGAGGTTCCCCGTAAGGCGGGGAAATCAACGCTGTCGTCGGGTATCGGCCTGGTGCTGCTGCTCGCCGACCGCGAGATAGGCGCGGAAGTCTACGCGGCAGCCGGCTCCCTCCCGCAGGCCGAGCGAGTCTTTGACGACGCTAAGCGTATGGCGCTGACAAGTCGCGCTATCCGGGGC
>NZ_JAVREZ010000285.1:0-455 GCF_031845645.1 Streptomyces doebereineriae
GGCATCACCGAGTGCGACCTGATCGTCCTGGACCCGCCCCGTGCGGGCGCGGGCAAGCAGGTGGTCAAGCACCTGGTGTCGCTGGGGGCGCGTCGTATCGCGTACGTGGCCTGCGACCCGGCGGCGCTGGCCCGGGACCTGGCGTACTTCGCGGAGGGCGGGTACCGGGTGCGGACGCTGCGGGCGTTCGACCTGTTTCCCATGACGCATCATGTGGAGTGCGTGGCGATTCTGGAGCCGGTGAAGAAGGACGCCTGACCTGGGGGTTTGAGCGGGCCGGTCCCTGAACCCGTGGTCGCCACGGGTGCAACGCGTTCTCGTGTCCGCTTGCCGCGCCGTGCTCACCTTCACAGGAACTGCTGCTCCATCAAACGCGTCTCGACGTACGATGCCGAGTTCGCGATGAGAGCGGGGGAGGGGCCGTGGAGCAGGCGGGAACAGCGCTCGCCGAGCGC
>NZ_JAVREZ010000286.1:0-455 GCF_031845645.1 Streptomyces doebereineriae
TACGACACTGTGGCACGGCTGAATCCGGTTGCCACCGAATGGCCCACTAGGTGGGACATTCTCCGTCAAATCAGCAGCAGAAGTTGCACAGTGAACACTGCCGCGGCGACCGCCGGTGGCCGGTGGACAGAGGAGTTTGGCTCATGCGGGTGTCGACGGCATTCATTGGGGCAGGGGTGGTTACCGCCGCTGCGGTGGCCGGCTTGTGCAGCCCAATCGCCGAAGCGTCCCCAAGCTGGGGCCTCAACGGGACCTACGTCGCCACGTCTAATGGTGAGTGGGCCAAGACGAACGACATCTTCCATGACGAGGCCAGCATTCGCGGCAACTGGACCATCTCCACGACATGCAGTTACCCGAGCGAGTGCACCGGCACGGTCGACACCGACTGGGGATGGAGCGCACCCATCTACAAGAAGAGCGGTGTCTGGTACGTCAAGAAGACCGTGGACAAC
>NZ_JAVREZ010000287.1:0-455 GCF_031845645.1 Streptomyces doebereineriae
CTGCACCGGGCGTGACCACGATGGCTCGGGACTACATCGAGGTGACCCCGGGATTCGAGTCGCCACCCGAGCCGACGTTGCGAGTCGTGCACGACGTTGATCGCGGTCACTGGCGGGCTGCTGACTCTATATCACGGGACATCCTCACTGACCACGAATGCAACTGACGCACTGTCAGTCAAAAGTACGCGCCGACTTCCGTCCCTGCGGGGACGGGCGCCCGCCCGTTGTGACGGACGGATGGGCAACCGCCGAGCCCGACCGGGCCCGGATCATATCGAGAAGGGGGGCATACATGCCCACGATCGCACCGCCCGAGACCGACGAGCCCGAGGTGATCGAGAGCGACACCGCCGACCCCAACGGGCCGGGAACCGACGAGGACGACCAGGGCACCGCTGAACCGCTGGACCTGGTGGGCGCGCTGCTCGCCGCCTAGGACCACTCGTTGGAGT
>NZ_JAVREZ010000288.1:0-455 GCF_031845645.1 Streptomyces doebereineriae
TGGCTGACCGGCATGACCGACAGGGTCTGCCCCATGGGCCGACACCTCTTCCCCTGGTACCTTTACGGAGTAAAGCATTGCCTGGCCGAAGTTACTTTATGACGTAAGGAGTCGCAAGTGGTGGTCTTTGCCGGGCAGGGCGACGCCCGCCGCTCCCTCTCCCTGCTCTGGCGCGCGGAGGTCGCCGCACCGCCGCGCGTCGGCCCCGGGCCCAAGCCCCGGCTGAGCGTGGACGCCATCGTGGCGGCGGCCGTCGCGATCGCGGACGAGGACGGCATGGCGGCCCTGTCGATGCGGGCGGTCGGCGAGCGGCTCGGCCGGACGGCGATGGCGCTCTACACGCACGTCCCGGGCAAGAGCGAGCTGCTGGACCTGATGTACGACGCGGTCCACGCCGAACTCCCGTCCGCGTACCCGGAGTCGGACGGCTGGCGGGGGCCGGTCACCGCCTGGGC
>NZ_JAVREZ010000289.1:0-455 GCF_031845645.1 Streptomyces doebereineriae
GAGCGGCCTGCCGCCCGCCTTCCTCGACGTCGGCTCGGCGGAGACCTTCCGCGACGAGGTCGTCGCCTACGCGTCCCGGATCTGGCAGGCGGGCGGGGTCGCCGAACTCCATGTCTGGCCCGGCGGGTTCCACGGCTTCGACGGCTTCGCGCCCCAGGCGGCGGTGTCCCGGGCGTCCCGCGCCGCACAGACCGAGTGGGTGCGGCGGGCGCTGGGCCAGGGGTGAGGGCGCGGGGGCGGGCGGGGGCCGCGGCCCGCGCGGTACGGGTACCGGCCGCGGGCTCCCCCTCCCCTGCCGCATACCGCACCATGAACGTATGAGAGAGCTGGCCGGACGGCTGACCGCGGTGGATCCCGACGCCGGGGCCGCGGTCCAGGTCATCTCCTACTTCGACCGGCTCACCGAGAGCCGGGCGGGCCTGGAGTCGCTGGTGCGCGGCGCGGCCGTGCTCGCC
>NZ_JAVREZ010000290.1:0-454 GCF_031845645.1 Streptomyces doebereineriae
CGAATATATCGCGCCGATAATCACGCCTTCGTCGGACTGCGACGTGCAGGAGGTGCGTACCCACGCCCCAGAGTCAGGCAATAGACCCTTCTCAGAATCGACTGGTGCAGTCGATTCGCCGAGTTAACTTCGGCCGCTAGGCATGTCGGCCTGCAAGGCCTCCGCGGAGAGCACGCAAGGCGCAAGGTGGTTGCTATTTTGGCAGCGCAGGACGTGTGTCCCTGGTGCGGGACCACAGCATGGCCGCAGTTCCGCCATAGTCCGACTTGCGCTCGAGGACATCCTCAATTCGCGATGTAGTTAGTCGAATCACGCGCACCGAGATCGCTGCACAACACGACCTCGGCAAGTGTCACCGCGACCGTTTCCACACTCAGCGACAGCAGCGATCGATCAACGATCTGGGTCCCCATTGGGAATAGACGCCTGCACCGGAACGTTTCACTATATATAT
>NZ_JAVREZ010000291.1:0-454 GCF_031845645.1 Streptomyces doebereineriae
GTCAGTGGCGTAGGCGAGACTTGTCCCGTGTCATCGACAGACGAGACCGTTTCCGCCCAGCCGCCCGCCACCCCGCCCACCGGGCCCCCGGCGCCGCCGTCGGGCCCGGCACCCGCCCGGATGCCGGGCTGGCTGCCGCGCGCGATGGTGCTCGCCCTGGCGCTCTACGCCTGCTTCCAGCTCGGCAGCTGGGCTTTCGACCAGCTCATCGGGTTGCTGACCAATGTGCTGATCGCGTTCTTCCTCGCGCTCGCCATCGAGCCCGCGGTGGGCCGGATGTCGGCCCGCGGAATGCGCCGAGGGCTGGCCACCTTCCTCGTCTTCATCGGTCTGATGATCTTCAGCGCCGGGTTCGTCGTGCTGCTGGGGTCGATGCTCGCCGGACAGATCCTCGACATGGTCGACGACTTCCCCAAGTACATCGACTCGGTGATCAACTGGATCAACCAGACCT
>NZ_JAVREZ010000292.1:0-454 GCF_031845645.1 Streptomyces doebereineriae
TTCGACTACCGCACCCGCCTGCTCGTGCAGCATTTGCTGGAGCTGATAAGTAAAGAGCGCCATCTGCTTCTGCACCGCCGTACGGATCATGCCGTTGACGGTATCGGTCAGATGCGGGCGCAGGCGTTTGATCAACCGTTCGGTCAGCTCCTGTTCGGACAGGCAGAACACTTCGCGCCGGTTGACGGCTTTCGGGTTCAGGATATTGATTTGGACGGGCATCAACGCCTCTTCCGCACCGCCTTCGCCGTTTTCCGCAACCCCGTCTGCCGCCGTACCGGATTCTGCCGCATCGGCGTTTTCCCCGCCCTCAATCTGTGCGGTTTCAAATTCGGCACTGTCTTTTTTGGCATCGAACCGGATTCTCCGCCGCGATTCGATGTGTTTTTCCGAAACCGGCATTTGCAGGGAAGCCTGCGCGTTGAGCCAGTTTTCCTGAAGGACGATCATCGGG
>NZ_JAVREZ010000293.1:0-454 GCF_031845645.1 Streptomyces doebereineriae
GTTTGTCATCGCGCCCGGATTCTCCACCGACCCACTGGAAGAACAGCACAGCGTAGTGCCTGGTTTGTTGCATAAATACCACAACCGGGCGCTTTTGCTGGTCAAAGGCGGCTGCGCGGTAAATTGCCGCTATTGCTTCCGTCGTCACTTCCCCTATGCCGAAAATCAGGGCAACAAGCGTAACTGGCAAACTGCACTTGAGTATGTTGCTGCGCATCCGGAACTGGACGAGATGATTTTCTCCGGCGGCGATCCGCTGATGGCGAAAGATCACGAGCTGGACTGGTTGCTCACACAACTGGAAGCCATCCCGCATATAAAACGTCTGCGGATTCACAGCCGTCTGCCGATTGTGATCCCGGCACGTATCACCGAGGCGCTGGTTGAATGCTTTGCCCGTTCTACGCTGCAAATCTTGCTGGTGAATCACATCAACCATGCCAATGAGGTAGAT
>NZ_JAVREZ010000294.1:0-454 GCF_031845645.1 Streptomyces doebereineriae
CGGTGCTAGAGGCCTCCCAGCCTTGTTGGCGATATCGCTCATCCGGGTGCGGGCCAGGCCGCGTTCGGCGTAGCAGGTTTCGGCCGCGGCCAGTAGTCGCTCCCGGGCCTGTTCCTCGCCGACGGGCGCGTCGGCACCCCACGGCGCGGCCCTCCCCGAACTCGTCTGCCCTGACACGCTCGTCATTCTCGCAACCCCGATCTCGCGGAACGTCTTGACTTCACACCACGGTCGACATTAGCGTGTGGTGGAAACCACAAAATGTTGGAAAATGTGGTCCAGGAGGCAGGATGCGGCGATGCGATCCGCGCGGCTTGCTTCCCGAGACGTTACTAACCTAGTAATCTATGTGTGGGTGTGATTCAGATCTCGACAGAGTCCGGCACCGCTGATACTGTTGCGCAGGATGATCGCAAAAGTGAGTCGATAGCAATGGATAGGTGCAGGCCGTAGG
>NZ_JAVREZ010000295.1:0-453 GCF_031845645.1 Streptomyces doebereineriae
GCTGCACCTTGAGCCGATCTGTGCGGGAATGTGCGCCGCACGGGAGGACCGCGCCACCGAGGTGGTGCCGTACCTGCAGGCCGAGATCGACCGTCAGGCAGGGCAGTTCGACGACACCTCGCAGTACGTGCCCAACGCCCGCCGGTTCCACGAAGCCCTGGTCTCGCGATGCGGCAACGAGCCGATGATCTTGCTGATCGGCTCGCTGGAGCTGATCTGGTCCACGCACGAATCCGGAGTGTGGACAGGCGAAGGCGAGGCGGGCATGTCGGTCCCGACCATGCGGGCCGCGCTGCGGGACCACCAGCGGCTGGTGGACGCGATCGCCGACGGCAATACGGCCCGGGCGACCAAGCTCGCGGCCGACCATCTCACCGCGGCGCGGCGCACCACGCTGGCCGCCGACAATGACAAAACCATTGAAGCGAGGCTGATTTCGCATGACAGATGACC
>NZ_JAVREZ010000296.1:0-453 GCF_031845645.1 Streptomyces doebereineriae
ATTTTTAGCAGCGTACTTTTGCCACAACCAGAAGGACCGGTAATTAACTTAAATTCGCCAGCACGCAGCGAAAAATTGATGTTATTAAGAATCTTCGCATCACCCGCCAGATATCCTACGTTTTGTAGCTGAAGCAAAGGACTATTTTCCTGCATCGCTGTTCCCTTTTTCTGATTTTTACTAAAAACAGTTTATCCTTCGCAGGAATAAGGGGGAACTCTCTTTCAGTAATCAGGTATAATTTGTTTAATCAAGCAGCAATTTTGCTGATTATGGACGGTACAACAGGAGGTTTTTCCGATGCTTATCTTTATCCCGATTCTCATTTTTGTCGCGCTGGTCATTGTCGGCGCGGGTGTCAAAATCGTACCGCAGGGCTATCAGTGGACAGTAGAACGCTTTGGTCGCTATACCAAAACGTTACAGCCGGGGCTCAGTCTGGTGGTGCCGTTT
>NZ_JAVREZ010000297.1:0-453 GCF_031845645.1 Streptomyces doebereineriae
GTGTGCAGCTCCTGGCCGCCCCGGGTGCGGGTGATCTGTTCGGGGCCTTCGTCCAGGGCCCGCCAGGGGGCGATGTCGCAGAAGTAGGTGGCGTAGACGACGGTGGTGCCGTCCGGGGAGAGTTCGGGGTAATGGCGGCTGCGGAACTGGACGTTGACGCTGGCGTGGCGGATGCCGGTGAGCTCGGCGGCCGTCGCGTCGTCGAGCAGGTACGTCGTGCAGGGGTCCCCTTCGGGGAAGGGGCGGGAGAGGCCGAGGAAGAGGGTGAAGTAGCCGGGGAAGACCATGCCGGGTTCGTGGATGGTCTCGGTGTAGAGCTTGCGGTACTCCTCGCCGAGGTATTTCCCCCCGAGGAACTTCATGGCCGTGGTGTAACCGTCGCAGGCCGACACGACGATGTCGGCGCGCAGTTCCCGTCCGTCGCTGAGCCGGACACCCACCGCGTGGTCGTCC
>NZ_JAVREZ010000298.1:0-453 GCF_031845645.1 Streptomyces doebereineriae
GGTAGTAGCGCTGGGCAGCGCCTTCCTGGCCGAGGTCGTGGTGCTTCCACCCTGCGAGGTAGGCGAGTTCGGCGACGGCGCCGAAGGCGGTCCGGCGTAAGGCTTCGCTGGGGAAGCGTCCGCGCAGCATGGGGGCGGCGGTGTCGGCGAGGTACGCGGTGACGGTGGTCAGGCCGTGCCCGCCGCCGAGGCGCTCGTCGGCGGCGCTGAAGGCCGCGGTGATCTGGCGTACGACGTCCACGTCCTCCGCGCCGACCAGGGACGTGCCGGTGCGGGCGCGGAGCATGCGGGCGGTGGCTTCGTGGTCGTATCCGAGCGGCATGGCGACGCCGGCGGTGGTGAAGGCCGCGATGGCGAGGAAGCGGCGGCGCTCGACGTCGGCGCGGCCCAGGTCGGTAGCCGCGAGGACGGGGTCGGATTCCGCCGGCGCTTCGTCATCACTGCTCTGGAGGC
>NZ_JAVREZ010000299.1:0-453 GCF_031845645.1 Streptomyces doebereineriae
CGCCTCGGCTCCATTGGTCGGAGTGACGTAGAGCAGGAGGTTGAGCTCGCGCTCGATCTCCGTCAGACGCGCATCGACGTCCAAGGATTCCTGCGCAAGGGGCGAAGTTCGACCCACTTGCTATCGATACCCAATTGTCGACGTGGTCAATCCGTTGTTCGAAGTTGTGCCCGCTAACGTTCAGGACATGGCCGAGCGGAGAATCGCCGGCGGCACGATCCGGGTTGACCATCGAGACGGACTGGTGCAGGCGCGAGGTGTGCGCTACGGCACCGCCAGGCGATTCGGGGCTGCCGAACCGCCCGCGGCCTGGTCGGGTGTTCGCGATGCGACCCAATCAGGTCCCGCCTGCCCGCAGCGGCCGTCACGTCTGGGCTGGGTCACCGGCGACGCACTGGCCGGCTTGTCGACGAACGAGGACTGCCTCGTGCTGACCGTCACGGCCCCCGTCGA
>NZ_JAVREZ010000300.1:0-452 GCF_031845645.1 Streptomyces doebereineriae
TCTCCAATGAGATTGTGCAGCACCACGACTGGCTGCCCACCTTCTTGGCCGTGGCGGGCGACCCGGATATCGTCGAGAAGTTGAAGAACGGCCATACGGCCGGGGCCGATGGAAAGACCGAGTACAAGGTCCATATCGACGGGTACAACCTGCTGCCGTACCTCACCGGCGAGGTGGAGAAGAGCCCGCGCCGCGGAATGATCTACTTCTCCGACGACGGCGACGTGCTGGGCATCCGAGCGGACAACTGGAAGATCGTGTTCATGGAGCAACGTTGCCAGGGCACCCTGCAGGTATGGTTCGAGCCGTTCACCAAGTTGCGTGCGCCCAAGCTGTTCAATTTGCGCACCGACCCCTTCGAGCGTGCGGACGTTACATCAAACACCTACTGGGACTGGATGATCGACCGCCTGTTCCTCATGTTCTACGGCTCCGCGATCGTGACGCAGTTC
>NZ_JAVREZ010000301.1:0-452 GCF_031845645.1 Streptomyces doebereineriae
GAGTCGGCATGATGCGAGTGAAGTCTCTGATCCGAGCCGCCAACCCCCTCCCGGCCCCGAAGACAGAACAGAAGAGTGACGGGCTGTCGGACCGTGCCCGTGCCGAGCTGGCAGCCCTGGTCGAAGCCCCGACACCGCCCGCGGCCCCTCGTCGGCTTCCCCGGCGCGGTCTGCTGGTCGCCGCCGGTGCCTGTACGGCCGCCGCCGTGGTCGTGGGTGTCGCCGCCGCCGTGCTGAGCGGCCAGTACGAGCCGAGCGGGGGCGTCATGGCGGACGAGCCGTTCTACTCCTCCGCGGCCGAACTGGAGGAAGCGGCGGATCTGATCGTCCTGGCGCGGCTCGGAGCCGGTCGGGAGGAGACGGTCGACGGCATCGACAGGACGACCGCCACGGCGGCGGTCGCCGCGACCGCGAAGGGCGCGGACCCGGGCCGTACGGTCGAGGTGTCCTAT
>NZ_JAVREZ010000302.1:0-452 GCF_031845645.1 Streptomyces doebereineriae
TTGCAGGAGGGCCCCGCCGCGGCCGAACACCGCGACCTTGTCCCCGAGCTTGACCGCCTCGTCGATGTCGTGCGTGACGAAGACGATGGTCTTGCGCAATTCGCTTTGCAATCGCAGGATTTCGGCCTGCAGATCTTCGCGCACCACCGGGTCGACCGCGCTGAAGGGCTCATCCATCAACAGGATCGGCGGGTCCGCGGCCAGTGCGCGGGCCACCCCGACGCGCTGCTGTTGCCCGCCCGACAGCTGGGCCGGGTAGCGGTCGGCCAGCTTCGGGTCGAGCCCCACCCGTTCCATCACCCCGAGCGCGGCCTTGCGGGCACTGCGCCGGGATTCGCCCCGCAACACCGGCACGGTCGCGACGTTGTCGACCACCCGCAGATGCGGCATCAGCCCGGCGCTCTGGATGACGTAGCCGATGCCGAGCCGCAACTTGACCGGGTCGACGGTGC
>NZ_JAVREZ010000303.1:0-452 GCF_031845645.1 Streptomyces doebereineriae
GTTCTTCATGAAGCTGCGCTGCGCCGTGATCGAGGACTTCCAGTCCGCCGCCACCACCGTCGCCGACTGGTCCCCCGTCACCGCCGATGTGGAGGTCGTCACCTTCACCGAACATCTGGGCTCCACGGAGGAGGTGGCCGCGGCCCTCGCGGAGTTCGACATCGTCGTCACGTTGCGCGAGCGGGTCCCGTTCCCGGCGGAGGTGTTCGCGCTGCTGCCCCGGCTGCGGCTGCTGATCGCCTCCGGCATGCGCAACTCCGTGATCGATTTCGCCGCCGCCGAACGGCACGGGGTCACGGTCTGCGGTACCGCCAGCTCCTCCACCCCGCCCGTCGAGCTCACCTGGGCCCTGCTGCTCGGCCTCGCCCGCTCGATCGTCCCCGAGGCCAACGGCCTGCGCGCGGAGGGGCCCTGGCAGTCCACCCTGGGCGCCGATCTGCACGGCCGGACGC
>NZ_JAVREZ010000304.1:0-452 GCF_031845645.1 Streptomyces doebereineriae
ACGCCGATGTCGGCCATGGAAACAGCGTGGTAGCCCCGCTCGGCAATCAACTCGGTGGCAGAGGCGAGAATTCGCTCCCGACGCTCGCCGCCGACCCGGGTTCGACCGGCAATGACCGCCTTGTTCACCGCTACCTTCTTACGTTCGACACGGGCCTGCGCAGCACTCCAGCCTCCGGGGACTCGCTACAAACGTTAACACCTGCTCACAATCCGAAGTTGAGATTGTAGATGCCCGACGGTATGTGGCCGGCGTTCTGCGTGTGTGACCCATTTGCGGATATGCCCGGTCATCGGGCAAATCCGGGTCCCTCACGGCACACCTCCGTCGAATTGTCCTGCGGTGCGCCCGCCGCCAGGAGGTCCGGCGAAGGCCTGCGCGATGGAGAGCCACTGGTCGGCGAGCGGACCGGTGACGTGCAGTGCGGTGTCGTCGCGATGCCTGCGCTGGGT
>NZ_JAVREZ010000305.1:0-452 GCF_031845645.1 Streptomyces doebereineriae
GTGGTGTGGGAGACAAACACCGATCCAGACTTGGCGTTTGCGATGAAACCATCAGGACCCCAACCTGTTTCGCGCAACTGTAGGTCGGAGAACAGGCACGACAGCAAGATGTCGCTCTGGGACGCCAACTCTGCCACGGAGCCGGCCAACCTGGCACCGCTCGCCGCGAGGCGGGCCCGGACCTCCTCGCGGCGGCTGTACGCCAGCACCGAGTGGCCGGCACCGAGCAACCGCGCGACCATCGGCTCCCCGAGTTGGCCTGCCCCGATGAATCCTATGGCACGGGTCATTCTCGTCTCCTCAAACCTGGACGGCGCCGACCGGCACAACTGTCGGCAGCCACCTGACGACCCGATCCCACAGCTGTCCACGGTGGCTGGCGAAGTTGTGGCAGTGTCCCGACTTCGGCACGAGGTACAAGGTCACGTCCGGCGACGAACTGTAATTAGCCG
>NZ_JAVREZ010000306.1:0-452 GCF_031845645.1 Streptomyces doebereineriae
TCGGCGCCGTGGGTGGCGAAATGCAGGTCGGAGCCACAGATTCCACAGGCCTTCACCTCGACGAGCACCTGGCCCGGGCCCGGCGTCGGTTCGGGCACATCGTCGCGGACGACCATCCGTCCGCCGCGCAGGACCGCGGCGCGCATCAACTCTTCTCCTCGGTGGCGTCTCCGGAGGCGTCCTCGGTGACAGCCTCGGTGAGCGCGTTGACGATCGCCTGCCCGGCGCGGCCCAGCAGCTGATCCCGCATGCCCTTGGCCCAGTCGTGTGACGCCCGGGCCGCGGTGAGCTGACCCTTGAAATGCGGGATCACCTCTCGGGCGAACAGTTCGTAGGAATGGAAGGTGGCGGCCGGGGGCGCCCAGTCGTGGCCGAGGAGCAGGAAGGTGCCGAAGCCGCCCGAGCGGTCCAGCAGGTCCTGGATGTAGGTGATGGCATCGGCGGTGGTGCCG
>NZ_JAVREZ010000307.1:0-451 GCF_031845645.1 Streptomyces doebereineriae
GTTTAAACGGCGCGTCGGCAACGTGTTTTAAATCGGCAAGAAACAGATCGATATAGGGCAGAGAAGGGGCGATATATTTCCACGGCACATGCAGACAGGTTTCTACCGCAGTATGAATGCCTGCCTCGTGGCTGGCTTGCAGTAGCGCCATCGCCATTTCCGGCTGCATAAAGGGCTCACCACCCGAAAGCGTTAAACCGCCGCCGCTGCGATCGTAAAACGGTTTATCGCGCAGAACGGTCGTCATGATCTCCTCAACGCTTTTCACTTCACCACACACGGTTAATGCCTGTGTCGGACAGCAGTCGGTTAACGCCGTCAGATGCTCCGGGGTTAACTTTTCCCGATGAATAAGCAAACCATTCAGCGCGCGCTCAATCACTTCCGGCGCGGCCTTAGCGCACAGCTCGCAGCCTTCCAGACACAGTCGTGCGTCATACAGCAGATCCTG
>NZ_JAVREZ010000308.1:0-451 GCF_031845645.1 Streptomyces doebereineriae
GTCGACCCGTAGACCAGGAGTACGGCCCTGGCCCGGCCCGCCGCCACATGCACGAGTACGGCACGACCCTGGAACAGCTCGCCGAGGTGGCCGTACAGGCGCGGGCGAACGCGGCGGCCAACCCGGAGGCGATGTTCCGCACCCCGATCACGGTCGACGAGGTCCTCTCCGGCCCGATGATCGCGGACCCGTTCACCAGACTGCACTGCTGCATCCGCAGCGACGGGGGCTGCGCGGTGCTGCTGGCCGCCGAGGAGTACGTACCGGACACGGCGAAGGCCCCGGTGTGGGTCCTGGGCGCCGGGGAGCACGTCTCGCACGCCACGATGTCGGAGTGGGAGGACTTCACGGTCTCCCCCGCCGCCGTCTCGGGCCGCCTGGCCTTCGAACGCGCCGGGGTGCGCCCCGCCGACATCGACCTGGCGGAGATCTACGACGCGTTCACATACAT
>NZ_JAVREZ010000309.1:0-451 GCF_031845645.1 Streptomyces doebereineriae
GTCCCAGGCCGATCCGCTGAAACCGCAGCGGGGCCGCATACTCGACGCCCAGGTCCGCCAGCCAACGCGCCACCGCCGCAGCATCGATGCCGGCGGGCGTCACCGGAACATCCCGGCGTCACCGAGGCGTTGCCCGCCGTCGATCACGAACGTCTCACCGGTCACCCACCCCGCCGCATCCGAAACGAGGAATGCGATGGCCGAGCCGACGTCGTCCGGTTCGCCGATCCGTCCCAGCGCGGTGGCCGAATTCAGTTGATTCTCATGTTCTTTCCACAGAGCCTCGGCGAGCTTTGTGCGCACCACCCCGGGCGCCACCGCGTTGACCCGAACGTTGGGCGACAGTTCCAACGCCAGCTGTTTGGTGAGGTGGATCAGGGCCGCCTTCGACACGTTGTACAGCCCGAGGTTGGCCTCGAACCCCAGGCCGCCGATGGACGCGGTGTTGACC
>NZ_JAVREZ010000310.1:0-451 GCF_031845645.1 Streptomyces doebereineriae
TCGCGCAGCAGTTCCTGTTCGGTGGTCAGGTTGAAGTCCATCTAGAGCCCCAGTTCTGCCTTGGCGAGGATGTTTCGCTGAATTTCGTTGCTACCGGCGTAGATCGAGCCGGCCCGGTCGTTGAAATAGCGCAGTGGGGCGACCGCCTGCCACGGCGCTCCGCTGTGATAGCCGTCGGCGGGCGGTTCGTATTCGGCCACCGGGCCGCCCGGGAAGGTGGCGTGCGGCTGGTAGGCGCGGGCGAGCGGGCCCGCGGCCTCCATGGACAGTTCGGTCAGGGTCTGGCTCAGTTCGGTGCTCAGGATCTTGAGCATCGACGACGCCGTGCCCGGATGGCCGCCCTCGGCCACCGCGGCCAGCACCTGGTACTCCAGGATTTCCAGCACATCGGTGCGGATTCGGGCATCGGCGAGCCTGCGGCTGAAGGCCGGGTCGTCGATCAGCCGGCCAC
>NZ_JAVREZ010000311.1:0-451 GCF_031845645.1 Streptomyces doebereineriae
TCGTGGCCCCGGTGGCCCAGCTCCTCCAGCACGGCCCGGTCGAAACCCTGCTCGGCCACCAGGGTGAGCGGGCGCGACTGGCGTGGCGTGAACGAGGTGGGGACGTGGTCGGTGTGGAACGTGGTCGCCTCCGTGGCCCGCTGCGGTGCCATGCCGAAGTCGATGTGGTTGAGGAGGAAGTGCAGCGTCCACTGGTCCTGCTGGTCCCCGCCCGGGGTGCCGAAGGCGAGGTAGGGGCGGCCCTCCTTCAGTACGAGGGTGGGGCTGAGCGTGGTGCGCGGGCGCTTGCCGGGCGCGAGGACGTTGGGGTGCCCCTCGGCCAGCCAGGCCATCTGTCCCCGGGTGCCGAGCGGGAAGCCGAGACCCGGCACCACGGGGGAGCTTTTCAGCCAGCCGCCGCTGGGCGTCGAGACGACCATGTTGCCCTCCCGGTCGGTGGCGGTGACACAGG
>NZ_JAVREZ010000312.1:0-450 GCF_031845645.1 Streptomyces doebereineriae
GTGCGGGTCGGTGTGCCGGTCGCTGTCCGGCAGCGCCACCCACAGCTGGGCGCCGTGCAGGAAGCGGGCGTGCGACCTGGGGCTTTCCTCGGAGTGGCTGATCGCCCGGCCGGAGGTCATCAGGCCCAGTTCCCGTGGGCGGATGGTCTGGAGGCTGCCGGTCGAGTCGCGGTGCAGCACCTCGCCCTCGTGCAGCCAGCTCACCGTCTGCAGGCCCATGTGCGGGTGCGGCGGGACCTGCATGCCGGGCTCGTCGGCGATGTCGTCGGGACCGTAGTGGTCGACGAAGCACCAGGCTCCGACCATGCGACGGCCCAGGTTGGGCAGCAGGCGGCGGACCTCGGTGGACTCGCCGAGCTTGACGTGCCGCGGGCTGAGGAGTTCCCGTACGGGTTCCGCCACGACGAAGCCGCGGCCACCGCAGACGGCGGGCACGGCCTCGCGATCAAG
>NZ_JAVREZ010000313.1:0-450 GCF_031845645.1 Streptomyces doebereineriae
CTCCGACATCGTGGTCTGGCTGGCCGGCGATGCGTCGTCATTGGTCACCGCCGCTCAGATCCCGGCAGACAAGGGGTATCTGAAGATCTGAGCGGCGGCGCCGGCCTACAGCCGCGAGTGGGCCGAGATGCTGGTATCGGTGGTGCGCAGCGGACGGATCAGCGCGTCCTGGCTGAACGACGCGATGAGTTCACCCGCTTCGGTGTGCACGGCGCCGCGCACATACGACATGCCCGAGCCGACCTGGGTGCTCTCGTGGCTGTAGAGCAGCCAGCCGTCCCAGCGGACCGGCTCGTGGAAGCTGACGGTGACGGTCATCGGCGCGGTCGAGACGGTCAGATGAGCCTGGGCGGTGCCGATTCCCTCGTGGGCCCGCATGGTCGTCGAAATACCCAGGTGCCCGGTGAAGTACGCGATCAGCGCTTTGGCCAGGTCGTCGCGGGCCGGGAC
>NZ_JAVREZ010000314.1:0-450 GCF_031845645.1 Streptomyces doebereineriae
CTTGATGGTGTCCTCGTCGTGCTCGACGACGATGAGCGTGTTGCCCATGTCCCGGAGCCGGACCAGTGTCTCGATCAGCCGGTGGTTGTCGCGCTGGTGCAGCCCGATGGACGGCTCGTCCAGGACGTACAGCACGCCGACCAGACCGGAGCCGATCTGGGTGGCCAGCCGGATGCGCTGGGCCTCGCCGCCGGAGAGCGTACCGGCCGCCCGGTTGAGCGAGAGGTAGTCCAGGCCGACGTCGACCAGGAACCTCAGCCGCTCGTTGACCTCCTTGAGGACCCGTTCGGCGATCTTCTTGTCGCGGGCGTTCAGCTTGAGGCGGCCGAGGAACTCGGCGCACTCGCTGATCGACATCGCGGAGACCTCGGCGATGGACTTCTCCATCACCGTCACCGCGAGGACGATCGGCTTGAGCCGGGTGCCCTCACAGGTGGGGCAGGGCACCTC
>NZ_JAVREZ010000315.1:0-450 GCF_031845645.1 Streptomyces doebereineriae
ACCTGCCGGCGCATTAGCCGCATCGCGACGTGATTGCTCGCGCTATCGACGCCGGCCCGCGGTGACCAAGGTGGGGCGAGGGCTTACTTCACGCCGAGTACGACATAGTCGTCTAGCAATTGCCACACCGTGTCCACCTCGGCAAATCCGGCCTGCGTCAACGCTGAGAGGTGGAAGTCGACCGCGGTCGACGGCGGGGACGGCCGGTTGGCGAAGCGCTGGTCGCGCAGTGCCGCCAGCGGGGCCGCACCCGGCCGCGCCCGCGCGGTGCCCCACCAGTTGTCCCAGGTGGCTGCTCCGCTCGCATGCGCGCGGCGCTGGGTGGTCTCGTCGTGGGCTGCAGCTCGACGCCGTAGCGTGGGCGATCGGCAGTCAAAGCGGAAGTGGTCGCCGTTGAGCAGTACCCCGCCGGCACCCAGCAGGGAAGCGGTCGCGGCGTAGACCCGGACG
>NZ_JAVREZ010000316.1:0-450 GCF_031845645.1 Streptomyces doebereineriae
CGTCCAGGCTGGTCACATGGCGGTAGCCGATGCGCCGGGAGGCATATGCGGTGAGCCCGCCGGCTCCGGTGCCGAGGTCGAGCAGCGACAGGCCGTCGCCGAGCCGACCGTGCCGCAGCATCCGGACGACCAGGCTTGGCAGCGTGGCGGACGACGTGGGCAGCCCCTCGGGGCGGTCGCCGGGCCCGGCCCGGTCGGCGTGCAGCGGCCCCACCTGCGTAATCAACGACCGGTCGCTGTAAGCCGCTTCGGACCATGCCGCCGGGTCGTCGGTGCCGCTGCGTCGCGTCCACCTGCCCGTGTCGTCCGTCTCCCACCAACACGGCACCAGGTCGTGACGGGGGACGGTCGCCACGGGAGCGCGCCACAGGGAATCCGGGTCCGTCACTCGGTCGGCGAGTTTCCCCGCCTCTTTCTCCCAATCCATCGTCCGGCCTCTCAGTATTTGGG
>NZ_JAVREZ010000317.1:0-450 GCF_031845645.1 Streptomyces doebereineriae
TCGACAAGCCTGGCAAGGGCGCGTTCTACGCCACCGACCTCGGCGCCGTGCTGGCGACGCACGGCATCGCCACGCTGCTGGTCTGCGGCGTGACGACCGAGGTCGGCGTGCACACGACGATCCGCGAGGGCAACGACCGCGGCTACCGCTGCGTCGCACTGGCTGTTTGCTGCGCCTCCTACTTCCCCGAATTCCATCAGGTCGGCCTCCGAATGTTCGCGGCGCAGGGCGGCATCTTCGGTTGGGTTTCGGCCTCGGGGCCGGTGCTGGAAGCGCTGACGTCGTCGCGCGATTAGCGGTCGGCCGACCAGAAAACGTGTTCGATCGAGGAATTCCGGATCCCGTCCGCTCGGGATCGGACCGAGGCGATGTTTCGCCCAGGTGCGGGAGCGACGACCCCAACCAATCGAGGAGCACGACCATGACGGCGGGAGCACACGGGACAGGTTC
>NZ_JAVREZ010000318.1:0-449 GCF_031845645.1 Streptomyces doebereineriae
GTGCTTGACGTAGTCCTCGCCGCCGTACATCGCGAGGACCTTGCCCGTCTTCGGGTCGACGGAGGTCGCACCGGCCTGGACGGTGGCGTCGGTCTTGTTGCCCTCGCGGTCGAGCTGGGACTCCAGCTCCTTCTCCACCGACTTCTCCAGCTGCCGCTGGTGCTTCTTGTCGACGGTGAGGGTGAAGGTCCAGCCGCCCGCCTCACGGTCCTCGGCGGAGATGCCCTGCTTGTCCAGCTCCTTGTTGACCGCCTCGACGAGATAGCCGGTCTGGCCCTCCATGCCCTGGGCGGGCTTGGGCTTCTGCGGCTCGGGGAACTTCTGCCGGGCCCGCTCGGACTCCTCCAGCCAGCCCATCTCGACCATGTTCCGCAGGGTGTAGGCCCAGCGCTCCTCGACCAGGCGCTTGCTGGTGTCGGTGGCGGTGGACCAGTCGTACTGGCTGGGGG
>NZ_JAVREZ010000319.1:0-449 GCF_031845645.1 Streptomyces doebereineriae
GGAAGGAACACATGACCGAGACATCCACTGAGACACCCGTCGTCGTCGCATCCCGGTCGTCGTGGAAATGCGTGCAATCCGGTGACCGCGAGGGCTGGCTTGCCCTCATGGCCGATGACATCCTCGTCGAGGACCCGATCGGTGAGGCCGTCACCAACCCCGACGGCACCGGGGTTCGGGGCAAGGAAGCCCTCGGCGCCTTCTACGACGCCAACATCGGCCCCAACGAGCTGACCGTCACGTGCGAGGAGACGTTCCCGTCCAGCTCGCCGAACGAGATCGCCTACATCCTGGTGCTGCGCACCAAGTTCCCCAACGGGTTCACCGCCACCGTGCGTGGCGTCTTCACCTACAAGGTGAACGACGAAGGGCTGATCACCAACCTGCGCGGCTACTGGAACCTGGAAGCCATGGTCTTCGCGCAGGAAGACGAGAACTGACCGGCGGAG
>NZ_JAVREZ010000320.1:0-449 GCF_031845645.1 Streptomyces doebereineriae
TCGTCGATCCTCGCGCGGGCGTCGGCGGCTGGATCGGGATCAGTCATGTCGTGGCTCTCAATCGGTAGACGAACGTGTCCTACGTCATATAGTGTGTGAGATGAACCGTCAGAAAACAAGACGGAATGTCAGAAAAGGTAAGGAGCGTGTTGTGCCGCTTCAAGATGAACACCAGATCGTGTCCGTCGACGACCATCTCGTCGAGCATCCGCGGGTATGGCAGGACCGCCTTCCGCAGCGGTTCCTCGAAGCGGGGCCGCGGATTATCGAGGTGGACGGTAAGCACCTGTGGAGTTATGACGGCCAGATCTTCCCGACCATCGGCCTCAATGCGGTGGCGGGCAAGCCCCCAGAGGAGTGGGGGATGGATCCGGTGCGCTATGAGGACATGATTCCCGGCTGCTATGACCCGGTCGCGCGGATCGCCGACATGGATGTGGATGGAGTGC
>NZ_JAVREZ010000321.1:0-449 GCF_031845645.1 Streptomyces doebereineriae
TCGTAGAACGTGGTGGCCTTCACGATCGCCGCGGCGCGCTCCGCCGGGTTGCCCGACTTGAAGATGCCCGAACCCACGAACACGCCTTCGGCGCCGAGCTGCATCATCATCGCCGCATCGGCAGGGGTGGCGATGCCGCCCGCGGTGAACAGCGTGACGGGCAGCTTGCCTGCCCGGGCCACCTCGGCCACCAGGTCATACGGCGCTTGCAGTTCCTTGGCCGCGACGTACAGCTCGTCGGTGCTCAGCGAGGTGAGCCGACGGATCTCGCCGCCGATCTTGCGCATGTGGGTGGTCGCGTTGGAGACGTCGCCGGTGCCGGCCTCACCCTTGGAGCGGATCATCGCCGCGCCCTCGGTGATCCGGCGCAGGGCCTCGCCGAGGTTGGTGGCACCGCACACGAACGGCACGGTGAACTTCCACTTGTCGATGTGGTTGGTGTAATCGGC
>NZ_JAVREZ010000322.1:0-449 GCF_031845645.1 Streptomyces doebereineriae
GTATCTGTCGGCAACTCCATTGTCAGCGCACCGACAAAGGGCCTTTGTCCATCCCATTTGGCCCATTCGGCGGCCAGCCCGGGAAAGTAGATCTCGTCGTAGGCCTGGATCTCCAGCGAACCACGCTCGGCCACTCTCCATGCGGAAGGGCCGGTGGCCTTCGGTAGGCCCAGTTCCCTCCGCTGCGGATCCTCGAGCCGTTTCATCATCGGCCAACTCAACCACTCCGACACCCTCATAATCGTGCGGGCCAACCGCGCCGGTAAGGCGGGAACGAGCTGGCCGTTGGGCCGTAGCGGGAACACATGCAGCATGGCGAACGGAATGTCGCAGGCCTCCGCGACGTTGCCCGCAGCCTCCTCGCCGATCACGCCGGTGAACAGCAGATCCGCCCCATCCGCCAGTGACGTCAGCGTCTTGCTGACCTCCTGCCAGTACTGGTCGAAGAG
>NZ_JAVREZ010000323.1:0-448 GCF_031845645.1 Streptomyces doebereineriae
GGTACTGATGCCCCAGCCGCAGAACCGGGCAGGGGAAGCGGCCGAGCCGGATGAGCTTGTACGCGGTCGCGGGGCAGACACCGAACGCGCGGGCAGCGGTGCGGAGGTCCATGGCCAGCGGAAGGTCGAACGCCTCCGAGAAGGTCATCAGGTCCCTGGGACGCCTGGTCATCGCCCGTCACCTGCCGGCCGCAAGGACAGCGTTCCAACTCGCGTGCCTTCTCCGGGACGCCGGGCTCGGTGGACGATGTCCCCCAGTCCAATGCTCCCGGCCAGGTCGCTGAGCCACTCGTTCTGGAGCTGGGCCGACGGCGCCGTGAACCGGATGGAGGCGGCAAGTCCGTCCGCACGGGCGGGAGGGTCGATGAGGAGCTCCCAGCCGCCCCCAGGAGGGACAAGAGCGGGCTCGTCCCCATACGGCGAAACGGCATCGAGCGCCCCGGGACTC
>NZ_JAVREZ010000324.1:0-448 GCF_031845645.1 Streptomyces doebereineriae
GACAAGCGTGCGTAGTGCGGCCTGCTGTTCGCGACATTCATCGATGACGGTGATGCGCGGGTCGCGGCGCATCTGGTCGACGGTGTTCTCTGAATATCCGCCGTCTTCGATGAAGATGACTCGATATTGGTCGGGCTCGTTGAGTTCGTTCAATTCGGAATTCTCAATGCTTGTGTAGGGGGGTTCCTGGGCGTTTTCGGACATCATCTCGGGGATCATCCTCCCGCCGCGGTCCGGGTATGGGTGTCGAAGCCGTCGGCACGGGGGTGAGGGCCGATTCGCTGGGCCTCTGCGAAGTATCGCGAGAGCTGTCCCGCGTCAGCGTGGTTGGCGAATGTTCTGCTATCCCACCACATCATCTTCGTCTGGTATCGCTCGTCCGGATAGGGCGTCGCCGGGATTTTCGACGCCAGCACCCCACCCGACGACAGCCAGCGTTTGAGTACAT
>NZ_JAVREZ010000325.1:0-448 GCF_031845645.1 Streptomyces doebereineriae
GGCAAAGGCGATGGGGGAAGGCGGTGCTGAGGGCGCAACGGGCCCGGGTTCGATTCGCGAAGGTCCGCCGAGGACATCGAGGCGCGCATCGATCGGCTCGACGCCGGCCACCGATGGTCTTGCCGGGGAATTGGCTGGCGGCAGCGCTTGGCTTTGCCGAGGCATCAATAAAAAGCCCGGCCTATATCGCCGGGCTTTTCATATCGACCAACCGAAGGGCGCCTGGATTACAGGATGCTCAGCGGGTATTCGATGAACAGACGCCATTCGTTCAGGTCGGTGCTGTAGTTGCGGTCATTATTGGTGTTGCGATAGATGGAGTTACGCGCCTTGAAGGCGAGATCCTTGGCCGGGCCGCTCTGTACGGTGTACTTGACCTGGTTGAAGAATTCGCGCTCCTTACCTTCCCCGTCATCGGTAGCGATGTTGTAGCCGTAGACGTATGCGG
>NZ_JAVREZ010000326.1:0-447 GCF_031845645.1 Streptomyces doebereineriae
GGTTGTAGTCGATGAACAGCCGCTCTCCCCGCTCCTCCTTCCACCACGACGTGGTCACCGCATCGGGGGCGCGCCGCTCCACCTCGCGGGCCAGGGCGATCCCGGCCCGGCGCACCGCGATGAAATCCCAGTCGGTCAAGATCGGCAGGAAGATGTGCACGCCGCGGCCGCCGGAGGTTTTCGGATAGCCGACCAGGCCCAGCTCGTCGAGAAGCGGCTTGAGCACATCGCAGGCGACCGCCGCGGCCTCAGCGAACCCGGTGCCCGGCTGCGGGTCCAGGTCGATACGCAGCTCGTCGGGGTGTTCGGTGTCCGGGCACCGAACCTGCCAGGGGTGCAAGGTGATCGTGCCCATCTGCGCGGCCCAAGCGATGGCCGCCGGGTGCGTCACCTTGAGGGCGTCCGCGGTTCGGCCGGACGGGAAGGTGACGACGCAGGTCTCCAGGT
>NZ_JAVREZ010000327.1:0-447 GCF_031845645.1 Streptomyces doebereineriae
CTTGATACGAAGCAGTTCGACAGCCTTGTCGAAGTCGCCGCCGGCCTCGACCAGGGCGTTCTTCGAGTCGAGCATGCCGGCGCCAGTCAGCTCCCGCAGTCGCTTGACGTCGGCAGCGGTGTAGGTAGCCATTTAAGACTTCTCCGGGAATTACGAAGCGTCAGTGGATGTTTCGGGTGCAGCAGCGGCCTCGCCCTCGGCGGTTCCGGCGGTCGCACCGGCGAGCAGCTCCTGCTCCCACTCGGCGAGCGGCTCAGCGCCCTCGGTGTCCTGCTTCTCACCGGCACCCTGGCCGGCGCGAGCCTGCAGGCCCTCGGCCACCGCGGAGGCGACGACCTTGGTCAGCAGGGCAGCCGAACGGATGGCATCGTCGTTACCCGGGATCGGGTAGTTGACCTGGTCGGGATCGCAGTTGGTGTCCAGGATCGCGATGACCGGGATACCCAG
>NZ_JAVREZ010000328.1:0-446 GCF_031845645.1 Streptomyces doebereineriae
AGAGACGCTGGTGGCCCTGACCCGGTTGCGTGAGCTGATCGACCGCTACCCGCTGCGCGGTATCAAAGGCCCGATGGGCACCGCCCAGGACATGCTCGACCTGTTCGACGGGGACACCTCCAAGCTCGCCGAGCTGGAACGGCGGGTCGCCCAATTCCTGGGATTCACAGAGGTTTTCACCAGCGTCGGGCAGGTGTACCCGCGCTCGCTGGACCACGATGTGCTCTCGGCGCTGGTGCAGGTGGGTGCCGGGCCGTCCTCGCTGGCGCACACCATCCGGCTGATGGCCGGCCACGAGCTGGTCACCGAAGGCTTCGCGCCCGGTCAGGTCGGCTCCTCGGCCATGCCGCACAAGATGAACACCCGGTCGTGTGAACGGGTCAACGGCCTGCAGGTGGTGCTGCGCGGCTACGCCTCGATGGCCGCCGAGCTGGCCGGTGCGCAGT
>NZ_JAVREZ010000329.1:0-446 GCF_031845645.1 Streptomyces doebereineriae
GGTGATATTGTTGACATACCGCACTAAAGCGTTATCGTTCACTAACTTTTCTTGATGTGTGGTTGGATCTGTTACCTTATCGGCAACATTCAAATTAAATTGAATTTTTCCTTTGGCATCCAAATGGATATTTCCGGAATAGGGTTGTACGTCAACAGATTGAAAATCATTGTTGAAAATAATGTCATGATTGCTTCTCACCGATAATTCGGGTTTGTATTCCAATTTTAGGTCTGCAAAAGAACGGATGCCGTAAGAACCGTTGACCAGTAAGTCTCCATCTGCCCCTTCCCCGGTGGTAATAAGTTCCAATTTCTCATAACTGTTCCCCTTTCTTCCAATAAGGCAAAATAGTTTTGTTTACTGTAATCTTAACTTCCCCGCATGGTTAAAACGGGACCTGGTCTTTGCGGGTCCGGTTGCAAAGCTGCATGGATGGCATAGCG
>NZ_JAVREZ010000330.1:0-445 GCF_031845645.1 Streptomyces doebereineriae
GGCTGGGTGGTCCGTATCCCGGCCATCAAGCAGCAGACCGGAGCCTCCGCCTCCACCCTCGGCCTCGCCCTGCTCGGCGTCTCCGCGGGCGCCGTGATCACCATGATGCTCACCGGCCGGCTCTGCCGCCGCTACGGCAGCCATGCCGTCACCGTGGCCTGCGGGGTCCTGCTCCCCCTCTCCATCGCCCTGCCCGCCCAGACCCATTCCGCGCTCTCCCTCGGCCTCGTGCTGCTGGTCTTCGGAGCGGCGTACGGCGGGATGAACGTGGCGATGAACAGCGCGGCCGTCGACCTGGTCGCCCAGCTGCGCCGACCGGTGATGCCGAGCTTCCACGCGGCGTTCAGCCTCGGCGGCATGGTCGGCGCCGGGCTCGGCGGGCTGGTGGCGGGCGGCCTCGCCGCCTCGACGCACCTCTTCCTGCTGGCCGCGATCGGCCTGCTCG
>NZ_JAVREZ010000331.1:0-445 GCF_031845645.1 Streptomyces doebereineriae
CGTCAGTACCAGCCCGAGCACAAAGGCCAGGGCCATCAACCACCAGTTCACATCGCTCATCGTCGTGCTCCAATCTCACGCGAGCCGGGCAGTTCGGCGAACGCCTCTTCCTCACTGGTGGGCTTGACGGTCACCACTGAAATCAGCCAGGCCACCAGCGACCCCACCACGAACGCGAGCAGATACCACAACCATTGGATTACGAAGTCCATGTCGAATCTCCCTAATTGACCGTGATCTCGACGCGGCGGTTCTGCGCCTTGCCTTCGGGGGTGTCATTGCTGGCGATCGGATTCGCCGAACCCGCGCCGGACGACGTCACGTGATCGGCCGCCAGACCCTGCGAAACCAGATAGTCGGCAACAGCTTTGGCGCGGTTGCCGCTCAGCGGGATGTTGATGGCGTCATTGCCCGAGCTGTCGGTGTAACCGGTAACGGCCACCTT
>NZ_JAVREZ010000332.1:0-445 GCF_031845645.1 Streptomyces doebereineriae
TGCTGAAGCAGTGGAACGAGCAGGACCCGCCGGACGCCTTCGAGAAGCGCCGTAACGACGTCATATTCGAGCGGTTCCAGCACAACCGGAACCCGTTCGTCGACCACCCCGAGTGGGTCGGGGCCATCTGGTAGCCGCGCCCCGGGTCAGTCCTCACCGGCCAGGGTCCTCGCGCACCCCTCCACCGCGGCCTCGCGGGTGGCGTAGCGCGGCAGGTCCTGGCCGGTGCCCTCCCGGACGATGTCCGGCGGGCCGAGCAGGTCGCGCGGGTCGACGACCGCGGCGCGCCGGCCGTCGGCGGAGAGCCGGCCGAGACCGATGTGGAGCATCGACAGGGCGACCGAGTCGATGGCGGTCACGTCGTGCAGGTCCAGCACGACCGACCCCCTCCCGTCGGTCCCCGACTCGTCCAGTGCGTACAGCACGCGTTCGGCCGCCGTGAAGT
>NZ_JAVREZ010000333.1:0-445 GCF_031845645.1 Streptomyces doebereineriae
CTTCGGCGGCCCGTTGGTGACCTCCACGATCAAGGTGTCGGGCTCGTACCGCAGGGCGAGGCTGATCGGGGCGCCCGGCGCGTGCTTGTGGGCGTTGGTCAGGCCCTCCTGGGCCACCCGGTAGGCCGCGTGATCGGCCGCCGGGGCCAACGGCCGTACGGAGCCGGACCGGTGGATCTCGACCGTCGCACCCGCGGCCCTGGAGGACGCGACCAGGTCGTCGATGGACGCCAGGACCCGGCCGGGCCGCTGTTCGCCGCCCGCGCCGGACACGGGAACGACGCCGACGGCCGCGGAGGCGGCCGGTCCACCGGCCCGGCCCAAGGCATCCTGACCTTCCCGGCCATCACGGTCTTCCCGGCCGTCATGGTCTTCCCGGCCGTCACGGAGGATTCCGACCGTCTCGCGCAGCTCCTCCATCGCGGCCACCGAGGCGTCCCGCAGG
>NZ_JAVREZ010000334.1:0-445 GCF_031845645.1 Streptomyces doebereineriae
GGTTTTCATGCTGCTCGGCCGGTTCACCTCGCTGATTCCCGACATCGACGAGGGATTGGGTGCACCCCTGGTTGGCGGCACCGCCGCGCTCGCGTTGGTGGCAATCGCCTTGATCGCCAAGCGAAACGACTGGCTCGGTGAGGTCGGTACCCACTTCACCGACGGCATCACCTTCTCGTTTCGAACCATGGGGATGGTGATTCCGGTGGCCGGCTTCGTCTACATCGGGCTGGCCGACTACTCCGCGGGAATTCTGGGTCTGCCCGAAGGCGCAGATGCACCGGCATTCCTGTTCGACGCCGTCGAGCTGGTGCAACCGCACATTCCGCAGGTGCCGGTGTTCGCGGCCTTCGCGATGCTGCTGATCGGCATGCTGATCGGGCTGGACGGAAACGGGTGGCCAGGCTTGCCGTTCACCGGATCGATGGCCGGGGCGCTCGGGGGT
>NZ_JAVREZ010000335.1:0-444 GCF_031845645.1 Streptomyces doebereineriae
GGCCTGCAGGTCACACAATCCAAAAATATAGGTGGCGAGGCGATCCCAAGCTGAGTCGGCGGACAGCGCGCGCTCAGACAGATCCTCCAGCGTCTGCGCGAGCAGGGCGGGCAACGCTGCGTCGATGAGGTCCTCGCGAGTCGCGAATCGGTTGTAGAGCGTGCCGATACTGACCCCCGCGCGCGCCGCGATCGCTTCCAGCGGAGCGCCGAGCCCGCGCTCCTGAAACTCGGCCTGCGCGGCTTCGAGCAGTTTCTCGCGATTGCGGCGCGCATCGGCGCGTAACGCGCGTTGTGCAGGCATCGCACCTCCAGAACTAACTTGACACCCGCCCTCAATATAGCGTTAGGCTGGGCCGCATAACTTGAGCACATTCCTCAACTTGGAGAAACAGTGAAGCTGCCCTGGTACATCAAGCCCGGCAACAAGGCGATCATCACGCTG
>NZ_JAVREZ010000336.1:0-444 GCF_031845645.1 Streptomyces doebereineriae
CAAGGAGGGATATGGGTACTTCACCAAGAACTTCCGTGAGGAATAGAGAAAGGAAACCCGCCGTGCAGGTGGAGGACAACGGACCCGAGATCAACGTCACCATGTCCCGGGAAGAGTTCTTCCTCGTGGTCTCGCTCATGAGCGAGGCGCTGGAGACCGCCGACGAGGTGGACTTCGAAACGCGCACCGGCGCATCCACGGAGGAGGTCCGGGCCCTGCTCGCCGGCATCCCCGACCTTCCCCTGAACAGCCGCAGCTGAACCCGGCGGAAGCGCTGTTCCCGCCCCGGCTGTCCCACCCCGCAAGCGTTGGGACAGCCGGGTCGGGCCCCTCCCGGGCGGCTTTGCGGTTGACGGCCGCACGGAAGGAGTTGATCTGCGAGGCACTCATGTTCCATGCGGATCGTCTCGATGGGGATGCTGCTTCAATCGTGCGCCTCGGTGT
>NZ_JAVREZ010000337.1:0-443 GCF_031845645.1 Streptomyces doebereineriae
CGATAGGTGTCACAGAGGGGCGAGACGCTCCGGCTCGAAACCTTACTGGGACGTTAATATTCTGGAGGTATTCGAAGGCGCGATCGAAGTGCTGCGATGGTGATCGCACGCAACTGATCGAGCGAGACGTCACCGGCTGGGGCTGGCGCGTAGCGTGATCGATAAGCTGGCGAGATGAGGTCCACTCCCTTCCGTGTGCTCGCTGTATTGAGCGCTGTGGCCGCGGTGATGTTCCTTGCGTCCTGCGACGGCACGACACCGGATGAGAAGCCTCAGCCGACATCGGAAACGGCCGCGATCAACGGTGAGCCGGCGGGATCGAATGCTGGCGATTCTTCCTTCGCGGTGAGCATGATCGCCAATCATGCTCAGGCTGTGCAGGTTGCAGAATTGGTTCCGGACCGTACGACCAACTCGGACCTCGTCGAACTCGCAGCCGATAT
>NZ_JAVREZ010000338.1:0-443 GCF_031845645.1 Streptomyces doebereineriae
GCATTTTTTACCGTTCGAGAAACTGTTTCAACCTGTCCTCATCCAAAAACCAGTGGCAAATTTCCTCATCTCCCGCCAACAAAACGGGAATCAGCTCATTGTATTTTTCTTCCAAAACAGGATTTTCATCCACATCGACCACTTCCAGCCCGAACCCGTATTCATCCTGAAAAGGTTTGAGTGCATCGCGCATTTTGTGGCACAAGCTGCAATATTCACGAAACATCAAGGTCAATTTCATCCGCGTTTCCTTATCTGTCAATTTGCACACGCCAAAGCCTTAGACGCAGCAGAATCATGGTCTATTTGGGAAAAAACAATGTCTTCGAGGAAGATGATACTCAAGTCCTGCCAAAAACAGCAAAAATGCCGTCTGAACAGTTCAGACGGCATTTCCAAAACCGTTTTACGCTTGAACGTTGATACCCGCCGTAACCGTCGGT
>NZ_JAVREZ010000339.1:0-443 GCF_031845645.1 Streptomyces doebereineriae
CAAGGAGTACGAGCGTCTCTTCTGGCCAACTTTGTTTATTGTTGGCGGAGGAATTTCTCGCAAGTCCGAAAAGTGGGTTCCGTTCTTGTCTAACAAGACCTCAGTGGTACCCGCGCAGCTTCGCAACCGTGCAGGAATCGTCGGTGCTGCAATGGCCGCCGAGCAAGGCGTCAAGCCCTGATCTGCGCCATTGTTCATCTTCTCTTCATAAGACGCATTTCACCTAGCCAGGGTCGTTAGGGTGGGTGCGCTCATTGGACATCATTGCCCACTCAAACCGCTCATCCGGCCTCTTCATTTCGGCCACGGTCTCTGCGCCGAATGCACGATATATGCAAGTAAATGGACTTACCTGTTGCAGGCACGTAAGGTCAACGCAATTTCGTCGTGTTTTCGCAAAGATGGCCGCATTCACATCGGCTCTCGACACATGCTCCCCATAT
>NZ_JAVREZ010000340.1:0-442 GCF_031845645.1 Streptomyces doebereineriae
ATCCGAAATATTCTGGGCGGAACTATTTTCCGTGCTCCAATTGTGATCGATAATGTGCCACGACTGGTTCCCGGGTGGACCAAACCGATCATCATCGGCCGCCACGCGTTCGGTGACCAGTATCGTGCCTTCAACACCAAGGTCGACAAGTCCGGCACCTTCACGGTCACCTTCACCCCAGATGACGGCAGCGAGCCGCAGGTGCACGACGTCGTCAAGATCCCCGAAGACGGCGGCGTCATCATGGGCATGTACAACTTCCGCAAATCCATCCAGGACTTTGCGCGCTCGTCGTTCAACTTCGCGCTGCAGCAGAACTATCCGGTGTTCCTGTCGACAAAGAACACCATCCTCAAAGGCTACGACGGGATGTTCAAGGACGAATTCGAGCGCATCTTCACCGAGGAGTACCGCGAACAGTTCGACGCCAAAGGGCTCACCT
>NZ_JAVREZ010000341.1:0-442 GCF_031845645.1 Streptomyces doebereineriae
TGATGTGGCCGTGGCCCTGCCGGATCATCTGCGGATACGCCGCTGCGACACCGTGCACGACGCCGCGCACGTTGATGTCGATGATGGCGTTCCACTGATCGAGGGTCAGCAGTTCGGTGTCGCCGCCCCAGACGATGCCGGCGTTGTTGAACATCAAGTCGAGCTTTCCGGCCCGCTCCACCACGTCGTCGACCGCGGCCTGCACGGCGGCCGCATCGGTGACGTCGAGACGAGCCGATCGGGCGCCGAGCGTTGAGGCGGTCGCCGCGGCGGCGTCGCCGTCGATGTCAGTGCAGAGCACCTGGGCACCGGCGGCCACCAGCGCTCGGCACAGGGCCGCGCCGATCCCCGATCCGGCGCCGGTGACCAGCGCCTGCTTGCCGGACAGCTCGCTGGTCACGCCTGGGCCAGCTTCATGACGTGACCGAGCACGTCGGGGTAC
>NZ_JAVREZ010000342.1:0-442 GCF_031845645.1 Streptomyces doebereineriae
ACGTGACCCAACTGCTCAAAGTCCAGAATTTCAACGTCTCCAGCGACGGATTCGGCGCCGGCGACGACCAGAGCTTTGAGCGCCCGTTCGGTCATGCCGACCCGGGCAAGATGTTCGCCTGGGCCGGCGCGACGGCAAGCTGGCCCAACCGGACGCAGCCTGGCGGCAGTCGGGGCCTCGACGATTACCTCACCCGGGACTTCGCCAACAACATCGGCGCCGAGATCATGGGCCGCAACAAGTTCAGTCCCTACCGTGGCCCATGGCAGGACCACGATTGGCAGGGCTGGTGGGGTGACGTGCCGCCGTTCCATACCCCGGTGTTCGTCCTGACCCACCACGAGCGGCCGTCGTTCAGCCTGTCCGACACCACGTTCCACTTCGTCAACGCCGATCCGGCGACCGTGCTGGAGCAGGCCCGGGCCGCCGCGCAGGACAAGGA
>NZ_JAVREZ010000343.1:0-442 GCF_031845645.1 Streptomyces doebereineriae
GCTCCTCGGCCGCCGGGTCGTCGTCCACCGCGCGGTAGTCGTGCAGGAGGACGACCCGGCTCGTCCCGTCCTCCAGGGGTTCGACGCGCCACTCCCCGCCGCCTGATAGCGCGCGCTGTTCAGCACTGTCTCCCCATTGACGCCCATGAACCGCCACCGCCTCCCCGTTCGTCACCTGTTACTTGGTCACCACGATGTCGACCCGGCGGTCGCACTGAAGTGGCTCATCCGCGTCGCGGTCACCGCTCCCGGCGGCGACCGGCTTCGGGCAGCCTCCGGCCAGCCCGCGTCCGTACGCCGTCACATCGCGCACCCCGTGGGCCGTCAGCACCTCCGCGACGGCGTCCGCCCGCTGCCGGGAGAGCGACAGGTTGTTCCCGGCCCCGCCGCGTGGATCGACATAGCCGAGCACCTGCACCTCCGCCTCGGGGCTCCTCCGCAG
>NZ_JAVREZ010000344.1:0-442 GCF_031845645.1 Streptomyces doebereineriae
GGATCACGTTCCACCTGCTGGCTGAACATCTCCGGGATCGAGACTGGTGCACTCACCGGTCGGGCCAGGATCTCGCGGTTGCTCCACGTGTCCAGCCGGTCATGCTCGGCGCTCTCAAGTACGTCCATCGCAGAGAGCCGGCGAGCCGGATCGTCGATCATGTCCACCAGCAGTCGCTGGAACCGTTCGACCAGCGCTTCGATCTGACGGGCATCGAACACGTCGCTGTCGAATTCGAGGCGCAGGCCCAGTTCGTGCCCAGGCAAGGCCATCATCGAAAGCGGGTAGTGGTTGTACTCGCGGTTGTTGAACTCGGTGACGGTCAACTCCTGCACACCCATGAACGCAGCGGTGTCGATCGGGTAGCTCTCGTACAGGAACAAGGTGTCGAACAGTCGCTCGTGGCCGGCGAGGTGGTGAATCTCGGTGAGCGCCAAGTGTT
>NZ_JAVREZ010000345.1:0-442 GCF_031845645.1 Streptomyces doebereineriae
GTGCTCCAGCGGTCCGCCCTGTTGCCCGGGGAACACCGCCGAGTTGATCTTCTTGGCGATGTCGGCCTCGTTGGTGAGGATGACGCCGCCGCGCGGCCCACCCAGGGTCTTGTGGGGTGTGGAGGTCACGACGTGGGCGTGCGGCACCGGGGACGGATGCAGGCCGGCTGCGACCAGGCCCGCGAAGTGAGCCATGTCGACCATCAGGTAGGCGCCGACCTCGTCGGCGATCTCGCGGAACCGGGCGAAGTCCAGCTGCCGCGGGTACGCCGACCATCCGCCGATGATCAGCTGCGGCCGGTGTTCCCGCGCAGCTTCGGCAACGGCATCCATATCGACGAGGAAGTCCTCCTTGGACACCCCGTAAGCGGCGACGTTGTACAGCTTGCCGGAGAAGTTCAGTCGCATGCCGTGGGTCAGGTGTCCACCGCAGTCCAGGGAC
>NZ_JAVREZ010000346.1:0-442 GCF_031845645.1 Streptomyces doebereineriae
GTTGCATTGATGCTTTCACAGGCTGAACAGATGTCAATAGCATTGAGTTAACACGTGGGCAAAGTCACTGGCGGGGTCGGTGTCCCAGCCCCACGCTCCTGTGTACTACACTTCCAAACTAGCTGCGCCCTAATTCCACCTTAAAGGGTGTGTTTGCGCAGGTCAATCAGTTTTCTTCGTCGGTGCGACGACGCTCAGTGCCTCGGGGACCGACGTGAACGTCATGGTTTCGCGCCTGCCGATGTAATCTCCGTCAATCTGGCATGCGGCAGGCGTGTTACTCGTCACGGTGACCGACGAGACATTGTCGTCACGGATCAGATGCTTGGCCTCCAGGCGCGGATTGCGTGCCACCATGTGCCGGACCAGTCGCAGATTCGCCCAGACGTTCATGCTCGTGGTCGCGAACACGCCCAGGCCGGTGTCGAACGTCGTATCGGGG
>NZ_JAVREZ010000347.1:0-442 GCF_031845645.1 Streptomyces doebereineriae
GTGTCCTCAGCCCGCTGGGCGGCGGCGGGAGGGGTGCTTCGTCAGGATCGTTGAGGCGCAGGGTGGTCAATGCCGGCCAGAACTCGCGAAGTGGCGTGAGGTCGGTGACGGTGCTGGGAACGCCCAGGTCCTCGAGCGGCGCCGTGGTGGGCAGCGCGTCGAGGTCACGGCAGGTCATTCCGTCACCCACGAAGAGTTTCCGGAGACCGGTGAGCGCGTTCAGGCAGTGGTAGTCGCTCATCCGGGGGAGTTGCCGCAGGAGCAGCTCGCGGAGGGGTAACTCCACGACGGGGGAGAGATCGGCGACCATGGGGCCGTCGATGAGAGAGAGACGGCCCAGGTGGCGGTACGCCTGGAGAAAGTCGAGGTGGGTGAGGCGCTCACAGCTCAGTGAGAGCTCCTCGATGTTCTTGTCGCACAGCGCCCGCGTGATCTCAGGGCC
>NZ_JAVREZ010000348.1:0-442 GCF_031845645.1 Streptomyces doebereineriae
GGCGTACTGCTCGGAGTTGTTGTAGGCCTTCAGTGCCGTCATCCAGCCTCTCGGGGTGGACAGGTCCTTGCCGTACCAGCACAGCAGGCCGGCCGCCGACAGCGCCGCGTCGTCGAAATTGTCCGGGCTCACCACCCCGTCGTTGTTGGCGTCCACGCCGAAGTGCCCCCAGGTCTCCGGGATGAACTGCATCGGCCCCATGGCACGGTCCATCAGCGGATCGCCGTCCAGCTTGCCCTTGTCGGTGTCGGGAATGCGCAGGGTGCCGGCGGTCCCGTCCAGTTGCACACCGCGAATCGGCGGGGTGACGTCGCCGTTGCGCGCGATCATCGCGCCGCGGTAGGTGCCGTGGTGGCTCTCGACCATGCCGATGCCGGCCAACGTGGTCCAGGCCAGTTGGCAATTCGGGTTTTCCACCTGGGCGACGCGCGCGGCGTAAGCG
>NZ_JAVREZ010000349.1:0-442 GCF_031845645.1 Streptomyces doebereineriae
GCCATGAACTCGTCGGTGACCTTGGAGAGCGCGACCTCGGTGACGTCCAGCTTGTGCTTGGAGATCAGCTGGAGGAGGAGGTCGAAGGGGCCCTCGAAGTTCACCAGCCGGACGGTGAACCGCTTGTCGTCACCTTCGGGCTCCGGTACGGGAACGGGCTCGGGGTCCCGCTCGGCCTCCGCTTCCGGTACGGGAACGGCCTCGGGCTCCGCGTCAGGCTCCCGTAGGGGCTCCGTGTCCGCGACGGGAGCGGCCTCCGGTACGGGAACGGTTTCCGGCCCCCGTACCGGCACCGGAGCCGTCCCCGGCCCCCGCCCCAGGCCACGGCGGCGCGGGGTGGGGGGGTCGGCGGGCGTCGGCATGGTGGGCCAGGGGTGGTGCGGGGGGGCGCGGAGGGGTCCCGCCGGTCGGCGGGCCCCACCGCAGGCTACCGGCGGTGCGC
>NZ_JAVREZ010000350.1:0-441 GCF_031845645.1 Streptomyces doebereineriae
TTGTGGCTCACCGAACCGTAGTAGCCGTGGGCATGCCAGGCTTTCTCCAGGGCCGGCGGCAGCTGGAAGGTCTCCGCGATCTCGACCCCGGTGTAGCCCTGGTTGAGCTGACGCAACGTCTGGTCATGCAGGTAGGCATACAGATCCCGTTGCAGCGAAAGGAATTCGACGATCCGTTCGCGGCCCCAGGTGGGCCAGTGGTGCGAGGCGAACACCACGTCGGCGCGGTCGGAGAAGGTGTCGATGGCCTCGGTCAGATAGCCCGCCCAACCGTGCGGATCACGTACCAACGCACCGCGCAGGGTCAGCAGGTTGTGCAGATTGTGGGTGGCGTTCTCGGCCATGCACAGCGCCCGGAGCTTCGGGAAGTAGAAGTGCATCTCGGCGGGCGCCTCGGTGCCCGGCGCCATCTGGAACTCGATCTCGACACCGTCGATGGTG
>NZ_JAVREZ010000351.1:0-441 GCF_031845645.1 Streptomyces doebereineriae
GAGCCGATGAGGCTGAGTTCCCCGGGCCGCAGCCGTCCACCGGTGAGGAAGACCGTGGTGTTGGGTTCGTCGACGAGTTCGAGCGCGGCAAGCACACTCGGGGTGATCACGGTCAAACCCAGCCCGCGGCCGCGGATCTGATGCGCCACGGCCAGTGCGGTGCTGCCGCTGTCGATGATGACGGTCTCGTGTGGTTCCAGAAGCTCGACCGCAGCTGTTGCGATGTGAGCCTTCTCGGCCGTGGCCGACTCGACCCGGGTGCCGAAAGCGGGCTCTTCGGCCTTGTGCGAGTAGGCGATCGCACCGCCGCGCACCCGGCGCACCGCGCCTTGGGACTCCAGGACGTCGATATCGCGCCGAATCGTCATCTCCGAGACCTCGAACATCGCGGCCAATGAGGCGAAGTCCACTTCGCCGTCAGACCGCAGCCGCTCTTCGATG
>NZ_JAVREZ010000352.1:0-441 GCF_031845645.1 Streptomyces doebereineriae
GACCTACGTGACGCTGACAGCGCCCAGCGCATCGTCGACGCGGCGCTCGACGCCTTCGGAACGGTGGACGGATTGGTCAACAATGCCGTGGCCAGCTCCGGACCGATACCGTTCGTCGACATCCCCGCGGATGAGTACGAGCGGGTCCACGACACCGGGCCACGGGCACCCTTTCGCCTGCTGCAGGCGATTCACCCCGTCAGGATCAAGGGCGGCGGTGGATCAATCGTCAACCTCGGCTCGGCCGCGGGCACGGTAGGCACGCATTCATTCGGCGCGTACGCCGGCGCCAAGGAAGCCATTCGCGGCATGTCCAAGGTGGCGGCACTGGAATGGGGCGTCGACCGGATCCGGGTCAACGTGGTTTGCCCGCTCGCCGAAACCGACGGCCTGAAAGTGTTGCGCGACATAGCACCCAAGCAGTACGAGGCAGTCGTCAGA
>NZ_JAVREZ010000353.1:0-441 GCF_031845645.1 Streptomyces doebereineriae
GCTCATGGTGTGAGCGACGCGCCCTCCGAAGCCGTACGCGTACGGCAGAGGCCGATACCTACGGCAGCGGGTCAGCCCTTCAGCTGTGCCATCCACGCCTCGACCTCGTCGGCCTGGCGGGGCAGCTTGTCGGACAGGTTCCGGTTGCCGTCCTCGGTAACGAGGATGACGTCCTCGATCCGGACGCCGATGCCCCGGTACTCCTCGGGCACGGTCAGATCGTCGGCCTGGAAGTAGAGACCCGGCTCCACGGTCAGGCAGACGCCCGGCTCCAGGGTGCTGTCGACGTACGTCTCGGTGCGCGCGACGGCGCAGTCGTGGACGTCCATGCCGAGCATGTGCCCGGTGCCGTGCAGGGTCCATCGGCGCTGGAGGCCCAGCTCCAGGACCTTGTCCACGGACAGATCGCCGAGCAGGCCCCACTCGACGAGCTTCTCGGCG
>NZ_JAVREZ010000354.1:0-441 GCF_031845645.1 Streptomyces doebereineriae
GTCTTCCTTGGTCTTGCCGTCGACGGCGAGCTGCTTTTCCACCACGGTCTGGGTGGCGATGCCGGCGTGGTCCATGCCGGGCAGCCACAGCACCTCATAGCCCTGCATGCGCTTGCGGCGGGTGAGGGCGTCCATCAGGGTGTGGTCGAGCGCGTGGCCCATGTGCAGGCTGCCGGTCACATTGGGCGGTGGCAGCACGATCGAGTACGGCGGCTTTTCGCTGGCCGAATCGGCGGTGAAGTATCCGGCATCCACCCAGCCCTGGTACAGGTCGGCTTCTACCGTGGCCGGATCCCAGGATTTGGGGAGGGCATCGGCACGATTGTCAGGGGTGGGGGTCACCGAGCCATTCTAAGAAGGACGTGCCCGAATACGCGAAAGCCCCCGATGCCCGGTGCGTTCCCTGGGCGTCGGAGGCTCTCGAGCCGGCTTGTACCGGGG
>NZ_JAVREZ010000355.1:0-441 GCF_031845645.1 Streptomyces doebereineriae
GATTGGTGTTCGTGAGCTCGAGTACGTCGCCCCAATACGCGATGGGATCGACAAAGCTCGAGGCGGTCAGTTGAACTGACGCAGTGGTCGAGAGGGTGTTGGTTGTAGCCGACGCTGCGACTGGTGGTGGCGCAAGTGGTGACACGGCGATGACGCCCGCCCCCACAAGTGCTACACCGGCCGTCGTGAATGGCCGTAACGCCAATAGCATCGATGGGATCCTTCCTGGAAGCGGATTGAACGTCCAGAAGGTACCGAAACGAGAGCCTCTAGGCCGTCGTCTCGGGGGAAGTTAGATTCAAAGTGCGACGCCAGCTCGCCCGCCGCTATGTCCTCTGAACTGCGCATATGATCGAGATGATGTGACTCCAGCAACACGCGAAGACTTACAAGATGCAAATATCTCGGCTGTCCGGGCTCACCCGCGGCGCAGGCTGGAAC
>NZ_JAVREZ010000356.1:0-440 GCF_031845645.1 Streptomyces doebereineriae
GCATCGGGCAGACCCGGCCGGTCAGCGTCTATCGCTTGGTCGCGGAGAACACCATTGAGGAGAAGGTGGTCGCATTGCAGGACCGCAAGCGGGCCCTGTTCGCCGCGGTGGTCGATGACGGGGATCTGTTCGGCTCGACCATCTCCGCCTCCGATATCCGCGAACTGCTCGGGTGACCCGAAGGATCAGCCTGGCAGTTCGGCGGCCGGGGCGGCGTCCACCTGCTTGATCGGACCGGTGAACCAGTGTTTCACCGACACGTGCCAGTAGATGAACAGCAGCACCAGCACGCCGCCGACCAGTAGCGGGGTGTAGTTCACGAACTTCCACTGGAAACTCGGATCCCACGGCATGCCGCCCAGCGAGGTCGGGAACATCGCGATGATCGAGGTGACGACGATCTCGACGATCGCCACCGGCGCCATCCACTTGTACTTGTT
>NZ_JAVREZ010000357.1:0-440 GCF_031845645.1 Streptomyces doebereineriae
GACCTGACCGCGTTCGAGCAGACGGGTGTCGGCCCCGTGGGCGACGAGCCGGCCCCTGTCCCACGGGATGCGCCGGAAGAGCGCGTCGACGTCCTCGGGCGCGGAGAGGAGGACCGGGTCCAGGAGCGCGACGGCGGCGTCCTCGTCGAGCCTGCCCCGGGTTCCGGCGGCGTCGCACAGCGGGAGGACCGCGCTCCACAGCAGCAGGTGTCTGGCCAGGTCCTCCCGGATCACCGCCAGATGGGCTTCCCCTATCGGGAACGTGAACGTGCGGGGCTCGTGGTTGGCGTCGGCCCCGGCGCCCAGCATCAGCTTCAGTTCACCGTCCTCACGGATCACGTTCGGAATCCAGCCGCTCCGGCGCGCGAAAACGATGTCTCTCATGGGCCCAGTCTTCCCCATCGGACGAGGCCGGGGCCCGGCCCGCGATGTAGGGCAGG
>NZ_JAVREZ010000358.1:0-440 GCF_031845645.1 Streptomyces doebereineriae
TCTTCAAACCCGGTGGTCGCAACACCAATTTCCTCCATCTTGTACCCTGTCTTCTCGCGCCCCTATAGCTCAGTTGGTAGAGCTACGGACTTTTAATCCGCAGGTCGTAGGTTCGAGCCCTACTGGGGGCACTGGTCAAGGCCGGTACCTGGAGTTTCCCGTACCCGATCCCCGCCGCACGGCGCATCGGATGCCCACACTCAGCGAGACCCAACATCTTCCCGGATGTTGGGTCTTCGCTTTTCGTGCCCAGATAGCCCCTGTCGCCAAGCCCTTCCCCTATCGATCAATAGGCCCTATCATTCGATAGGCTGCTGTGGCTTACGCCACTCCGGAAGCCCACATGGACTGCGGTCACACACGACCGATATTGCAGGACCCACGCCGTCGTCGGCGGCGCGTTGGACACTCACGAGAGGAGTTGCGGGTACCTTGCGCAC
>NZ_JAVREZ010000359.1:0-440 GCF_031845645.1 Streptomyces doebereineriae
TGTATACGCTCACCCGGGCCGGTCGCGATCTGTTCGCTGTCGTCGTGGCTCTGCGGCAGTGGGGTGAGCGGCGCGCGTTCGAGTCAGGCGAAACGCACTCGGTGCTCGTCGACGAACGCGGTCTCGCGCTCGCCGAACTGCGACCCACCGACAACCGTGGCGCCGTCGTCGACCTCGACAACACATCCGTGCGAAAGGACCGTTGACCGCCCGCCCCATAAGGACATCACTGCGATCCCGCTATGCCGGTGAGGCTTCACCTCGGCGCAGGATCGCGAACGAATGCCCGGGCAACGCCGTGGATTCGGTGCCGACGGCGGGCTCACCCCAGGCCGACACCACCTCGCCGGTCACCGGTACCGACACCGTGTCGGCGCCGAGATTGCAGGCGATGGACAGCTTGCCGCGGTGCATGACGATCCAGCGCTGTTGCTCGTCGA
>NZ_JAVREZ010000360.1:0-440 GCF_031845645.1 Streptomyces doebereineriae
GTGGAAGCACAACTCGGGGTGCCGCTGACCGATGAAGTCAAAGCCATCTACCTGACCGCCGGCAGCGGGGAGATCATCCTCGGCGAGGACGCAGGCTTCTACGGCATGGAGATCATTCCACTCGATGACACCGATATCCGGCCCTGGTACCTGCCCGAAAAGCGCATGTTGGATTGGCAATTCGGGGCAATGGAATCACTCGGTCCGGATCCGGTGGGCCGTATCCAGCCGCTGGCCGCGACACCGCTGCGGTTTCCCGTCGGCCACGATGGGTATGGCGACGTCTACGCCGCCGACCTCGCCCCCGCCAAGAACGGGCACCGAGGCCAAGTCATCTTCTTGGACCAAGAGTACAACGCCGGGGCGACATACCTGGGCGAATCGTTCACCGACCTGCTGGTGCATGGTCGCGAAGGCGACGGAACCGGCCCCGTCTACCG
>NZ_JAVREZ010000361.1:0-440 GCF_031845645.1 Streptomyces doebereineriae
GCCTCGAATTGGTTGTGCGACAACGTACATTCTGGCGACGAGTTGGAATGTCTGCCGCCTGCCGGATTGTTCACCCCGGCCGACCTGGATGCGAACTTGCTGCTGATCGCGGGCGGCAGCGGCATTACACCGATGGTGTCGATCGCCAAGACCGTCTTGGCCCGCGGCCGCGGTCGGATAATGCTTCTCTATGCCAACCGCGACGCCGAGTCAGTCATCTTCGCCGCGCAGTTACGGGATCTCGTCGCCGAGCATTCGTATCGGCTGACGGTTGTTCAATGGCTGGAGAACGTACAAGGGCTACCGAGTGAGGCGACTACAGCCTCGCTGCTCGCGCCCTACGCCGGTTACGAGGTGTTCGTTTGCGGTCCAAAACCGTTCATGAAGATGGCACGGCGTTCGGTCGAGGGTCTCGGGGTCTCGCGCGACCGGATCCACAT
>NZ_JAVREZ010000362.1:0-440 GCF_031845645.1 Streptomyces doebereineriae
CGAGAGCGGGCGCCAGCCCTCGGGCCACCACGGGGGCCCTCACTCGGACGTCCTCGTAGAACCGGACCCGGAACCAGAGGCAGAGGCAGAGGCAGAGCCCGACCCGGAACCGGAGGCCGGGCCCGACCCGGAACCAGAACCGGAGGCAGAGCCCGACCCGGCCCCGAAACCGTCACGTGGGTCGGCGTCCGCCGCTCCCGTTCCCGCGGTCTCGGAGGTCACCCAGGCGAACGGTGAGACGCCCATCTGCTTGCAGAAGCTGCTGAGGGCCTTGTCATAGGCGTTGGAGAACTCGTAGAGCCCCACCTGGTCGTGGTCCTTGGCCGCCCGGCCGAGGACCTGGGCGAGCGCCTGGGTGCCGTTGCGGCGGGTCTCCCGCAGCGCCTTCATCGTGGCGGCGAAGTCGCGGTCGGCGAGCGGGGCGACGAAGGGAGCCAGGA
>NZ_JAVREZ010000363.1:0-440 GCF_031845645.1 Streptomyces doebereineriae
CCTGGGACACCTACTTCGGTGCGCCCTGCACGCACGGCACCCCGTTCCGCCGGGCTTCCGAACAGGGCCTGATCGTCAAGGGCCACTCGGCGCACGTCGGGATCCGCGGCTCGCTCTACGACCGCGCCGACCTGCTCGACGACGAATCATTGGGCTTCACGGTGGTCCACTGCCGCGATATCGACCGCATCGGTGTCGACGGGGTCATCGAGCGGATCCGTGACCGGGTGGGGGACCACCCGGTGTACGTGTCGATCGACATCGACGTGCTGGATCCGGCATTCGCGCCGGGCACGGGAACACCCGAGATCGGTGGGATGACGAGTCGTGAGTTGGTGGCGGTGCTGCGCGCCATGCGCGGGTTGCAGATCGTCGGTGCCGACGTGGTGGAGGTCGCTCCGGCCTACGACAGCGGTGACGACACCGCGGTGGCGGGGGCC
>NZ_JAVREZ010000364.1:0-439 GCF_031845645.1 Streptomyces doebereineriae
CGGCCACACCGATCCGCATCAGCGCCCGGTACAGCGCGATCTGACGCGGGGTCGAGGGCATGATGTCCTCGCCGCGCAGCACGTGAGTGATCTTCATCAGCGCGTCGTCGACCGGATTGACCAAGGTGTACAACGGATCTCCGTTGGCCCGCGTGATCGCGAAATCGGGTACCGAGCCCGCCGGGAAGCTCACCGGACCGCGCACCAGATCGGTCCAGGCGAGGTCCTCGTCGGGCATACGCAGGCGCAGCACGGGTTTACGACCCTCGTCGGCAAATACCTTGCGCTGCTCGTCGGTGAGGTCGCGGTCGTAATTGTCGTATCCGAGTTTGGGATTCCGTCCGGCCGCCACATGGCGCGCCTCGACCTCTTCCGGTGTCGAATAGGCCTCGTAGACCTCGCCGGCCTCGAGTAGACGTGCGATCACGTCGCGATAGAT
>NZ_JAVREZ010000365.1:0-439 GCF_031845645.1 Streptomyces doebereineriae
GACCCGATCCCTGGATTGGCCGGGTCTGCTGGCGCTCGGCTCGGGGATTGCTGCGGCGCTGATCGCCCTGGAGAGCATCCGGGTGTCGGGGACCGATTGGGGGCTGGTCGCCGGGTGCGGTGTCGCAGCCGTACTGCTGCTCGCCGGCGCGGTGTGGAGGCTGCTCTCCGCGGCGGCCCCGCTGGTGCAGTTGCGGGTGCTGCGGGTGCACACGCTGCGCATCACCGTGGTGGCCGGGTCGCTGTATCGACTGGTGATCACCGCGGTGCCGTTCCTGCTGCCGCTGCAGTTCCAGCTGGAGTTCGGCTGGACGCCGCTGGCCGCGGGTGCCATGGTGGCCGCACTGTTCGCCGGGAATCTGACCATCAAACCTGCCACCACGCCGCTCATGCGCAGATTCGGCATCCGCACCGTGCTCCTGGTCAACGGGCTGGCCTCG
>NZ_JAVREZ010000366.1:0-439 GCF_031845645.1 Streptomyces doebereineriae
GTCTGTGACGCCACCTCATGGGACGAGATCGAATACAAATCCGGTGTGCGCCAGGCCGATATCCGCAAGGCGGCAAGGATCTACTGCGACGCCGACCGCAGCATCATCAGCTGGTGCCTCGGTGTCACCCAGCACGAGCACGGCGTGGACAGCGTGCGGGAGATCGTCAATCTGCTTCTGCTGCGCGGCAATCTGGGCCGCGAAGGAGCCGGGCCGTCACCGGTGCGAGGGCACAGCAATGTGCAGGGCAACCGCACCTGCGGTATCGACCACCGGCCGGCCGGCGCCTTCCTCGACCGGCTCGCCGAGGTGTGCGGTATCGACCCGCCGCGCGAGCACGGAATGGACACCGTGCACACCATCGAGGCCATGCACCGCGACGAGATCAAGGTGTTCGTCGGGATGGGCGGGAACTTCGCCAGTGCCGCCCCGGACACCG
>NZ_JAVREZ010000367.1:0-439 GCF_031845645.1 Streptomyces doebereineriae
GCTGGGGCCAACGGGGGTGACTGTCCGTCACGCCGAGGCGCAGTTCCTCGTCCCGTTCCAGGCGCAGATCCACGGTGAAGGTGGGCGACTGGCCGAAGGTGTGCTGGACGGCGTTGGTGGTGAGTTCGGAGATGATCAGCCGGATGGTGTCGGCGAGATCCGTGTCCTCGGAGAGGCCCCATTCGGCCAAGGTGCTGGCCACATATCTGCGGGCCGCTGAGACCGAGACCGGCTCGCTCGGCAGAGTGACGGTTGCTTCCTGATGGTCTGCCATGGCGACGCCGTCCCTTTCGCGCCCCGGCCGACCGGCGGTCGGCCAGGATTGTGCTTCGCGCCAGACTGCCACTGTTGGAGCTCGCTGTAACGACGTTCGACCAAGATATGCATATATCTGTCGCTCGAAGCGGTGAATTCGGGCCCCGTACGGCGTGGACGGAGG
>NZ_JAVREZ010000368.1:0-439 GCF_031845645.1 Streptomyces doebereineriae
GCAATACGGGTGCGACCATCACATGACACCGCAGCCCGGCGTCGCGAATGGCAGCGATCAAGCCGAGCCGGGCCTCAGGTGACGGGGTTCCGGGTTCCACGTCGCGGTGCAGTTCCTGGTCGCCGACCGCCAGTGACACCGCAATGCTGACGTCGACGTGACGCGACGCCTCGGCGATCAGCGGCAGGTCACGGCGAAGCAGTGTGCCCTTGGTGAGAATCGAGAACGGCGTTCCTGAATTCGTCAGCGCCGCAATGATTCCCGGCATCAGCGCATAGCGGCCTTCGGCCCGCTGATACGGATCGGTGTTGGTGCCCAGTGCGACCGTTTCGCACGTCCACGACCTCCGGCTCAGCTCACGCGCCAGCACCTCGGCGACGTTGGTCTTCACCACCACCTGAGTATCGAAGTCCGTTCCGGAATCGAAGTCGAGGTACTC
>NZ_JAVREZ010000369.1:0-437 GCF_031845645.1 Streptomyces doebereineriae
CGACCGGACCGAGCTGGAGCACCTCGGCCGCGAGCTCGACTCCACCACCGGGCTGATCGACGCGCTGCGCGCCCAGGACCACGAGCACGCCAACCGGCTGCACACCCTGCTGGGCCTGCTGGAGCTGGGGATGCACGAGGAGGCGACGGAGTTCGTCACGGAGGTGGTGGGCGTCCACCGGGCGACGGCGGAGCAGGTCACCGAGAAGGTACGGGACCCGCTGCTGGCCGCGCTGCTCGTCGGCAAGGCGACGGTGGCCGCCGAGCGCGGTGTCGCACTGCGGCTGGCGCCCGGCACGCTGCTGGCGGACCGGGTGGTGGACCCGCGCGGGCTGGTCACGGTGGTCGGCAACCTCGTCGACAACGCCACGGACGCGGCGGCCGGGTCGGCGGACGCCCGGATCGAGGTCGGGCTGCGGGCCGAGGGCCGTACGGTGG
>NZ_JAVREZ010000370.1:0-437 GCF_031845645.1 Streptomyces doebereineriae
GCTGGAGGGCGACCCGAAGTGGGTCAAGTCGGTTGAGGACCTGATGGACGCGGTCGACGAGTCGATCCCGGATCCGGTTCGCGAGACCGACAAGCCGTTCCTGATGCCCGTCGAGGACGTCTTCACCATCACCGGTCGTGGCACCGTGGTGACCGGTCGTGTCGAGCGTGGCGTGATCAACGTCAACGAAGAGGTCGAGATCGTCGGCATCCGCCCGACCACGACCAAGACCACCGTCACCGGTGTGGAAATGTTCCGCAAGCTGCTCGACCAGGGCCAGGCCGGCGACAACGTCGGTCTGCTGGTTCGTGGCATCAAGCGCGAGGACGTCGAGCGTGGCCAGGTTGTGGTCAAGCCCGGCACCACCACCCCGCACACCGAGTTCGAGGGCAGCGTCTACATCCTGTCCAAGGACGAGGGCGGCCGCCACACGCCGT
>NZ_JAVREZ010000371.1:0-437 GCF_031845645.1 Streptomyces doebereineriae
GCTGTCGGCCTTCAGCCAAGCCCTGATACCGGTCAGCACATTGTCGTAGGTGAGGGTCGCATCGGCCCGCACGCGCTTGGGCAGCGGAAGGGCGTCCTCCTCCAGCAGCCTGCGCCCGATGAGATTCCACACAGCCGAGGACTGGGCACTGGTGCCGTTGTAGGTGGAGTCCAGGCTGAGAGCCATGCTGATGTGAGCCATGGGTGCCTGTGCGGTGAATTTTCGGCCCGCTTCCTTCAACAGCGCCGACTTGCCGAGCCCTCGGCCTCCGAACACCACCTGGTTACCCACCGGGTTCTGCACCGAGCCGAGTTCCTCCAAGCGTCCGAAGAACATTTCCTCAGCCACTCGTCCGCGCTTCTCACTGACGTACGGATTCACCGCCGAGAACGGCAGCAGCACCCGCATCGCCGGATCGAGCAGCTGGTTGCCACGGG
>NZ_JAVREZ010000372.1:0-437 GCF_031845645.1 Streptomyces doebereineriae
GGATGGACGGCATCTGCTCGACGAGGACCTTCTCCGCGTCCTGGAACGTGGTGATGGCCTTCGCCTTGTCGGTCTCGGCGTTGGCCCGGTCGACCAGGTCGTCGAACTTCTTGTTGGTCCACTTCCCGTCGTTGGACGGGGCGTTGGTGTAGTACAGCGGCTGGAGGAAGTTCTGGATGAGCGGGTAGTCCATCTGCCAGCCCGCGCGCCAGGGGCCCGTCATCTTCTGGGTGGAGACCTGGTTGCGGAAGTCGGCGAAGGTGCCGACCGCGCCGCCGACGCACGCCTGGTTGTTGCCCATGACGTTGTTGATGCTGTTGCAGACGGCGTCGACCCACTCCTTGTGGGAGCCGGTGTCGGCGTTGTACGAGATCTTCAGCTGGCCGCCGGGGATGCCGCCGCCCTCGTCGATCAGCTTCTTGGCCTCGGCCTTGTTG
>NZ_JAVREZ010000373.1:0-437 GCF_031845645.1 Streptomyces doebereineriae
CTGGAGGAGATCGCCGCCTCGCCCCGGCTGCACGCGCTGATGGAGGTCCTGCGCCCCGGAAGAGCCCGTACGGCACCCCCGGGCGCGCGCCGCACCTAGGCGTTCGCTACGTTGGCACCGTGGACAAGAAGAACGCTAAGCGCGCCGGCGTCGTTGCGGCCGGTACGACGCTGATGATGATGCTCATGACGGCCCCCGCACTCGCGCTCGTCCGGGACGACGGTGACGACCCGGGTCCGGGCCTGAGCGCGATGGAGACCATCGGCCTCTACGTCGTCGCGCCCATCGCCATCTTCCTGGCGATCACGGCCCTGGTCATGGTCCTGGACAAGTCCAAGAAGCAGGTCTGACCCGCACACGTACGAAGGGTGCGCCGCCGGTAGCAGCTACCGCGCGGCGCATCCGCACGTCCGGCGCCGCACGGGGCGGGGCGTGCC
>NZ_JAVREZ010000374.1:0-436 GCF_031845645.1 Streptomyces doebereineriae
GGCCAGCATGTCCATCTGCTGATGGCCCGTGGTGCTCAGGAACTGGAAGAGCTGTTCCCCGGATTGCTCCACGACATGGCGGCCTCCGGCGTCCCGGTGATACGCAACCGTCGCGAGTTGATCCACTTCGACGCGGCCGGCCACGTCCTCGAAACCGGACTGGACGACAAGTACGTCGCCTATGTGCCCAGCCGCGGCCACCTCGAATGGCAGATCCGCAAGAGGGTGAGCGCGATGCCCGGCATCGAGATCGCGCACCGAGCCGTCGCACATCCGCAGTACGACCCGGCAGCCGAGCGGGTGACCGGCGTCGTCCTCGACGACGGTGATGTCACGCCGGCCGATCTGGTGGTCGACGCGTCAGGCCGCGGCAGCCGGCTTCCGACGTGGTTGCAGCAGTGGGGATTCGAGCGCCCACGCGAGGATTCGGTACAGG
>NZ_JAVREZ010000375.1:0-436 GCF_031845645.1 Streptomyces doebereineriae
GCCGACGGAGGCCGAGTTGTCGAGGCGGGTGGCGACGGTGTCGCCGGGCGCCGCGTGCGGGATCACCCGGACCCCCAGCGCCTCGGCCTCCGGTATCCCGTGGATGGCGGTGAGTTCACCGGGCCGGTCCGGGAAGAGGACGACGACGGCGGCGCCGCCGGTCCGCCCCTGACCGGGTGTGCCCGGGGCGACCGGCATGCCGAGGGCGAGGAGTTTGGCGTCCAGGTGCGGGTTGGTCCCGCACACGTCTGCGACCATGGTGGAGATCATGTGCGCCGGGAGCCGCGGGTTGACCTCGACGACCCTCGGCCCGTCGGCGGTGAGCATGACCTCGGTGTGGGCCGGGCCCTGCCGGTAGCCGATCGCGGTGAGGACACGGTCCACACAGGCGAGCAGCTCCTGGTGGACGGCCGGTTCGAGGGCGACGGGGAAGGAG
>NZ_JAVREZ010000376.1:0-436 GCF_031845645.1 Streptomyces doebereineriae
GGCGGGACATGGCCTCGGTGACCAGTCCGGCCGGGTTGGTGAAGTTGATGGTCCAGGCATGCGGGGCGAGGCGAGCGATGCGGCGGGCCAGCTCGACGGCGACGGGGACGGTCCGCAGCCCGTACGCGATGCCTCCGGCGCCGACCGTCTCCTGCCCCAGCACGCCGAGGTCCAGGGCGACCCGTTCGTCGGCGGCCCGTCCGGCGAGCCCGCCCACCCGGATCGCGGAGAAGACGAAGTCGGCGCCGCGCAGCGCCTCGTCCAGCTCGGTGGTGGCGACGACGGCGGGCGCGTCCGGGATGCCCCGCGCCTGCTCGTCGAGGACGCGGGCGACGGCGGTGAGCCGGTCGGCGTCGGTGTCGTACAGGGTGACCCGGGAGACGCGGCCCTCGGCGTGATCGCCGAGGAGAGCCCCGTACACAAGAGGCACCCGGAA
>NZ_JAVREZ010000377.1:0-435 GCF_031845645.1 Streptomyces doebereineriae
GGCACACCGTGGAACTCAACGCGAGCACCGCCGAAACCGATGCCGGCCCAAGTCTTCACGCCGCCTGGACGTGGGCGCCCTCGGCTCTCGACGAGGCCCAGATCGGCCGGCTGAGTCAGCTCTGGTTCGAGGCGCTCACCGGTATCTGCGCGCACATCGCCGGCGGCGGTGGCGGCCTGACACCGTCCGACATCGTCCCTGCCCGTCTCACCCAGCCCGAGATCGATGAGCTGAGCGAGCACCACCGGATCGCCGACGTGCTGCCCCTCACACCCCTGCAGCAGGGACTTCTGTTCCAGGCCAATGCAACTCAAAGCAACGATGACGACGTCTACGCCATGCAACTCGACGTCACCATCACCGGCCCGCTGGATCCGCACCGGCTGCGCGATTCGGTGCGCACCGTGGTCAACCGCCACCCCAACCTGGCCGCGC
>NZ_JAVREZ010000378.1:0-435 GCF_031845645.1 Streptomyces doebereineriae
GTAGGCGCGGATTTGGGCAAGGACGGTTTGCGGCACAGCTTTGCGTTTAAACGCCAATGCGGCAAGCACCGGGTCGCCGCTGACGCGTTCCCGCCAAAAATCTTGAGCCGGGACAAGCAGGCGGTCGCCGTCTTCTTCGGTCAGTTCGACATCGAACGGTGCTTGGCACAGGAAGGCGTAGTCGCGCAGGATGCGCTGGCAGAAGCCGTGGATGGTGTAGATGGCGGCGTTGTCGAATTGCCCGATGGCGGCCTTGAGGCGGACAATCAGACGCGTCCGGCTTTCTTTTTGCAAAGCCTGTTCCAAGAGTGCGGGCAGGAAGGTGTCGCCTTCGTGGTGTTCGGCGCAGTAGGCGGCAATGCCGTCTGAAAGCGTGTCGTCTCCAAGTTCGGCAATTTCTTTGCTTTCCAAAACCTGCAACACATCGTCCAAACG
>NZ_JAVREZ010000379.1:0-435 GCF_031845645.1 Streptomyces doebereineriae
TTCCTGGCCAAGATGCTCGAGGGACTGATGGTGATGCCGGCCATCGGGCTGGTCTACCTGATCGCCGCGCCCCTCCCGGTGCGCCGGCGCCTGCTGCACCTGGCCGGCTCACTCGGGGCGTTTCTCGTCTCGGCCGGATGGTTCGTGGTGCTCACCCTGGTGTGGCCCGCCTCGTCGCGGCCGTACCTCGCCGGGTCCACCGACAACAACTTCATGAACCTGGTGCTCGGCTACAACGGATTCGGTCGCGTTCTCGGCCACAACCACTACGGCACCCACGTCGACGTCGACCCGGTGGTCCCCGCAGCGTCGCAGCACCACGGCGGCTGGGGCGATCAGGTCCAGGGCCTGCCGCGGCTGTTCACCGGCGAGTTCGGTTTCGAGATCGGTTGGCTGGTGCCCGCGGCACTGCTGGCGGTGGTCCTGGTACTGATC
>NZ_JAVREZ010000380.1:0-435 GCF_031845645.1 Streptomyces doebereineriae
GTAGCAATCGCAATCTGCTCTTCTCTAGTCGCCAGATCGGCCCTCGGAGCATACCGCAGACCACCCTGTCGCTCCCAGGTGTTTTGATCGAATTGAACGCCGCCGTAGAACCCGTTACCAGTGTTGATAGCCCAGTTACCTCCCGCTTCACACTGCGAGAGCGCATCCCAGGCGGAGCCGTTGGTAACCGGCGGAACTTCGGTGCCCGGCTTTGCTCCGACCCGCAGCACGCCGTCGCGCGCCGGGTCGATCACGACATTGGCTACTGGCAGCCTGCCGGTCTCCACACCGTTCACCTTGGCCACCGCATAGGTCACGTCCTGGGTGCCGGGGGCGCCCGGGTCCTCGACGATCTGGCGGCTCATGTTCAGCTCGACATCTTCGATCCGCTTGTTGCCCGGGGCCAACGGCACACGCTCGGTGACCTTCTCGATG
>NZ_JAVREZ010000381.1:0-435 GCF_031845645.1 Streptomyces doebereineriae
CCCTCAAGCAGGCCTGATGCCGGCACCGTGAGCGACCGCAAAATGCCAAGAAATACGGCGTGTCTCCGTACAGACGCGGTCGCTCGCGTTGCAGGGTGGCCTACAGGCGAGCGGCCAACTCGGTGCCCTGACGGATCGCCCGCTTGGCATCGAGTTCGGCTGCGACAGCGGCGCCTCCGATGATGTGCGGCTCGATGCCGGCACCGCGCAACGCATCCTCGAGATCGCGGACCGACTCCTGCCCGGCGCAGATCACCACGTTGTCGACGGGGAGCACCTGTCGATCGCGGTGTTCGGAGCCGAAGCTGATGTGCAGCCCCTCGTCATCGATGAGCTCGTAGTTCACCCCGGAAAGCTGATGTACCCCTTTGGCTTTCAGCGAGGCCCGGTGCACCCAGCCGCTGGTCTTACCGAGGTTGCGGCCCTGTGCGCCCT
>NZ_JAVREZ010000382.1:0-434 GCF_031845645.1 Streptomyces doebereineriae
GCCCCGACGCCCCGCCGCCTCGGAGCAACTCGCCGTCGAGGGTGCCGTCCTGGGCGCCGTGCGCGACCGGGTCCCGGTGCCCGTGCCGGACTGGCGGCTGCACACACCCGGTCTGGTCGCCTATCCGAGTCTCCCCGGCGAGGCGGCGGGGCAGGAAGACCCCGTCACGTTGGTCTACGGCTGGTCGATGGACCCGCTGGCCCACCCGGACCGCTATCTGGAGCCGCTGGCGCGCTCGTTGGTGGCGGTGCACTCCCTGCGCCCCGACGGGCGGTGGAACACCGCGGGCCTCCCGCCTGCCACCCCGGAGACCGTACGCGCCGGGATCGCGGTGAAGCTGGACCGCGCGCACACCGAACTCGGCCTGAGCAAGGCGCGGCTGGCCCGCTGGCGGCGGTGGCTGGACGACGACCGGATGTGGCCCGGACAGCTGG
>NZ_JAVREZ010000383.1:0-434 GCF_031845645.1 Streptomyces doebereineriae
TCGTTCTTGGCCGGAAACTGTTCCAGCACTGGTGTTTTCAGCTAATTCCTGCTATTCTTAGCCTGCCCTTCCAGGGTTATTCCTCGAAGTAGTCCTCCCAAATTGAGGAATAGGAGTCGGCCAACCTTGCATTCCCTTGCGGTCGATTCCCTGTCAGGCTGCCGGACTTGCCGCAGGCTGTTGCGGTCGAGTCCGGCAGTCTGACTGGACAGGCGAACGTCTAACCAGAGGTGAATCTAGACTTGGTCTGACACACCGAGCTTGAATCGCCCAGCCGAGCATCTACCGGCTGGAGGACGTCGCGTGTGCCGGCGTGATACGAATTGTTGGAGTCCACGATCGAGATGACTACCGCGCGATGCTCCACGTCCTCGTTGACCAGGTGCCGCTTTTCGGCCGCGCCGAGCCACATGCGTACGCCCGGGCGACTGACG
>NZ_JAVREZ010000384.1:0-434 GCF_031845645.1 Streptomyces doebereineriae
GGTGCCGGGGTTGTCGGGGTCGGCCTCGGAGATCGCCTGCCGGGTCACGTCGGCGAACGCCCCTGCTTCCTTGCGGTAGTCGGGGTGGTCGTAGGTGGACGCGCGTTTGCCCGCCGGGACGTTGGACCAGCCGCTGGTGGCGCCGACGAGTTCCTCGTACTCCTTGCTGGAGGCCCAGGAGATGAACTTCCAGGCGTCGTCGGCCTTCTTGGAGGCGTTCTGCATGCCCCAGGCCCAGGTGTAGAGCCAGCCGGAGCTGTCGGTCCGCTCGACGGGGGCCGGTACGTAGCCGATCTTCCCCTTCACCGGGGAGCCCTCGGCCTCCAGCGATCCGGCGCCGGCGGTGGCGTCGTACCACATGGCGGTCTTGCCCTGGGTCATGTTGTTGAGGCACTCGGCGTACCCGGACTGCGGGGCGCCGAGCTGTCCGTGCT
>NZ_JAVREZ010000385.1:0-434 GCF_031845645.1 Streptomyces doebereineriae
GTCTGCGGGACGCCGAAGTCCTCGGTGTGCAGCACATGGGCCTCGGCGGCGTAGCCCGTCCTCCGGAGGATGTCCGCGAAGTGCTTCCACACCGGGAGCACGGTGGGCACCTGTTCCAGCACGATCACCTCGTACGGCCTGCCGCGCTTGAGCTTCGCCTCCATGACCCACCGCAGGGGTTGCAGCACGAACCCCGTCCGGTCGTCCGACATCGCGTCGGTCTCGGCCTTGACCTCTTTCCAGGCGGCATCGAACGACGTCTCGTCCTCGTGGTCCGCCAGCCGTGTGGCCAGCCGCAGCACGTCGTCCAGGGCCTGGTGCCCCTTGCGGCTCCCCGCCACGGAGAACGACTGGCAGGGAGGGCCGCCGGTCAGCACGGTGGCCTCGACGACCGAGGGGTCACACGGACCGAGCGCGGCGACATCCTTCACGTC
>NZ_JAVREZ010000386.1:0-434 GCF_031845645.1 Streptomyces doebereineriae
GTACCGGTCGGCCAGCCGCTTGTGCATGTGCATGTACGAGCCGTAGAACATCGGGTCGCCCTCGGCGAGGACCGCCACCGTCCGGCCCGCGTCCAGGTGCGCCGCGAGCCGGGCCGCGGCCTTCTCGTAGAACTCCTCCAGCGCGCCCCGGTAGCCGCCCGGGTGGTCCGTGGTCTCCGTCGTGACCGGATAGACCAGGGGCTCCTCGATGTGGTCGGGCCGCAGGTGCGCGGCAGCGATGGAGCGGGCGATCGAACGGCCGTGGCGGGCGCTGTGGTACGCGATCACGTCCGCCTCGCCGATCGCCCGGACCGCCCGGAGCGTCATCTGGTCCGGGTCGCCGGGGCCGAGGCCGACGCCGTAGAGGCGGCCCGTGCTGGTGTCTTTCACCGGGGAAGTCACTGGGGAGTTCACTACTCTTCCTCGCTCGCGAT
>NZ_JAVREZ010000387.1:0-434 GCF_031845645.1 Streptomyces doebereineriae
CCTCCACGTACTGCGAGAGGACCAGGACCCCTGTCCCCGGATACTCCTTCCGCAGCCGCACCGCCGCCCGTACGCCCTCGTCGGTGTGGGTCGGCGGCATCCGCACATCGGCCACCACCACATCGGGCAGTGCCTGCTCCGCGTCGAGGTCCGCCACGGTCTTCAGCAGGGCCTCGGCGTCCCCCACCCCGGCGACCACGTCGTGCCCGAGATCGGTGAGCAGACGGGTGAGACCTTCCCGCAGCAGGACCGAATCCTCGGCGATGACTACCCGCACTCTGTTCTCCACGTGCTCCACGGTGCTGCGCCCCCGCTGTTCTCCGGTGATTCCGCGCTCTCGCGGCTCTGCCTGCTCTGCCTCTTCACGGCCCGCGTCTCCGCGTCCGACACCCTCAGCATCCCAGGCCCGGGGCACGGATGGGGGGCCTGTGGAT
>NZ_JAVREZ010000388.1:0-434 GCF_031845645.1 Streptomyces doebereineriae
GGTGATGGGCGCGTCCCCGCGGCCGGTGGCCGACTCGAAGGTCCGGAGCCACGGCCCGCGCCCCATGGCGACGATCTCCTCCACGGTGAAGTCGAAGTCCGGGGTGCTGTCCTGGGCGACGAGCGCGGCGCGCCGTGCGACCTCGCGCTGACCGAGCGTCGTCACATCGTCGCCGGAGAGCGCGACACGGCCGGCGAAGGGGTCGAGCGCGCGGTAGATCGTACGCAACAGGGATGTCTTGCCACTGCCGTTGGGGCCGACGAGGCCGACGCGTTCGCCGTCCTTCACGGTGAGGTCGCAGTCCGCGACGATCGGGGTGGAGCCGATGCGGACGCTCACACCGGACAGTTCGACTTTCATGACGCCTCCGAGCGCCGCAGCAGCCACAGGAAGACCGGCGCGCCGAGCACGGCGGTGATGATCCCGATGGGGAG
>NZ_JAVREZ010000389.1:0-434 GCF_031845645.1 Streptomyces doebereineriae
GTGGTGGTCTAGGTGTGTGGGGCGCCGGCCGGCATCGACATCCGGGGCTGCGAGTTCGGCTGCGACTCGTGTCCCCCTCCCGATGAGCAGGCCGCCACGAGGGCCGCCGAAAGCACAGCAGCCCCAACAGTCACAACGGTGCGCATACCCGCAAGGCTCGCGGTCGCGTGTCACGCCCACCGCGTGTCCGCCTACACCGGTGTAGTTCGATACGGTCGGTTCATGCACGAGCGGACTGTCCGGGCAAAGATCAGTACCGGCATCGTCGAGGGGTTCACTCGCGACGGCGTACATCGTTGGCGCTCCATCCCTTACGCCAAGCCGCCGGTGGGCCGGCTGCGTCTTCGGGCACCCGAGCCGGCCGAGCCGTGGCCCGGCGTGCGCTACTGCCACGGGTTCGGTTACTGCGCGCCCCAGCAAAATCGCTACACGCT
>NZ_JAVREZ010000390.1:0-434 GCF_031845645.1 Streptomyces doebereineriae
TGACCGCCCCGGCCATCGGCACCTACCTGGTCCAGCGCCGCCAGGCGATCATGGGCGACGGCAGCGGGCACGTGGCGATGACCGGCGTGGCGCTCGGGTTCCTGCTCAACACCAGGCCGGTCTGGATGGCCACCGCCGTCGCCGTGCTCGGCTCGGTCGGCATGGAGCTGATCGGCGCCCGGGGCCGTCCCAGCGGGGTCGTGGCGCTGGCCCGGCTGTTCTACGGCGGCATGGCCGGCGGCGTCACGACCAACAACCTGGCGCCGGGCCGCTCCACCGCCAACCTCAACACCGACCGCTCCGGCTCCCTCACCACCGTCTCGCCGGAGGACCTGACGGCGGTGGTCGTCCTCGCCGTGCTGGTCCACGCGGTCACCCTGGGCCTGCGCCGCCAGCTCTTCGCGGTCTGCCAGGACGAGGAGGTCGCCCGCGTC
>NZ_JAVREZ010000391.1:0-433 GCF_031845645.1 Streptomyces doebereineriae
CAACAGGCCGACCAGCGAGATAGCGATGGTGGCGATCAGGATCGGTCCGGGCCAGCGCACCACGGCCGCACCGATTTTGCGCCAGCCGCGGGTGCGCATGGCCCGCTTGGGCTCCAGCGTCTTACCGAACTTGGGGGCCACCGAGATGAACGCCGAGCCCAGGGTGAGCGCGACCAGAACCACCATGACCATGCCGATGGCCAGCGGGATACCGAGGGACTGGAAATAGGGCAGGCGCGTGAAGTGCAGGCAGAACGTGGCGCCGGCGATGGTCAGGCCCGAGCCCAGGATCACGTGGGCGGTGCCGTGGAACATCGTGTAGTAGGCCGACTCTCGGTCTTCACCGACACTTCGGGCCTCTTGATATCGGCCTATCAGGAAGATCGCGTTGTCGGTGGACGCCGCGATGGCCAGCATCACCAGCAGGTTGGTC
>NZ_JAVREZ010000392.1:0-432 GCF_031845645.1 Streptomyces doebereineriae
GTTCGAGGACGAGAACCCGGTCTTCACGGAGGACGGCCGCTACCTCGCGTTCCTCTCCTGGCGGGGCTTCGACCCGGTGTACGACGTGCACACCGGGGACCTCTCCTTCCCGCTGGGCTGCCGCCCGTACCTGGTCCCGCTCTCCTCCGCGACCCCCTCCCCCTTCGCGCTCTCCCCGGACGGGCGCCCGGCGGCGGGCGGCCTGGACCCGATAGACGTTCCGGAGGCCGGGAGTACGTCGGAGGGCTCCACGGTCATGGTCGAGTTCGAGGGCCTGGAGAGCCGGGTGACGCCGTTCCCGGTCTCCGCCTCCAAGTACTCGGCGCTGCACCCGGTGAGCGGCGGCGGTCTGGTCTGGCTGCGGTGGCCGATCTCGGGGGCGCTGGGCGAGACGTTCGCCAACCCGGCCGACATGTCGGGGCGGCCGACGCT
>NZ_JAVREZ010000393.1:0-432 GCF_031845645.1 Streptomyces doebereineriae
GCAGTTTGAGTCCTCCGAACAGGACGTATGCCGCCACCAGCAAAACCAGGTTGACCGTCAGGGCCACGACGAACAGCACGAACGGGTTGAGGTCGATGCCGGCCTGGTGCGCGGTGCCGTAGGTGACGATGCCGAACAGGCTGGTTGGCGCGAACGCCCCAGCGCTCAGGCCGGTGCCGATCGACAGAGCCATCAGCATCGGATCGATCGCGCGCTTGTCGGCCACCATCATGCCGATCGGCGCCATCACCAACCCGCCCAGCGGGGAGCCCATCGCCGAGATCGCCGCGGTCAGCAGGAAGAACACCAGGGGCAGCAGCACTGTCCGGTGCCCGACCTTGGCCAGGGTGACCTCGATGATCCGGTCGATGGTGCCGTTGGCGTGGGCGATCCCGAAGAAATAGGTCACCCCGACCAGCAGCACCAGGATGT
>NZ_JAVREZ010000394.1:0-432 GCF_031845645.1 Streptomyces doebereineriae
TGTCCCGCCCGTCCACCGTGACCCGCCCGCTCAGCACCCCGCCCGTGAAGTGCGGGACGAGCCCCGAGACCGTCCCCAGCAGCGTCGACTTGCCGACCCCCGACGGGCCGACCAGCAGCACCAACTCCCCTTCCGGCACCGCGAGATCGACGCCGGACAGGGTGGGCCGGTCCGTCCCGTCGTACCGCACGGAGACCTGCTCGAACCTGATCACGCCTGCTCCTTGCCGCTACGGTCGTGTTCTTCGAAGCCCCGGCCGCGTGGTGTCGGTGGTACGGAGGCGGCGCCCCGGGCCGTCGGCGGCACGGGGGCGACCAGCGCGGGTAGCAGCCCCACCAGCACGGCCACCGCCGGCCACAGCGGCAGCTCCGGCGCGGTCAGCGGTACGACACCGGGGTGCAGCGCCTCCGGATCTACCGAGCCCGCCCATAT
>NZ_JAVREZ010000395.1:0-432 GCF_031845645.1 Streptomyces doebereineriae
CCCGTCCAGATACTCGAATCCCGATTCGGCGAGCTCATACATGGCGGGGGCGGCGATGTCGACCTGCTGGCCGATCTCGGCGAACCTGCGCCAGGTGAGCCGGACCCCGAGCCGGTAGACGGCCTGGAGCGAGTCGAGGCTGCGGCCGTGCAGTCCCTCGCCCCGGCCGAACTCCTGGAAGACCTCCGGCGGCACCCGGGGGTCGGCGGCGCCGGAGGCGAGGTGGCGTACGAAGCCCTCGATGGCGCGGCGGATGCCGACGAGCGCCATCGGCTCGCCGGACTCGTCCTCGACGAGCTGGAGGTAGGGGTAGTCCTGCCGGATCTCGGTGAGGATCTTCTGCGCGATCTCCGGCGCCTCGGCCAGGGCGATGGAGGCGAACCGCTCCACCTTCGACCGGGGCACCTCCTGCCAGGCGTGAGACTTCACGAG
>NZ_JAVREZ010000396.1:0-432 GCF_031845645.1 Streptomyces doebereineriae
CGCTGATGCCCACGCGCAGAATCGTTTCCGGGTCGTCGACGATCTCGGCGGTGCCGTCGATCGACACGCCGCGCAGGGTGTTGTACGTGTCGCCGTCCTCGATCATGACAGTGATCGTGGGGTCTCGGCGCAGGTTGACCGCCTTCTGCGACTTGGCCTTGGTCTCGAACCAGATCTCACCGTCGAGCACCGCGTACCACATCGCGACCAGGTGAGGTCGGCCGCTGGGCAGCACCGTGGCCATCGTCGCGGTCCGGCTGTGTTCGATGAATTCGGCGATCTCATCGTCGCTCATGACGATCTTCGTGCGCTCGTTCTTGCCCACCTGTCACCTCTCCACTCGGTCAGCCCACCATAGCCACGGGGTCACCGGTCCCTGCGAACCCGGTCGGTAACCCGATCGGCCGGTTACAGCACGCCGAACTGCGAAGT
>NZ_JAVREZ010000397.1:0-432 GCF_031845645.1 Streptomyces doebereineriae
GGCCATGCATCCGGTGGTGCGCGCTTCCCGGCTGGGCAGCCGGTTCACCGCCTCCGGGCTGACGGCCGAGGACGCCGACGCGCTGGTGCCGCAGTTGCTGGAGTTCGCGGACCGGCCCCGGACCAACGCCGAGTGCGAGGCGTGGCTGGGCGAGCGGCTGGGGGCGCCGCCGAAGGACGGGGCGTGGTGGGGGCTGCGGCAGTACACGCCGCTGCTCCACGCGCCCACCGCCCCGCCGTGGTCGTTCGGTCATCGGCCCGCGTACATCGCGCCGCCGGGCGGGCCCGTACGGACGGACGCGGAGGCGTCGGCCGCGTCCCTGCGGACGCTGGTCGTGCGCTACCTCGAAGGGTTCGGTCCCGCGTCGGTGCTGGACGTGGCCCAGTTCGCCATGGTCACACGGACCCGGGCGAGGGCGGCGCTGGCGGAGCT
>NZ_JAVREZ010000398.1:0-432 GCF_031845645.1 Streptomyces doebereineriae
GGTGATCTGGTGCTCGGTGACCCCGCGCTCACGCAGCGCAGGCAGCACATCGTTGTGGATGTGCAGGTAGTGACTGTTCGGCAGGGCGTGGGCGGTCAGGTCGTCGGGCAGTGCGTCGAAGTAGCACCAGGTGTCGTGCGAGAGCACCATCTTCTCGGCGTGGCCGCGCTCGCACAGGGTCGCGACGGTCGCGACCCGCTCCTCGAACGGGAGGTAGACGTCGACGCCGAAGCGGTCCATGCCGATGTAGGAGCCGCCGGCGATCAATTCCTCGAGGTAGCCGATATCGGTGGTGTCGCCGCAGTGGCCGATGATCACCAGGGACAGATCGACGCCCTCCTCGGCGAAGATGCGCTGCTGTTCGAGGCCGCGCCGGCTGGCCGCGTGGGTATGGGTGGAGATCGGCACCCCGGTCTGCCGGTGGGCCTGGGC
>NZ_JAVREZ010000399.1:0-432 GCF_031845645.1 Streptomyces doebereineriae
TTCATGACCGGTCAACTCGCGCTCATCACGGGCGCCGCTTCAGGAATCGGTCGAGCGGCCGCGGAGGCCCTCGCGCAGGCAGGCTGGCGGCTGGCTCTTGCCGACCGGGACGTCGCAGTGGAGCAGGTGGCCGCGCAAGTGGGTGGGGTGGGCACTGTCGTTGATGTACGTGACACTGCTGCAGTCGACGCATGGGTGAATTCACATCCCGACGCGGTGGCGCTGGTCTACTCGGCGGGCATCTGCGCTGGTGAGTACTTGGTGGATTCCAGTGACGAGGACTGGAACACGGTGCTCGACATCAATCTGATGGGCTCGGTTCGGGCTCTGCGTGCGTTCGCGCGCAACATGATTGCCGCTGGGGGAGGCGGATCGGCGATCTTGATCGCCTCGAACAACGCTTTCTGGCCATGCCGGAGCATCAGCCAGTAC
>NZ_JAVREZ010000400.1:0-432 GCF_031845645.1 Streptomyces doebereineriae
CGTAGTTGGCCAGACAGGCCAACTACCTCGCTCAGTCACACCCGGTTCCTCCGAGCACTGAGCGCGCATCTGGCCGGACGGGCCAAGTGGGGTGCCGCGTGCCTGGACGCCGTGGTGTCGGAGGGTGCGTCTAGGTTGATCCGCAAGATCACTGGCGGACGGCGTCAGGGGTATGCGGAACGCTCATGGGGGTTTGTCGTGCGTTGGTGGGACAGAAAGCCCGAGGAGAGGGCGACGTGGCGGCTTGAGCCATTGGTGAAGGTGGGGCCGCTGCGGTTCGGCATGAACCCGGACGAGGTGGCATCAGCCCTGGACGGAGCGGTTGCCCACGTTTCGCAGGGGTTGGGAAGTGGCATGGGCTGGGGCCGATACTCGAAATGGGGCGTGACCGCGGTCTACGGTGAGAACAACGGCTTGGTCGCCGTATCGATC
>NZ_JAVREZ010000401.1:0-431 GCF_031845645.1 Streptomyces doebereineriae
TTGTGGCCCGAGTTGTGCACGATCACCAGCGGGGTGTCGGGCGCGACGGTGTCCAGCCAGGACAGGGTGGGCTCGGGCAACCCGTGCTGCAGCAGCGGATCCCAGCCGTTAAGGAACGCACCGTCGGCCCCGCGTCTTGCCACCTCGGCGTCGACCGCGCCGAGTACCTCATCGGCACTCGCCAGGGTGACCGGGCGGATGTCGACGATGCGACCGGACAACGCCACTGCCTCCATCAACGGATGACCGTGCGCCTCAACGAAACCCGGCATGACGCAGCCGTCGACCTCGCGGACGTCGGTGTCGGGGCCGACCCAGGCGGCCGCCTCGGACCGGGACCCGACCGCGGCGATGCGACCGCCCGACACCGCGATCGCCTCCGCGGTGGGTTGGCTGGGGTCGACGGTGAGGATGGTTCCGTAGAGGACGAG
>NZ_JAVREZ010000402.1:0-431 GCF_031845645.1 Streptomyces doebereineriae
CTCGTGGCGATGCCCGTCTCACTGGCGTCCACCTCGCTGACGACCAACGCGGGCAGGGCGCCGTAGCCCAGGCTGATATAGGCGTTGGCCAAGACACCTGCCACGACGACCTGCCAGGGACGGCCATGGGCCACGGCGAGCATGACGAATCCGGCGATCCCGGCAACAGCGGCCACCACCAGTACTCGGCGGGCGCCGTACCGGTCGATGTACCGGCCGCTGACGAGTGCCACCAGAAAACCGGTCAGCGCTCCGGGCAGCAGGAAGTAGACGCTGGCTTGCAGCACACTGGCGCCGAATCCGTAGCCGGCGGCCTCACGTGACATCTGCACGAACTGGGTGAGGCCGAGGAAGGCGAAGTACAGCCCCATTCCGACCAAGATCGTCGCCAGATTGGTCAGCAGGATGGGTCGCCGGGCCAGCATCGCGGT
>NZ_JAVREZ010000403.1:0-430 GCF_031845645.1 Streptomyces doebereineriae
GTTGGTGTGCTGCTGTCTGGTCCAGGTGGCGCGGTGGGCGGCGATGGCTTCGCGGTAGCCCTCCGGCGCCTCCCTTCGCGCTTCCTGCCTGGACGCGGTGACGGGGTGCGGTGCGGCAGCGGGCGCGGGTGTCCGAGTGTCCTGGGGTGACGGTGAGGCGAGTGCGGCCGGGCGCAGGATCTCCAGGCGCCGGACGGTGCCGGGGCCGACGGTGTCGTTGACCTTGGTGGTGATCTGCTTCTGGTGGAGGGTCAGCTGGGTGCGGTAGGCCGGGGTGGCGGGCCGCAGGTGCCGGGTGCCGGTGGGGGTGTCGAAGTGGACGGCCTCGACCTTCCCGGCGAGCTCGGGCGCGATGGCCGGCCACTGGTCGATGACGCTGCCCGCCGTCGCGGCCGCGGCCGCCGGGGAGGCCCCGCCGCGCTCCGCGACC
>NZ_JAVREZ010000404.1:0-430 GCF_031845645.1 Streptomyces doebereineriae
GCAGATCCCTATAGGGCTGGCTTCTGTCTCCCTGAATGCGCCGACGATTTTAGCAGCGCTGGAGCTGCGCGAGTTTTTCACCTTCTGCGCGGACGCTTCCCAACTTAAAAACTCGAAACCGGACCCGGAAATCTTTCTCGCCGCCTGTGCCGGACTGGGCGTGCCGCCGCAGGCATGTATCGGTATTGAAGATGCGCAGGCGGGCATTGACGCCATTAACGCCAGCGGTATGCGCTCGGTGGGGATCGGCGCGGGCTTAACCGGGGCGCAATTATTGTTGCCCTCAACGGACTCCCTGACCTGGCCGCGGTTATCGGCCTTCTGGCAAAACGTATAGCAAAGGAATCAACATGGCTCAGCTTTCGTTACAACATATTCAAAAAATCTACGATAACCAGGTGCATGTGGTGAAGGACTTCAACCTGGAAAT
>NZ_JAVREZ010000405.1:0-430 GCF_031845645.1 Streptomyces doebereineriae
GTCGCCCAGCTGCGACGCTCACTGCCCGCAGGCTACGAAGTTCGTACGGTGCGCGCGTTCAAGACCGCGAGCCGGAACGCCCTGAAGGAGGCGCGGTGAGCGGTCGCTCCCTGACCACTATGAATGTGCAGCGTCTGAGCACGCTGGCCGCGCTGGCTCTGACAGCGCGACTGTTCCCGAACCGCTCGGAGGAGCCCTTCCGTCACGCTTCGGCGATCCGCGACGCGCATTTTCTCCTGTCCGGGCATACCCATCTGTGGAACCGCTACGGGGACCTGTCGTGCGAGGACACGCGGCGAGTCACCAGACTCCTGTGGCACCGCCCCGCTCGCCTGGCGATCCTCGCGGCCTTCCGCCGGGCGGTCGAAGACCTCTTCGACTCGTCCGACCTGCCCGAGGGATTCGCGGCTCTTGACGACGAGCACTACTT
>NZ_JAVREZ010000406.1:0-430 GCF_031845645.1 Streptomyces doebereineriae
TCTCCACCCAGGGGAGTACGCCGACGGCCGACGGCTCATCCTCCGGGAGGCCCGGGATTCGGTACGCGGGCATGACGCCCCGTGCTCACCGGTTACCTAATGTTGAGGTCAAGCGGCGGGCGCAGCACTCGTCCCCCGAGGTCACACGCCCGTCGCTCCACTTTCAGGTCAGGAGAGGAACCATGTCGGACACGGCAACGCGGACGATGATCCGCACCCAGGGACGCAAGGCGTACGCCGCCTTCGCCCCCCGCCCGTCCGGCACCCGCCACCCCTTGGTGGCGACGGTGATGGTGCTTCCCCTGGCGGCCCTGCTCGCGGTCGTCTTCGGCGGCTGGGACGCGGTGGTCACACAGGCGTCGTCCGTGGCGGTGATGCTGGGGCGCTGAGCGGCGCCCGGGGTCCGGAAGAGCGGTCCGGACCCTGGTAT
>NZ_JAVREZ010000407.1:0-430 GCF_031845645.1 Streptomyces doebereineriae
GGCCGGCAAATGATGCGTCGGGCAGGTCTTCGGCGGTTGCGGAAGAGCGTACGGCAACGGAAATGTCCGCGCCGTCGGCATCGGTAACCATTTTGTCCCATGCCGCTTCGATTTCGGCATCGAGCTGTTCGGGGAAGGGCGTGTCCAAAATCCATTGGCGGATTTCTTTGCCGACGCGTGCCAGTTCGGAAACGTCTTCGACATCCAATTTTGCCAGAGCGGCGGAAATGCGTTCGTTCAGACCGTTGTGTGCGAGAAATGCGCGGTAGGCATCGGCTGTGGTGGCAAAGCCACCGGGGACGCGAACGCCTTTTTCGGTCAGTTGACTGATCATTTCGCCCAGCGAGGCGTTTTTACCGCCCACGCGTTCAACATCTGTCATACGCAGGTTTTCAAACCAGATTACGTAGTTGTCGGCCATTTGTGTGTC
>NZ_JAVREZ010000408.1:0-430 GCF_031845645.1 Streptomyces doebereineriae
CCTGGGCGATGGAGGCGCGGCCCGACAGCCAGGTGATGAGGGCCGAGTGCCAGGTGTGCTCGATGACGCGGACCGCCGAGAGCTGCCGCGGACCCGGGTCGGCCCGGCCCATCGCGTCCAGGATGATCAACGTCGTCTGCCGGGAGACCTGGTCCACCTCGGGGGAGACGCTGCGGTCCGCGAACGTCAGCGCGCGGACCATCGCGTCGGCCAGGTGCGGCTCGCGCTGGAGCGCGCGGAACGCCCGCATCAGGGTCTCCGCCACCCGCTCCGCCGCCGTCTCACCGGCCGGCGGCTTCTTGCGCAGCGTGCCGTGCATGTGCTCCAACTGGTCCTGCATGGTGGCGACCAGCAGATGCACCTTGGACGGGAAGTAGCGGTACAGGGTGCCGAGGGCGACCTGCGAGGACTCCGCGACCTCCCGCATCTG
>NZ_JAVREZ010000409.1:0-429 GCF_031845645.1 Streptomyces doebereineriae
TGACGACTGTGGTAGACAACGGAACATTCGTGAACGAGGCCACATAGGCCTCGTCGCGGCATAGTCGGCGCTCACTACGGATGGACGGCTGGCGGAATTCGCGCGACGTGCGCTGGGTGCGGTAGACGGGCAGCGCAGGCACGGTGCCAACGTCGGCATCGCTGGCAGTGATCACAGTGATCCGCACCGGATCGATCGAGAAGTTGGAGGTGAACTGGACATCGGAGCCGCAGACGTTGGGTACGGCTAGCAGGTCAACGTGGGCCAGCAGTTCGACGTGTTCGCCGGGTTGGGTGTTCTGGTGCACGATTGTGGGCATCGTGCCGTCAACGCGGGTCGCCATGAACAGGTGGTAAGAGTCGTGCACGTCGTCGGGAGTGAGGCCGTACTCGCGGATGGCTTCAGCGTGGATATCAGTGCAGTTGGTGT
>NZ_JAVREZ010000410.1:0-429 GCF_031845645.1 Streptomyces doebereineriae
CTGCCCTCCTCCATCAGCGGACTCACCATCGACCCGAAGGACATGGTTCCGACACTGCGGGCCGTTGCCGAGGACGGCAACGCGTTCGGCCGGGTTCAGGACGCGCTGGTGACGTACACCGCGCAGAGGGTCGACACGTACGACGGTTCGGCGTTTCTCCATGACGGGGGAGACGGCTCGCCGAGCAGGGATCTCGCCGCCTTCGTCCAGCAGTCCAACCAGGCCGTGGGACACATGGACGCGATCCGCGCGGATGTCATCTACCAAGCGGGCGAGGACGAGAAGAGCATCAACAACTGGAACAAGTCGATCCAATACCACGTGATCGGAGCACCGGTCTCCGGTATTCCCCTGGCCGGGGACACCTTGCAGCGCCTGGTCGACCTCGGGACGACCGAGTACATGAACAACCTCAACACGGAGGTGGAC
>NZ_JAVREZ010000411.1:0-428 GCF_031845645.1 Streptomyces doebereineriae
GCGGCGGGCTGGGCCGGAAGTGCTGTGAAACGTTACGGGAATCTGTTGAACTGTAACGCTAACAGTAAACCCTTTGGGAGTGTTTGAAAAGCACAAAATGGGTGCTGATCAGGTCGTGACGGCGGGCCGGCTCACTTGAGTGCAGCGTCGAGCAGGTCCTCGAGTCGGCCCAGGTCGCTGTCCAGCTCAGAGGCTGTTCTGCGGACCACGGCCACGTCCTTGCCGATGAATTCGCCGACCCGGGCGATGAATGCGTCTGCGGAGCCGGTGGCGGCGATACCGCCCAGCGCGCGACTTGCCGCACTGCCGTGGGTGAGTGCGGTCAGTAGCGTCGCCTCGTCGATGCCCAGTCGATCGCCCAGGCGCACGCCCTCGGCCACGGCGCCGATCTGCGCGGCGAACACCCCGTGGGTCACCCACTTCACCCG
>NZ_JAVREZ010000412.1:0-428 GCF_031845645.1 Streptomyces doebereineriae
GCCAATAGCGAAGGCGTCCTGGTCGGTCCAGGGTTCTGGGCCATCAATGAGGAGGGCGACGCCAGCGTGGGTGAGGGAGACAGCGGCGGCCCGGTCGCCGGCACTCACAGCAACCCGCAACGAGTCACAGCACGCGGGCTGATATCCCACATCTCCACCGGGAGCTACCTGGGTAGCTGTGTGGGCGTCGTGCATGACGGCAGGCTCTGCTCCACGCGTTCGTTTCACGTGAACATCGGCGCGATCACCAGTGGGCTGAGCGTCACCGTCAAGACCAGCTGACACGGAGAGCGGCGGTGCACGTCCGGCGCGCAGCATGTTCCCCGGGCAGTCCATCATTCCAGGAAGCAGCACCGCTGCTTCAAGGAACAGCACCGCGATCGACTGTCCACGCCGTGGTTCGCTGACTATGGTCGGCTCATGACCTC
>NZ_JAVREZ010000413.1:0-428 GCF_031845645.1 Streptomyces doebereineriae
TCTCCACCTCGACCCCGACGGAGGTCTTCACGTCCAGCCAGCCCAGCGAGGGCGCCCCGGCGAGCCGCAGCAGCCCGAAGCCCGCAGCCACCGCCGTACGGTCGCGGCGGACCAGGCGGTTGTGCAGCCGCGAGGACTCGCCGCCGCCGAGCACGGTGAGCGCCAGGTCGGCCGCGTCGCAGGCGCGGGTGCCGTCGTGCGGGAGGCGGTAGGCGGCCATCAGGGCGCGCGCCGGGACCTCCTCGTGGACCACTTCGCGCAGCTGCTCGCCGATGATCTCGGGCAGGGTGCCGTCGCGCGGCGGCTGCTTGCCGTCGTGGGACGGGATGGAGCCGAAGTACTTCTCGACCCAGGCGAGGGTCTGCTCGGGGTCGATGTCCCCGACGATCGAGAGCACCGCGTTGTTGGGCGCGTAGTACGTACGGAAG
>NZ_JAVREZ010000414.1:0-428 GCF_031845645.1 Streptomyces doebereineriae
TCGACTATCCGATCGACCACAGCACCACATGCATCCAGCTCGACGCCGGGGTTCGGGTCAGCATCGATGGAGTTACCCTTGCGACGTCGGACATGGCCCGGTCACTACCGCGCACCCCCGAAGCGAAAGAGGCGTACGCGTTCTTCTTCACCGTCGTCCGTGACGGGATCATCGGCCAGCTGCGACCCGGCGTGGTGTGCGAGAGCGTCCACGAAGGCACCATGCGCTTCCTCGAGCCGCATCTGCCCCGGATGATCGAGATCGGCATGCTCGGAGACGACATCGACTTCAACACCATCTACCGCAAGCGCAACGTCGGGCACCTGATGGGTAAGCAGGAGTCCTTCGCCAACGAACTCCGGCCCGGCTACAAGCACACCCTCGACGTCGGCTCCTACGGCGCTGCGGAAATCCCGTGGCGGTACAAC
>NZ_JAVREZ010000415.1:0-428 GCF_031845645.1 Streptomyces doebereineriae
GCACGGAGGTGCCGCTCTTCCTCGCGGGACTGCTCTTTCTCACCGGGTACGCGGTCCGGGTGCTGACCCCGCACGAGGCCGAGCCCTGGAACGACCTCGCGCTGACCCTGGTCTGGTCGACCTGGCTGCTCTTCCTCGTCGACTACGTGGCGCGGCTGCGGCTCAGCGGTCTGGGCGCGCGCTTCCCGCGGGTCCACCTGCTCGACACCGTGGTCCTGCTCCTGCCGCTGCTGCGCCCGCTGCGGATGGTGCAGGTCTACCAGGCGGTGCAGCGGCGCCACGACCGGCCCCGGCTGAACCTGTACGCGCGCGTGATGGCGTACGCGGGCATCACCGTCGGCCTGCTCGGGCTCGCCGCCTCGCTCGCCGTCTACCACCTGGAGCACCGGGCCCCGGACGCCTCGATCCGGACGTTCGGGGACGCGGTG
>NZ_JAVREZ010000416.1:0-428 GCF_031845645.1 Streptomyces doebereineriae
GTACGGGACAGAGCGCTCAGGGTGTTCAGGGCGTACGGGGCCAGAGCCCGGGGTCGGGGGTGAAGCGGACGCGCAGGACGCCGTCGGTGAGAGCGGCGCCGGAGACCGTGCAGCGGCGCAGGGCCGAGGCGACCTTGATGATCCGGTGGAACGGGCCCACGGTCAGGAGGAGTTCCTCACCCCGGCGGACCAGCCGCAAGTCCTCCTTGACCGCGCCGGGCAGCGGCAGGCACCAGGTCAGCTCGGCCGGAGTGCCGCTCTCCCCCTCCTCGCCCTCGATCCACCACGGGTCGTCCGCCCGGCCCGCCTCGCGCCCGTCCGGGGCGGGGACGGCGAGCGCGGCCAGGTCGTCGGTGGTACGGGGGTCACGGCCGAGGTGGGCGGCCTCGTGGACGGGGACCTCCGGGGCCCACTCCTCGTGCCAGTGG
>NZ_JAVREZ010000417.1:0-427 GCF_031845645.1 Streptomyces doebereineriae
GGCCCGCCGAGGATCTGCCCATCGGAGTCACCGACTACGCCACGGCAGTGCGCGTGCACGGCGACCAGATCGTGCCGGAGCGTGTGCCGGGTCCAGCGCTGGCCGGGGAGTCGGTCGCCGAGGTACTGGAATCGGCCCGGAATGCCGCGGCCACACAGGGTTTCACCGGTTCCGACCGGGTGCTCTCCACCGCATCCTGGAACACCCCCGACGAGCTCGTGGAGAACTTGCTGGCGGTGTTCGCGGTCGGAGCGTCACTGGTTCAGGTGGCCAATCCCGATGCGGGCGCGCAGGATCGGCGTCGCACCACAGAGAAGGTCACCCGAGGCTAGCGCTAAGCCCAAATGCCCAATGGCCAGTTATTGCACAGCCTTTCGGTGAAAGCGTGCATTAACTGGCCACTGGAGCGGCGTTGGATTACTTGAGC
>NZ_JAVREZ010000418.1:0-427 GCF_031845645.1 Streptomyces doebereineriae
GACCGGCACCACCACCAATGCAAAAGTCCCCGAAATCCTTGGATCTCGGGGACTTTCGCATCTGCTCGCGCAGAAGGGGTTACTCAGTAACGGTAGTGCTCCGGCTTGTACGGGCCCTCGACGTCGACGCCGATGTACTCGGCCTGCTCCTTGGTGAGCTTGGTCAGCGTGCCGCCGAGTGCCTCGACGTGGATGCGCGCCACCTTCTCGTCGAGGTGCTTGGCCAGGCGGTAGACCTCGTTGTCGTACTCGTCGTTCTTGGTCCACAGCTCGATCTGGGCGATCACCTGGTTCGAGAAGCTGTTGCTCATCACGAACGACGGGAGGCCCGTGGCGTTTCCGAGGTTGAGCAGACGGCCCTCGCTCAGCACGATGATCGACTTGCCCGAGTCACCGAAGGTCCACTGGTCGACCTGCGGCTTGATGT
>NZ_JAVREZ010000419.1:0-427 GCF_031845645.1 Streptomyces doebereineriae
TCCCCGCGCCAGGCGTATCTCGCCCGGGTGCTGAACTATCCGGAACCCATCTACGCCCACGTTCCGCTGGTGCTCAACGAGGACGGTGCCCGGCTGGCCAAACGCGACGGCGCGGTCACCCTGACCGAGATCGGCGTCGAGCGGGCGCTGGAGCAGATCAGCGCGTCGCTGGGCTGGCCGGCACTGGATCTCGACGGCATGCTGGACCGGTTCGACCCGGCGGCGCTGCCCAGGCACCCGTGATATACCTGCAGTCCTGAGCAGAACCCTTCGCGGCGAGCCGACTCGTTGCTAGGTTGCGCCGGTGCACTACGACCTGAGACGGGCCGTGCTCGCCGTCATACTGCTCGCAGCGTTGCTGGCCACCGCATGCGGTACTTCCGGTAAGAGTGAAGACCCGATCAAGTCTGCCGGTGTGCTCCGTGTC
>NZ_JAVREZ010000420.1:0-427 GCF_031845645.1 Streptomyces doebereineriae
GGACCCGTAAGGAGCTCGGCCCGGGGACGGCGACGGGAGGCCCTGGGAAGTCCGGGTCCGGCGGGTCCGGGAAGTCCGGGTTCGGGAAGTCCGGGGCCGGAGGGGGCCCGCTGGGGGTGGGGCCGCTGGCCTCGTTCGCGTACACCGCCGCCGACGAGGAGAAGCAGCGCGGCGTCCGGCGCATGAAGATCACGGCGACCGGCCTACTTCTCTTCGTCGCGCTCGTCTAGGTCCTGGCCACCTGGGCGGAGCACTCAGGTGTGGAGGGCTGGCCGGGCTACGTCGCGGCGGCTGCCGAGGCGGGGATGGTGGGCGCTCTGGCGGACTGGTTCGCCGTCACGGCGCTCTTCCGGCGCCCGCTCGGCCTGCCCATCCCCCACACGGCCATCATCCCCACCAAGAAGGATCAGCTGGGACAGTCCCTCGG
>NZ_JAVREZ010000421.1:0-426 GCF_031845645.1 Streptomyces doebereineriae
TGGTAAAGTAGTTTGCGAAGCAACGATGATGTGTGCTCGTAGCCGGGAGGCCTGATACGTGATTGATAAATCCGCCTTTGTGCATCCAACCGCCATTGTGGAAGAGGGCGCGTCAATTGGCGCGAACGCACACATTGGTCCTTTTTGTATCGTTGGACCCCATGTCGAAATTGGTGAGGGTACCGTACTGAAATCTCACGTTGTCGTGAATGGTCATACTAAAATTGGCCGCGATAATGAGATTTATCAGTTCGCCTCCATCGGCGAAGTTAACCAGGATCTGAAATATGCTGGCGAACCGACCCGTGTGGAAATCGGCGATCGTAACCGCATTCGCGAAAGCGTCACCATTCATCGTGGCACAGTCCAGGGCGGTGGATTGACGAAGGTGGGCAGCGACAACTTACTGATGATCAACGCGCACAT
>NZ_JAVREZ010000422.1:0-426 GCF_031845645.1 Streptomyces doebereineriae
TCGTGGAACCGCGCCGTGCGGGGGACGCGGCGCGGGCGGTGGCGTCGGACGCGCGGATGGACCGGGAGCTGGGGTGGACGGCCCGCCGGGACGTCCGCTCGATGGTGGAGTCGGCCTGGGAGGGGTGGTGCCTGCGTCATCCGGAGGCGCTCCCCGACACCCGTAAATGATCACCCCACTGCTCTGACCTGCGGAACGTTTCCGCAGGTCAGAGCAGATGACAACGGTGTTCAGTCCCGTGTTGCCCCAGCCCCCCCACCCGTAGTTCACTGGTCGGCGTCGGGCGGTTCCGCCCGGCGCCGTCGAACGGACCTGGAGGCGTTTCGCATGGGGGCTGGGCACGATCACGGGCACACGCACGGCGGTCCGCCTCCGACCGGAACGGCGGCCGCCGCGTACCGGGGCAGACTGCGCGTCGCCCTGGGG
>NZ_JAVREZ010000423.1:0-426 GCF_031845645.1 Streptomyces doebereineriae
CGTCTCCGTCGACCAGAAGGAGCACGAGCAGATCTTCCCGAAGCCCGGCTGGGTCGAGCACGACGCCACCGAGATCTGGGAGAACGTGCAGGAGGTCGTCGCCGGGGCCATCGTCAAGGCCGGCATCACCTCCGCCGACGTCAAGGCGATCGGCATCACCAACCAGCGCGAGACCACCCTGCTCTGGGACAAGAACACCGGTGAGCCGGTCCACAACGCGCTCGTCTGGCAGGACACCCGCACCGACGCTCTCTGCAAGGAGCTCGGCCGCAACGTGGGCCAGGACCGCTTCCGCCGCGAGACCGGGCTGCCGCTCGCCTCGTACTTCGCCGGGCCCAAGGTCCGCTGGCTGCTCGACAACGTCGAGGGGCTGCGCGAGCGCGCCGAGGCGGGCGACATCCTCTTCGGCACCATGGACTCCTGGGT
>NZ_JAVREZ010000424.1:0-426 GCF_031845645.1 Streptomyces doebereineriae
GCCTGTGGGTGGTCAAGGATGTCGCGGTCCGGGCCGCTGACCTGGCAGTCATTCCCCTCGCACAGTTGACCGGGACCAGTCGTTCCTACGGCGGCGCCGGGCTGACCCTGATCGCTGCGGTGTGTGCGCTCGCTGGTGCGGTGAGGTTGATGCGGTCGGCCAACAGTGCCAAGCGCGGCCTTGCGGGGCGCTACGCGGCACCCGCCGCCCGACGGGAGGCCGTCAAGGGTGACGACAGCGGGGAGCCGATGTCGGAGCGAATGCTCTGGGACGCGCTGGACGAGGGACAGGATCCGACCGGTGACGGCGGCGATCCGGACAATAAGGGCCGGTGAATGGTGAAGGTGTGGCGGCGGCTACCCTTCCAGGGAGGGCAACCGGGACCGGCCCGGAGGCACCAGAAAGGAACCGACGGGCGATGAGTTC
>NZ_JAVREZ010000425.1:0-426 GCF_031845645.1 Streptomyces doebereineriae
GCATCGGCGCCCCGGATGGGGGCGCCGATGCAGTTGATGGACTCCTCGTGGCCACCGACCTCGGTGGCCCAGCCCTGTTCGCGGACGACGGCCAGCTCCTTGAGGAAGGCGGCCGCGTTCGGCGTCGAACGGGACGTGTACATGGGGTAGTCGAGCTTCTCGGCGATCGCGCGCCGCTCGGGCTCGGTGAGGTCGGCCAGCAGCAGCTTTGCCACGGCCGCGACGGTGATCGCGACGGGCTTGCCGATCCGCGAGTACATCCGGACCGGGTAGCGGCTCACGACCTTGTCGATGTAGAGGACTTCCTGCTCCTCGTAGACGGCGAGGTGCACGGTGTGCCCGCACCGGTCGTTCAGCTCGACCAGGTGGGCGTGGGCGATCTCGCGTACGTCGAGGTTCTCCACGGCCTCCTGCGCGAGCGCGAAG
>NZ_JAVREZ010000426.1:0-425 GCF_031845645.1 Streptomyces doebereineriae
GTAGTTGGACCTCGACGGCGAGCCCGATCAGGGCACCGGGTCCATCCGGATACCCGAACTGAGCCGACGGAGGACCGACCATCCCACCGACGCCGTCACAGCAGGTCAGCGGGGAGTGAGCGAGGGCGACGAGATCACCGTACGGATCGTCGAGGTCGACCTCGTGCGCCGCCGCCTGTCCTCCCGCGCGTACGCTTCCGCATCTGGCTCAACTAGTCCAAATGCCGCTTGGCGCGACAAATAACCCTCTTTGCGTTTCGGTAGGGATGCCTGGACCTGCCTTCCGTCGCCTGCGCGTGGGAAGCACCCTGCCCTGCCGAGCCGCTGGAGCCCCGCCTTGCCCATCGCCGAGCCCGAACTCGTTCGGCGGCTGGAGAAACGTCAGCCGTTCGCCTACCTTCTCGCCTCCGTGCGGGGGGTCGGGC
>NZ_JAVREZ010000427.1:0-425 GCF_031845645.1 Streptomyces doebereineriae
CTCTTAACGCGAGGGGGGTTTCACTTCTATCTGGGGTTTTGTCTACCGGTAGTAGGGGGCTGAGCTGGTCGAACGAGATGGGACAAGCAAAAACGACGCCTTCGGCGGCGCCTGGAAAGAAGTCCGCGTTCCTGTTCGGAGACGACCCCAGCGCCGTGGCAGACAGGGTCTTGAAGCGTGCGTGGCACGCCTGGCGGGCCCAACTGGGCCACGGGAAGGTTCTGTTGCCCTCCGGGCACTGGGACGTGTCTGGACGCTGGCAGAGGGCTTCGGCGTGGACCGACCTGCAGCGCACGGTCCGGATCGCACTGCGCCGTTCCACCGAGTCCGAGTTGGTCGAAGTGCTGTCCGGCAGCGTGCACGGGGTGGACGACGTCGGCCGACTGGCCGCGTGGAGGCTGTGGCAGCTGATCAACGCTCGGAAG
>NZ_JAVREZ010000428.1:0-424 GCF_031845645.1 Streptomyces doebereineriae
GTCGTACCGGTCTCCGCGTGAGCTGGACAGGGCCGTGAGCCTTTTCAGCGTGGCCATCGATCAGGTGATGGGGCTGCTGGCGGGCGCAGGGCCGAAGCGCAGGACGCTCGCGTGTCGTTGAGGAGAGTCTCAACCATCGGAACAGGAGCCTCGTTGGCTCTCTGTCGAGGCGCACTCGGCCTGCCTCACGCCCTGGCCCAGTGGGTCACGACGCTCACCGTCACTCGCGAGGATCACCGCGCGCGACAGCAACGCCAACTCTTCCTCTTCGCGCCGCTCGCTTCCTGTGCGGTTAACCATCGAGGTGCGACATCACGCACCTTTTTCCCGGGGAGTTTCGCTCCACCACCCACTTGATCTCCTTCTCGCAGCACACTTAGAGTTGTCGGCGGTTCGTCAGGCATGGTCTAGCGGGGGGCGCTAT
>NZ_JAVREZ010000429.1:0-424 GCF_031845645.1 Streptomyces doebereineriae
GATACCGATGTGCCCGAGGATGTGCGTTCCGCGCTCGCCGCGGCGGTCGACGCCACGACGCTGGAAGTGGTCGACCTGTCATGAAACTCGCTGTAATCGCCGGTGACGGCATCGGTCCGGAGGTCATCGCCGAGGCGCTGAAGGTGCTCGACGCGGTGCTGCCCGGGGTGGAGCGGACCGAGTACGACCTCGGTGCGCGTCGCTACCACGCGACGGGGGAGACCCTGCCTGATGGCTTCGTCGAGGAGCTCAAGGGCTACGACGCAATCCTGTTGGGCGCCATCGGCGATCCCTCGGTGCCCAGTGGCGTGCTCGAGCGTGGCCTGCTGCTGAACATGCGGTTCGCGTTGGACCACCATGTGAACCTGAGGCCGTCGAGGTTGTTCGCCGGGGTTTCCAGCCCGCTGGCCGGCAACCCGGAGAT
>NZ_JAVREZ010000430.1:0-424 GCF_031845645.1 Streptomyces doebereineriae
GTCGGTCAGCATGAACTCCACGCGGGCCTCGGGCAGCGCCGGATCGATCGGCAGGTAGGCCGCCCCGGCCTTGAGGACCGCCAGGATCCCCACGATGGCCTCGGCCGAACGCGGGAACATCAAGGCCACCCGCTCGCCGGGACCCACCCCGTGACCGACGAGCAAGTGCGCCAACCGATTCGCGGACTCGTCGAGTTCTCGATACGTGAGTGAATGATCCCCGCAGACCAGTGCCACCGATTCCGGTGCTCGCATCACCTGCGCGGCAAACAATTCCGGCACCGACGCCGGCTGCGCCAAGTCGTACAGCACCGCCCGGTTGCCCCAGCGTGCTAGACGGCTGCGCTCGGCCTCGTCGAGCAGGTCCACCGTCGACAGCGAGCGACCCGGATCGGTCGTCATCGCCTCCAGCACTGCCTCGATG
>NZ_JAVREZ010000431.1:0-424 GCF_031845645.1 Streptomyces doebereineriae
CTTCAGCACGACTTCCTGGACCGGCGCGTCGTCCGACTTCACCTTCTTCGGCGGTACGTGGACCATCGAGCCGAGCTTGCCGAAGGCTTCCCGTACGCCGACGAAGCCCTGCGGCAGCTCCGGCTTGAGCAGTCCGGCAATCTTGTCGCTGATGTCGCTGTAGGACTTCAGCCCGAGCGCCTTGAGCAGGCGCCGGTCGGTGCCGAACACGTTCATGGCCAGGGGCATCGAGGAGCCCTTGACGTTCTCGAAGAGCAGGGCGGGGCCGCCCGCCTTGTTCACCCGGTCGACGATCTCGCCGACCTCCAGGTGAGGGTCGACCTCGGCCTTGACGCGCTTGAGATCACCATCGCGTTCAAGATCCCGGAGCAGGGAGCGGAGATCGTCGTAAGCCATGCGGTCCAGTTTGTCATCCCCGCCCGCG
>NZ_JAVREZ010000432.1:0-424 GCF_031845645.1 Streptomyces doebereineriae
GGATGAACTCGGTTGTCTGCTCCGGAGAGAGCGCCTTGTCTCGTTGCAAATCGTAGGACAACCGCAGCTCCTCGACGCGTCCTGAGTCCTCAATCAGTTCGCCGGACTTGCTGCCCTCCAGATAGGCCACGGCCTTGCCGTTGGCCAGCCACAGGACGGTCAGTGAACCGCCCATCAGATCGTGCAGCCCTGCGGAGAAAGGCAGTAACTGAAGCGTCACGTTCGGCCGCTTCTGCCACTCCAGCAGGGCTTCCAACTGTTCCAGCCAGACGGCGGGCTGCGAGGCCGCTCGGTGGAACACCGCTTCGTCGAGCATCGCCCGGAAGTACGGAGCGTCCTCACCCACAAGGACGGACTGGCGGCTCATACGGGCGTCGACATCCTCTTGCAGTTCCGCCGAGTCCCGGGGCGGCGAGTGTTCCAG
>NZ_JAVREZ010000433.1:0-424 GCF_031845645.1 Streptomyces doebereineriae
TCTTATCCAGCTCGCCGATGAAGTCCGGCAACACGCGTTCGGCTTCCGCCATTGCCAGCGGGCAGGTCGGGAAGGAAGCGCACGACATCGCATTTTCGCGCAGCTTGCTGACACCGTCGCGTATCAGCCCGTATGAGCGGGCGAGCTGTTCGATCCGGGCTTTGCCTCCTTCGGGCACATTTGCCACGATGAGGTTTTGGTTGGCGGTGATGCGGAAGCCGCCTTTGTGGATTTTGGCGATTTCCAACACGCCGGTCAGAAGCTGTTTCCCGCCTTCGTCAACCAAACGCCCGCTTTCGATGAAAAGGGTCAAATGCCAGTTGCCGTCTATGCCTTTCACCCGGCCGATGCGGTCGCCGCGCCCGGTAAACTTGAACGGCCGTATGGGTTCGAACGGCATACCCATACGGCCGTTCAAGTTTAC
>NZ_JAVREZ010000434.1:0-423 GCF_031845645.1 Streptomyces doebereineriae
TGTCGCGTTACCGGGCCTACCACGGTGGCACCGACACCGCGATCACCCTGACCGGTGACCCGCGGCGCTGGCCCAACGACCGCGGCAACGCCGGCATCGTGCACTTCAACGGACCGTTCCTGTACCGCTCGTCGTTCTACGCCGAGACCGAGGAACAGGAATCCCAACGCGCGCTGGAGTACCTCGACAAGCTGATCCAGATGGAGGGCCCGGCCACCATCGCGGCGATCATCCTGGAGTCGATCCCGGGTACTGCCGGCATCATGGTGCCCCCGCCCGGATACATGGCCGGGGTGCGGGAGATCTGCGACCGCTACGGCATCGTGTTCATCGCCGACGAGGTGATGGCGGGATTCGGCCGCAGCGGAAAGTGGTTCTCCATCGACCACTTCGACGTGGTGCCGGACCTGCTCACCTTCGCCA
>NZ_JAVREZ010000435.1:0-423 GCF_031845645.1 Streptomyces doebereineriae
GATTTCTTGTCCACTGTCGACATCCGGGGCCGTGACGGCAAGACCCTGGCAGAGGAGTGGGGTGACAGCCCCCGCGCGTATCGCGGCGGCACTGTCCCGGGGTTCCCGAACCTGTTCATCACCTCCGCGCCGAACTACAGCCCGGGACATGGTGCGGGGGCCAACTTCTCGAGGGAGGTCTTGGCGCACTACATCATGGAGTGCCTGCAACTGATGGCGCTGCGCGGTGCGTCGACGATAGAAGTCACCCAAACCGCGTTCGAGGATTACGTTGCGGGAATCGACGAGGCGATGCAACGCACGGTCTGGTGCCACACGCCCAATGCGCACACCTACTATCGGTCGGGCTCCGGTCGTGTCGTGGTGGCGACGCCGTACCGCCTGGTGGATCTGTGGCAACAACACCGCTGCCCGATCGAAGAG
>NZ_JAVREZ010000436.1:0-422 GCF_031845645.1 Streptomyces doebereineriae
CTGCTGGTAGCTGACCCCGACACAGTCGTCGTAGCTCAGCCCCGCAGTGGTGCCTGCCAGCAGCAGTTCGAGGATGTAGTCGCGGTCCTCGCCCAGACGGGTGATCGGGCGGAACACCCCCACCCTCGGCACGGTGGCAGCAAGTCGGTGGAGAATGCCGAGCGCAATCGTCGACTTGCCGGTGTCACCTTCGGGCGACGCAATATAGATCGCCGTAGCGACAACTGCCTCTGGCACTGATACAGCTTCCCTCATCAGGGTTTGGACAGCCAGATGCTCTGCTTTTGCTCAGCGCAGCTCCCGCAGCGCATCGGCGAATTCGGTGCAGAACCAGTCCACATCCGACAGAGAGAATACCAGCGGGGGTCTCACCTTCAGCACACTGCCCTCCGCTCCGCAAACCGAGATGAGCACCTTGCGGT
>NZ_JAVREZ010000437.1:0-422 GCF_031845645.1 Streptomyces doebereineriae
GTATGTGGCGAGCCGGGGCCAGGAGTCGATGGCGATGCGCCAGCCCTGGTCGTCGGAGAGGTGCAGATGCAGCGTGTTGATCTTGTAGAGGGCGAGCCGGTCGATGTACCGCTTCACCTCCGCGACCGGGAAGAAGTGGCGCGAGACGTCCAGCATCGCGCCCCGGTAGCCGTAGCGCGGCGCGTCCGGGATCGTGCCGCCCGCCACCTTCCAGGGGCCCTCCTGGCGGCTCTGCGCCTCCACCCGGTCCGGGAGGAGCTGGCGCAGGGTCTGGACGCCGTGGAAGAGCCCCGCCGGGGCGCGGGCGGTGATGGTGAGCGCGGCAGGTGTGGAGTGCAGCCGGTACCCCTCCTCGCCCAGGCTCCGGTCCCGGGAGCCCAGCTCCAGCCGGATGCCGCCGGGGCCCGGCCGGTCGGTGACGG
>NZ_JAVREZ010000438.1:0-422 GCF_031845645.1 Streptomyces doebereineriae
CCGCAGGAAAGACGAAACTGCCCATAGCCGTGGCGATCCCCACGAAGAACGAGGGCCTGAACATCGCCGAGGCGGTGAAGTCGGTGCTCGGGCACTTCGAGGCGGTCGTCGTGGTGGACTCCCACAGCACCGACGACACCGTGAAGATCGCCGAGGAGTGCGGGGCCGAGGTGGTCACGTACACCTGGGACGGTGGCCACCCCCGGAAGAAGCAGTGGTGTCTGGAGAACGTCCGCACCGATCTGGACTGGATTCTGCTGCTCGACGGCGACGAGCGGCTGAGCCCCGGGCTGCTGGCCGAGCTGCGGGAGACCTTCCGCGATCCCTCCGCGCCGAAGCCCGCCGCGTACGACATCCCGCTCGGGTACTGGTTCTCGGTGAAGCGGCTCCGGCACGGATACACCCGCCGCCAGCGGGGGTGG
>NZ_JAVREZ010000439.1:0-418 GCF_031845645.1 Streptomyces doebereineriae
GAGGGAGCGGGCGGTGGGGTTGGCCGCAGCGGGCGCCGGGGAGGCTGCGGTGGCAGCGGAGGCGGCGGAGAAGGTACGGGTGTTCGCCATGAGGGGTCAGCTCTTTCGCGCGAGGAGTCGTCGAGGACGTGCGTCGTGCGCGCGGGCCGAAGGCCGGGATGAGCGGCTTTAGAGGGCCTGCGCGTTCCACGCGCGGCAACACACCCGGTCGAAGTCATGGTGCTGACGGGAGGGCCAGAACGGCTCGAGGTCGCTGCGACCCGACGCGGTGTACTGGTGGCTGGCCATGTCCCTATTGAAGCAGAGTTCGGGGCCGCGCAGCAGGGTCCTCTCACCCGTCGATACGGACCACCGTGTCAGGTTCCTCACGCACCCCTTCCGTACCGTCCGTTTCCGCCTGTTCACCGGCCGTCCCGGT
>NZ_JAVREZ010000440.1:0-421 GCF_031845645.1 Streptomyces doebereineriae
GCACCCGCGCCGAGCGCGACGGCGACCGGCTCGCCGATACGGCGGGCCAGGGTCAGCAGCTCCAGGGTGGGCTTGCGGACGGCACCGTCCACGTGATCGACATAGACGAGAACTTCAGCCATGGGAATGCTCTCCTGCGGATTGCGAAGTCTGAGGGGGCGGTACGGGGTTGAGCCTCAGCGGGCCAGTGACCCTTAGATGAACTTCTGGCTCGCGAGGAACTCGGCGAGCTGCTTGCCGCCCTCGCCCTCGTCCTTGACGATCGTGCCCGCGGTACGGGCCGGGCGCTCGGTCGCGGAGTCGACCGTGGTGTAGGAGCCCTCCAGGCCGACCTGCTCGGCCTCCAGGTCCAGGTCGGACAGGTCCCAGGCCTGAACCGGCTTCTTCTTGGCGGCCATGATGCCCTTGAAGGAGGGGTAAC
>NZ_JAVREZ010000441.1:0-421 GCF_031845645.1 Streptomyces doebereineriae
GCGAGATCGACCATCGCACCCGGCTGGTCGAGTCCCAGCTGTGCGAGACGCTCAACGTCAGCCGGACCCCGCTGAGAGAGGCGCTGGTCCGGCTGCACGCCGACGGCATGCTCGAACGCAGGCCCGACGGGTACTACCCGGTCGCGCTGGATATCCCGGGCGTCCGCGACCTCTACGAGTTGCGCATCACAATCGAACTGCGCGGCATCACCCGGATCCTGGAAACCGATGAGCTGCACTACGATAAGGACCGGCTCTCGGCATTGCGCGCGGAGTGGCTGGACCTGAAGGCCAGCCCGCCCCCACCGGACGGTGACATGGTGCTGCGCGACGAGTCATTCCACCTCGAGTTGTGTGCGGCATCCGGGAACAAGGCGATGGTGGCCACGCTCGACAACCTCAACCGGCGGATCCGGCTGAT
>NZ_JAVREZ010000442.1:0-421 GCF_031845645.1 Streptomyces doebereineriae
CTCCGCGGCCAGCCCGGAGGGCCGCGCGGCGATTCAGGCTGCTCAACAGCAGGCCGCGCAGGACCAGGCGCAGGCCGAGAAGAAGCACTAGACCCGGCCTCGGCAACGGTCACCCGTCACGGCAGGGCGGCCTCCTCTGACGGCAATGCCGCCGCCTTCGGTCACCCCAGTGCACGCCCGGAATCTGGGAGTTGCGATGCGTCCGCGGTGTGAGTTCTCCAGGAGGGCGGCAGAGCGCCGGGTGACGTGGGGCGGGGCTTTGCGGCCCAGTCTGTGCGTCGGGCCCACAAGGGCGTTTTGACCTGCCTCGACGCCGACCGGTAAGCTGCTCCGTTGGTGTGTGCTGCCCTTTGGGGCGAGCGGGTCCCGGGTCAATGTCGGTCGCCGGGAAAACCGAGTACACGCGCCGCGACCGGCACCT
>NZ_JAVREZ010000443.1:0-421 GCF_031845645.1 Streptomyces doebereineriae
GAAGAGAAACGACAGGATCTCGTCGTCCGGAATCGGCCGCAGGACGGGGCGGACCCGGGGCGAAGTGTCAGCGGTCACGGTCATGCCTCCCCGCCGACGACGGCCGCCCACCGGGAGTAGAACCCGCGTTGTGGCGTCTCGGCGCTCTTGTCCCGGTTGATGATTCCGGTTTCGTCGGTAATGTCGTCACTCACGCCGCGAGCCAGTATCAGCCATTCCGGCAGTTCCGCGGCAAGCCCGGCTTGGTTGCGCATCCCGATCTCACCGTCATCGGCGATGAGGAAGCCCGCCGGGCCCATCGCACCTTCAGATCGGCGCAGTGTGCGTTCGTTGAGGCCATCCTGGCCCGGAATCAGTACCGCGGTGGTGTAGGCGATGGTCCGGTCGGGAGCCTGCGGCTCGACGAACATGACATTCATCT
>NZ_JAVREZ010000444.1:0-421 GCF_031845645.1 Streptomyces doebereineriae
CAGGGGTCCTCTTCGGCCCTCGGCATCGACGCGTTCGTGGTGGAGAACTTCGCCTCCACCCCTTTGTCGGTGACCTGCACGCTGTCCGCGTGGATCCCCATCGGGTAGTTCTCGGTGAGCTGGGCGGTGAACTTGTCCAGGATCGGCTGCAGAGTCTCCCGCGGCCAGGACAGGCCGATCGCGCTCAGGTCGACGATCTGCATCGAGATGCCCTTGTTGACCACCGTGGGCTTGGCGGTGATGGTGCCGAGCAGGCCCTTGAGTTCGATGGTCCCGTTGGACGGGTTGGTCTTCACGTCCGAGATGGCCGAGCCGATGAACGGCAGCTGCACCAGGTCGGCCACGGTCTGACGGATGCCGTCGGTGCTCCAGGAGATGTCGGCGACCAGCGAGCCCACGGTGCCGCTGGCGTCAGCGGTCT
>NZ_JAVREZ010000445.1:0-421 GCF_031845645.1 Streptomyces doebereineriae
GCGTAGGACGTGAACAGCCGGTCGGAAGCGGTGTTGTCCGGGGTGATCGTCGTCTCGACGCAGGAGAGCCCCCGCTCGGCGGCGACCCGGGCGGTCAGCGCGTCCAGCAGAGTGGCGGCCAGCCCCTTGCCGCGATGGGCCCGGTCGACGGCCACCTGCCAGACGACGAGGGTCTCGGGGCGGTCGGGCCTGATGTAGCCGGTGACGAAGGCGATCGGCTCGCCGTCCTCGCCACGGGCGACGGCGGACGTCGCGGCGAAGTCGCGGCACCACAGCAGGTAGCTGTACGTGGAGTTCAGGTCCAGGACCTCGGAGTCGCGGGCGATGCGCCAGATCGCGGCTCCGTCCTCCACTCGTGGTGTGTCGATACTGAGGAATTCGCTTCGGGCACGGGCAAAATCTGCTGGTGCGGCGGTCATGT
>NZ_JAVREZ010000446.1:0-421 GCF_031845645.1 Streptomyces doebereineriae
GTCTCCAGCTTCAGCAGGTGCTTGAACTCGTCGGCCCGCTCGTTGATGAGCTCGACGGCCTTGGCCAGCACGGCCTGGCGCTCCTCTGGCGTCTTGTGGGGCCACGGGCCCTCGTCGAAGGCCTTGCGGGCCGCGGCGCACGCGGCGTTGACGTCGGCCTCGGCGGCCAGCGGAACCTGGCCGACCTTCTCGCCGGTCGCGGGGGAGAAGACTTCGATGACCTCGGAGGTCGAAGGCTCCACCCAGTGGCCGCCGATGAACAGTTTGTCGAATTCCGTCCTTATGGCGGCTGCGCTTTGTGTCATGGGCGTCACATTACCCAGATTTCCCAGAAAAACGAGAACCTGTTCCAGTGGATGGTCAGGACGGCCGCAGAACCAGCACCAAATTGCTCACCAGGAACTCACGGAACCCTGGTACC
>NZ_JAVREZ010000447.1:0-420 GCF_031845645.1 Streptomyces doebereineriae
AGGCGGGGCCCGCCGAGACCGTCTACCTGGGCGTCTTCCGGCGCGAGGCGCTGGAGAAGGCCGAGGGGTACAACGTCGAGTTCATCCGCGCCCAGGACTGGGAGCTGAACTTCCGCATCCGCGAGGCGGGCGGGCTGATCTGGTTCTCGCCCGAGCTGAAGGTCCAGTACCGCCCGCGCCCCTCGGTGAAGGCGCTCGCCAAGCAGTACAAGGACTACGGGCGCTGGCGCCATGTCGTCGCCCGCTACCACTCCGGCTCGATCAACCTGCGCTACCTCGCCCCGCCGACCGCCGTCGTCGCCATCGCGGCGGGCCTGGTGGTCGGCGCGGCCGTCACCCCGTGGGCGCTGCTCGTCCCGGGCGGGTACCTGGCCGCGATCGTCGCCGGGTCGGTGCCCGCGGGCAAGGGGCTCTCGCTGA
>NZ_JAVREZ010000448.1:0-420 GCF_031845645.1 Streptomyces doebereineriae
GTCACACCTGCCGGCTGCGGCCGGTCCCTTCCTCGATGGTCTTCAGCCGACGCCAGGCGTCGCTCCGGTCCGGGTCGGCCGGCGGGTCCGTGACGAGCACATAGCGGCGGGGCGCGAGGACGCCCGAACCGGCGGTGGGGATCAGGGCCGTCAGTGCCCGGTGGGCCTCGGCGGGCGTCAACGGGGTGTCACCGCAGGCGATGTACGCCGTGAGGCCCGGTGGTGGGGTGGCTGCGGTGTCCTCGGCCTCTGTTGCGCCGTCCCGTTCCGGCTCCTCGGTCACCCCGGTCACCTCGACATGGACCGGCAGCCCGCCGACCGCCCGGCCCAGGGCGTCCCGTACGGCGGCGGGCGAGACCCAGCAGCCGTCCAGCCGGAGCCAGTCGGGGCCGCGTTCGGCGGTGCGGACCCCCGTCACCC
>NZ_JAVREZ010000449.1:0-420 GCF_031845645.1 Streptomyces doebereineriae
GGCCAGTTCGCGGTAGTGGACCAGGTGGCGCCGCTCGACGGCGTCCCGCTCCCCCGCCTCCGCCAGCCGCTCGGCCGCGTACTCCCCCACGGTCTCCAGCAGCCGGTAGCGCATCTCCGCGTCCTCGCCGGGCGCGGCGACGACGAGGGACTTGTCGACCAGGGAGCCGAGCAGGGCGGCCACGTCGAGAGAGTCGACGGCGACCCCGTCGGCCGGGGCGGGCAGGGCGCAGACCTCCTCGGCGGCGGCGAGGGAGCAGCCGCCCGCGAAGACGGCGAGGCGGCGCAGGACGGCCCGTTCGGCCCCGTCCAGCAGCTCCCAGGACCAGTCGACGACCGCGCGCAGGGTCTGCTGGCGGGGCAGCACGGTCCGGCTCCCGTTGGTGAGGAGGCGGAAACGGTCGTCCAGCCGGTCCGCGAT
>NZ_JAVREZ010000450.1:0-419 GCF_031845645.1 Streptomyces doebereineriae
GTGATCGAACCACCTTCGGCGGGAGGGATTTCCAGCACGACCGGGCCGGCCTGGGTGTTGTAGAACGGGAAGAAGTACAGGGTGTCCGGGTTGGGTGTCAGGGTCTGGTTCTTCCAGTCCAGCAGCTTCGACCAGAACACCACCTGGTTGTCGCCGGCGCCGACTCCGGCTGCCGCTTCGCGCAGCAGCTCGAAGTTGACGGCGGGCATACCCCAGATCACGGCCTGGACGGCGCGGGAACGCACCAACGGGTCCATGCCCAAGACGCTAGTACGTCACCGCACGGTGTCGAAGAACGTCTTCACATCTTCGACGAACAATTCCGGCTGTTCGAAGGCGGCGAAGTGTCCGCCGCGTGGCATCGCCGTGAAGTGGGTGACGTTGTAGCCGGTCTCGCACCAGCTGCGCGGGGCGCGCAG
>NZ_JAVREZ010000451.1:0-419 GCF_031845645.1 Streptomyces doebereineriae
CTTCTCTGTCGGTCGGCGGTGATTCGACACGGACCATCTAATCCCTCTGGCGGTTGATTCCGGGATGTACCGGGATGTATACGCACGTGAGCGGAGACTCATGAACAAGTGCTCGAATTCGTATCAACTCGACTTCACTGCGCGTGAGCTTAGCCAGATCAGAACAGGGGATCGGCATATTCACCCAACCCCCTGCGGGAGCGCGCGAAGAGGAATACACTCGCCAGTTTTTGCACTCACCGCTGCGAAGCGTGCGCGTGGAGTGACGGCGGCCGGAAATCGGCCGGCTCTCCCCTGTCACGTACTGGTGAGCGGGACAGATGGAAACGACGAATGCCTCAGACCCGGTCAAGTCTTCCCTCTCGCAGCAGACTTCGTACCGCACAGCAGGACAGAGGCACAGATGATCGAACCGGATC
>NZ_JAVREZ010000452.1:0-419 GCF_031845645.1 Streptomyces doebereineriae
CTTCATCAGCACATAGGTAATATTGCCGAGGTTAACGGAACCATTACTTAATACCTGCTGCCAGTTTGTGCTGACGCCCCATAAAAATATTGCCAGCGAATAACCGATTGAAATAACAATAGCGGCAAAAACAATACCTTTGGCAAAGTTCTTTTCTGGATTTTCCGTTTTATCGACCAGACCACCAACCGCTTCAATTCCGCCATAGGCAAAAATGGCAAATACCACAAACGATAGCATTGCCAGACCGGACTGATAACCCGGGTTCGGTGATGCAAGGAAATTAATATCCTGCGCGAAATGCCCACCATTTAATAACAAAATAGTAATGCTTACTAACAGCAATACTAAATTCAGACACATTACTGCAATACCGCCCACCGCAGTAATGCGGGCAATTTTATTAATCCCCTTAGAAG
>NZ_JAVREZ010000453.1:0-419 GCF_031845645.1 Streptomyces doebereineriae
GATCTGTACCGGGCCCGGCGGCCCTGAGGAGCCCCACGAAGTCGCCGCTGGGGGGTGCAGACCATATGATTCAGGGACTCACGCACCGCGGAGCAGCCCATGAACCGGCGTCGGACTCCCCGCTCAGTAAGCGCCGAGGACCTGCTCACCACGTTGCAGAGCCTCACTGCCCGCGCTCGGCGGGAGGTGGAATTCCACCAGGCCAGAGTGGAACTCGCGCAGGCCCTTCAGCGCGACATGCTTCCGGCGACCCTGCCCGCCCTCCCCGGTCTCCAGTCCGCCGCGCGGTACACGCCCGCCCGGGACGGCCTGGACATCGGCGGCGACTGGTACGACGGCTTCGCGCTCGCGGACGGTGCCCTCGGGTTCGCGATCGGTGACGTCCAGGGGCACGACGTGGAGGCGGCGGCCTTCATGGG
>NZ_JAVREZ010000454.1:0-419 GCF_031845645.1 Streptomyces doebereineriae
GGACCGGGCAGAGGCACAAGGACTCGTGAAACGATCCGGTCGCCGCGATTCACGGACCGTCGACATCGAACTCACCCCGCTCGGCCACGCGACAGTCGACGATCTCGTTGCCGCGGTGCTGACGCGGGAATGCCAGTTGCTAGATGGGCTGTCCAAAGACCAGCAAGATCACCTCGAGCACACCCTGAGACTGCTTCTCCAGCATCTTTCAGGCCTGCTGGGCGTCGAACAGCGGCCCGGCCATGTCGGGCACCCCGCTACCGGAGAAGGTGCTTGACGGTCCATCGAAACGCTCCGCCATCCACCGAAGACCGGCGTCCCCAACGTCACGGCCTCGGGCAGCTGGCCAGCAACTCGCGGATCGCGTCCACCGACAACGCGTATTTCGACACGAAGCCCAGCGCCGGGCTGGCCGCGAT
>NZ_JAVREZ010000455.1:0-419 GCF_031845645.1 Streptomyces doebereineriae
GTGGGTGTGTAGGTGGAGTGGTGCGGCGTGTGTTTTGGTGGTTTGGGTTGTGTGCCAGTAGGTCTGGGCGGTGGGTGTGGTGACGGTGCCGTGGACGAGTGGTAGGTCTGTTGTGGAGGCGTGGAGGAGTGATTCGAGTCTGCAGGAGGCGATGGTGTCGGGGAGTTGGGGTTGTGTGAGGTAGCCCGTGACGGCGGCGGGTGGGAGTCCTTGGGCGAGGTGGCGTTGGACGGGGCCGATGTGCAGTAGTCCGCCGCCGGCGATGAGGACGTCTTTGGCGTGGTTCATCCGGGTGATGGCGCGTGTGGTGTCGAAGCAGTGGGGGAAGGAGTCGTCGATGACGGTTGTGCCGGGGTGGAGGCGGTCGATGTCGAGGAGTGTGGCGTCGCCGCTGACTGCTGTGACGATCAGCCGGGCTT
>NZ_JAVREZ010000456.1:0-419 GCF_031845645.1 Streptomyces doebereineriae
GGGCATTCGCTGCCCGGATCTCGGGCACCCCGTTGCGCCGTCGCGCGCCTCCCCCAGGAATCAGGAATTCGGGGGAATTTCCATGGCTCGCTTCAACCGGCGCGGCGTCCGGCTCCGTCCGGCCCGTTCCCTGCCCGCCTCGCCCGTCGCCACGACCGGGGCGCTCGCGGTCAACCGCCAGGGCGGGACCGGGCATCTGCGTGATGCCCGGTCCGAGCTCTTTCTTCTCGCCGTCGCCAACTTCGTGGCGCAGGAGACCTTTTACGCAGGTGGCCAGGAGCGCGACACCCGGTTCGCCGCCCTCGTGCGGCGCCTGGCCGTCGAGGACCCGGACTGGACCGCGGGGCTCCTGCACTGGCTGCGCCGGGACGGGCAGCTGCGGACCGCCTCGCTGGTCGGCGGTGCGGAGTACGTGAAGG
>NZ_JAVREZ010000457.1:0-418 GCF_031845645.1 Streptomyces doebereineriae
TTTCGACACTGTGTGATACGCGGGTATAGCAGGGCAAACCGCACGCCACGTGCAGCAGTTACCTCGGCTTCAAGCGCAGGACATCCTGGTATCGGTTGATCATCCAAAGGAGCGACGGTTCCCGAATGTTCAACTCACTGGCTATCGTTCATCTCCTCCGTGTATTTTCCCGCAGGATCCGGTAGATGCGTTCGAGTCTCGCCTTGTCACGTGTCGTCAGTAGCCACCGGGCGAGCCTGGCCTCGCCCGGTGATCCTGGGATTGCTTGTGCCAAAATCACACTAACGAACCTCGGGTCAACGAATACTGCCGAATGATCGGTTGAGAGCGTGCCGGGCTGGTTGGTTAGCGGTATGCGCGACTCGCTCATCCTGTGGTGGTTCATTTCGACTCCTCGAGGAGAGTTGATGGACCGAAC
>NZ_JAVREZ010000458.1:0-418 GCF_031845645.1 Streptomyces doebereineriae
ACGTAGGGCGCAAGCGTTGTCCGGAATTATTGGGCGTAAAGAGCTCGTAGGCGGCTTGTCACGTCGGTTGTGAAAGCCCGGGGCTTAACCCCGGGTCTGCAGTCGATACGGGCAGGCTAGAGTTCGGTAGGGGAGATCGGAATTCCTGGTGTAGCGGTGAAATGCGCAGATATCAGGAGGAACACCGGTGGCGAAGGCGGATCTCTGGGCCGATACTGACGCTGAGGAGCGAAAGCGTGGGGAGCGAACAGGATTAGATACCCTGGTAGTCCACGCCGTAAACGGTGGGCACTAGGTGTGGGCAACATTCCACGTTGTCCGTGCCGCAGCTAACGCATTAAGTGCCCCGCCTGGGGAGTACGGCCGCAAGGCTAAAACTCAAAGGAATTGACGGGGGCCCGCACAAGCGGCGGAGCAT
>NZ_JAVREZ010000459.1:0-418 GCF_031845645.1 Streptomyces doebereineriae
TATGCTGACCGCAGTACGCAAGATCCTCGGTTTCCAGATGACCATCGCCGAGTGGATCGGCACCGCCGTCATCCTCGCGGTCCCCTACCTGCTCATCGGCCTGGTCTGGTCACTCACCCACACCAGCCATCTGGCCGGAATGGACGGGGCCGACGCCGTGGTGTCCTTTCTCGGTTCCATCGTCTCCTGGCCCGTCCTGCTGTTCACCAACGTGTGCATGAGCTGAGAGGAGCCGGCGCATGTCTCTCGGCGACACCACTTCCGCCAACCGCATCTCGATCACCCGACGGACAGCTCGCTGGTCCGACGAGGACGTGACCATCGCCGATGCGATGGACCTGTGGGGCTTCGCCGCCGGCGCGGCCAACGTGATCATGCAGCTGTCCTCGCCGGGTGTGGGTTACGGGGTCGTGGAGAG
>NZ_JAVREZ010000460.1:0-418 GCF_031845645.1 Streptomyces doebereineriae
TCACCAACATCGTGAACGCGAACACCAGGCCGGCAGCTGTCACCACCTTGCCGCTGCCGCCCATGGCCCGGATGATGCCGGTGTTGATCCCGGCGCCGATCTCCTCTTTCATCCGGGATACCAGCAGCAGGTTGTAATCAGAACCCACCGCCAACAGAACGATCACGGACATCGCCAGCACCACCCAGTTCAAGGGCATACCGAGGATGTGCTGCCAGATGAGCACGGAAAGCCCGAAGGCCGCGCCCAGTGACAGCGCCACGGTGCCGACGATGACCAGTGCGGCGATGAAGCTCCGCGTCACCATCAGCATGATGCCGAAAATGAGGCAGAGTGCGGCGACAGCCGCGATCAGAAGGTCGTATTTGGACGCTTCGACCAGGTCTTTCACCGACGCTGCGGTGCCCGTGAGATAGAT
>NZ_JAVREZ010000461.1:0-417 GCF_031845645.1 Streptomyces doebereineriae
ATACGGGGGGGCGGGCGGCGCGCCCCCGTACGGCACCTGCCGACCTCGTACGGCATCTGTACGAGTTCGGCCAGGAGTTGTACGAGTCCGGGTCAGCGCCGCCCCTCCTCACCCCGGCGATGAGCCCTGCCCCTCCCCCGCCCCGGAAACGCCCTCCCCCGCCCGGCTGAGGAACACGTCCCGGTCCCGGCACGTCGTGTGCGCGGGCCACAGCGCGTGGACGGGCACGTGGACCGGCGGGTCCAGGTCGATGACGTGGGCCGTGCCGCCTGCCGCCGGGCCCGGGGGTGCCGTGACGAAGGCGATGCGGCCGGTCGCGCTGACGGCGGTGAGGGGCGGGGTGCCCTGCACCGGGTTGCGCCGGGTGTCGGGTTCCACGCCCGCCTGGCGGCACAGGCCGATCAGGAGGTCCGTGTA
>NZ_JAVREZ010000462.1:0-417 GCF_031845645.1 Streptomyces doebereineriae
GGTCCGGTCGCGGTGGGTACGCGCGCCGCGGAGCCCGCCGCGCTGTGGCGCCCGCCCGCGGACCGGCCGGGACCGGCCTTGCCACCCGCCGCCGGGGACTTCGCGTCCGCCGGGCCCGTCGTGCCGAGCTCGCCGAGGGCCGCCCGCGCCTGGGTGATGCGGATGGCCTCCATCGTCATGTCGTGGCGCATCTCGGCCCGGCTCCAGGCCCGCTCGGCCAGCTCCCACATGGTCGTGAGGTGGTGCTGCGGTGTGTCCGTCACCTCGGCGAGGGCCACGACGGCCCGGCGCGGGGGGAGCAGCCGGCCGTTGAGGTACCGCTCCCAGGACGTCTTGCTGTATCCCGTGCGGTCGGCCACCGCGTTGATGTTCAGCCCGCTGCGGTCCACGAGCCTGCGCAGCTGGCTCGCGAACTCC
>NZ_JAVREZ010000463.1:0-417 GCF_031845645.1 Streptomyces doebereineriae
GGATACCCCACAGGGCGGGCTCTGCGCTGATCGGCAGCGACGACGGGAAGGCGAACGGCGTCAGCCCGCTGTTGAACTGTGAGACGAACACCTCGTCGACCTCGCCGGGCTCGATCCCGGCATCCTTGATCGCGCCCACGGTCACCATGCCGACCAGGCTCGCGACCGTTTCGTTCTCGAGTCTGCCGAACCGGCTATGCGCAACGCCGATCACGCCGACCCGGGGTGCGGGCATCATTGTCACTGGCTCTCCTCAGTTCGATGGCGGTACAGGATCAGGCGTCCCTGCAGTCCGACTTTAACGGGACAGAGAGTTGTTGCCGTGTCCCATCTTTGGACAGTTGAGTTGCGCTAGACGGTGATGCCGTAGGTCTTGAGCTTGCGGTAGAGACTGGACCGCGACATGCCCAGATGGGT
>NZ_JAVREZ010000464.1:0-417 GCF_031845645.1 Streptomyces doebereineriae
CGTCGCCGGCCGTTCTGCGCGCGAACTCGATGCCATAGCCGTCCTGGCCAATGCCTGCCAATCTCGGCGCACCACTGCGCGGCGGCTGCTGAAAGCCCTCGATTCGCGTGGTCGGCTGCGGCGTCGTCGCTGGTTGCGGGCGGCGCTGGTCGACATCGCCGAGGGCACCTGCTCGGTTCTTGAGCACGGCTATCTTGTCCGCGTCGAGCGTCGTCACGGTCTGCCGCGAGCGACTCGCCAGAAGCGGTCCGCCTCATCGCTCGGCGTCTGCTATCGCGACGCCGAGTACGGAGAACGGCTCGTCGTCGAGCTCGACGGCAGGGTGTTTCATGATTCGGCGACCGGGCGAGACGCGGATTTCGAACGGGACCTGGATGCCGCGGTCGACGGCCGTTCGACCGTCAGGCTGTCCTATGG
>NZ_JAVREZ010000465.1:0-417 GCF_031845645.1 Streptomyces doebereineriae
CCTTGGTGAGGTCGAACGGGTTGAACCGGTAGTCCGCGGCCTCGGCGGCAGGCATCACCTGGACGTGCAGCGTCCACGACGGGTTGACGCCCCGCTCGATGGCCTGGAGCAGGTCCGTCTGGTGCGAGTTGGCGTCCTTGCCGACCAGCTCGGCGGCCTGCTCGGCGGAGAGGGAACGCACGCCCTGGTTGGTCTTGAAGTGGTACTTGACGAAGAACGCCTCGCCCTCGGCGTTCGTCCACTGGTAGGTGTGCGAGCCGTAGCCGTTCATGTGGCGGTACGAGGCGGGGATGCCCCGGTCGCCCATCAGCCAGGTGATCTGGTGCGTCGCCTCGGGGGCGTGCGCCCAGAAGTCCCAGACGTTGTCCGGCTCCTGACGGCCCGTGAACGGGTCGCGCTTCTGCGAGTGGATGAAGT
>NZ_JAVREZ010000466.1:0-417 GCF_031845645.1 Streptomyces doebereineriae
GTTCGACGCCACGCTCGACGACGCCCTGATGGTGCGCGTCTACCTCACCGACTTCGACGACTTCGACGTGTTCAACGCCGAATACGTCAAGTGGTTCGCCGGACCGCTGCCCAGCCGTACCTGTGTCGGGGTCACCGGCCTTGCGGTGGGAGCGGCCGTCGAGATCGATCTCATCGTCGGGCTTTCCCGGCCACAGTCCAACCTCACCCCCGCACCCATGGAGGCATGATGATCTTCCCGACTCTTCATCCAGGCGAAGGCCACATCGGTGGCGAGCACTACCTGCAATCACACCCCGACGACGTGCTGTGGGGATGGCTTCCCAACGCGAGGACAAAGCCCGTGCTCTCGGTGGGGTCCGGCGATACGGTGACGATCGACACCGTGAGCCATAAGGGGATCCTCGAAGACCAAGGG
>NZ_JAVREZ010000467.1:0-417 GCF_031845645.1 Streptomyces doebereineriae
GCACTGGGGCGCAAGGGCGGCACCTTCTCCACGAAGGGCGACTCGAAGCCCTACGCCTTCTACGGGCGGATCCACCTCAGCGCGTCCCAGCGGCTCCAGGACGAGATGTGGAAGTTCAACTTCTCCTCCATGGCGAGGAACGTGCTGGACCACATGACGGTCCACCACGACGACGAGTCCCTGGTGAAGATGACCCAGCGCGGCCTGGCTGACAAGTTCGGCTGCTCGCAGTCGAAGGTCTCCCGGTCGATCGGCGAGCTCTCCCGGCAGAACTTTGCCTGGAAGGAGAGCAGGGGCCTGTACCGGCTGCACCCCCTCTACGCCTACCGTTGGGGGAGCGACAGGCAGCGGGCCCTGGTCAACAAGCTGGGTCCGAAGGTCCTGACGGCCCGCGAGATTGTCATCCCGAACGTGAGG
>NZ_JAVREZ010000468.1:0-417 GCF_031845645.1 Streptomyces doebereineriae
GTCTCCGCGTCCCCCGCCCGGATCGCCTCCACCAGCCGCGCGTGATCCATATGGTTCTCGGGGCGCAGCTCGGGACCCACGTCACCGCGCAGATACTCGCGCAGCAGATCCCCCAGGTCCGCGTAGAGCTCGGTCAGGACGTCGTTGTGCGAGGCCGCGACCACCGCCAGGTGCAGCGTCGCATCGGCCGCGACGAACGCCTCCGCGTCCCCCGAGGCCCACGCCTCTTCCCGGCGCGCCATCAGCGTGTCGAGGTGCCGCAGATCACGCTCGGTACGGCGTACGGCGGCGAGCCGCGCGGCCGACGACTACAGCGTCGAGCGCAGCTCCGCGATGTGGCGCGGATCGGCGGCGGCGAAGCGGCGGTGCATCACCCCGGCCAGCTCGCTCGTGGCGATCACATAGGTGCCCGAGCCC
>NZ_JAVREZ010000469.1:0-416 GCF_031845645.1 Streptomyces doebereineriae
CTGCGACGGGTGTGCCTCTTCTCGCGGGCCGGAGGCTCACTCTCTCCGCAGATTAGTCACTGCGCAGCGGAGACCGGGAGCGTTCGCAGGCTTTCCGTCGCTTCTCACGGTCCCGGCGCCCCGGGTCTCCGCCAGGGCTGTGCGAGAGGCGTCGTCAGGTCCCAGGGCAAAGCACTTGGGCGATCCCCGGCGATCCCATGCTGCTGGTCCTCAGACAGGTTTGAGGAGGTCGCGGAGGTTGGCCATGCGCGCCTTGATGTCGGCGACTTCGGGGACTTCGGCGGGTTGGGCCGGGGCTTCGGCGGTGTGGGTGGTGCGGCAGGGGCGGCAGAGGCCGTCGGGGAGGTGTTCGGGGCGGCCGGGGCGGCCGCAGTCGGTGCATTCCATAAGGATGCGGCGGGTGGTCGGGGCCGGGG
>NZ_JAVREZ010000470.1:0-416 GCF_031845645.1 Streptomyces doebereineriae
GGCCGGGGTATCACGGGAACCCGGCGCAGCCACAACTTGATCCCCTCGATGCGGATGGCGAGGGCCCCTGCCAGCGGGGCCAGCGGCGCGGCCAGTTGAAGGCGCATGATCTCCGCTGTGCTCGCCACCCTGCGGTCACCCCGTAGCGTGGCGACAAAGGCCGGATGGCCTTGACGGTGAAGGGAAATCGTCACGTCCACGTGCTCGGCGGGTTCGGGAGCCAGGACTCGGTAGTGCCCGTCGACGGCATTGAACGGTGAGACGTACATGCGCTTCGCCACGTGGGCGCGCCCGTGGGCGGGCAGTAGATAGGCGTGACGCTGGCCGTAGGTGTTGTGCACCTCGGCCACCACGAAGCGCAACGTGCCGCCGGCATCGTGGCACCAGTACAGGCTCAGCGGGTTGAACACATATCC
>NZ_JAVREZ010000471.1:0-416 GCF_031845645.1 Streptomyces doebereineriae
GTACGGGGACCAGGCTGGGTGACCCGATCGAGGCGCAGGCGTTGTTGGCGACGTACGGTCAGGACCGGCCGGTGGACCGTCCGGTCTGGATCGGGTCGCTGAAGTCCAACATCGGCCATACCCAGGCCGCGGCGGGTGTGGGCGGTGTCATCAAGTCGGTGCTGGCGATGCGGCACGGGGTGATGCCGAAGACGCTGCATGTGGACGGTCCGACGCCCGAGGTGGACTGGTCGGCCGGGGCCGGGCAGTTGCTGACGGAGTCCCGTACGTGGGATGACGCGGGCCGTCCGCGCCGGGCGGGGGTCTCCTCCTTCGGCATCAGCGGGACCAACGCGCACGTGATCCTGGAGGCTGTCCCGGCCGAGGCTCCTCCGGCCGGGGCGGTGGAGGATGCCTCGCGTCCTGGGGCGGTGGTG
>NZ_JAVREZ010000472.1:0-416 GCF_031845645.1 Streptomyces doebereineriae
GCAAAATCCTGCCGCACCGGGGCGGGATGCGGTAAGGTTTTGCCGGCAAGATATGGGGTGGTGCGGCGGGATTTCCGTTAAAATACGCTTCTTTTTTATTTTTTCCGACCATTATGCGCCTGACCCACATCAAACTCTCCGGCTTCAAATCTTTTACCGACCCGACCACGATTCATGTTCCGGGGCAGCTTGTCGCGGTTATCGGGCCGAACGGCTGCGGCAAGTCGAATGTGATTGACGCGGTGCGCTGGGTGTTGGGCGAGGCTTCGGCGAAGCAGCTTCGCGGCGAGAGTATGCAGGACGTGATTTTTAACGGTGCGGCGACGCGCCGTCCTGCGCCGAGGGCTTCGGTGGAGCTGGTATTTGACAACAGCGACCACAGTTTGCAGGGCGCGTGGGGGCAGTATGCCGAGGTG
>NZ_JAVREZ010000473.1:0-416 GCF_031845645.1 Streptomyces doebereineriae
GGCGGCGGTCAACGGACGTATCAGCACGTGGCGGCCGTCTTTGAGCTCGTCGATCCAGTGTTCGTGGGGGGCAGCCTCCTTATAGGCGGCATCGGCTTGCCTGTTGTGTTCTGCGAGGGTGGGCATGGCATGACCTCCGAAGGTTGGACGGGATTGAAACAGCGTCTTTTCCATTGGTTTGTACGCCTTTACCGACCGTTAAAGCTGACCTGGATCAGATCAGCATCACTCCGGCCCATGCCGATGACAGCCGGCAATAAACATCTTGAGTTGCGGCATATCGAGAATGTCGACATTGCGAGCGCTGATATGCACCAGGCCCAGTTTGCGCAGTTGCGCGATACTGCGGCATACCGTCTCCAGGCGCAGGCCCAAGTAAGAGCCGATTTCTTCGCGTCTCATCCGTAATACAAAAG
>NZ_JAVREZ010000474.1:0-416 GCF_031845645.1 Streptomyces doebereineriae
GCCCACCACGGCGGCAGCCTGACCGAGCCGGTTGGGCCGGCTTACAGATTCGTCCGTGCGGGGTTGGGGTGCTTCGGTCATGTCTGCTGCCCTCCTGAACGAGTGTGGCTGTGGTCAGTATGTGCCGCCTTGGCGGCTGCCAATAGGGACGTTGGTCCTCGATTTGGGCAGCACCGGTCCGTTGTCAACTGTGCATCGGATTCCACGGCCGGGTGGCGATCAACTTCTGCGGTCCACGTGCCGCCGCCGAATGAGCACACGTGCATCGGCGGCGCATCGCACATGCGTCAGTGACGCGGTACGAATTTCCGGCGAAAACCTCAGTCCTCCTTGCGGATCAACCGTCCCAGTGCCTCACGATTGGGTGCCAGCAGTTCATCGATGCGGGCCTGGTTCACATCGGCGACGATGATCTC
>NZ_JAVREZ010000475.1:0-415 GCF_031845645.1 Streptomyces doebereineriae
TCGCCGACGGGGCCTCGCTGTGCTCTGCGGGAATCCGCAGAGTCTCCCCGGGCGGGTTCCCGGTCACCGCCGCCTCCAGCGCCTCCCCGAAGGAACGCCGGGCCGATCGGGCGATCGCGTCCTCGGGCATCTTGTTCTCGACCTCCCCACCGGGCCACTCCCTCTTGTCGAGGAAGTAGTCGAGGTTGTCGTTCTTCGACGGGTCGAAGAACGCCTCGACGGCCTCGGGGTTCCGGGTGAACGCCTCCATCAGACCGCCCATGGGGTCTGCCCGCGTGCCCTTCCAGCTCTCCATGACTCCCGCGTACGGATCGTCGGTGTTCTCCTCCCAGTTGCGGATGGAGATACCGACAGAGCCGAGGAACCGTCCGTCGTCCTTGGCTGTGCCCGCGGCCATCAGGTCCGTGAGCACTGA
>NZ_JAVREZ010000476.1:0-415 GCF_031845645.1 Streptomyces doebereineriae
TCGCTGGACGGCACCGGACAAGCGGCGGTTCTGGTCGGACACCGATCGGTCTGGAGTGAGCTTCGCGAGCTGCTGAAGTCGCAGCCGTGGATGGCCCTCGATCGGGCTGAATATTCAGCCCGATCGAGGGCCATTCCTATTTCCAGTCACCATCTCAGATATCGGTGTGGCTATCCGAATCCGAAATTCTCCCCCGCTTACACATGGCTTCACCCCCTGGGGCATCCAGCCTGCTGGGGACGACGTTTCAACACCACTATTGGCGCAATACCTCTGCAGTGGTTTAGAAGAGTAACAAAGCGAAATGATGCCATGGATACTGCTCGATTCGATGTTCCCCAGACCCGCGACAACCCAAACTCATCACGCATCGAATGCCAACGCCGAGATCTTCGCGTAAAGAGCAGAGCTCCGC
>NZ_JAVREZ010000477.1:0-415 GCF_031845645.1 Streptomyces doebereineriae
GCGCCACGGCCGAGCCACCCCCGTACGGGTCGGGAATCGGCCAGGTCACCCGCTGCTGCCGGAGCGGCCCGGCCGGGCCGCCCTTCCCGCCGTCGGTGCGGCGCGCGTCAGCCGCGCCGCCGGGGCACACAGCCAGCAGCGCGGTATGACAAGCGCTCTGAGGTGCACTCGTCCGGCCCACAGCGGGCCGAGCCCCCGGTATCGATCGCCGGAGCGGGTAGATGATCGGCGGTACAGACCACTCTCCTGGCAGTGCACAACCAAGCGTGAGGTTCAGCCGTCTACTTCTGCGACCGGCGGCCCATCGCGCCGCCGACCGGGTAGGTTGGACGCTGACGGGAACGACAGCGCTGGCACGCCGGCCGAACCCGGCCGCCCCGCCGGGGCCACGCCGCTGGGCCGGGCGCAGGGGCAG
>NZ_JAVREZ010000478.1:0-414 GCF_031845645.1 Streptomyces doebereineriae
GGCTTCGACGCGGGCACGGGGCTGGGATCTCTGGCCGGGTGCGTTGGCCACGTCGTTCTCGTTCCCGACGGCGTTCGCCGTGATGACGGCGGCGTGTGTGGGGGTCGGTTTGATGTGGGTACTCACCCGCCATGACGGGCAATCAGGACGCGGCACCGCTGCTTGACGCGCTGCACGATTACCACACTTCAAATCGGTACGGGTTCTCGCCGCCGGGGCATCGCCAGGGCCGCGGTGTCGACCAGCGGGTGCTGCGCGTTCTGGGGCGTGAGCCGTTCTTCAGTGATGTCCTGGCCAGCGGTGGGCTCGATGATCGGCGGATGAGCAACGGCTACCTCAAGCGGGCCGAAGAGCTGATGGCCGAGGCGGTGGGGGCGAGGTCCGCCTGGTTCTCGACATGCGGCAGTTCGCTGT
>NZ_JAVREZ010000479.1:0-414 GCF_031845645.1 Streptomyces doebereineriae
GGATGTCGGAGGTCTCACCCGGGAGCTTGGGCCACCAGATCGAATAGAACATGTCCGACACCTCGTCGTCGACCGGGGTGCAGGCGAAGATCAGCCGGTGGTTGGACGAGCCTTCGAAGGCGCTCATGGCGAAGCCGAGGCCGGAGAAGTGGCTGTGAATCCGCAGCGCCATCTTGTCCGGATCGTCACTGCGGGCATCGGGCCAGCCCGTCAGGAATCGCCATTCCTCGTCGACGTGCTCCCAGTGCAGGCACACCGGGGTCACGGTCGCGCCGTGGACGTAGCGGAAATGTGAACTGTCCGGACCGTTCTCGGCCACGATCTGCGGGTGGACCGGGATCGCGTCGGCCCGGCTGGAGAACTCCGGGTAGGGCCGGTAGTAGGCATCCGGATCGGTTTCGAACTGCGGGAACT
>NZ_JAVREZ010000480.1:0-413 GCF_031845645.1 Streptomyces doebereineriae
GCCGTGAAGATGCCCGGGGCCGCGTGCCCCGCCCCGGCGATCGCCTTCGTGACCGCCTCCGCCACCGCGTCGGCCCCCGCCGCCTCCGCCAGCACGACCGCCGAACCTCCGAACCCGCCGCCGGTCATCCGGGCCCCGAGCGCCCCGGCCCCCCGCGCCGCCGCGACCGCGAGGTCCAACTCCGGGCAGGAGACCCGCAGATCGTCCCGGAGCGAACGGTGGCCCTCGTCGAGCACCGGGCCCGCCCCCCGCGCGTCGCCCGCGTCCAGCAGCGCGATGACCTGCTCGACCCGGCGGTTGTCGCCGACGACATGGCGTACGTAACGGATGACGGACTCGTCCGCCCCGGCGTCGGCGAGGGTGGTGAGGGCCGCGCCGAGGTCCTCGTACGGGAGGTCGCGCAGGGTGGGTAT
>NZ_JAVREZ010000481.1:0-413 GCF_031845645.1 Streptomyces doebereineriae
GCCATCGGCGACGCGCTTGGCTGAAATCTTCATCACGAAAGTCCCGCGCTGCGGCAACACCTGCACTAAGCCTGCTTCCGCCAGCTTAATAAAAGCTTCGCGCACCGGCTGGCGCGACACGTTGAACCGCGACGAAATATCTTTCTCCGACAACAGCGCACCGGGCGGGATCGCACAGGTGACGATGTCCTGACGCAGGGTGCGGTAGATCTGCTGGTTAACCGGCACATTATTGAGAAATTCGTAAGTTTCAGTCATGGGCACATTGATGTTTTAGCGGCTGGAATAGGCCGAATAGTACCATGACTTTTCACAGGATTTTGCGAATGCGTCCAAAGGGCGTGAACCATTGGGCAAACAATAGATAAAAAAATCCCGCTCAAGGTGGGCGGGATGTCGTAATGCTTTACGAG
>NZ_JAVREZ010000482.1:0-413 GCF_031845645.1 Streptomyces doebereineriae
TTGATGCACTGGATCGGGCAGATCAGCCTGCGGGACCTCAACTGGAAGTCGCGGCCGTACTCGGCGTGGCTGGCCTACGGGCAGTCCAAGCTGGCCAACCTGGTGTTCACGTCCGAGTTGCAGCGACGGCTGACAGCATCGGGCTCGGCGGTGCGCGCCCTGGCCGCCCCCCCCCGGCTATTCGGCCACCTACCTGCTGGGCCAGACCGGCAACCAGTTCGGCGCCCGCATGATGGCGGCCGCCAACCGGGTTTTCGCCAGCGATCCGTCGTTCGGCGCACGTCAGACGCTGTTCGCGGCGTCCCAGGACGTTCCCGGGGACAGCTTCATCGGGCCCCGGTTCGGCCAGTTCGTCCCCAGCCAGCCGGTCGGGCGCAGCCCGCTGGCCAAGCGGGTGGGCACCCAGAAGGCGC
>NZ_JAVREZ010000483.1:0-412 GCF_031845645.1 Streptomyces doebereineriae
GTATTGGTGATGTCATCGCCCGGCGACGGTGAAGTCACCGACGATCTGTGCTTGATGTTCCTCGCGCAAGGCCAATGCGGCTGCGGTGGCTTCGGTGGCCGGCCCAGTTGCACCGCGGGTCGCGTCAATGGCCAGGCACAAGACTTCACTGGCGAGCGAATAGGCCCGAAAATCTTGTGCAGCAACAGATCCCGACGACAGATGAGAGTCAAGTTCATCAAGTGCCGCACGGATGGCGACGGTATCCCCGTGGCCTTCAGCTACGACCACTTCACCGACGGCCCGATATGCGCGAACCTCGGACTCGATGTAACCCGGTTCCAGTTCGGCGCGGCGCGCAGTCATCGCCAACAGTTGCGCGGTCAGGATGAGGTCGTTGCCTTCGTGGACGTCAGGTTGCGCGACTGCGCGT
>NZ_JAVREZ010000484.1:0-412 GCF_031845645.1 Streptomyces doebereineriae
GTGTGTGTCTGTTCCATCGCCCCGCCCCTGCCCGTTCTCGCGGGGGGCGAACCCCCGCAAGGCACGGTCTTCGCTCGTGGATTTCGTGGGTGATCCCTTGTACCGGTCAGCAGCGTAAAGGCAGCGGAGGGCTCCCGGCTACGCAGGGTGTTCCCCGGGCGGTCCGCTCCCGGGCCCCTCACGGCGCCGGACCGCCGCTCCCGGACGGGGTGAACCGTGCCACCACAGGGCCCCGCATACCGGGAGGGGGTTCGGAACCCCTCGCCGGTCCTAGGCTCAGCGAGCCTTCGATGCGAGATGGACCACGTCCGGAACACCTCGGGCAACGGCCACTTCTTCCGTCCCAACCCTGCTGAACCCGGCATTCCGCAACGCCTGTTCGAAGGCCGGTGACGGCTGCGCGGACCAGACG
>NZ_JAVREZ010000485.1:0-412 GCF_031845645.1 Streptomyces doebereineriae
TGACAGCACCACCATGACCAGGGTGAGGATCACCGTGGTCATGGTGGTGCTGTCACTGTCGGCCGCCCGCGGCGTCGTCGCCGCTCTGGGCTACTACAACATCATCGGCCTGTCGACATTCGCCACCAACCTGTTGGTGACGCTGGCCATCGCGGCGTCCACCGACTACGCGATCTTCCTGATAGGCCGATACCAAGAAGCCCGAAGTGTCGGTGAGGACCGGGAACAGTCCTACTACACGATGTTCCACGGCACCGCCCACGTGGTGCTGGGCTCGGGCCTGACCATCGCCGGCGCCACGCTGTGCCTACACTTCACCAACCTTCCGTATTTCCAGTCGCTGGGCATCCCGCTGGCCATCGGCATGGTCACCGGCGTTGTCGCCGCCCTGACCCTGGGGCCGGCCATCATC
>NZ_JAVREZ010000486.1:0-412 GCF_031845645.1 Streptomyces doebereineriae
GGCCCGAGCGGCGGTGGCGGCCCCGGCGGTGGCGGCGGCTGTGTTCCCGGCGTCGGCTGCGTGCACGTGCCCTGACGCCGGGCGAACAGCTCAGGCGAAACGCTTGGTGTACTTCGGCGGTAGCAGCCGCATCACCTGAGTAAGCGGGGCCCACGGCCAGCGCGGCACCACGGCCCGGCCCTTCTCCTTCTCGATGGCCTCGACCATCGCGCGGACGCCGGTCTCGTTGTCGACCATCAGCATGGTGGTCGCCGACTTGGCCGTCATCTCCGACTCGATGTAGCCCGGCTCGATCACGGTCACCCGGATGGGGCCCTTGTCGTATTCGGCGCGCAACGACTCGCCCAGCGAGGTCATCCCGGCCTTGGAAGCGCAGTAGGCGGCCTTACCTCCGGGCACACCGGTGTTACCC
>NZ_JAVREZ010000487.1:0-412 GCF_031845645.1 Streptomyces doebereineriae
AGCTGATCTTCGACCCGTACGACTATGACTTCCACGAGGATCCGTACCCGTACTACAAGCGGTTGCGTGACGAGGCCCCGATCTATCACAACGAAGAGCTCAAGTTCTGGGCGCTGTCCCGGCACAAGGACGTGGTCGCCGGCTTCCGCAACAGCGTCACACTGTCCAACAAGCACGGTGTGTCCCTCGACCCGATCTCGCGCAACGACGAAGCACATCGCGTCATGTCGTTCCTGGCCCTCGACGATCCGGGCCACCTGCGGCTGCGCACGCTGGTGTCCAAGGGTTTCACCCCGCGGCGCATCCGCGAACTGGAGGGCCGGGTCACCGAGATCGCCCACCAGCATCTGGACGCGGCCCTGCAGAGCACCACTTTCGACTATGTCGACGACTTCGCGGGCAAGCTGCCGAT
>NZ_JAVREZ010000488.1:0-411 GCF_031845645.1 Streptomyces doebereineriae
GATGTCGCGCAGCCGCTCCCGGCTGGCGTCGTCGAGCGGAGCCGCGCGCACCTCTTCCAGCAGCTGCTTGATCATGGTGCCGATGCGCATGACCTTCGCCGGTTGTTCGACGAGGTCTGTCAGCGACTTGCCGTCCGCGTCGGCATCGGTCTCATCAGGCGTGCTCGCCAGGATCTCGATGTTGTCATCGTCGGGGTTGATCGTCATTGCCTTCCCTTGGATCTCGTCAGTTCTGGGTCGTGTCAGTTTGTCGCCCTGGTGGCCGCGTTCTCTCCGCGCCAGCGGTAGATGCGGTCCTCACCGTTGTCGTAGATCTTCTCCCACGACCGTGAGCTGTCTAGCGACACTAGCCCGTCGGGCATGACGAACCCTCGAACCACCGGGGTGCTGGTGAGCACATAGCGGATGTTG
>NZ_JAVREZ010000489.1:0-411 GCF_031845645.1 Streptomyces doebereineriae
GAACAGGTAGCTCATTTCAAAAAAGTTGGTTATAAATTTGATACCTGGCATGATATTGTCTGGCTCCAAAAATCTCTTGTAGGTGAGAATGATGAAGATTGAAGAATTAGAAAAATGTTTGTTTGCTGTGGCGGATGCCAGTCAGGCCCAGCCTATGAAGGCTTATATGAAAAACAATTTTGACTTTCTGGGTGTGCGAACTCCTGACCGCCGAAAAGTGGCTAGGCAATTTTTCAAAGAATTTAAGTCTCAGGGCATTGACTGGGAATTTGTTGAGGCTTGCTGGTCTAAGCCCTACCGTGAATTTCAATATATCGCCATTGATTATCTGGTCACCAAGAAAAAGGACTTGGTTTTAACTGATTTACCACGCTTGAAAAAATTAGCCCAGACCAAGTCTTGGTGGGATAG
>NZ_JAVREZ010000490.1:0-411 GCF_031845645.1 Streptomyces doebereineriae
TCCAGCAGCATGGGCATGCTCGCGCGCGGGTTCATGCCGCCGTAGAGCGCACCCTGAAGCCGCTTGTGCGACAAGGTCATCTCGGCGAGCACCAGGGGTACCATCACCTCGCCATTCGGGACCAGGCCGGTGAGCACGCAGGTCCCCCCCTTGCGGGTCAGCATCATCGCCGGAGCGAGCAGATCGACGTGCACGACGCCGGCGGTGATGATTACCCGATCGGCCATCACACCGCGGGTCAACTCCTGTACCAGCGGGATGGCGGCCTCGACCGATTCGACGGTGTGGGTCGCACCGAATGACGGTGCCGCATCGCGCTTGAACTCGACCGGATCCACACCCACCACGTTCCCGGCACCGACCGCACGAGCACCTTGCAGGGCGTTCATGCCGACGCCGCCGGTGCCGATC
>NZ_JAVREZ010000491.1:0-411 GCF_031845645.1 Streptomyces doebereineriae
GTCGCCACACCCGGCACCGCGGTGCGCTCGTCGGACTCCGGCGTGAAGCGTGGACGCCCCAGGTACTCAACGAGATCCGGCTCATCAATCACGATCGGGGCCTCGGTGGAGTCCAGTTTCGTGGTCACCTTGCGCAGCGCCTTGGCCAGCAACCGTTCGAACTGACGAACGCCTGGCTCTCGGGTGTAGTCCGCGGCGATCTTGCGCAGCGCCGCATCCGTCACCGTCACCTCGGCATCGCTCAGGGCAGCGCGTTCGGCCTGCCGTGGCAGCAGGTAGTCCCGTGCGATCGCGACCTTGTCGTCCTCGGTGTAGCCGTCGATCTGCACCAGTTCCATGCGGTCCAGCAGCGCCGAGGGAATGTTCTCGATGACGTTGGCCGTCGCCAGGAACACGACGTCGGACAGGTCC
>NZ_JAVREZ010000492.1:0-411 GCF_031845645.1 Streptomyces doebereineriae
GTGCCAGGTGCGTTCGGCGAATAGCGATTCCGGCCAGTCGTGCGCCTCGGCCTGCACGTCCTGGGGGATCGACACCGTCGCGGCTCCGGTCTCGACGGGATCGGTCAGCACCCGCATGGCCCCCAGCAGGGCGGCCGGCAGTTGTTCGGGCCGCCAGACCCGATCGAAGTAGCGGGACAGCGGCTTGAAGGCGTCGTTGACCGTCACGTCACCGGAGGACGGCAGTTCGAGCTCCTGCAACACCGGTGAACTGACCCGGGTGGCGAACGTGTCGGCGGGCAGCAGCAACACCGGCAACCGATTGATGGTGGCCAGCGCGGCGCCGGTGAGCATGTTGGTGGAGCCCGGCCCGACGCTGGCGGTCACCGCCCACGCTTGCAGCCGGTCCTTCTGCCGGGCATAGGCCACCGC
>NZ_JAVREZ010000493.1:0-411 GCF_031845645.1 Streptomyces doebereineriae
GGAATGACAATGTCGACCAACTCGACGGGCTGCTTCTTGCTCCGGGAGATCACACCACGCACTGTCTGAGGCATGCCTATAACTTAATGCAAACCGGACAGGTGTCCAATTAGTGTTCGGATATCGTCGGCGCCGAATCTCGGTCTGGTCACCCATCTCCGGGATACGGTGAGTTGTGGCCGACGATCGAACCCAATTGCTGGTGGTGGCCCGCACGGCGTATCGCCGAAATGACTGGCGCACCAGCTACGAATCCTTCAGCCTCGTCGACGGGGTGCAGACCCTCGACACCGACGATCTTGCCGTGTACGCCTCGGCGGCCTGGCGCCAGGGGCACGGTCGGGAATCCGTACGGATCAACGAACAGGTGCACACGCGTCTGCTGCGCACCGACCCCGTGCAGGCGGCGAT
>NZ_JAVREZ010000494.1:0-410 GCF_031845645.1 Streptomyces doebereineriae
GGCTTGCGAACCTGACTGGACAGACCTGCCCACCCGTGCGTGCGCAGTCGCGGGTGGGGTGACAACGGAGGTTCGCGTACATGCCGAGCAGCAGTCGTACGGCACTGGTCGAGGACCTGATGGGGCGTTTCCCCGAGGTGCCCCGGGAAGCCGTCATCAAGGAAGACCTGCTGCGCGGCGGCATGGCCTTCGACGAGTCCGCGCTCAGCGGATCGGTCGGCGGCGCCACGGGTGACGTGAAGCCGAAGTCGTACTTCATCTTCTCCTTCGACCACCGCACGCTGCCCGAGCTCGGCGCCGCCGCGCTCAACCGGCCGCCCGAGGAGGTCGTGCTGACCGGCGGCCCCTACGGGCTGCGCCGCACCGTCGTGTCGGTGCGGGTCAACCCCGACTCCCCGTACGTCGTGCGG
>NZ_JAVREZ010000495.1:0-410 GCF_031845645.1 Streptomyces doebereineriae
TCCCGTACCTGACGTACGCGCTCCTCACCCGCCGAACCGCTCCCGCAGCCGGTACTTGAGCACCTTGCGCAGCGTCTCGTTGCGGGGCAGGGCGTCGAGCACCTCCAGTTGCTCGGGCACCTTGTGGACCGAGAGCCCCGCGGCCCGCAGATGGGCCGCCAGTTCGGCCAGGGTCGGCGCGGGCGCGCCCGGCACCCGCTCGACCACCGCGCAGACGCGTTCGCCGCGCTCGGCGTCCGGGAGCCCGATCACCGCCGCGTCCGCCACGGCCGGGTGGGTGTGGAGCAGGTCCTCGATCTCCTTGGCGGAGATGTTCTCGCCCTTGCGGATGATGATGTCCTTCAGCCGCCCGGTGAGCGTGAGGTGTCCGCTCTCCCGGAGCCGGCCCAGGTCCCCGGTGATCAGGAACC
>NZ_JAVREZ010000496.1:0-410 GCF_031845645.1 Streptomyces doebereineriae
GTTGATCCAGGCGGCCGAGGAGGGCGACCTACGGGACAGCCTCGACATCGCCGGTGCCGCCGAGGTGATCCTCGGATCCATGCTGGGCGCCGAGGCCCTCTCGCGCGCCAACGCCACGGGCACCGACTTACGCGAACGGGTCGCCCACACGTGGGATCTGCTGCTCCCCGCGATCGTCAGCAGGGAGTCGCTGGATTACTTCCGTGAATTCCTGGCCCGCGAATCGCTGCGCCGAACGCAGGCCGCGGGCTAGCCCCTACAACTCTTCGGACCACAACCGCTCGGTGAGGTCCTGGAACGTCGCCAGCGCCACCGGGTCGTCGCCGCGCAGCAGCGCCGATTTGCTCATCCGCGCCCGCACGATGGAACCGTCGCGGTGGACGAGGTCGACCAGCAGACCGGCATGGGCT
>NZ_JAVREZ010000497.1:0-410 GCF_031845645.1 Streptomyces doebereineriae
TTGAAATAGCGCGCCTCGACCGACTTGGGGCCGCCCTGCTGCTCGGCCATCGTGCCGCCGGTGTATGTGATGGTGAGCGAGCCCGTGAGGCCGTCCGCCCAGCTGATGGCCCCCGTCTGCTTCATCGAGACGGCGTCGCCCATCTTCGTGGTGCCCTCGACGCGGGCCGACTGCGCGGTGCCGGACTTCTTCTGGATCTGCTGGAGCGCCGCGAGATGGTTCGCCCCGGCCGCGCCCGCGGCTTTCGGCTTGCTCTCCGTACCGGAGCCGCTGTTGCCGCCCCCGCCGCCGCTGCAGGCCGCCACCGACATCAGGGCCACCACCGCGGCCCCCGTACCCACGCGCCGTATCGTGCTCGTCCTCATCGGACCGGTCCACCCCTCGTTGTTGTCCTGCCGTACCCGCCCCAC
>NZ_JAVREZ010000498.1:0-410 GCF_031845645.1 Streptomyces doebereineriae
GTCGCGGGCGGACTCGTCAGCAGTGGGTGACGCTCTGCACAAGGCTTCGACAACGATTGGGGAACCGTGTGCGGTACCGGTGCCGGACAGATAGCTGACGGTTCGTCAGATCGACGCTACCGTGGAACGCATGGAGACCTTCCCCAAGATCATCTCGGTGGACGACCACACGGTGGAGCCCGCACATGTCTGGCGGGACCGGCTCCCGTCCAAGTACGCGGACTCCGGGCCGCGCGTCGTCCGCGCACCGCTGAAGGAAATGACCTTCCTGGGCGGAAAGTTCGCACCCGTGATGGGTGCACCGGGCGACGAGGGCCCGGTGGGCGACTGGTGGGTCTACGAGGACCTGCGCCGGCCGCTCACCCGCCTGGACACCGCCGTCGGCTACGACAGGGACGAGATCAAGCTGG
>NZ_JAVREZ010000499.1:0-409 GCF_031845645.1 Streptomyces doebereineriae
CTCTACGGTCGCTCGATCGACGAGATCAGCACCGGTGAGTGGGACCGGATGTTCGACATCAACGTGAAGGGCCAGTGGTTGCCGGTCAAGCATGCGCTGCCGTTCCTGCGACTCAGCTCGAAGGCGTCGGTCACCATCGTCGCCTCCGACTCCGCCCTGGTCGCTTCGCCGCTGCATGTGCCCTACTGCGCATCGAAGGGTGCGCTGATCATGATGGTCAACGCGATGGCCGTCGATCTTCGTGCCGACGGCATCCGGGTCAATTGCGTGTGCCCGAGCGTGGTCAACACCCGAATGCCCAAGAACGACATCGGTTTGTCCGACGACGCCGACCTCGGCGACCGCTACCCGATCCACGAGCCCGACGACATCGCGCGCTACCTGACGTTCCTGGCCTCCCCCGCCGCGG
>NZ_JAVREZ010000500.1:0-409 GCF_031845645.1 Streptomyces doebereineriae
GTGGAAGGACTGCCCGGAGATCGCCCTCCCCGAGGACGCGGTCAAGACCCGTGGCAGGGCCGAGGAGCACGCACAGCTCAACGGCGGCACGGAAGGTGACCTGAGCTGAGCACCCGCAGCGGCAGGGGCCGCAGGATCGTCCTCTGGCGGCACGGCCAGACCGCGTGGAACCTGGAGCGCCGCTTTCAGGGCTCCACGGACATCGAGCTCACCGAAGAGGGCGTCGGGCAGGCCCGCAGGGCCGCCCGGCTGCTCGCCTCGCTGAAGCCCGACGCCGTGGTCGCCTCCGACCTCCGGCGCGCGGCGGCCACGGCCGCCGAGCTGGCGGCCGTGACCGGTCTCACCGTGGCCCACGACGCCGCGCTCCGGGAGACGTACGCGGGCGTCTGGCAGGGCCTGACGCACGGGG
>NZ_JAVREZ010000501.1:0-409 GCF_031845645.1 Streptomyces doebereineriae
GCGGGCACCTCGACGCCGGCCGCAGCCGGACCCATCCACTCCCAGGTTCCCCATGGGCTGATCAGGTGGGCCTCCGCCGTCAGTCCCGCGAGCGCGTCGGTGCCGATCGTCATCGACAGTCGCGCGGTCTCACCGGCCTTGACGTCGACGGCCTGGGGTTCGGACACCAGTTTGAGCAGGTGGCCTCCCGGTTCGCCGACCGTGACGGTGCGGACATCCTCGACCACCTGACGCCACGACGGCGGCAGCGCATCAGCTCCGCTGCCGGTCACCGCGAGTTCGGCGCGCAACGGGTACAGTCCCGGTTCGGCCGAAGACGGGATGCGCAGCACCACATCGGCTTCCAGATGTTCTCCGGGTGGCAGGACATAGGGCAGCTCAGCGGGCTGCACCTCCCACCCCGATGGGC
>NZ_JAVREZ010000502.1:0-409 GCF_031845645.1 Streptomyces doebereineriae
ATCCACTTCACCCACCAGGGCATTCCCGCGACTATCTCCCGCACGGCCATCGCCATCTACCTCGTCTCTCTGGGGTTTCCTGCCTCGATGCTAAGGGGGCGGGGCACCCCGGCGGGGGCCCCGCAGCCCTTGAAGACCCCTGATCGAACCCTTAGGGAAACCCGGGGTTCAGCCCCACGGCGGGCTCAGCCCTCCGGAGGGGAGAAGACGACCTTCACTCGCAGATCCTCGGTGATGTGGTGGAACTTGTGGGCCACCCCGGCGGGCACATAGACCACGCTCCCCCGGCCGACCTGTGTGGTCTCCGTCCCGACCGTGATCGACGCACGGCCGCTGACGACGAAGTACACCTCGTCCTGCCGGTGCGGCTGCTGCGGATCGAGGGCGCCCGCGTCCAGGGCGTACAGGC
>NZ_JAVREZ010000503.1:0-408 GCF_031845645.1 Streptomyces doebereineriae
GGTTGATTTTGCCTTCTTCGACCAGTTTGATGGTTTCCGCGTGGTCGTTGCAGTAGGCAATCGTGCCGCGCACATCCAGTTCTTTCATCACGACGCTGTGGACGTTGACGGTGGCGGGGTGGCTCCAGATGGATACGATAACCAAGTTGGCGCCGGGTTTGCAGGCTTCGACCAAAGTATCCAACACTTTGTTCACGCTGGTACATTCGAACGCCACGTCCACGCCTTCGCCGTTGGTCAGTTTTTTCACTTCTTCAACAACATCGACTTCGGACGGGTCGAGGATGTAGTCGGCAACGCCGGATTCGCGGGCTTTGTCTTTGCGTGCTTTACTCAACTCGGTAATGATGACTTTGATGCCTTTGGCTTTCAACACGGCGGCCAACAGCAAACCGATCGGGCCTGCGC
>NZ_JAVREZ010000504.1:0-408 GCF_031845645.1 Streptomyces doebereineriae
CTCGTAGAGTTCCCGCATCACGAACTTGGCGCCTTCGGGGTGGTCGAACTCCAGACCGATCACCACGCCGTTCTGCCGGATCCCGACGAACCAGTCGGGGTGGTCGGCCTGGATGCGCTGCAGCCCGTGGTCGAAGATGTCGGCGATGTAGTGGACCATCGAGCGCACTTCGGGGCGGGTGGAGATCTCGAGCGTCTTCAGCGCGGCGACACAGCCCAGCTCGGCACCGCCGAAGGTGGAGATGTGGCCGAAGCCGTCCTCGTCGAGCCACTTCGCCGCGCGATCGCTGAGCAGGGCCGCGGTGATCGGGTACATGCCACCGGACAGGCCCTTGCCGGTCACCAGGATGTCGGGCTCGATGCCGTGTTTGGTGATGCACCACAGCTCACCGGTGCGCATCAGGCCGGT
>NZ_JAVREZ010000505.1:0-408 GCF_031845645.1 Streptomyces doebereineriae
GCGCCTGTCAGATAAAAACCGTGTTTAAACGGGTGGCAATGAGGCACATGCAGGGCCTTGAAGCGCAATCGATATATTATTTCCACCGGAACGGACGACCCCGCCCGCCTTGCAAACCCTTAAAAGACAAGCCGCCCGGGTTGATCCGGGCGGCCGTGGGAAATCACTTACCGCTTGATTTGTTTGAAATTTAAGGCCTAATTTGCCTTAGGTGTCAGAGTGTTTATCGCGGCAGGTTGACGGCAGGTGCTTGGTGTCGATGCCGTCGTTGGCGTCGGCAACGGTGTCGCCGTTGCGCGTAACCGGCTGTCCGCAGAACCATTTTACCGAACCGTTTTCACGCTTGGCCCACAGGGAGAGTTTTTTGCCTTGGATTTCTTTGTTTACGCCGCTTGGTTTCATTTTGGC
>NZ_JAVREZ010000506.1:0-408 GCF_031845645.1 Streptomyces doebereineriae
TTGTCCAAGAGGTCGTCTGAAATGACTTTTTCGACGGCGGCAAGCAGTTTTTCGTGTTTCGGCAACCCGATGCCGTCTGAAAGTGCGGCAAGGTTGGCGGCGACGGCGCGACGGTAGAGCGTTTGGGCGGCTTCCCAGCGCGTGAAGGCGTCGCTGTCATGGGCGAGCAGAAGCAGCAGGTCGTCGTCGCTGTACGGATAGTTCAGATGCACCGGCGCGCTGAACCCGCGCAGCAGCGAGGGAACGACGGCTTCGGTTACGCCTTCGAGCAGGAAGATCTGTTCGGCTTCGGTCAGCAGCAATACGGCTTCGGTTGCGCGTTTGCCCTGATAATCGAATGCCGCCGCTTCGCCGTTGCGGTTCAGAAGCCCGACTTTGACGGGAATCATCATCGGCTGTTTGTCCGCC
>NZ_JAVREZ010000507.1:0-408 GCF_031845645.1 Streptomyces doebereineriae
GGATCTGGACGAGGCCGCCGACCGGGTCGCAGGTGAGGCCCAGGTTGTGTTCCATGCCGATCTCGGCGGCGTTCTCCACCTGCTCGGGGGAGCCGCCCAGGACCTCGGCGAGGGCGCCGGCCGCCATCGAGCAGGCCGAGCCGACCTCGCCCTGGCAGCCGACCTCGGCGCCGGAGATGGAGGCGTTCTCCTTGAAGAGGAGGCCGATCGCGCCTGCGGCCAGGAGGAAGCGGACGACGCTGTCCTCCTTCTCGGCCTCGGTGCAGCCGTGGGAGGCGAAGTTCATGTAGTAGTGCAGAACGGCCGGGATGATGCCCGCCGCGCCGTTGGTGGGGGCGGTGACCACGCGGCCGCCCGCCGCGTTCTCCTCGTTGACCGCCATCGCGTAGAGGGTGATCCACTCCATCG
>NZ_JAVREZ010000508.1:0-408 GCF_031845645.1 Streptomyces doebereineriae
ATTTGGATCGGCGGCAACAGTCGCAGCGGGCGGCGCAGGGTTGCCCGCCTCGCTCAGGGCTGGACTCCATTACTTCTCGATGAGCACACCGCGAATACCACGCGCACACCGCCGTTGACTACGCCCGCGGAATTGGCCACGGCTATCGCGGACCTCCACGAGTTGGCCGAAGAGGCGGGGCGAGATCCGGCGGCAATCGAAGTTCAGGTACAGAGTCCGCAGAGCGCATTCCTGACTGACGACACCATGTCGTCCGAGCAACACCGCGACCATCTCGGCCAACTCGCGGAAGCGGGCGTCACCTCGTTTGTCGTACAGGTACCGGCCGACGACGTCGAGCATGCGCGTGATGGCCTGCACCGCTATGCCGCAGATTTCGGTACATACGTGGGCTGATGAGTATTGGAT
>NZ_JAVREZ010000509.1:0-408 GCF_031845645.1 Streptomyces doebereineriae
GGCTACTACAACTACGACGAGGGCTACTCGCCTGAGTTCCCCGGCGAGGCAGACTTCAAGGGACAGATCGTCCACCCGCAGCACTGGCCCGAGGACCTCGACTACACGGGCAAGAACGTCGTGGTGATCGGCTCCGGAGCCACTGCCATCACGCTCATCCCGTCGCTGGTCAGCGGCGGCGTCGGACACGTCACGATGCTGCAGCGTTCACCCACCTACGTCGGATCCCTGCCGCTGGTCGACCCGGTGGCCGTGAAGACCAACAAGTACCTGCCCAAGAACCTGGCGCACTTCGTCAACCGGTGGAAGCAGATCGGATACAGCACCGGCCAGTACCAGGTCGCGCGCCGCTTCCCGTCGGTCTTCAAGCAGTTCCTTCGCAAGATGGGGACCCGCCGCCTGCCCGAG
>NZ_JAVREZ010000510.1:0-407 GCF_031845645.1 Streptomyces doebereineriae
GTATCCTGCTGCCCATTTCGATCGTCGGCGCGCTGATATTGCTCGGCGGCGGCGCGATCCAGAACTTCGCGCTGCACAGCGAGGTCGTCAACACGCTCGTTGGCGGGACACAGACCATCCCGGGCGGTCCGGTCGCCAGCCAGGAGGTCATCAAGCTGCTCGGCACCAACGGCGGTGGCTTCTACAACGCCAACTCCGCGCACCCGTTCGAGAACCCCACCACCTGGACCAACTGGGTGGAGATCTTCCTGATCCTGATGATCCCGTTCTCGCTGCCACGGACATTCGGCCGCATGGTCGGCAGCGTGAAGCAGGGCTACGCGATCGCCGCGGCGATGGCCGTGATCGCCACCGTCAGCGTCAGCCTGATGATGCTGTTCCAGCTGCAAGCCCATGGCACCGTCCCC
>NZ_JAVREZ010000511.1:0-407 GCF_031845645.1 Streptomyces doebereineriae
GGGTGGAGCGGTTCGGGTCGAGGCCCTGGAACTCCTCCGCGTCATCGTCACCGTCCCGCGTGAGGTCCGCCGAGCCCGTACCGCCGGAGCCCTTGCGCAGACGGTCCTCGCCCGTACCGCCGGCGCCCGCCATGACGGTCTCCTGCTCCGGCTCCCGTACCAGCGCCTCGTCCAGGGTGAGCGTGCCCAGGCGCTTGCGCTCGCGGCGGCCGAGGACGTACGCCAGCAGGAACACGGCGAGCAGTCCGACCGCGAGCGCCGGGATCATGGGGATGAAGATCTCGGAGGCGTCCAGCTTGAGCGCGGTCGCGGCGCGGGCGGTGGGGCCGCCCCAGGGAAGGGTGTTCATGACGCCGTTCGCCGTGGCCGCCACCCCGGTCATCACGACCAGGCTCATCTTCAGGCGC
>NZ_JAVREZ010000512.1:0-406 GCF_031845645.1 Streptomyces doebereineriae
GACTACGACCGGCCGACCGGCGCGGTCCGCGTTCTCTGATTCACAAGCACGAAGCAGTACGGCTGAGGGCCGCCACTCCCCGCTCGGGAGTGGCGGCCCTCGGCCGTCGTCACCGCGCCGTGGTCACTCCGGCAGCCGGTCCAGCAGGAAGGTGCCCAGTTCCTCGGTGATGGCCGTGTGCCCGGTGGTCGTGGACGAGCAGAGGAAGTCGTCCAGGTCGCTCCCGTCCGGCGCCAGCTCGTCGACGTTCGCGTACAGGTCCTCGGGCCGGTCGAGGTCACGGATCGACACGGCACTGACCGTGGGCACGAAGCAGACGTCCGGGTGGCGCAGGTCCACCGTCGCCCCGGCCTTCTCCAGCGCGGAGGCGAGAATCCGGTACGAGCCCAGCGTGCCGCCCGGGGCG
>NZ_JAVREZ010000513.1:0-406 GCF_031845645.1 Streptomyces doebereineriae
GCGGTCGTTCGGGGCGAGCAGCGCTTCGGCCAGCCAGACATGGGCACGCCCGATACCGATCATGACCCACGCCAACAGATACAGCGCGAGCAGTCCACCCGCCGACAGCAGTAGGTAGATACCGAGGGAGTCCACGGGTTCGTCGAAGCTGACGATCGCTTCTCCCGTGATCGCCCAGATCACCGGGGAGACCACCAGGACCGCCGAAATCACGACTCCCAGCACGACCCCGTATCCGAGAGGTGTCATCACGATGCTCTGCAGCAGAAGGAAACCCAGGCTGCGCCAGCCGACACCGTCTGTCAGCGCAGCGGCCACGGTCTGGGGCCAGCTGGCCTGCCGGGCGAACGGCGCCGGCGGGTCGATGGTGACCCCGACCAGCCGGGCCAGCAACCGGTACAGCGCG
>NZ_JAVREZ010000514.1:0-406 GCF_031845645.1 Streptomyces doebereineriae
GAGAAGGCCGCACTGGAGACGGAGAAGCGGGAGCTCCGCGAGACCCCGGAGGCCGAGCTCGCCGAGCTGACCGGACTCCTGGAGGAGAAGGGGCTGAGCCGCCGGCTCGCCCGGGAGGCCGCCGTCCAGCTCACCCGGCGCGACGCGCTGCGCGCCCACGCCGAGGTCGAGCTGGGCATCGACCCGGACGAGCTGACCAACCCGTGGCACGCGGCCGGGGCGAGCTTCCTGGCCTTCACGGTGGGCGCGCTGCTGCCCCTGCTGGCGATCGTGCTGCCGCCCACCTCGGCACGGCTCCCCGTCACGGTGGTCTCGGTCCTCGCGGCCCTGGCGCTCACCGGCTGGTGGAGCGCCCGGCTGGGCGAGGCGCCGGCCGGGCGGGCGATGCTGCGGAACATGGCCGGGG
>NZ_JAVREZ010000515.1:0-406 GCF_031845645.1 Streptomyces doebereineriae
GCCCGAGGATGCCGAGCAGGAACATCGGTGCCGCCGCGCCGGTGAACAAGACCGCCCGAAGTACCTGGGCACCAGGCCACTTCAACGTGGTGCTGAATGCCAGCAGGGCCGCCAGCACCAGTGCGATGGCGATCCCGAACATCGCGAGTTCCAAGGTGGCAGGCAGGAAGCTGCCGAGGTCCGACAACACGGGGTGACGGGTGCGGTAGGAGGTTCCCAGATCACCGGTCACCGCATTGGTCAGGTAGTGCCAGAACTGTACGAGCACCGGCTGGTTCAAACCGAGTTCCTCGCGCCTGGCGGCGACCGCTTGCGCCGAAGCCTGCGCGCCCAACTGCGCCTTCACGGGGTCCAGCGGCGAGACGTGCTGGAGAACGAACATCACTCCGGTAAGGGCGATCAGGAT
>NZ_JAVREZ010000516.1:0-406 GCF_031845645.1 Streptomyces doebereineriae
GCGGTGCAGGGCCTCCAGCTCCTCGGCGGCGGTGGCCAGGGACGCGGCGGAGCGGAGGACTCCGGCGCCCCGGGTCATGATGCGCTGGATCGCCGTACGGGTCTCGGGGGCGATCAGCGCGACGGGGTCGTCCCCGCCTTCGCTCGCGGCCTCGGCCGGTTCCGTGCGCGGCGGGCGGGTCTCAGCGATGTCGGCGGCGATGCGCTCGGCGAAGACCAGCCCCTCCAGGAGCGAGTTCGACGCCAGCCGGTTGGCCCCGTGCACCCCCGTACAGGCGACCTCCCCGCAGGCGTACAGACCGGGGACGGTCGTCCGGCCGCGCAGGTCCGTGCGGATGCCGCCGGAGGCGTAGTGCGCGGCCGGGGCGACCGGGACCGGCTCGGTGACCGGGTCGATGCCGTGGGCG
>NZ_JAVREZ010000517.1:0-406 GCF_031845645.1 Streptomyces doebereineriae
TCTCAACCGGCACCTGCGGTGAGAGTCGGTTAGCGCGTCGCGACAACCCAACACCTACATGTTGGTGCGTTCGCACGAGCGGGCGGACCCGTCGCCTCCTTAGCTTGCTTCTATGCCTAGAACTGGATCCCGACTCAAGACCGCCGACCTCACCGATCGAGTTGTGGTGGTCACCGGCGCCGGCAGCGGTATCGGCCGCGAGGTGGCGCTGTTGTGTGCCCGGCGGCACGCCCGCCTGGCGCTATGTGACATCAACGAGGCAGCGCTCGACGGCACCGCCGGAATGGCTGAGAAGCTGGGCGCCGAGGTGCTGACCTATCAGGTCGACGTGTCCGATGCCGATTCGATGATTCGGTTCGCGCACGCGACCTTCGAACATTTCGGCCAGGTCGACCTGTTGGTCAAC
>NZ_JAVREZ010000518.1:0-404 GCF_031845645.1 Streptomyces doebereineriae
GGTGTGGGGCATCATCGCCGGAAAGTCGCTGGCAGTGGTGACCGTCGTGTTCTTGCAGGCGATCTTGTTGGGCGCCATAGGGTTTGCGCTGGGATGGCGGCCATCTCCGTTGGGTTTGGCGCTCGGCGCGGTGATCATCGCGCTCGGTACTGCCACCTTCGCCGCATTGGGGCTGCTGCTCGGCGGCACCCTCAAGGCCGAGATCGTGTTGGCACTGGCCAACCTGCTGTGGTTCGTGTTCGCCGGACTCGGTGCGCTGACACTGGAAGGCGGACCGGTGCCATCGGCCCTGCGATGGGCCGCGCGGCTGACACCGTCGGGCGCCCTGACCGAATCCCTGACCCAGGCCATGACGCTGTCGATGGACTGGTTCGGCGTGGCGGTACTGCTGGCCTGGGGCGCAG
>NZ_JAVREZ010000519.1:0-404 GCF_031845645.1 Streptomyces doebereineriae
GATACGGCAGCGCCCAATAGCCGGCACTGCGGCACACAGCGGCCGCGGCCTCCAATGAGTCCGCATCGCCGCGTGGTTCGAGCTCGAACACCCCAAGGCCTTCCAGCACAGGCATGACCAGCCCGGCCCGGGTGTCCGGCTTGGCGTCGGCTTGGGCCAGAAGCTGATCGCCGCCGGCGGACTCGAATGCCTTCAGAGCCTCGCGGCCATACTCTTTCGCGTCATCGCTGAGATCCAGAATCATCGCCGTCACGCCTTTCTAGCCAGCATGGTTCGCGACAGCAGGATGCGCTGCATCTCGATGCTTCCCGAGGACACCGTCGACGCCTGCGAGTACCGCCAGTGATCCTCCACCTCGGCGCGGAAGTACTCGGCACGGCTGTCCCCGCCGCGCGGCAGGACTG
>NZ_JAVREZ010000520.1:0-403 GCF_031845645.1 Streptomyces doebereineriae
CCTGTTGCAGCTCACGCTCGACCTCGGCGAACCGGCCTTTGTCGAAGTCGACCAGATCGATCTTGTTCACGGTGGCGACGAAGTGCTTGATGCCCAACAGTTTTGCGATACGGGCATGGCGCCGGGTCTGGCGCAGCACTCCGGCCCGGGCATCCACCAGCAGGATGGCCACGTGCGCATTGGAGGCGCCGGTGAACATGTTGCGGGTGTACCGCTCGTGCCCTGGGGTGTCGGCCAGGATGTAGCTGCGGGTCGCGGTGGAGAAGAACCGGTAGGCCACATCGATGGTGATGCCCTGTTCCCGCTCGGCGCGCAAGCCGTCGGACAGTGCCGCCAGGTCGGCCACACCGTCCGAATCGGTCACGGCCTCAAGATGATCCAGCGGCAGGCTGTCGGTGTCGTG
>NZ_JAVREZ010000521.1:0-403 GCF_031845645.1 Streptomyces doebereineriae
GGCTGTGGCGTTCGACAGTCTGGGTTTGTTCGCGCTGGTGGAGATGCTGCTGTTCATGCTCACGGTGTTCGTGGCGTACGCCTATGTCTGGCGGCGAGGGGGCCTGAATTGGGACTAGAGGAACGTCTACCGGGTGGAATCCTGCTGTCGACGGTGGAGGCAGTCGCAGGCTACGTGCGTAAGGGGTCGTTGTGGCCCGCCACGTTCGGCCTGGCCTGCTGCGCCATCGAGATGATGTCGACGGCCGGACCACGCTTCGACATCGCCCGGTTCGGCATGGAACGATTCTCCGCGACGCCGCGACAGGCCGATCTCATGATCGTGGCGGGCCGGGTGAGCCAGAAGATGGCGCCGGTGCTGCGACAGATCTACGACCAGATGGCCGAGCCGAAATGGGTGCTGG
>NZ_JAVREZ010000522.1:0-403 GCF_031845645.1 Streptomyces doebereineriae
TCCTACAACCGTTCGACCACCCAAAACCTTGAAAAACGCGCCTTCTCCGGCGGCATCTGGTATGTGCGCGACCGCGCGGGCATCGATGCCAGGCTGGGGGCGGAATTTCTCGCAGAAGGCCGGAAAATCCCCGGCTCGGATGTCGATTTGGGCAACAGCCACGCCACGATGCTGACCGCCTCTTGGAAACGCCAGCTGCTCAACAACGTGCTGCACCCCGAAAACGGCCATTACCTCGACGGCAAAATCGGGACGACTTTGGGCACATTCCTGTCCTCCACCGCGCTAATCCGCACCTCTGCCCGCGCAGGTTATTTCTTCACGCCCGAAAACAAAAAACTCGGCACGTTCATCATACGCGGACAAGCGGGTTACACCGTTGCACGCGACAATGCCGATGTCC
>NZ_JAVREZ010000523.1:0-403 GCF_031845645.1 Streptomyces doebereineriae
CCGGGGCTGGAGGACGGGGCGCCGAATTTCGGCCGCTACCGCACCCGGGTGCGCGGGGCCAAAGAGGTGCTCGGGCAGGTGCCGGTGTCATGCATGCTCGAAGAGATCACCACGCCCGGTGAAGGGCAGCTCAAGGCCCTGATCACCGTCGCGGGCAACCCGGTGCTGTCCACCCCGGGCGGCGACAAGCTCGACGAGGCGCTGCCGCAGCTGGACGCGATGATCTCGGTGGACCTGTGGCTCAACGAGACCTCCCGGCACGCCGACGTGATCCTGCCCGGTGCCTCGGCGCTCGAGCAGCCGCACTCGGCCGACCTGCTGCTGGGTGCGGCGATCAACAGCTTCGCCCGGTACTCACCGCCGGTGTTCCACCGCGAGGATCCCGATGCACCGGAGGAATGGG
>NZ_JAVREZ010000524.1:0-403 GCF_031845645.1 Streptomyces doebereineriae
TCGACGGTGAGCGGGTCGAGCTCATGGTTCGTGGGCACCGGATCGACTCGCCGCTGGTGTTCCCGCTGAGCCACGAGATGACCTTCCAGGATCTCCTGCACCGCAACGGCATTCCGGTGCCGCGGGTTTATGGCTGGCTCGACGAGCTACCGGCCTACGTGATGGACCGGGTTCCGGGGCGTCCCGATTTCGCCGACTCCACTACCGCCGAGCGTGACGCGGTGATGGCGGAGTACATGCGGACCCTTGCTCGGATCCACGCGTTGAACGTCGACGAGTTCGAGGCGGCGGGCATCACCCGTGCGGCAACTCCGTCAACCCCAGGCTCCGTCGGCGGCGCCCAGCAGCACATGGGCAAGCACGTCGAGAGGCTGAGCACTGACGGCGCCCTGCTCGACTGCCT
>NZ_JAVREZ010000525.1:0-403 GCF_031845645.1 Streptomyces doebereineriae
CTCGTGGTCGGACCGCGCGGGACCGCCCCGGTCGTCCTCCCTGCGGCGGCGCACCACCCAGAAGACGCCCGTGCCCACGACCACCGTGGCGCTGACGCCGATCACCCCGGCGAGGCCGCCGGAGAGCCGGGCGTTCGCGATGTCGCCCACGCCGTAGTCCGCGAGCGGGGAGTCGGCCGCGCCGTGCTCCTCCGCCTTCTCGTCGATGCCCTGGTCGGCGGCGACCCGCTCCAGGCCGTCCGGGTTGGCGGAGGCGTAGAAGGAGACGACCCCGGCGAGGAGGAAGGCCGAGGCCAGGCCGGTGATCAGGAACCCCCTGTCGGAGCGGTGCGCGGTGACGGGCTCGGGCTCGCGGGCGGGGGCCGGGGCGTCGACCAGTTCGCCGTCGACCCGGAGCTTGAGG
>NZ_JAVREZ010000526.1:0-402 GCF_031845645.1 Streptomyces doebereineriae
GACTAGCGTATATGTGTGTCTGTTGTTACGACTGACGCACAAGCTGCCCATGCCCTCGGCGTGCAGCGCCTCATGGACAGTTACCGCGCCATACCGCCGAATTCGACGATCCGGCTTGCCAAACCCACGTCGAACCTATTTCGCGCGCGAGATCGCAGCGAAGTCAAAGGTTTGGACGTATCGGGGCTGACCGATGTGATCGCCGTGGACGCCGAAGCCCGCACCGCCGACGTGGCCGGCATGTGCACCTACGAGCATCTGGTGGCCGCGACGCTGCCCCACGGCCTGGCGCCGCTGGTGGTGCCGCAGCTCAAGACCATCACGCTGGGCGGCGCTGTCACCGGTCTGGGCATCGAGTCGACGTCATTCCGCAACGGACTGCCGCACGAATCGGTGCTGGAG
>NZ_JAVREZ010000527.1:0-402 GCF_031845645.1 Streptomyces doebereineriae
CTTCGCGCTTGGGTGGATCGACATCCGGGTTCGCCCCGGTTGATCAATATGTATGGGATTACCGAGACGACGGTGCACGCGTCGTTCCGTGAGATCTGCGAGGCAGATGCTGTCGGTGGTGCGAGCCCTATCGGGCTGCCGTTGGTGCACCTTGGTTTCTTTGTGCTGGATCGGTCGTTGCAGCCGGTGCCGGTGGGTGTGGTGGGTGAGCTGTATGTCGTTGGTGCCGGTTTGGGGTGTGGTTATTGGCACCGTGGCGGACTGACCTCGGCGCGTTTCGTGGCGTGTCCGTTCGGTGGCTCCGGTGCGCGGATGTATCGGACCGGGGATCTGGCGTCGTGGGGTTCTGATGGGCAGTTGCAGTATCTCGGTCGCGCCGATGAGCAGGTCAAGATCCGTGGG
>NZ_JAVREZ010000528.1:0-402 GCF_031845645.1 Streptomyces doebereineriae
GTCGGGGGCGGCCTCGGTGACGTTGACGGTGGGCGGGATCACCCCGTCGCGCAGGGCGAGGAGGGCGGTGGCCACGTCGAGGGCGGCGCCGCCCGCCAGCAGACGGCCCGTCATGGACTTGGGCGCGGTGACGGGTACGGCTCCGGGGCCGAAGATCCCGGCGAGCGCGGCCGACTCGGCGCGGTCGGCGGCGGGGTCGCCCGAGGCGTCGGCGAGGACCACGTCGATGTCCTCGGGGCGCAGGCCCGCGTCGGCGATGGCTCCCTCGGCGGCGCGGCGCAGCCCCGGGGGGCGGCCCGAGCCCGGGGCCGGGTCGAGGGTGGCGGCGTACCCGGTGATCTCCCCGTACACCGTGGGCACGCCGCGTTCGCGGGCCGCTTCGGCGTCCTCGATCAGGAGGAT
>NZ_JAVREZ010000529.1:0-402 GCF_031845645.1 Streptomyces doebereineriae
GTTCCAAGGAGTCCCGGATCGCGGCGCGGGTCTCGGACCCGCATGTGCTGGTGGTGGGCCACCCGTACATCGACGTGTGGGAGGCGGTGAAGCCGTCGTCGGTGGGGATCGGCGCGTGGCCGGTGGTGCCCCGGGGCCAGGACTGGAAGACGGGGGTGTGCCGGGCGCTGGGGTGGCCGGAGACCACCGGGGCGGCCTGGCAGCACATCCTGTCCAAGGTGCACAGCTACAAGGACCTGGAGCCGCAGCTGCTCGGCAGGGTCGAAGAGCTGATCGACTTCGTGACCGCCGTACCGGACTGAGCCGACGGGGACCCGGGCCCGGGGCTCAGTCCACCAGGTCCCGCACCACGGCGTCGGCCAGGAGGCGCCCGCGCAGGGTGAGGACCGCGCGGCCCTCCTC
>NZ_JAVREZ010000530.1:0-402 GCF_031845645.1 Streptomyces doebereineriae
CATCTCCTATGAGGGCAAAGTCATTTGTGAAAGCACTCTCGACGTCGGAGATGCCACTTGCTACGGCATCACACCGCATTTTCCCGGGCGTGAGTGACTTCGCGGCCTCGCGCTTATTTTCCCACCGTCTGGACGTTGGCCAGAGAGCAGGCCGCGGCGCTGGAACGCTGCCGCGATGTATTCGTCTGTAGTCGTAGACAGGTTAGGGCTGCTACATGCGCCCTGCTACCGGCACATCAGCCGATCCGTGCCGACGTCGGGATAAACGCGGGCCTACTAACCCAAAAACCCTTACTCAGGCGTGAAATGCACCGTAAGTGTGCTGCTGGCACACCGCGGAGGCTCACGCCACTTCCGGTGTTGCACGTTCGTTACGTCGCGCTGCCAGCGTAAGTGAATACG
>NZ_JAVREZ010000531.1:0-401 GCF_031845645.1 Streptomyces doebereineriae
GATACACATGCGCCAGGCATTCCCAGGTGTTTCCGATTCCGCCGTGCACCTGGATCGCGGTCTCGCACACGGTGCGCGCGGCGCGGGCGCAGTAGACCTTGGCGATCTTTCCTGCCCGGACAGCTTCCTCGGCCGGCAGCTCGTCGACGGCCCATGCCGCGTGACGCAGCACGCTGATCGATCCCTCGATCAGGGCGAGCCCCTCGGCCAGCAGGTGCGCGACAGCCTGGTACGACCCGATCGTCAAGCCGTACTGCTCACGGACTTTCGCGTAGTCGACGGCCAGCGCGTGCGCCCCGCGGGCGGCACCGACCAGGTCTGCGCTGGTGGCGGTCAGCGCGAGCGCCTGCCAACGCAGGGCGTCCTCGCCCGACAGCTCACCGAGCTCGGCGGGCGACTCG
>NZ_JAVREZ010000532.1:0-401 GCF_031845645.1 Streptomyces doebereineriae
GGGCTGTGCCGCGCCCGCGACCGCCGCGGGCCCGGGGCAGACCCTGCTGCGGTACTGGCATCTGTTCGGCGGCGGCGACGGCGTCAACATGCAGGGCATGCTGGACGACTTCCGGGCCGGACACCCGGACATCGCGCTGGAGGCCTCCACCCTCCAGTGGGGCGCCCCGTACTACACCAAGCTCGGCATGGCCGGTGCCGGCGGCAGGGCTCCCGAACTCGCCGCCCTGCACCTCGCCCGCCTCGCGGGCTTCGCCCCCGGCAGGCTCCTCGACCCGTTCGACCTCGATCTGCTGGCCGAACTCGGCGTGAGGGAGGAAGACTTCCCGCAGGACATCTGGCGCCGGGGCCAGGCGATCGGCAAGCAGTTCGCCGTCCCGCTCGACACCCATCCCTTCGTCC
>NZ_JAVREZ010000533.1:0-401 GCF_031845645.1 Streptomyces doebereineriae
GCTCGCCGCGCGCGCGGTGGTCGGCGCGGGTGACGCCGGAGCACGGGACGTCGGCGCAGTCCAGCCCGTCGCCCTTCGAGCGGATCTCGATCTCCCCGTCGAAGGAGCCGCCGGGGCCGAACGGCACGGCCAGTTCGCCCTCGTACGGGTCGCCCGGAGGCACGATCCACTGCGAGTTCTTCGAACCGCCGCTCATGTCGGCGCCGCCGAGGCAGGGGGAGGGGACCCGGTTCGCGCCGTTGTCCTTGCAGAGCGCGACGTAGATGCCGGTCGTCAGCCCGTACCCCTCGCCGGTGACCCGGATCTTCTCGCCCGCCGGGTCGAGCCCGGTGGTGGCGGAGACGGTGAGCTTCTGGCCCTTGGGGCCGGTGGCGCTCTTCGGGGCGGAGGCGTCGGCGCTG
>NZ_JAVREZ010000534.1:0-401 GCF_031845645.1 Streptomyces doebereineriae
GTTGAGGAGGCCGTCGCGGCCGGATGCCGCGCGGGTGAGGAACTCCTCGCACTCCCGCGTCAGGTCCGTGACGGTCTCCGCCGTACCCGTGGTGATGTTCAGGACAGTGGTGGTGAAGGAATCGGACATGCCGCCATCTTCTCTTCCGGGAGGCGAGATGGCACGTCCACGCTCCGAGACGCCATTGACCGTGTCCTGACCGGATGACTACGTTCATCGCCATGTTCCGATCAGCTCTGCTCACCTCGCGCGGTCACATCGACCTGCTGCGGGTGGCATCCGCCGCGTGTTGTCGCGGCTGCTGACGTTCCCTCAGCGCCTTTCGCGCCCCTCCTGACCGGAGCCTTCATCCGGTTCCGGCCCATCGGCTGCGCCTTGCCCTCGCGCACGTGCTCCTGTGT
>NZ_JAVREZ010000535.1:0-401 GCF_031845645.1 Streptomyces doebereineriae
GCCTTCAGTCCGCAATCCGGTCCAAGTGTTTTTTCCGGCCCGTCGGGGCGACCTTCCGATAGTTTCGCTGCGACTGCATCCAGTTCCTCCGCAATGACCTTAAATCTACCCATTGCAAATCATCCTCTCTAAGCCCCGCGGCTCAGCCGTGCGACTGGTGACGCCCATGTCAATGCCGTACCCGTTGTGTGAATGGCTAGCTTCACTCCATCGTGCCCCGAATGTCAGAAAACAACCTGCGACATAGCTCAAACGCACACACCGAATCGGTGATCGCTGAATTGTTTTTGGCCCGACCCAATTCACCGTTGCTACTTGCCGAATCACTCTTATCGCCGACACTGCCTACCCGCCAATACCGTCCGCGGTCAACTGGCCAACGTGTTGCCAATAAATAAAAT
>NZ_JAVREZ010000536.1:0-401 GCF_031845645.1 Streptomyces doebereineriae
GACCTCAGTCGCATTCGACGCCAAGACCATCGTCGATGCCGCGGTCCCGGCCATGATGGCCGAACTCGGATATCCGACGGTCGCTGACGCCGACGGTAGTGACCCTGCCGCGCTCATCGTGCGCGACAGCACCTGAGCATTACATGTGAACAGCAGACCGTAAGGCGAGGCGGCCTTGTCCGGTGGCCGTCCCGACGTGTAACTTACGCGGGTAAGTAACTCTCCGCAGCCCTCAGAGAGGCGGACCGCCGTGAGTGTGAGCACCACCAGTGACGTGTATTTCGATCCCTACGACGTCGAGATCAACGCCAACCCGTATCCGACGTTCGCCCGGCTCCGCGAGGAGTCGCCGCTCTACTACAACGAGCAGCACGACTTCTACGCGTTGAGCCGTTTCGCCG
>NZ_JAVREZ010000537.1:0-400 GCF_031845645.1 Streptomyces doebereineriae
GTGCGGCACCGGCCCGACCCGGCGGACGTCCGCACACCATCACGCGAATGACGTTGCACCACAGCGCTGTTGTTCTCGGCGAGAATCGACTTGCCCCCAGCCGGCTACGTCAGCACCAGCGCTACCACCAGCATGACCATGGGTGGATCGACATCGCCTACCACGTCGGCGTCGATCGCAACGGCAACATCTACGAACTACGCACCCCCGAACTCGCCGGCGACACCGCGACCAACTACGACCCCGCCGGGCACTTCCTCGTCCTATGCGAGGGCGACTTCGACCAAGAACCCGTCACCGACGCCCAACTCACGGGTGCGGCAACAGCATTCGCCTGGGCAGCCCAACAATTTCATCTGGCCAGCGGGACTCTCGGCGGGCACCGGGACTTCGCCGACAC
>NZ_JAVREZ010000538.1:0-400 GCF_031845645.1 Streptomyces doebereineriae
ACGGCTTCGACTGCGGATACGGCTGCGGATGCGACTGCGGATGCGGCTTCGGCGGCTGCGGCTGGGGCTGGGGTACGGCGTGCGGGAGGCCCGGACGCCCGTGGCGGCGGGGACACCGGAACCGAAGGCAGCCCCAGCGGCGGCGGCAGTGGTCCGTGCGGGCGGGTGATGGTGATACCCGCCCTGCCGGGAGACTCCGGCGACCGGCCGCTGCGGCACGACGGGCGCGGCGCGCTCCTGGAGACCGCCGGGCGGCTGTGGGCGCGCGGTGTACCGCTGGACCGCACCTCGCTCGACACCGGCCACCAGCGGGTTCCGGTGCCTCCCTACCCCTACCAGCGGCGGCGTTACTGGGCCGCCGACCCGCCGGTGAACCCGCTGCTCCACCAGGTGCTGTGGG
>NZ_JAVREZ010000539.1:0-400 GCF_031845645.1 Streptomyces doebereineriae
CGTCATGGTCACCGCCGACGCCGTACGGGCCGCCGTCTTCCTCGGCCTCGCACTCGTGTGGGCCCTGGGGACGCTGCGGATGGAGCACCTCTACGCGGCGGCGCTCGTCGCCGGGGTCACCTCCGTCTTCTTCGACGTCTCCGCCCAGACCGTGCTTCCCTCCCTCGTCGCCAAGGAAAAGGTGGTGTCCGGCAACGCCTGGATGATGGGCGTGGAGTCGGCGGCCACCGTCGCCGGGCCGGTGATCGCGGGCGCCCTCGCGATCGTGGCCGCGCCCGTCGGGTTCTGGCTCGCGGGCGGGGCGTTCGTCGTCTCCGCGGTCTGCCTCCTCGGCGTCCGGGTGCGGATGCCCCGGGCACCGGGACGCGGGGTGTACGCCGATGTGGCCGAGGGCGTCCGG
>NZ_JAVREZ010000540.1:0-399 GCF_031845645.1 Streptomyces doebereineriae
GCGCCGCACGTGGGAGACCAGCCGTTCGCCGTCCTCCTCGGTGACGACCTCATCGACCCGCGCGACCCCCTGCTCGCCCGGATGGTCGAGATCCAGGAGCGCGAGGGCGGCAGCGTCGTCGCGCTGATGGAGGTGGACCCCGCGCAGATCCACATGTACGGCTGCGCCGCCACCGAGGCGACCGCCGACGGCGACGTCGTCCGGGTCACCGGGCTCGTCGAGAAGCCCGAACCCGCCGAGGCGCCCAGCAACCTCGCCGTCATCGGCCGCTACGTCCTGGACCCCGCCGTCTTCGACATACTGCGACGGACCGAGCCCGGCCGCGGCGGCGAGATCCAGCTCACGGACGCGCTCCAGCTGCTGGCCGAGGACGAGAAGATCGGCGGGCCGGTGCACGGT
>NZ_JAVREZ010000541.1:0-399 GCF_031845645.1 Streptomyces doebereineriae
TATACCGACCACTCTTTCCAGAACAGTATGGTAATCAGTGCAGGCGTTGCCACCAGCAGAACCAGCAGCCATCCCCAGTTCGGCAGGAGAAAGTTTGTCGCACGCAGTACTTTTTTGTTAACGCCGCGGGTATGAGTGAAATGACGATTGCCACATAAGAAAATGACCAGACCCGCGATCATGCCAACCGCCGCCAGGCCAAAGCCCATCGCCCAGCTGTACTCTTCCTGGGCGTAACCACAGGCGATAGGTGCGATAATAGACCCCACGTTACCCGCCGCATACATCAGCGAGAAACCGCCATCACGACGCGGATCGGTTGGCTCATACAGCTCGCCGAGCAGACAGCTTACGTTAGATTTAAACAGGCCATAGCCGCAGACGATAATCGCCAGGGAC
>NZ_JAVREZ010000542.1:0-399 GCF_031845645.1 Streptomyces doebereineriae
TGCCCCGGGTGGACGCCACGTGACCACCCCCCGGACAGAACACCTCGTCCTGCCCGGGGTCCTCACCGCCGAGCAGGCCCTCGCCACCGTCGCCGGCATCCGCGCCGTGCAGCGCGAGGACGGCGCGATCCCGTGGTTCAGGGGCCACCACCTCGACCCGTGGGACCACACCGAGGCCGCGATGGCGCTGGACGCGGCGGGCGAACACGAGGCCGCCACCCGGGCCTACGAATGGCTCGCCCGGCACCAGAACGACGACGGCTCCTGGTACGCGGCCTACGCCGACGGCGACTTCGCCGACGTCACCGACCGGGGCCGGGAGACCAACTTCGTCGCGTACGTGGCGGTCGGCGTCTGGCACCACTACCTGTCCACCGGCGACGACACGTTCCTCGACCG
>NZ_JAVREZ010000543.1:0-399 GCF_031845645.1 Streptomyces doebereineriae
GGCCAGCTCGGTCTCCACTGTTCGTTGGACGGGACGGCGAGCGCATCACCCGGGGAACGGTTCAATCACGTATTAAGCGAGCATTCAACCGCGCCGGCACCGATGCCCAGCCGGTCCCCGGAGCCATGGTTCATGGATTGCGGCATACATTCGCGACAGAACTGGCCAGTGCCAATGTCAGTGTCTACACACTAATGAAGCTGCTAGGCCACGAATCAATCACGACATCCCAGCGGTATGTCACGGCGGCGGGAACCGAAACGCGCACAGCTGCAGCACGAAACGGCCTGTACGGAGTGATCCAAGACCTTGCGGCGAAAAGCGATCGGCAATGTCGCGCGGCTCTGCCGGATTGAGGTTCACCTGTCGTCGGATGCAGGTAGCGGGTCACCGCTGAAG
>NZ_JAVREZ010000544.1:0-399 GCF_031845645.1 Streptomyces doebereineriae
GCCAGGAATGTACCGGCGGCCACCAGCAGCGCGGGCGCCTGGGTATACCGGGACTCATCGTGCAACACCGGAAAGCGGTCCGCACCACTCACCGTGGAGTAGATCCACAGAGCCGCGTACGCGGCTAACGTGATCAGGACAGCCGGATGCAGCAGCAGCCGACGGCTTTCGACAACCGCGAGGGGGAACACCACCCGCCAGCCAGCCAGCCCGAACGTCTGGCCCGCAGCTTCGTCGCTGGAGGAAACGGCTTCTTCACGGAGCTGGCTCATGACACCGACGCCTCGTTTCAGGGAACCGCGTCGTGAAGCAGGAGATACCCGTCTTCCAGTGTCGGTTCACCAAGTCGGGCACCAGACGGCGGTACGCCGATGTTGCGGTATTCACCCAATCCCGTAC
>NZ_JAVREZ010000545.1:0-398 GCF_031845645.1 Streptomyces doebereineriae
TTACTGGTTTACGCGCGGCTACGGCTTTCCGCTGTCAAACGGGCTGTCTGCCGAGACGGACAACTTCCGCAGCCTGATGGGGCGGTTCGGCTTTCGGGCGGGCGTGGACGGTTTGGACGGCGGCAGGCTGAACATCTACGGCAAGCTGATGTACAAACGCGAGTTTATCGGCACGATCCGCCACAGGTTCAACGGCTCTGCCGTGGAGGAATTCAAACACCGGGGCGGCTGGTTGGAATACGGCTTGGGCGTGGTGCGCCGCAATGCCGGAAACGGACGGCAGCTTTATTTTGAGGCGCAAAGGTCTTCGATGCACACGATGCGCCAGAATTGGCAGGTCAATATGGGCGTGCGCAGTATGTTCTGATGCGCGGATACGCCTGAAAACAATCCGGAAC
>NZ_JAVREZ010000546.1:0-398 GCF_031845645.1 Streptomyces doebereineriae
TGTTTCCGCATCGCAGTGACGTGGGTTTCGTGCGCGTGGCAAACCGCGTTGTGGAATTCCTCGGCCTTCGCAAAGTCGCCGAATATCTTTGGAGATAGCTGTGCGGCCGCCAAGCGATCGGAGCCTTGCTGTGCGACTGCCCCGGCACTCCGCGAGAATTCTGCACCGCAGCGCAATATTTCACTGTCAACAAACATTGAAGTCCCCTCCTCAGTGTCTCTGAAGGATACCCTGCGATGTTTGCCCCGAGATGCACTCTTTTCCGCGGCGGCATAGGCGCCAGGTCAGCGTTGGGACTTCATGATCTTCGTCGATATCAACTGGACAAGTGCGACAGCTGGGTCACGCGCCAGGGAGTCGGAAGGCGGAGGATCGGCGATGATTACCTCCGCTTCGAC
>NZ_JAVREZ010000547.1:0-398 GCF_031845645.1 Streptomyces doebereineriae
GCCCTGGGGCGACCGTCACCTGACCCCTTGGTCCGGGGCGGACGGCAGCCGGTCCTTCCGCCCCTGAGCCGACCGTCACTCGGCCCTTCCGATCCGAGGCCAGCCGTCACTCGGCCCTTCCGGCCCGGGAGGCCGTCACCTTCGGCCCCGGCCTCGGCCCAGGGGCGGACGCCACCCGCTCCTTCCGACCTGGGCCGGACGCCATCCGGCCCGTCTTCCGCTCGCGGTCAGCGGCGGGCCGTCACCGCTCCCTCGACGGCGAACAACTGCTCCTCGACATGGTCGAGCGCCAGCCGGAGGGCCCCCGTCGCGACCGCGGCCTCACCGAGCAGCGACAACGTCACCCGTGGCGGGCGCAGACAGTAGCGGGCCAGCTCCTCGCGCAGGGGTTCCAGCAC
>NZ_JAVREZ010000548.1:0-398 GCF_031845645.1 Streptomyces doebereineriae
ACCCCGGGCTGCTCAGTGTGCTCGAAGGCATGCAGGCCGAGCCCGGCGACAACCGCCCGCTGGCGCAATGGGCGGAGCACGTGCACGTGAGCGAACGCACCCTGGCCCGGCAATTTGTGCGGGAGCTGGGCATGAGCTTTGGCGAATGGCGCCAACGCCTGCGTTACCTCGCCGCCATTGAGGCCCTCGACAGCGAGCGCAGCGTGCAACATGTGGCATTCGACTTGGGTTACAGCACCGCCTCGGCCTTCATCGCCATGTTCCAACGCCACGCGGGCTGCACCGCGGAGCAGTATCGCCGGTCGAATATTCGCGGCCGCTGACATGTAACAGGTTTTGACTACACTGCTGCGTAGGCCGTGCCCTTTTGGCACGGTAACAGGGAGAAAACTCCATGA
>NZ_JAVREZ010000549.1:0-397 GCF_031845645.1 Streptomyces doebereineriae
GTCCGGAGGCGGGGGACGCCGCGCCGGGCGGGGCGCGGCGTCGCCGCCGGTGAGGGGTGCGGGAGGCGCACGGACCTCCCGCTGAGCAGCTCCGGAGGAGGGTAGGGAGCCCTCCCGTAGGGGCTCCTCCCGTACGGATTCCTCCAACGCTGAGTTCTCCCGCACGGAGTTCTCCGGTGCGGAGTTCTCCCGCATGGAGTCCTCCCGTACTGACGTAGTTCAGTGCGGAGTCCCCCTTACGGAGCCCTCGGTACTGAGCCTCAGACCTCCAGCTCCGCCTCGATCTTCTTCAGCTGGTGGCGGGCCATCGCCAGGTTCGCCCGGCTCGAGTCCAGCACCAGGTAGAGGAAGAGGCCGTTGCTGCCACGGGTCTTGAGCAGCCGGATCAGGTGGTACT
>NZ_JAVREZ010000550.1:0-397 GCF_031845645.1 Streptomyces doebereineriae
GGCCGAGAACCTGTCCGCCTACCGCCGCTACTTCAGCACGAACCCAAATTGACGATTCCGCCAAAACATAGGAAGTTCATACCCCAAATCGACTGAAGTTAGCTTATGCTAACCATACTTGTCCGATGGGGGAGCTAACGATCGAAAGGAGACGCCGGGCCGCCTGCATGCACTGAACCCCGGACAACGCCGATGACCAACAGCACCCCCATCCCCAAAGCAGCAAATAGCGACGCCACCCCGTCCCCCACCCTGCCCGGCGGTCTGCGATGACCGCCCCGGTCTGGATGGCCGTCCCGCCCGAAGTGCACTCGGCCCTGCTCAGCAGCGGCCCCGGCGCCGGACCGCTGTTGGCAGCCGCCGGAGCATGGAGCGCCCTGAGCACCGAATACTCCTC
>NZ_JAVREZ010000551.1:0-396 GCF_031845645.1 Streptomyces doebereineriae
TGCCTGCGACCAGCGGTGCATCAGCGAAGACACAGAGCACGGTAGATGCTTCTCCAGTGGCGATCGCATGGCGAGCGCGTTGGATCATTGCAATGGTGGTGGCGCCCTTGATCTCGACGTGTTCGAGCAGTCGCAGATCCCGGAAGCCACCTGCGGCGGCGAAACCGACACCGAGCCGGTCTGGGCGTACACCCTGTGAGGAACCGACGAGGAGCCCGTCAACGTCGGCGCGATCGATTTGAGCGTCGATCAGCGCGGCGGTGCTCGCCTCGGTGGCCAACCGTAACGGTGTGGCGCCGGGCCGCAGCGACATCGCCGTCATCCCCAGGCCGATCAGATCCACCTCGGACGGGCTCATGACTGCCCCCGAGGCCGACGCGCGCCTTGTCCAGGTTC
>NZ_JAVREZ010000552.1:0-396 GCF_031845645.1 Streptomyces doebereineriae
CCTCTCCCGTCACTCCAGGAACGGCGGGGCACCTCCCCGTACGCCGGGGAACGGCACGTTCCGAGGGCAGAAATGGAGAGCGCTCTCCCATCCTCCACCCCCTTAAGTCCCTTCATTGTTCAGCTCGTTGCAGTTCTCGCGCCTTCCCTTGACATGCGCAGGCAGCACTCTTACGTTCCGATGAGAGAGCGCTCTCTACCGTGATCGAGAAATCTCCCCCCACTTCCGAACAGGAGTGCCGTGCTCTTCCGAAACCGAAACAGTCGCGAACACCGCCGTCGGCGATCCCCCCGTTCCTGGCGCCGCAGAGTCGCCCGGCTCGCCGCCGCTGCCCTCGCCCTCTCCCTCGTCCAGGCCAACATCGGCTCCGCGGCGGGCGACCGCGCCGCCGCCGGG
>NZ_JAVREZ010000553.1:0-396 GCF_031845645.1 Streptomyces doebereineriae
GGATAAACATCGTAGCAATAGCGTCGGGCCACACGATCTTTATTTCACGTTGCTGGATGATTATCTGCATGTGGTGGATACCGCGCTGTGGTTGTCGGGCGGCAAAGCCTCTCTGGATGGCGGTACGCTACTGACTAACGACGCTGGCGAAATGCTGTTTGCCGAGCACCATTTTTCGGCTGGTCCTTTGCAGATCACCACCTGTATGCATCGCCGTGCCGGAAGTCAGCGTGAAACCGTGCAGGCCGTGACTGACGGTGCGCTCATCGACATTACGGATATGCGCGAATGGCGTGAGGAGCGCGGGCAGGGCGTAGTGCATAAACCGATTCCTGGTTGGCAGAGTACGCTTGAGCAACGTGGGTTTGTCGGCTGTGCGCGGCACTTCATTGAATG
>NZ_JAVREZ010000554.1:0-396 GCF_031845645.1 Streptomyces doebereineriae
CGGGATCGACCGGCCTGCGGGCTTTGTCGACCGTTTCCGGGAGGCGGGCATCGAAGTGCCCGAGGGGAACATTGTGTTCACGGGTCTGGACAGCCACGGTGGTCACGTCGCCGCGGACCGCCTACTCGATGCGGCATCACCGCCGACCGCGCTGTTCGCGGTGAACGACTTCGCCGCCATCGGTGCCGCCGGCTCGATTCGCAATCACGGCTTGCGGGTCGGTGAGGACGTGTCGCTGATCGGGTTCAACAATATTGCTCTGACGGACGAGATGCACGTCCCGTTGACCTCGATCGAATCGCATGCGTTCGACATGGGCCGTGACGCCCTGCAGTTGTTCGCCGAGGTGCTCGCGGGAGGCCTCGAGGTGCAACGGCGGACCGAACCGGTCCTGGT
>NZ_JAVREZ010000555.1:0-396 GCF_031845645.1 Streptomyces doebereineriae
GGAGATCAGCGTCCGGAGGGACGGGCGACCGGTGCCGGACGGCGAGACGGGCGAGATCCACATCGGCGGACCACTGCTGGCCCGGGGCTTCCTCGGCGACGAGGCCGCCACCGCCCGCCGGTTCGTCCCCGACCCTGCGGCACCCGCTCCCGGCGCGCGGGTGTACGTCACGGGCGACCTGGGGCGGATCGACGCCGACGGCCACCTGGTGTTCCTCGGGCGGGTCGACGACCAGGTGAAGATCCGGGGCCACCGGCTGGAACCGGCCCGGGTGGAGCGCGCCCTGTGCGAGAACCCGGAGGTGGACCAGGCCGTGGTCTTCCCCGACCCGGGGACCGGAACCTCGCTGTGGGCGTTCACCGTCCCGGCCGACCCGCACCGCGCCCCGCCCCCCGG
>NZ_JAVREZ010000556.1:0-396 GCF_031845645.1 Streptomyces doebereineriae
CTACCTCGGCCGGCCGGTGGAGGAGACGGACCCGCTCGTCGGCTACGAGCTGGACTCGGTGGCCGCGCTGAGCCTGTACGGCGACATCGAGGAGGAGTTCGGGCCGATCATCGACCTGGACGACATCTGGGCCCACCGGACCATCGGCGACCTGGCCCGCCACATGGCCTACCGGGACATGCGGCGCTCACCCCGCGAGGTGCGGACCGCCTTCGTCTTCACCGGGCAGGGCTGCCAGTACCCGGGCATGACGGCGGGCCTCTATCTGGACTCGGCGACCTACCGGGGCCATCTGGACGAGGCGTCCGAGGCGCTCCTCCCGCTGCTGAAGACCTCGGTCGTCGACCTGATCCTCGGTGAGGACCCCCGTATCCACGGCACCGCGTTCGCCCAGGT
>NZ_JAVREZ010000557.1:0-395 GCF_031845645.1 Streptomyces doebereineriae
GCCCCGAGGTCGAGGCGATCCTCTCCCACCGCCCCGACCTGGTGATCGGCCTGGCGGACACCCACGGCAAGCTCGCCCCCGCGCTGAAGGGCGCCACCACCTTCTGGCCCGTACAGCCCGGTTCCTGGCAGGACAGCGTCGGCTACCTGCGGGATCTGGCCACGCTCACCGGGCGCACGGAGGAGGGCGAGAAGGCCGAGAAGACGTTCCGCGCCCGGCTGGCCGAGGCGGAGGGGGCCAGGAGCGACAAGACATCGCTCATCATCTTCGGCAGCGACGAGAACTTCGGCGTGGCCACCCCGGAGACCGATGTGGCGGCCGGACTCTTCCCGAAGATCTCCCACTACCCCTGGAAGAGCAGGGGCATCGACGGCTCGTACAGCCTGGAGGAGATC
>NZ_JAVREZ010000558.1:0-395 GCF_031845645.1 Streptomyces doebereineriae
CCACAATCTGCGTGACGAGGCACTCGCGACCGCACCGGACGGAATCGACTACCTGTTCTCTCCCCACTCGGCGGGCAACGTCGACACCTACGCCGAAATCATGCGGCCATTCGGCCACATCACCGCAATCGACGAGCCACCGGGGCTGGACCTGGTCGCCCTGAAAGAGAAGAGCATCGCCTGGCACTGGGAACTGATGTTCACCCGGTCGTTGTTCGGCTACGACATGAGCTACCAGCAGCAGTTACTCACGCGCACCGCACAGCTGGTGGACGGCGGGAAGCTGCGCAGCACCGTTACCAAGACCATCGGCAGCTTCGACGCCGAGGGGCTACGGCAGGCCCACCGCGATGTGGAGTCGGGCCGCATGGTGGGGAAGGTTGTCGTCACCCGTT
>NZ_JAVREZ010000559.1:0-395 GCF_031845645.1 Streptomyces doebereineriae
CATGGAGGGCAAGGAGTACGTGATGCAGGACGGGGATGTGGTGGAGTTCCGCTTCAACGTGTAGCCGCCGACATGTCGCCCCGTCGCTGATCTTGCAAATGTGCAGGTCAGGCAGGGTCCGACTCTCCAGGGTCGGGCCCTTTGCGTTTCCTGTGCTGGGATAGTGCTGGGATGATTGACCCCTCGTCACCTGTCGTCATTTCTGGTCATCCGCACCGTGCTGGGATCGTGTTGGGATGGGATGGGGATGCCCGTGCTGGGATTGTGCGAGCGGGGCGTTGACCGAGCCGTGAAGGTAGTGCGGACGTGGCGCTTTTCCTACTCGTTTGACGCAATCTGGGGCATGGCTGAGGCGACGTACAGCATCGGGGAAGGGCCAGCGACGCGGGTGAGCT
>NZ_JAVREZ010000560.1:0-395 GCF_031845645.1 Streptomyces doebereineriae
CTGGAGGAGGGCGTCGACTGGACCTGGTCCAGCTTCCGCGAGTACCTGGACGCCCTCGAAGGGCGCATCGCCGTCAACGCCGGGTTCATGGTCGGGCACTGCGCGCTCAGGCGGTACGTCATGGGGCCGGACGCGGTCGGCGGGCAGCCGACCCCCGCCCAACTGGACGCCATGCTCGCCCTCTTCCACGACGCCATGGACGCCGGGGCCTGGGGGCTCTCCACCACCCAGTCGTCCACGCACTCCGACGGCGACGGCGCACCCGTCGCCTCCCGGCACGCCCGCCCGGAAGAACTGCTCGCCCTCTCCCGGGCGGTGGGTGAACACGAGGGGACCCAGCTCGAAGCGATCGTCGCCGGGTGTCTGGACCAGTTCTCCGACGAGGAGATCGACCT
>NZ_JAVREZ010000561.1:0-394 GCF_031845645.1 Streptomyces doebereineriae
GCCGGGAAGACAAGCCCCGCTGACTGGGAATCAGGCCCGAAAGGATCTGATAGAGTCGGAACCGCCGGAAAGGGAAACGCGAGAGCGGGAACCTGGAAAGCACCGAGGAAATCGGAACCGGAAACGGTCTGATAGAGTCGGAAACGCAAGACCGAAGGGAAGCCCGGAGGAAAGCCCGAGAGGGTGAGTACAAAGGAAGCGTCCGTTCCTTGAGAACTCAACAGCGTGCCAAAAATCAACGCCAGATATGTTGATACCCCGTCTCCGGCCGATCGGCTGGGGCGAGGTTCCTTTGAAGAAAACACAGCGAGGACGCTGTGAGCGACCGCCTTATTCCGGTGGTCGCTCCGCTCTCGTGATGTGTGCACCCGATTACGGGTAAACATTCACGGAG
>NZ_JAVREZ010000562.1:0-394 GCF_031845645.1 Streptomyces doebereineriae
GGCGCTGGAGCGGCGCGCGCCGGACCGGACCGTGCGGATGCGGCTCACGGGCGGGATGGAGAAGTACGACTGGGCCTTCGACGGGCAGCCCTACAGCGCGGAGCGGCGGCGGCCGGTGGTGGCCGGGGAGCGGGTGCGGGCCGTCTTCGAGAACGGGACGGCCATGTGGCACCCCATCCATCTGCACGGGCACACCTTCGCGCTGGCGGGGAACGGCGCCGGGGCCCGTAAGGACACCGCGATCGTGCTGCCGCACCGGTCGCTGACCGTGGAGTTCGACGCCGACAACCCGGGGCTGTGGATGGTCCACTGCCACAACGTCTACCACGCGGAGGCCGGGATGATGACCGTCATCGGGTACCGGGGCTGAGGGTGTGACGCGGCACTGATACCG
>NZ_JAVREZ010000563.1:0-394 GCF_031845645.1 Streptomyces doebereineriae
CATACGTCGGATAGGAACCGATCGGCCAGCCTTTGGGCGGCGTCGGCAACGCGCCGCGCGCAGCGGGCGCGGCACCCGGTGTCTGACCGGACTGAAATGGGCTCGTCATGTGGAACTTCACTCTCCTCCGCACCGCACCCTCGGCGGCTGCTCTCGTTACAGCAACGCCCTCACACCGGATTTGGTGCCGACGTCACGCGCCCGGGGCGTCGCTGTCCGTGCGCTAGGTTGATCAGCATGACAAACGCGGACGGCAACGCGGGCGAAACGCCGCCATCCGACCCCGGCTCGCAGCCGTCCGAACCGTTGTCCAGCGGCTACGAAGCACCTTCCATCGAGCATTCCCAGGATCTGCCGCATTCCGCCCAGGCGCAACCGTCATACGAGTTCGGGT
>NZ_JAVREZ010000564.1:0-394 GCF_031845645.1 Streptomyces doebereineriae
CGATCTGCACGCGGTGAACACCCTGCTCCAGGACGGCGGCTTCGGCCCGCATCTGCTCTGCTCGCTGATCGGCTTCCGGGGCGGGGAGGGAGCCGAGGGCCGGTCGCTGGCGCTCGTGTACCTCTACAAGCGCGGCACGTTCTACCCCTTCGCCCCGCTCCCCGGCGACGCCGAGAAGCGGGACAACCAGCTGGAGCTCCAGGTACGGGGCGCGCTCGGCGACGACCTCCGGGTGGAGAAGGACCTGTCGCGGTGGTTCCCGGTGTGGGGGGCGCCGGGGCTGTGAGCCGTGAGCCCTGACATGGCTCGAATCCGGCAGAGCCATGCGGGCGCCCGCATATCTTCGGCAGCGCCGGGCCCGAGCCGGGGCCCGGCGAGAAGCCGAGGAGTGACT
>NZ_JAVREZ010000565.1:0-394 GCF_031845645.1 Streptomyces doebereineriae
GGCTGATCCGTGCCCAGGTCCGCCGCGACACCGGCGCCTGGCACCCGCCCACCGACGTCCACCGGGCCCATCTGCGCTGGGCCGCCACCCAGCACGACTGGGGGCCCGACGAGCGGCGCAAGGACAACGGGTGGCTGGCCGCCGAGGAGTGGCTCTACGCCCGCCGCGAGCCCACCCGGGAGTGCCTCGGAGGTTTCGGCGACAGTGTCATGGGGACCCTGGAGCGGCCCAAGAACCCCGCCGCCCGGGACGCGGGCGCGCTCACCCGGTCCGCGCCGTTCGGGCTGCTCGTGGGGTGGGAGCCGCAGCTCGTGCTCCAGCTCGCCGTCGAGTGCGCGGCCCAGACCCACGGGCACCCCGTCGCCCAGCTGGCCGCCGGAGCCTTCGCCGTACT
>NZ_JAVREZ010000566.1:0-394 GCF_031845645.1 Streptomyces doebereineriae
GAGGGATGAGGTGCCTGCGCCGGGGGAATGGCCCAAGGGCGCGCTCGCCGCGTGGATTGCGGACCGAGCATGGAAGATGCGTACTGCATCGATATGGCAGGTTCAGCCTGTCAGGAAGACCTGCCGCCTAGGTCAGTATGTGGGTCCGACGGCGTCCTGGCAATGTTCCGAGGTGTCGTGGGAAGAACCGCGTGTCGATCCGGCCATCTGTGGGTACCTGGTGATGCCCACCCGGGATGGGGTGCAGAACCTTGTCCTGCGACGCGAACGCGTCGAACAACTCGAGACCGAATTCGCGCGGGATTTCCTTGTCGTCCAACGGGAGCAGGTACTCGATCGGGATGGTCAGCCGTTCTGCGGCGTCGAGCAGAGTGTCGTGCGCCGACACCCAACC
>NZ_JAVREZ010000567.1:0-393 GCF_031845645.1 Streptomyces doebereineriae
TTCTACTCGGGGATCAGCCACGTCGGCCTCTACATCGGCAACGGCCAGATGATCCACGCCCCGCGCCCGGGAGCGCCGGTCCGCATCGCGCCCATCGACCAGATGCCCTTCGCGGGGGCCACCCGGGTGGCATGAGGCCACGAGCCCCGGGGGCTCGGGCCCGGTGCGCTCAGACCAGCCGTCGCGCCGTCGCCCAGCGGGTCAGCTCGTGCCGGTTGGAGAGCTGGAGCTTGCGCAGCACCGCCGAGACATGGGACTCGACCGTCTTCACCGAGATGAACAGCTGCTTCGCGATCTCCTTGTACGCGTACCCCCGGGCGATCAGCCGCAGCACCTCGCGCTCGCGCTGGGTGTGAGCCGGTCCATGTCCTCGTCGACCGGCGGGGCGTCCGT
>NZ_JAVREZ010000568.1:0-393 GCF_031845645.1 Streptomyces doebereineriae
GGTGATTTCCGGCGAATACTTTGGCTGGAGCTACGGCTGGGGCGTGGCCGGTACGCTGGGCTTTCTGGTGACGTCGTTGATGGTCGCCGCCATGTACACCTGCTTTATATTCAGCTTTACCGAGCTGACTACCGCGATTCCTCATGCGGGTGGCCCGTTTGCCTACAGCCGTCGCGCGTTTGGTGAGAAAGGTGGCTTGATCGCCGGGCTCGCGACATTGATCGAATTTGTCTTCGCACCGCCCGCCATTGCCTTGGCTATCGGCGCCTACTTGAATGTGCAGTTTCCGGCACTCGACCCAAAACATGCAGCGGTCGGGGCTTACCTCGTGTTCATGGGCCTGAACATTCTCGGGGTGAAACTCGCGGCGACTTTCGAACTGGTGGTATGCGT
>NZ_JAVREZ010000569.1:0-393 GCF_031845645.1 Streptomyces doebereineriae
CTCTTGTGGCGGTTGCCTGATCGACTTCAACCCAAGATCCGTCCGCAGGTGTGGGTGGTGGCTTTCGATGCCGATTCCGGCGAGGCGATCGCCGGGCTGCGCACCACGCGGCCGGACTTCGGCACCGTCACCGGCGTGGTCGAATCGGCCGGCCGGCTGTGGATGTCCACCATCGCCTTCCCGTCGCTGGCCTATGCCGAACTCGGCGACTAGCACGTTGCGGGGTTGTCGGTCTTCAAGGCGTCGCTGACCCGTCGGGCGCTGTCGCCCAGCGCGGTCATCTGGTCGCGGTTCAGCGGCGCGAGGTAGAACTGCCGCACCAGCATGGCGTAGGTGTGTAGCGCCGGCCGCAGGTAATCCCGCCCCTGCCTGGTGATCCCGACGACGACACCT
>NZ_JAVREZ010000570.1:0-393 GCF_031845645.1 Streptomyces doebereineriae
GCGCCCCCCTTCAGCACGGACACGCAGACGTGCCCTGGCCGTGCGATCACACCAAATACATCTCGCACTTCCCCGAAGAACGCGCCATCTGGAGCTACGGGTCGGGCTACGGCGGCAACGCCCTGCTCGGCAAGAAATGTTATGCGCTGCGCATCGCGTCGAAGATGGCCCACGACGAGGGCTGGCTCGCCGAGCACATGCTCATTCTCAAACTCACCTCGCCCGAGCAGCAGGTGCACTACATCGCCGCCGCCTTCCCTTCCTCATGCGGCAAGACCAACATGGCCATGCTGTCTCCGACACTGCCTGGCTGGACCGCCCAGACCATCGGCGATGACATCGCCTGGATACGGTTCGGCGACGACGGCCGACTTTACGCAGTCAACCCAGAAG
>NZ_JAVREZ010000571.1:0-393 GCF_031845645.1 Streptomyces doebereineriae
ACATGGTGGTGTGCATCGTCAAGGTGCTCACGCGCATTGTCTTCATGATCGCGATCATCTTCGGGAACTGGACCAGCAGCTTCGGCATGATCGAGTCCAGCTCGTCCATGTTCTCCACCATGACCTGCAAACTGTCGTCGAGCTTGTCCACACCGTCCATGGCGTCGAAGATCGACCTCAGCGACCAGCAGATCGGGATGTCGAAACAGTGTGGCTCCCAGTAGAAGTAATTCTTCAACGGTCGCAAGAAGTCGTCGAGGTTGGAGATCCCGGCATTCATGTCGTCGGTGACCTGCTTGAGGTTCTCCAACGTGAGCACCGTCGAGTGGAGTTCGTCGGACATCTTCTGGGTCAGCCCGATCACCTGCTGCAGCACCGCGACCGAACGCGCCT
>NZ_JAVREZ010000572.1:0-393 GCF_031845645.1 Streptomyces doebereineriae
TGTTCCTTCTGATGGGCACCAACGTGACGGGTGCGGTGATCGGTTTCGCTGTGCTGGGACTGTTGTACGTGCCGCAACTGGCCACCATTTCGGCGACCTTCCCGGCGATGTTCCCCACGCAGGTCCGGTACGCGGGCTTCGCGATCGCCTACAACGAGTCGACGTCGATATTCGGAGGTACCGCACCGGCGGTCAACGATTGGCTCGTCAACCTGACCGGTGAGAACCTGGTGCCGGCCTACTACATGATGGGAGCATGCGTGATCGGTGCGGTGGCTCTCGCGAAAGTCCCGGAGACCGCGCGATGTCCGATCAGCGGCACCGAGATCCCGGGCACACCGGAGGCGCCGCCGCCGGTCGAGTACGACCAGGAGGATGAGACCTCGCCGGGCA
>NZ_JAVREZ010000573.1:0-392 GCF_031845645.1 Streptomyces doebereineriae
TGTCCGACGGACACATCCACGGGGTGCATGTCTGGATCGGGCCGGCCGATGCCGAACCGCCGCAACGGCCGGTTCCCGGCCCGCTGGTCTGGGATCTGACCGCGGGCGTGGCCACCGACACCGCCGAATCCCTGCACAACAGCGGCATGAACCCGGAGACCGAAGCCACGCACGACCGGACGTTCGCCGACGACCTGCCTGCCCGCGACCTCAACGGCACTGAGGCCAAGGTGCTGGCCATGACGATCAAGCCGGTGGTGGGCAACACCTTGTGCACCACCTGGGACGTCACCGATCATCGCGGGGAGACGATCACCGTGGGTTTCGTGGCCCGGGTGGTCACAGAACCGCACGACGACGGCTCCGACCGGCTGATCTGCCGGGCGATGAAC
>NZ_JAVREZ010000574.1:0-391 GCF_031845645.1 Streptomyces doebereineriae
GGCGTGGGTCGCGCACGCCACCGACGACATGTCGGTGGAGGAGATGGCCGCCTTGATGAAATCCCCACTGGCAAAGAAGTTCTTCGGCACGGACGGCCCACCCACCGAGATCCCGACGTCGGCACCCAGCCACATCGTGGCCGTGCGAACCCAGGACGCCAAGCTCGGCATGTACACGTACTGGAAGCCCGGCAGCATGGACATCGACACCTCACGGCCCATCCAGCACGAGTTGTACGACTATGCAACCGATTCCGGCATTCACGAACTCGACAACCAAGCCGGCCGCAGTGCCAAGCAGGCCGACTTGCAGGCACTTCTCGACCACGAGGTGCTGCCCGAACTGCGGGCCCCGCTGCCCGAGTTTCTCGATGAGGCACAGGAGCAGGGG
>NZ_JAVREZ010000575.1:0-391 GCF_031845645.1 Streptomyces doebereineriae
CGTGGCCACCAGGCCGGGGGCGACGACGTTGACCCGAATGCCGTACTGGCGCTCCTCGCGGGCCAACGTGAGCGCCGCGGCCTCCAGTGCGCTCTTCGCCAACGTATACGCCGCAGCACCTTTGGCGAACTCGCGGGTTATGGTGCTCGATATCGCGATTACGTCCGCACGACCGGTCGAGCGGAGCTGTGGCAGAGCGGCCCGAATCAGAGCCAGCGGGCCGAGTAGGTGCACATCGAGCAGTCGCTGGTATTCCGCACGGTCGGTGTCGGCGATGCTGGTCCCGCGCGACGCGGTGCCGGCGTTGCTGTCCAGCAAGTCGAGCGTGCCCAGTTCGTCGTTGATCGCTGAAAGCATTGGTATTACGGCGTTTTCGTCGATTACCGAGCCT
>NZ_JAVREZ010000576.1:0-391 GCF_031845645.1 Streptomyces doebereineriae
TTGGCGAGCAGCGCCTTGCCGGTCGTCGTGTGGTCGCCGTTGACGACCCAGGAGTTGGACCCGATGCCGTTGCCGTTCGGGCCGAGCAGGGCGGGGATCTCGTCGAGGGTGTCGGAGAGCGCGGAGAGCTGGGTGTTGAGGCCCTCGGCGGCGCCCTGCGGGATCTCGGCCCCGGTGCCGCCGGACGGGGTGGCGTCGAGTTCGAACTTCCCGGTGACCGGGGAGACCGCCCCCCGGTCGACGATCGGCTTGTGCGTCTTGTAGGGGTACTCCGGGTACAGGTCCTCGATCTGGCCCTTGTCGAGGCGGCTGGTCAGCAGCGAACGGTCGATCTCGTCCTGCATGTTGCCGCGCAGGTCCCAGGCCATCGCCTTGAGCCAGGCCACCGAGT
>NZ_JAVREZ010000577.1:0-391 GCF_031845645.1 Streptomyces doebereineriae
GGCCCAGCGCATCTCCTCGCGGGTGTCGCTGGTGAGCTTCGGCGACGAGACCGCGATGTTCGATCAGTACACCGACATCCTGCAGCTGCGGAAGTTGTTGGCCGGCAACACACCCGAGGACCGGCAGTGGACACGCGATGCGCTGGATGTGCGCAACCGGTTCGTGCTGTACTGCGAAGAGCGCGACGCCGAGACCGGCGAGGTCATCCGGACCTACAGCAATTCCGGTGACAACTCGGGTGGTGAGCAGGAGAAGCTCATGGCGTTCTGCCTGGCCGGGGCGCTGAGCTTCAACCTGGCCAGCCCGGACAGCAATGACACCCGGCCGTTGTTCGCCCAGCTGATGCTGGACGAGGCGTTCTCAAAGTCGGATCCGCAGTTCGCCCAGCAG
>NZ_JAVREZ010000578.1:0-390 GCF_031845645.1 Streptomyces doebereineriae
GTCTGAATCTGGGCTTGGGTCTGGGTCTGGGTTTCGTCGTCCGGCATGATGCCATCATAGAATCATGGGATGATTGATTGTCCAATCGTCCGGAGCCGCCGGAACCACCGGTTCCCCTGAGAGAATCCGCCCGGACACTTTTCCCGCTTCACAGCCCCGCTCACGAGCAAGGAGCACCATGGCGCTGACGTCTCCACGGCGTTCGGCACTCGCCGACCAGGTGATCGCGCAGCTGCGCAACCAGATCACCTCGGGCGAGTGGCCGGTCGGCTCACGGATTCCGACCGAGCCGGAGCTGGTCGAGCAGCTCGGCGTGGCCCGTAACACCGTGCGCGAGGCGGTGCGGGCCCTGGCTCACAACGGGCTGCTGGACATCCGGCAGGGCTCGGG
>NZ_JAVREZ010000579.1:0-390 GCF_031845645.1 Streptomyces doebereineriae
GAGGTCCCGGGGCTCCTGAGGTGCCGGGGGCTCATGCGGTCCCGGGGCTCATGCGGTTCTGGGGGCTCCCTGGTGAACCCCGCAGTCACAGCCGCTGGATGATCGTCCCCGTGGCCAGCGCCCCGCCCGCGCACATCGTGATGAGCGCGAACTCCTTGTCCCGGCGTTCCAGTTCGTGCAGGGCCGTGGTGATCAGACGGGCTCCCGTCGCGCCGACCGGGTGGCCCAGCGCGATCGCGCCGCCGTTGACGTTGACCTTCTCCAGGCCGTCGAGGTCCGCCTCGAACTCCTGGGCCCAGCTGAGCACCACCGACGCGAACGCCTCGTTGATCTCGACGAGGTCGATGTCCTTGAGCGACATGCCCGCCTTGCCGAGCACCGCCCGAGTGG
>NZ_JAVREZ010000580.1:0-390 GCF_031845645.1 Streptomyces doebereineriae
GTCTGGAAGATCGAGGCGTCGACACCTCGGGCCTGCTGATCTCGGCCGACGCGCATCTGCTGATGCCGTATCACGTCGCCATCGACAAGGTCGTGGAGCGCTACGCGGGCAGCAAGAAGATCGGCACCACCGGCCGCGGCATCGGTCCCTGCTACCAGGACAAGATCGCCCGCATCGGGATCCGGGTCGCCGATGTGCTCGATGAGCAGTTGCTGGCCGAAAAGATCGAGGGCGCACTGGAATTCAAGAACCAGGTGCTGGTCAAGATCTACAACCGCAAGGCGCTCGAGCCTGCCGAGGTGGTGGAGAACCTGCTCGCCCAGGCCGAAGGTTTCAAGCACCGCATCGCCGATTCCCGGCTGCTGCTGAACCAGGCTCTGGAACAGGGCG
>NZ_JAVREZ010000581.1:0-390 GCF_031845645.1 Streptomyces doebereineriae
GTGCTGATCCCGCAGGGCAAGATCGCGATGGGCAAGCTGGCGCAGGCCGTCATGTACGGGGCCAAGATCATTCAGGTCGACGGCAATTTCGACGACTGCCTGGAGCTGGCCCGCAAGATCACCGCGGATTTCCCGACCATCGCCCTGGTGAACTCGGTCAACCCGTACCGCATCGAGGGGCAGAAGACCGCCGCGTTCGAGATCGTCGACGCGCTGGGCACCGCTCCCGACGTGCACGCGCTGCCGGTGGGCAACGCGGGCAACATCACCGCCTACTGGAAGGGCTACAACGAGTATCACCGCGACGGTCTGTCGGACCGGCTCCCGCGCATGCTCGGCACCCAGGCCGCCGGCGCTGCCCCGCTGGTGTTGGGTGAGCCGGTCAAGGAG
>NZ_JAVREZ010000582.1:0-390 GCF_031845645.1 Streptomyces doebereineriae
GGGAGGGGCCCCGGCCGCGCTGGGTGCACGCGGCGAGCGCGGGCGTGGACCGGCTGCTCTGTCCGGAGCTGGCCGCGTCCGGCACCGTACTGACCAACGCCCGGGGCATCTTCGAGCGGCCGATCGCGGAGTACGTGGCCGGGCTGGTGCTGGCCTTCGCCAAGGATCTGCCCACCACCCTGGCCCTCCAGCGGGAGCGGCGCTGGCACCACCGGGAGGGGCAGCAGGTGGCCGGTTCGCGGGCGGTGGTCGTCGGCGCGGGCCCCATCGGGCGGGAGATCACCCGGCTGCTGCACGGCCTGGGCGTCCAGGTGGCGCTGGTGGGCCGGACCGCCCGGCGCACGATCCACGGCATCGAGGACCTGGGCCCGCTGGCGGCGCGCGCGGACT
>NZ_JAVREZ010000583.1:0-389 GCF_031845645.1 Streptomyces doebereineriae
CCCAAATGATAGATTAAGTGGGAAACGATGTGGGAAGGCTTAGACAGCTAGGAGGTTGGCTTAGAAGCAGCCACCCTTTAAAGAAAGCGTAATAGCTCACTAGTCGAGTCGGCCTGCGCGGAAGATGTAACGGGGCTCAAATCTATAACCGAAGCTGCGGATGCCGGTTTACCGGCATGGTAGGGGAGCGTTCTGTAGGCTGATGAAGGTGCATTGTAAAGTGTGCTGGAGGTATCAGAAGTGCGAATGTTGACATGAGTAGCGATAAAGCGGGTGAAAAGCCCGCTCGCCGAAAGCCCAAGGTTTCCTACGCAACGTTCATCGGCGTAGGGTAAGTCGGCCCCTAAGGCGAGGCAGAAATGCGTAGTCGATGGGAAACAGGTTAATAT
>NZ_JAVREZ010000584.1:0-389 GCF_031845645.1 Streptomyces doebereineriae
GCCCTCAATCATGGCATCAATGGTAAAGGTTGCCTCCTGCCTGTTTGCAGCGGTTAACGTGCCGGTAATTTTTTTGTCTTTGAAATTCACGTCAAACTTTGCCCGATTACCATTTTCCTGATTGGAGGCTTCGCGGGTCCAACTTGTGCCGTTGATGGCAATATGCCCGTACCAAGTGCCTAGATAAACGACGTTTCCGTCTTTTGGAATTTCTTTTTCATCGGTGCGCTCGCCTTGAAGGAACATACTTTGTGCGCCCTGTGCCGTTTGGACGGCAGTTCGGCTACTGCTTTCGCCTGCCTGCATCGCGGATTCGCTGTTTTTGCGCGTCAGCAGCCCGTATTTCAGATAATTGAGGTTGGAACAGCAGGCTTGGACTTTATAATGGG
>NZ_JAVREZ010000585.1:0-389 GCF_031845645.1 Streptomyces doebereineriae
GATGTTGAACAGCTCATTGATGACCTTGCCAACCCGGGCATATCGGGGGGCGAACCGATAACCGAACAGATCGAGCAAGGCAAAGTTCACATGATTTACCCCATGAGTGTCAGTTGAGAGCATGTCCGGGATAATCTCAGTACTGTTGTTCATCAACAGGTCAAAGATGTAATGGGATTCATGTTCGTTGGCGCCGATAACCCGGGCATTGATGGCCATATGATTGGCATTCAGACTGACCGCCGAGACGCCTTTGCTGGTACCGAAGTATTTTGAGGAATACCGTGTACGGAACGTCTCGCGCTTGGCTTCGAACTTCTGACCATCGGCACTGGCATGCAGACTGTCATCCTGGATGTTGTAGTGCTTGAAGATGCTCAGTCGTGTGG
>NZ_JAVREZ010000586.1:0-389 GCF_031845645.1 Streptomyces doebereineriae
TCATTGTCTCGGTCGCGAGCGACGGTGTCCTCTGTTTCAGCGCAGAGCCCCGAGGGGGCCGGCGTGGGACAGGCGGGCGTGTGATCACCGCGATCACACCAGGCGAAGCCGTGGACATCGAACCGCCCGAAGCAGGCTGGCCCGAGGCATGATCTACCAGGAGGGCGTGTCAGGCGCCCATGAACCTGGGGAGGGTCCACATGGCGGAAAGTCCCGGTGTCTACCGGTGGCCGACGTACTTTCACGAAGCGAAGTCTTCTGACGTCCTGTACATGCAGGAGAACGGTCTGCTCGACCTTCCCGTCGGGGCAGGGGTCCTGCTGGGCGGTGGCGAGCGCTTCCGGGTGGTAGACACCTGGTTCAGCTATGACAACCACGGCGTCTTCAAC
>NZ_JAVREZ010000587.1:0-388 GCF_031845645.1 Streptomyces doebereineriae
CTCCATGACCTCGTCGATCTCCGCGCGCAGCGGCTCGGGGTAGAGGTCGGGGGCGCCGGGGCGGTACAGGGCGGTCCACTCGGTGGCCAGGTCCAGGGTGATCCGCTGGTAGTCGTTGGTGACCAGCTTCCCGCTCGGTACGTCGACGATCGCGGGGACGCTGACCCCGCCGGGGTAGTCCCGCTCCCGGGCGTCGTACGCCTCGCTCAGATAGCGGATGCCGAGCACCGGGTCCTTGCCGTCCGGGTCCAGGGTGAAGCGCCAGCTGCGGTCGTCCTGGATGGGGTCGGTGACGGCGAGGGAGAGGGCGTCCTCCAGGCCGAGCAGGCGGCGGGAGACCAGAGCGCGGCTGGCCCAGGGGCAGGCCCGGCTGACGACCAGCCGGTAG
>NZ_JAVREZ010000588.1:0-387 GCF_031845645.1 Streptomyces doebereineriae
GTTGACGTCCTTGGCGCATGCCTCGATCAGGTGCCAGGCCGCGCCCTCGAAGCCGGTGGAGACATAGTGGTCGGCCTCGCCCGTCAGCCGGTCGATGCCCTCGCTGATGTCCCGGTCGGACGCCTCCACCAGGCCGTCCGTGAACAGCATCAGGACGTCCCCCGGCGCCAGTGAGCCCTTCACCGCGTCGAACTCGGCCCCGTCGTAGACGCCGAGCAGCGGGCCCTCGCCCGACTTCTCCTCCCACTGCCCGCTGCCCGAGTGCAGTTGCAGGGCGGGCGGATGACCGGCCGAGAAGATCTCGTAGTCGCCGGATTCCAGGTCCAGCACCAGATGGATCGAGGTGGCGAACCCCTCGTCCCAGTCCTGCCGCAGCAGATACCCGTT
>NZ_JAVREZ010000589.1:0-386 GCF_031845645.1 Streptomyces doebereineriae
TGTTCGCGCAGCAGGCGGACGTTGTGGCCGATCGCGCCGAGATCCACCATCGCCTGCGGCGATGCGTGCGGGTTCAGCGATGTCTCGAGTTCGGTCGTCTGCATGTCATATCACCGCCGACCATTGTCCCAGAGCCAGGTATCGGGGGAGATCAGCGGACCGGTAGGCGCCTTTTAGTGCGCAAACGGCTGCAGGTCGTTGAATGCGCCGCTCGGCTTGAGCTTGTCGAGTCGCTGGAGCACGATGATCGTGTCCTCCTTGAGCGCGCGGGCCAGATCGGCCGAGAACCCCTCGCGCACGACGACCCGCAGTACCACGACGTCGGTGGCGCCCTCGGGCATGGTGTAGGCCGGCACCTGCCAGCCGAAGGAGCGCAACCCCTCCGA
>NZ_JAVREZ010000590.1:0-386 GCF_031845645.1 Streptomyces doebereineriae
GTCCAAGGCCCAGGAGGGCTCCCAGCCCGGCCACCCCTTCGGCTTCGACGGCCAGGGCTGCGACGTCTACACCCGCACCGTCTACGGCGCCCGGACCTCGGTGACCGTCGGTGTCCTCTCGACCCTCGGGGTCTCGCTGCTGCTGGGCGGCGTGTTGGGCGGTCTCGCCGGCTTCTTCGGCAGGGGATGGGACGCCGTGCTCTCCCGCATCACGGACGTCTTCTTCGGCATCCCGGTGGTCCTCGGCGGACTCGTCTTCCTGTCCGTCGTCACCAGCTCCACCGTCTGGCCCGTGATCGGCTTCATCGTGCTGCTGGGCTGGCCGCAGATCGCACGCATCGCGCGCGGCTCCGTCATCACCGCCAAACAGAACGACTACGTCCAGG
>NZ_JAVREZ010000591.1:0-386 GCF_031845645.1 Streptomyces doebereineriae
TCAGCCATACCCGGCCCGCAGGCCCGGCGGCTCCGGCGCTTCAGCCCCGCCCGACCGACAGATTCAGCCCGCCGGGACCGCCCAGCCCCCCGGCCGGGTCGCGGCGCAGGGCGACCGAGCCGAACGGGGTCCGCAGCCGCAGCCAGGCGCCCGAGGCGAACAGCGATACGGGGAGACCGGGGTCGGCGCGCAGGAAGCCGAGGGACTGGGCCGCGTGGACCGCGCGCAGGGGCAGTTCGGTGGCGCCGACCGGGCGGGACCAGATCTCCCGGCCGATCCGGTCACGTTCGGCACGGGTACGGAGCTCCTCGGGCAGCGCCTCGTCCCGCGTACGGAACTCGGCGACGGCCGCGTCGAGGGCGGCGCGCAGGGCGTCCGGCCGGGGC
>NZ_JAVREZ010000592.1:0-386 GCF_031845645.1 Streptomyces doebereineriae
TCCCCCAACGGCAGGAAACGCAGCAATAAGGATTAAAGGATGAACATCGAACAAGTCTACATCGAAGTCATGCACGCCCGGCTGACCGTCAACACGCCGGCAGAAGAAAAAGACACACTGTTGCAGGCAGTCGGAATGCTCAACGGCAAAGCCGAAGCCATCCGCGAAGGCGGCCGCGTCGCGGACAGCGAAAAAATCGTCATTATGGCCGCGCTCAACGTCGTCCACGACCTATTGAAAACCTCCCTGAACGGCGGCGATTTGGCAATCGGCGATTTTGCGCGTAAAATAACCGATATGGACAACGCCTGCCAAAAGGCACTATCCCGCTTGGGGCAGGAATAACCCCTTTTTCCCTGCGGTGTCCGCGAAGGCATATATTCCTT
>NZ_JAVREZ010000593.1:0-385 GCF_031845645.1 Streptomyces doebereineriae
TCGCCACGGCGTTGTCGCATCCCGTGACCATCGGGGTGATCGCCGGCCTGGTGCTCGGCAAACCCATCGGCGTGCTGGGAACCACCTATTTGCTGGCCCGCTTCACCCACGCGAGCCTGGATGAGGATCTCGCCTGGCGAGACGTGCTCGGTGTCGCGATGTTGGCCGGGATCGGTTTCACGGTCTCGCTGCTCATCGGGGAACTGGCGTTCGGGCACGCGACCGTGGCCGACGACGACGTGAAGATCGCGGTGGTCACCGGATCGGTGGTCGCAGGCCTGCTGGCCGCGGTGGTTCTGGTGTCGCGCAACGCCGCATATCGCCGCATTCACGAGCTGGAAACCGTCGATGCCGACCACGACGGTGTGCCCGACATCTATCAGCC
>NZ_JAVREZ010000594.1:0-385 GCF_031845645.1 Streptomyces doebereineriae
AGCCACCGAGGTACGCCTGACCGTGATCGGCGACTACGCGTTCATCCCCACCTACTGGCGAGCCAAGGCCGGCGGCCCCGATGAGGACGGCGTGCCGACGAGCTACTATTCATCGGTTCAGTTCATCTGCCGCCCAACGATTTTGGACGATCCCGAGGGCAAGGCCCGGATCCTGGCCGCTCAACTCGCCGACTTCCAGTCCGAAGGCCGCCACGCGGTCGTCGCCGTCGGCGAAGATCCGTACGGACGCATGCTGCCCGGCATTCGCGGCATACGCCTGGAGGTACTGCGGGTGGAAGCCAAGTTCAAATACGACGATGCCAACCCGATCGAGCATCGCGAGCGGGTCATCGGAAACCTCGAACAGCGCGGGCATGGCCTGGAC
>NZ_JAVREZ010000595.1:0-385 GCF_031845645.1 Streptomyces doebereineriae
CATAAAACAGAGAAGCCTACTTTGGGAACAGCATTAATGGGAGCAGGAAATTACTCGTATGGTAAAACACCTACTTATATTACCAATGCAACATCGGCATTGTTTTCTATGTCACAAACATTTGCTACAACAACCAGAAGTGACTGGTATGCTTCTGTACAAAATAATTTAGTGAAACTAAAAGGAGAATTTAAGGATAATAAAATTATTATTAGTGGTAAATATACTTCCAGCTTACCTGTAAAAATAGTAAATGTTTACCATGATCCTTTCCCGGCAGGTGGTAATAAAGACTACGACGCTGTGGCATGGGATACCCGTACGACAGGTGGAGACTCTTTTTCTGTAGAATGCCCACTGGATGATTTTTATACATTATCCGGAC
>NZ_JAVREZ010000596.1:0-384 GCF_031845645.1 Streptomyces doebereineriae
GTCCGAGCGGCATCAGGATGAACGCGAGCATGCCCGCGAGGTGGGAGAGGGCCCAGCGGCCGGAGGCCATGGCGTCCGCACCGTCGAGGGTGGTCTCGTCGCTGTAGGGGCGCAGCGCCGGGTAGAGGGCGAGGAGCACACCGGCGGCCGCCAGGGCGATGGCCGCCCACCGGAGGGTGCGGGGGTCGCGCTCGGCGGTCAGCGGGTCCGGCATGGTGAGGTCTCCGTCCTTCCGGGGCGCCGTCCGGCCCCGTGTGTCTGTGTCCGTGCCGTGTGTGACTGTGTGGGTCGATCATCGCGCCGATCGGGCGTCACCGTAGGGGATTCGGGCGTACGGCGGGTGAACGTCACTGTTCGCAGCGCTTCTTGAGTGCGTCGTTGAAC
>NZ_JAVREZ010000597.1:0-383 GCF_031845645.1 Streptomyces doebereineriae
GACCCCACGCGATCGTGCCGTACTCCGTGCGCACGTAGAGCAGGGGCGGCAGGGTGCCGTAGCCGGGGACGTGCAGGCTGCCGTCGGGGCCCAGGTGCTCGTCCGCCACGGACACGTGCGCGGAGCGGGTGATGAAGTCGTCGGTGGTCACGCCGGGGAAGTCGATGCCGGACAGGCGCCGCACCATGCTGTGGCCGCCGTCGGCCCCTACCAGGTAGCGGGTGGTGAACGTCTCTCCGTCGGCCAGGGTGATCCGGACGAAGTCGTCCTCCTGCTGCACATCTGTCACCTCCTGGCCCCTGCGGAGATCGACGCCCAGTTCCACGGCGCGTTCGGCGAGAACCTTCTCGATGTGCTCCTGGGGCGCCGGGAGGAGGCATACG
>NZ_JAVREZ010000598.1:0-383 GCF_031845645.1 Streptomyces doebereineriae
TCCGTACGGACGCGGACCAGGTCTCCGTATCGCCCCCGGTGGACGCGGCGGCCAGCGGCATCACGGTGACGGACGAGAAGGGGAAGCCCGTCACCTCCGCCGCCGACGGCGCCCGGCTCTACTTCGACGTGCCCGAGGGCAGCGCCGACGGCTCCGCCTCGCTGACCGTCCAGACGACCACCTCCGTACCGGTCGGCCGGGCCTTCGCCGGGACCACCCGCACCCAGACCCAGATCCTGGCCGGTTCCAGCGAGTCCACCGTCTCCGCCCGGGCCACCGCCACCTGGGCCGAGACCGGTCCCGCCCCGGCGCTCACCGCCAGGAAGAACTGCGCGGCGGGCGGTGTGGACATCACCGCGGCCAACCAGGGCGACGAGCCCTTC
>NZ_JAVREZ010000599.1:0-383 GCF_031845645.1 Streptomyces doebereineriae
GTTCGAGGGTGCGCGAGTCGCCGCACAGCACCGTGGCCGGGGTGCCCGCGAGCAGCGCGGCGATGTTGCCGTGGATGCGCGAGCCGTAGGAGAAGTCGAAGTCGCGCAGGTCGTCGATCCAGGTGACCGGGTCGATGTAGACGCGGACCTTGTCCTCGCGGTACATCGGGTGGTCGGGGTGGGTCGGCATCGCGGTCACGGCGGCGTTCGGGTGGGAGAGGTCCCGCCAGTGCAACTGCCGTGCGTCGCTGAGGTTCTGGCCGATGAACCGCAGGCGCGGGTAGCGGGCGTGGGCGTACCTGACCACCTGGTCGAGGCCCTGCTTCTCCATCGCGCCGTGCGAGCCGTTGACCGCGATCCGCGAGTCGGCGGTCAGTTCGGGC
>NZ_JAVREZ010000600.1:0-382 GCF_031845645.1 Streptomyces doebereineriae
CCCATGAGTACCAGTACGCGCGCAACACCCTGATCGAGATGAACCTCTCGCTGGTCCGTTTCGCCGCGTCCCGGTTCCGCAACCGGGGCGGCGACGACACCGAGGACATCATCCAGGTCGGCACGATCGGGCTGATCAAGGCGATCGACCGCTTCGACCTCTCCCGCGAGGTCGAGTTCGCCACCTTCGCCGTCCCCTACATCGTGGGCGAGATCAAGCGCTTCTTCCGCGACACCACCTGGTCCGTGCACGTACCGCGCCGCCTCCAGGAGCTGCGGGTCGACCTCGCCAAGGCGAAGGAGCAGCTCTCCGCCGAGCTGGACCGCGACCCCACGGTCAAGGAGCTCGCCGCCCACCTCGACCTGCCCGAGGAGGAGATCAT
>NZ_JAVREZ010000601.1:0-382 GCF_031845645.1 Streptomyces doebereineriae
TCTTGCGCTCTTCGTCGTTGACGTCCGTCGTGACCTGGTAGGCACCGATGTGCTGGGTGATGCCACCGGCCTCGCCCGCGACCACGTTGGTCTTGCGGATCGCGTCGAGAAGCCGGGTCTTACCGTGGTCGACGTGACCCATGACGGTCACGACCGGCGGACGGGAGACCAGGGCCTCTTCGCCGCCCTCGTCCTCGCCGAACTCGATGTCGAAGGACTCGAGCAGCTCGCGGTCCTCCTCCTCCGGGCTGACGATCTCCAGGACGTAGTTCATCTCCTCGGCGAGGAGCTTCAGCGTCTCGTCGGAGACCGACTGCGTGGCCGTGACCATCTCGCCGAGGTTCATCATCACGGCGACGAGCGACGCCGGGTTGGCGTTGAT
>NZ_JAVREZ010000602.1:0-382 GCF_031845645.1 Streptomyces doebereineriae
GTTACACCGGATTTTTTATGTTTAGCCAAAGGTTTAACAGGAGGCTATTTGCCATTAGCTGCTACATTAACCCATCAACGGATCTTCGATTCCTTCCTTGGAAGCTATCAAGATAAGAAGACTTTTTTTCACGGACATAGTTATACCGGAAATCCATTGGGATGCGCTGCTGCGTTAGCGAATCTTGAAATTTTTGATCAAGAAAAAACAATTCAAACCATTGCCCAACGTGGAATGGATTTGGAAGTCATGTTGCAGCGTTTTTGGAAATTACCCCAGGTTGGAGATGTCCGGCGTGTCGGATTGATTGCTGGCATTGAATTGGTGAAAGATTGGAAAACACGCAAGCCTTATCCATGGGAAAAACGGCTTGGCATGTTGG
>NZ_JAVREZ010000603.1:0-382 GCF_031845645.1 Streptomyces doebereineriae
GGCCGATGGCCCCGACCAGGTCGAAGCGGCCCGCCGGGGCGGTGGCCGGGCGGTCGGCGGGGACCAGGGCGCGGATCAGCGCGCCGACCGCGAGGGCCAGGGCGGCGACCACCCAGAACAGCACCCGCCAGCTCGTGTTCTCCGCGATGGCGGCGGCGAACGGCAGGCCCAGGGCGCCGCCCACGCCCATCGACGCGCTCATGACCGCGATGGACGGGCCGAGCCGCTCCGCCGGGACGACGTCCCGCAGCAGGCTGATGCCGAGCGGCACCACGCCCATGCCGAGGCCCTGGAGGCCGCGTCCGGCGATCATCGGGATCACGGACGAGGACAGGGCGCAGACCACCGAGCCGAGGACGAGCGGTACGAGGGAGACGAGCAG
>NZ_JAVREZ010000604.1:0-382 GCF_031845645.1 Streptomyces doebereineriae
GTAGGTGAGGACGTCCCCGAGCCGGTCCGCTGCTTCCTGGTCGCCCTGGTCTTCAGCTTCTTGCGCCCGTCGGTCCAGAGCGGCGAACGTGTTGTCGCCGATTTCCCCTGTCTCGAACAGGGCGCTGATGGGCCCCCCGTCCTGATACTTGCGCAACGCTGTCCGAACGTCGGGGTCTGTGAGATCAGCCATGTACCGAGAGTAGGCGGCGAGGCCGCGCGGCACACCTCATTTCGCTCGTGCGGGGCACAGACAAAGCCCCGTGCGGCGGGGTGCCGTACGGGGCCGTGATGGTGTCTGCGAGGGGCTACGCGCCCCGCTCAAGCTCTCCGGGGAACGGGCCGGGGTCCAGCTTCAACGCGTGGTCCGGGCAGGCATAGAG
>NZ_JAVREZ010000605.1:0-382 GCF_031845645.1 Streptomyces doebereineriae
TCACGTACCTGGCCCTCAGCGACCCGTCATCGCTCCGGTGCCGCTGCGCTGTCTGACCGGGTTCAAGGCTGAAAGGCTCAGCGGCGCTTCCTGTACCGCTCCTCCTGCTCCCCGTTCCAGGTCGCGGTGTCGGGGTCGATGCCGTGGGCACGCGCGTCGGCGTCAATGATGCGGCGGAACCACGTGGCGAGGCCGGTGCGGATGCCGTCGTAGTGAGCGGCGAACCCCGGATCGTCCTCGTACATGCGGCCGAGACAGACCTGCATCTGTCTGGTGAGGGGAAAGTACGCGGCGAAGACTTCGCGGTGCCGCTCGACGAGTTGATGCGCTTCCGGGCTGCCGGGTGTGACGCCCGCGTCCATCGCGTCCCCGAGGGCGCGGT
>NZ_JAVREZ010000606.1:0-382 GCF_031845645.1 Streptomyces doebereineriae
GGCGACGACACCCTGGTGGCCGTCGTGGTGCGCGACCTGGACCTCGCCGGCTGGGCCCGGCAGACCTGCGCGTACGCGCAGGGACTCGACGCCGCCGAGGCCGCCGCCTGGCGCCGCGCCTTCACCAGGACCGTGTTCCTGGCCGGGGACCCCGAGCGGATCGGGGCCCGCTTCCCGCTCGCCAGGACCGCCCCCGACGGGTCGGCCGCGTGGACGGCGCCAGGACCGCCCGGCGCCACCGCCGCGCTGCGCCGACTGCTGAAACTCCTCCAGGCGCCCGCCGCGATCCGGGCCGGCGAGGACACGGCGTTCGAGATCCCGCGCCACCCGGCGTACCGGACGCCGGTGGTGAGCCGTCCGCCGGTGCGCAGGGACCTGTGCC
>NZ_JAVREZ010000607.1:0-382 GCF_031845645.1 Streptomyces doebereineriae
CCGAGCGCCCGCGCGTGGCCGACCGCGGCGAGGTAGCTCTCGGCCGCCGCGGCGAAGTCGCCCGCCCGCTCCTGCGCCTCGCCCCGGGAGGAGTGCGCCTCGGCGGCCCCCCAGTCGTCGCCGAGCCGGACGAAGATCTCCAGGGACTCGTCGGTGTCGGCCAGCGCCTCCCCCGCCCAGTCGGGGCGGTTGGCCAGAATCCTGGCGCGCATCTCCAGCGCCGCGCCGAGCTCCCACTCGTAACCGAACTCCCGGGAGGCCCGGACCGTCGTGTCCAGCAGTTCGCGCAGCTCTTCGACCTCGCCGGTGAGCAGGAACGCGAACAGCCAGTACGAGACGGGGGCCCGGCAGGTCTGCGGCTGCCCGGGCCGGTAGGTGCGGG
>NZ_JAVREZ010000608.1:0-381 GCF_031845645.1 Streptomyces doebereineriae
GTGCCGGGTGGGTGCCCTGGCAGACCTGGGGCAATTGCTGCGGGTCACCCAGGAGCAGCAGATTGCGCGCGGCCGGGGCCACCGCGATGGTGTTGGCCAGGTTGAACTGGCCGGCCTCTTCGATCACCAGCAGGTCGAGGCAAAGGCGTGGGACCCGCGCCTCGTTCGCGAAATCCCATGCGGTGCCGCCGATCACGCATCCGGGATGGTCGGCGATGAACGAGGCGTACTGATTCTGGTCGATCTCAGTCCACCGAGGGTCGGCGCCCTTGCGCTTCTTGGCAACCAGCGCCGCGTCCACCCCGGCGTCGATCACCTGCTCCAGCAGATGCTCGATCACCGCGTGTGACTGCGCGACGATGCCGATCCGCCAGTGATATT
>NZ_JAVREZ010000609.1:0-381 GCF_031845645.1 Streptomyces doebereineriae
GTCGGAACCGCCACTGGAGTACGGCGAGCGCTGAAAAGCAACGCTTGACGCCGGGATTCGAGTAGCGCGCTACGCTACCGACCGCGGCTGCCCCCCCTGAACGATTGTGCAGGTCAGCAATCACACAGGCGAAGGGGTTCGCGCACATGGCAACTCGTACCTTCCACGGAGTCGTCACCACACCGTCCGGAACGCCGTTGGGTGGATGGGTCGATGTCGACGTCAGCGACAACGGCGACTACCACGTGAAGTTCCATATGCACAGCAGCAGCATCCTCGGCGACTTCGATTTCAATCTGCGCGCCTACCTGACGGCCCCGGGATTCCCGACGATGGCGTTCATCAAGAGCGGACACGTCTCCGGCGTCGACAGCTGGAATC
>NZ_JAVREZ010000610.1:0-381 GCF_031845645.1 Streptomyces doebereineriae
GTTGGAGGAGTCCGCGCAGGAGATCCCGGCTCTCCTCCGGGCCGGGGCTGTCCTTCCGCAGGCACCCCATGGCCTGTTCGTACTGCGCGACTTCCTCGGGCTTGTCCAGATAGAGCGCACTTGTCAGCTGCTCCAAATAGACAATGTCCGACAGATCGGATTCCGGGAAACGCAGCATCGTGAATGCCCCGCTCTCCCCGGCATGACCGCCGAAGCTGAAGGGCATCACCTGAAGAGTGATATTCGGCTGCTCCGACATGTCGATCAGGTGCCGCAATTGAGCACGCATCACTTCCCGCCCGCCGTAGGGACGGCGGAGTGCCGCCTCGTCCAGCACGGCGTGGAAGCGGGGGGCGCGCTCGGAGACGAGCGCCTTCTGCC
>NZ_JAVREZ010000611.1:0-380 GCF_031845645.1 Streptomyces doebereineriae
CGCCACCGCGCGGCGCAGCGAACGGGCCGTCCAGGAGTCCATCGGGACCACCGACAGCGCCGCCGCGATCACCGAGGCGAGACCCGCGCCGACCATCGCCGCCGCCACCCCGGCCGCCACCGCCTGGCCCCCGTAGATCCCCTCGCCCTCGTGGCTCACCCGGCCGTCCACCGCCACCAGCCGCGCCGCCTCGGCGGGGCGCCCGGCCGCGAAGACCCCGAAGGGGGCCGCCCGCATCGCCAGCCCGTCGCTCCAGGCGTGCCGGTGCTGGGCGGAGATCGGGGCGGCGAGGCCCCGGCGCAGGTTCTCCAGCGTGCCGCGCTCACTGAACCCGGCGCCCCGGAACGGGCCCTCGTCCAGATCGGCGATCCAGTGGTGCC
>NZ_JAVREZ010000612.1:0-380 GCF_031845645.1 Streptomyces doebereineriae
GTGTGGAACAGCTGGCAGATCGGCGCCATGTCGTCGGGGCCCGGGTTCTCCAGGTCGGGCCGGAACATCTTGAACGTTCCGTCGTTGTGCAGCATCGGGGTCGCCACATGCGTGGGATGCACGGTGTTGCAACGGATGTTGTGCTGACCCAGCTCCACGGCGAAGCCGCGCATGAGGCCGACGACGCCGTGCTTGGCGGCGACATAGTTACCGCAGTGCGGGTAGGCCTTGAGGCCACCGACCGAGCTGGTCAGGATGATCGAGCCGCCGCGGCCGCCTTCGATCAGGTGCGGCACACCGGCTTTGACCGACTTCCAGACACCCGAGAGGTTGATGTCGATCATCTCGTCCCAGTCGAGCTGGCTGGTCTCGTGCAGCAC
>NZ_JAVREZ010000613.1:0-380 GCF_031845645.1 Streptomyces doebereineriae
CTCCGCCACCGTGTCCGGCGGCAGCAGCGTACGCAGGGCGGCGGCCAGATCCTCGGCCTCCCGGCCGGTCGCGGTGACGGCCAGCACGGTCCTGCCGGTCTGCCGGGCCAGCGCGGCCACGGCGAACGGCCGGGCACCGGGTGGGCCCACCAGGTCGACGTGCATGCGGTGGCCGTCGGTGGCGGCTTTCACCGCCTCGGCGATCGCCGGGTCGGTAACGACGACATCCAGCAGACCGTGCAGGCTCATAGGGGCATCCGTCCGGGTCATGGGGTGTTCAGGTGCCGCCGCGGCGGCCGGGGCAACGCGAAGAGCCCGACACGTGGGACGAGCCGGGGATTCCAGACTACGACCCGGGGGTGACAGCCGCTCCCGCGAGC
>NZ_JAVREZ010000614.1:0-379 GCF_031845645.1 Streptomyces doebereineriae
ACCGGGAAGAAGGCGAGCTCCTGGCCCTGCTTGTACGCCGTCTCGGCGAGCTCGTGACGACCGTGACCGGCGTTGACCACGAACAGGCCGGAGAGGCCGTCCAGGTAGCGCTTGCCCTTGTCGTCGAAGATGTACGTTCCCTCGCCACGCACGATGGTGGGAACGGGCGCGTTCTCGTAGTCCGACATGCGGGTGAAGTGCATCCACAGGTGGTCGTACGCGGTTCGGCTGAGGTCCTTGCTCACGGCTATCGGGTTCCCCACATATAGGTCTGCTTCTTGAGCTTGAGGTAAACAAAGCTCTCGGTGGAGCGCACCCCGGGAATGGCCCGGATGCGTTTGTTGATCGTCTCCAGCAGGTGGTCGTCGTCCTCGCAGAC
>NZ_JAVREZ010000615.1:0-379 GCF_031845645.1 Streptomyces doebereineriae
GCCAGCGGCCGTACAGCCCGTCGTTGTACGCGAAGAGGGCGTCGAGGTTGGACAGGAGGTGGAAGTCGCCGAGGCTGAAGGGGTTGGTCGCGAAGAGGTCGCGGTAGTTCTTGGTGGCGGCGATGAGCAGCCAGGTCAGCGGCATGAGGGTGTAGACGGCGACGACGGCGAGTACGCCGTTGACCATGACCCGTGAGGTGAGGCCCCGGGTGCGCCGGGCGGGCGGGGGCGAGGGGCGGCGTCCGGTGCCGGTGCGGGGCGTGGGGGCCGGTGGTGCGTCGGGGGTGGCTGTCTGGGTGCTCATGATGCCTTCCACCGGTTGCCGAGCTTGGTGACGACGAAGGACAGCAGGCCGGCGACGAGGGCGAGCAGCAGGGAG
>NZ_JAVREZ010000616.1:0-379 GCF_031845645.1 Streptomyces doebereineriae
ATTGAGCAGTTTGAGCACCCCGTCGCGCATGTCCCCGGTCGCGTCATAGTCGCGTGCCTGTGCGAGGAACGCCTGCGAGTCGAGCTTGTCCAGGTGCCGGCCCGCCGCCAACTTCAGCTCGACCCGGATCGCCATGTCGAAGTCCTGTCCGCACAGCAGGCCCGCGCGGTCCCCCGAAAGTTCGGATAAGCGTTGCCATTCCTGCAGGGCGGCGACGATCGCGCGCAATGCCCAGCCACCGATCGGGACGAAACCGAACGACGACGCCAACCGCATCAGGTGATGGAGCATGGTGCGGTAGACGGCGTGACCGCTGAGCGCGTGACCGAGCTCGTGACCGATGACGAAGCGCATCTCGTCATGCGTCATCAACTCGTAC
>NZ_JAVREZ010000617.1:0-311 GCF_031845645.1 Streptomyces doebereineriae
CCCGAAGCCGGTGGCCCAACCCCTTGTGGGAGGGAGCTGTCGAAGGTGGGACTGGCGATTGGGACGAAGTCGTAACAAGGTAGCCGTACCGGAAGGTGCGGCTGGATCACCTCCTTTCTAAGGAGCACTTCTTACCGATCCCTTCGGGGTGAGGTCAGAGGCCACTACGCAGGCACACGTTCTGCGGTGGTTGCTCATGGGTGGAACGTTGATTATTCGGCATTCTCAGTCATCTCGGGCTGCAAGTACTGCTCTTCGGAGCGTGGAAAGCTGATCACGAGTGGCGGGGGTGCCGGGCACGCTGTTGGGTG
>NZ_JAVREZ010000618.1:0-310 GCF_031845645.1 Streptomyces doebereineriae
CCCGAAGCCGGTGGCCCAACCCCTTGTGGGAGGGAGCTGTCGAAGGTGGGACTGGCGATTGGGACGAAGTCGTAACAAGGTAGCCGTACCGGAAGGTGCGGCTGGATCACCTCCTTTCTAAGGAGCATCTAGGCCGCCGAGCTTGCTTGGTGGTCCAGGGCCATTACGTCGGCACACGTTCGACGGTGGTTGCTCATGGGTGGAACGTTGATTATTCGGCATTCTCAGTCATCTCGGGCTGCAAGTACTGCTCTTCGGAGCGTGGAAAGCTGATCACGAGTGGCGGGGGTGCCGGGCACGCTGTTGGGTG
>NZ_JAVREZ010000619.1:0-308 GCF_031845645.1 Streptomyces doebereineriae
CAGGGGCCGTTGACTGGGCCCCGCATCTCCACAACTCCCACGCTCTGGCGCGGATGTTGCGGGAGCTGTTGCGGTCTGCGTGATCAACGAATCCGCAGCTCCGGCACGCGAACCAGGCCTGGGAGACCCGGTTCACCTTGTCGATGTGGCCGCATTCGGCGCAGGTGCGGGAGGTGTACGCCGGATCGACGTGCATCACCGGCACCCCCGCCCTGCGGGCCTTGTACGCGATGAACTGCCCCAGCTGGTGGAAAGACCAGCTGGAATGGGTGGCCCGTTGGGGCTTGCGAAGCCGTACCCGCTCGCGG
>NZ_JAVREZ010000620.1:0-255 GCF_031845645.1 Streptomyces doebereineriae
CTCCGTGAATGTTTACCGGTAATCCGGTCGACACATCACGAGAGCGGAGCGACCACCGGAATAAGGCGGTCGCTCACAGCGTCCTCGCTGTGTTTTCTTCAAAGGAACCTCGCCCCAGCCGATCGGCTGGAGACGGGGTATCAACATATCTGGCGTTGATTTTTGGCACGCTGTTGAGTTCTCAAGGAACGGACGCTTCCTTTGTACTCACCCTCTCGGGCTTTCCTCCGGGCTTCCCTTCGGTCTTGCGTTTCC
>NZ_JAVREZ010000621.1:0-255 GCF_031845645.1 Streptomyces doebereineriae
GCCGACGAAGTGGACGATCCAGTTCGGCGAGCCGATCCTCACGGACGGGTATCCGCCGGAGGCCGCGGAGGATCCGATGCTGATGTTCAATCTGACCGACCAGGTGAGGGAACAGATCCAGCACACGTTGTACAAGTTGCTGGTGCAGCGGAGGTCCGTGTTCTTCTGAGTCTTCCCGGGTGTGGAGCCGGCGGACGGAGTCCGGCGCAGCCGTGCGAAGCCCGCGGAGCGGTGCGAGGGCGGCCATGTGGATGC
>NZ_JAVREZ010000622.1:0-255 GCF_031845645.1 Streptomyces doebereineriae
CGGTGAACGCCACACTCTTGACCCGCCCGCCGGTGGTCCAGATCGACACCGTGCGGCCGGGGATCTGCCAGGACAGCATCCGGTCGTCGTAAGGCTGCGCACCCTGCGGGCGGAAGGAGATTGGCTTATCGGCGGCCCGGCGGTAGCGCGTGGAGCCGGGCCTGCCGAGGTTTCCGGCCCTCAGGTTCGCCTTCAACGTGGTGTACGCATCACACGTCTTCTTGATGACGTGCTGGGCTGCCTGCGCGCCCAGCC
>NZ_JAVREZ010000623.1:0-243 GCF_031845645.1 Streptomyces doebereineriae
CCGTGATGCAGGCCCTATCACCCCGAAGTGCCCGCGAACTGCGAAAGGTTGTCAGCCGGTCAGACGCCGTCTGGGACCGTCCATCCCCGCTCTATCACGCGGACGGTAGATAAAGAACAAGCTGAGCTTGTTCTTTATCTACCAAGATCTTCCAGGCTTGCCGATGGCCGTGAGGGTCTCGGGGCGTTTGACGGTCTTGCCGACGTCGTAGCGGGGGGCCCGGTGTTTGTTCTTGGCGCCGGG
>NZ_JAVREZ010000624.1:0-227 GCF_031845645.1 Streptomyces doebereineriae
CGGATCGACGTGCATCACCGGCACCCCCGCCCTGCGGGCCTTGTACGCGATGAACTGCCCCAGCTGGTGGAAAGACCAGCTGGAATGGGTGGCCCGTTGGGGCTTGCGAAGCCGTACCCGCTCGCGGATGCCCGTCAGATCCTCCAGGGCGATCCCACGACCGGTGCGTTCCGCCTCGGCCACCACATGTTTCGCGATCTTGTGGTTGATGTCCTTCGCCCGCCGCG
>NZ_JAVREZ010000625.1:0-223 GCF_031845645.1 Streptomyces doebereineriae
TCCGTGAGGATCGGCTCGCCGAACTGGATCGTCCACTTCGTCGGCAGCGGGACCGCGCCGAGGGGACCCAGCCACGGGAAGGTCGGCGTCAGCGGAAAGTACGGGAAACCCAGCAGACGGGCCAGCGGCCCATCCACATGGCCGCCCTCGCACCGCTCCGCGGGCTTCGCACGGCTGCGCCGGACTCCGTCCGCCGGCTCCACACCCGGGAAGACTCAGAAGA